>DATKEA010000157.1:0-26396 GCA_035544615.1 Acidimicrobiia bacterium | reverse complement strand
AGGGAGGCGGCGGCCCGGGCCGTCGACCTGGCTCGATCGTCAGGGAACCTCAACCTTTTATCTCTCGCTCTGTCCGACCTTTCGTTTATCCACGTCTTGCACCGCGAGATGCGTGAGAGCCGAATCGCCATCATCGAAGCTCGAGATATAGAAAGCGACGATAGAACGCGTGCATATGCCCTGGCTATGGAGTTGTGGACCATGACCAGTGCGGCGATGGCATGGCAGAAGAGTCCTGAAGCCCTCGCCCTTGCCCGTCGGTCGGGTTCATTGGAGGCCGAGCGAATGATCCACGTGATGAGGGTTCAGGCCTGCACCGTGGAGACGGCGCCGGCCCAGGAGAAAGCGATCGACGATGCACTGCGTTTTTCGGAGGAAGTCGAGATCGACGATGTCCGCGCCTTCGCCCTGTCGTCGAGGGCACGGATGCTTCTCCGTCATGGTCATCTCATGGAGGCTGAAGACGAGGCTCGCGGTGTGATGGAGACTTGGGAGAACCTCGGTCAGAACATGGCGATCTATCCTCAGACCACGGTGGGTATCGCTCAGCTGAGACGGGGCGTGCCAACCGCTCTGGAGACGATGCGCACCACGGTTGCCCTGGCCCAGATGAGCCCGCGCAGCAACGAGGCAGTCCACGTCGAACTGGCTCAGGCACACTGGCTGGACGATCGTGTGCCTTTCGATCCCAAGCAAGCGGTGTGGGATTCGCGCCCGCCGGCATTCGACGAGCCCGATCTCGACTTCCTCATCTTCTGGCTGTGGCTGCTCGGCATCGACGCCCCCGACCTCGAGCACCGGCTAACCAAACCCGAACGGCTCCTGATGGACGGCGATTGGAGAGGCTCGGCGGAAGGTTTCGCTGCCTTGAATATGCCCTTTGAGCAGGCCGTCGCCCTGTCTCGGGGCGATACGGCAGGTCAGCTCGAAGCCCTTTGCATTCTCGACGAGATCGGGGCGGCCAGTCTCGCCCGCCGGATTCGGCGGAGCTTGCGCAACCAAGGGGTGGCCGGCGTGCCAGCCGGTCCACGAAGATCAACTCGACTCCACCCGGCTGGTCTCACCGACCGGCAGGCCGAGATGTTGGCTCTCCTCGCCGACGGCCTCACCAACGCGGAGGCGGCCGATCGGCTCTTCATCTCCACTCGAACCGCCGAGCATCATGTCGCAGCGGTCATCTCCAAGTTGGGGGTTCGCTCCCGGGAAGAGGCCGTCGAAGTCGCCCGCGAACGGCGGCTGCTCGAATCGCCAACAAACTAGGTATCGCATCCCAGAAGTTGGGTAGCCCCTACCGATGACAGGGACGGGGCGGGTCTTTACCTTCGCCCTCATGCATCTAACCAAGCTGAGTGTCGTTGTCATCTCGTCCCTGCTGCTGATCGGGGGTCTCCCGGCATCGGCTGGACCGCCGGAGACGGACGATGTGGTGGACCGGGACGCGATATCGGTATACGCCCCGGATGGTGCCCGCCTCGTGCCCCACGCACATGGGACTGCAGTGCCGGTTGAGACGTCAACACCCGAGCCTGAGAGCGGATGCAATACAGAGGATGGCGTTCTTCTGGCCCATATATGCATCCCAATGCCTGAACTTGAGAGCGTATGCCCTACAGGGGACCGCGTTCTTCTGGCCCATATATGCATCCCAACAGAAGCGAGCCAAGACAGCTGAAGTGATGCGAGCTGTGTGCTCCAAGGTCGCGATCGCCGCCGTGTCACCGCTTTTGACCGCCCGCGGACGTGTGGTGGGCCTGAAAACGACGACCCCACCATCATGTAGCTACCAAATTGCGTTGGGCCGGAGTCCTCTGGTTCGTCTGGGCGGTGGTCTACGCGACCGGTGTGTCCGCTGGGCCGGAAGACTCGACGCGTGTCACCGCCACGTCGGACCCCTCCTGGTCGCAGCCGGATTCGCTCGGGCCGGTGGGAGCATGTTGACCCCGACCAGAGCAGCGAGTACCCACGCCTGCCCCTGGCGGAGGCCTTGTGAGTCGACGCTAGGGGTATGACTCGTGAGCACCTCTCAACCCCCGAGGTGCTCATGGTGTGAGTCACGGCGACCGCTCTGGAGTCCCTTTGGCACGCTCGTTCCCTGCAACCGCCTCGTGCGGAGAATGGCGAACGAGCGTTTCTCCAACTAGCACGGGGTGAAATTGTGGAGCTGACGGGATTTGAACCCGTGACCCCCTCGTTGCGAAACATGCGGTCAAACAGCTGTGACCAGGTCCTATAGGCCTGACTGACGGTCCTGTGTCACACCTGTGCCACCGGCGCTGCGTGCTTCTCGCCAGAGTCATTCGTCGCCTACCTCAATCGAGACACTCCAACAATCTCTCGGTCGCCAACTCCGATGTCGTTTCGATCAATCATCAGGCTCCGTCGCACCTGGGGACACTCCTCGCAGACCCACCCATCCGGCAGCTATCCAGGAGATTCATCAGATTGGACACCCTGGGGAGAGCGACGCTGGGACCGATTGGACCACGGATGGAGGACTCACCTGTCCGCCAACCAGACAGACCTCCAGTTGTTGCACTGGAACATCATGAGCTGGGCATACGAGTAGCCTTCGCTGGGTCGCAATTGATAGGCATGGCCTTGCCCGACGGCTTGCTCTCGTTATCTGCTCGGTGGGAAACCACCGAGGATGTGTTGAGTGGTCTCACCGCTCTCGAGTCAATGTTTGTTTCTGAGCGCGACAAGCGAGGGGTTTTCGCCACGGCCTACGCCGAGATGACGAGAGAGTTGAGCGATCGGGTAGAGCGAGGTGAGTTCGAGGACCCTGAGTGGCTGCGCAGGTATATCCCCGCGTTTGCCGATCTCTACCGCCAGGCCCTGCTGGCGTACGAGGAAGACCCGGATAGGGCGCCAAAACCGTGGCGGATCGCCTTCGATGCCGCTCAGACCGAGTCCTTGTTGATCCAGGACGTCTTCCTCGGTATCAACGCTCACATGAATCATGATCTGCCGCTGGCTCTCATGGCGGTGACGATCGACCCCGATCGTGAGAGTCGCTATCGGGACCATGTGAGTGTCAACCGCGCCTTGCGCACAGCCACAGGTCCTGTGCAAGACCGAATCAGAGACTTATACGCCCCAGGCCTCGGTCTTCTCGACATCGCCGCCGGCGAGTTCGACGAGTTCGTGACGAACTTCAGCTTCGAGAAGGCCCGGGAGGCCGCCTGGTGGGGAGGGGTCTCTTTGGTCGACGCTGAAGACGAGACCGTCCGCGACCGCAGACTCGAGGATATTGAGGATCGCAGCGCCGTCCTTGCTCGCCTGGTACTCGCACCAAGCGAGCAGTTCCCGTTGCTGTTCCCAGTTCTCCGCTGGCTCGAGCGCCTTGGTCCCGATTGGCCGGAGCTCATCGCTGAAACCGAGCCGGACATCCAGCCGGGCGATGGGATGTTGGACGATGTCGAACCGGTCGTGTCAACGGTCGATGAGGTGGTGGCCCAGCTTCAGACGCTGATCGCGGAGTTCGATGCCGAGAACAGCCGCCTCGCCATCTACCCGACCGTCTATCTGGATGTGACCAGGCGTCTTCAGAAGGCGCTTGCCGACGGTGTGTTCGAGGAGCCGGACTGGGTTGAGGAGTTGGACCTGCTCTTCGCCAGCCAGTACTTCCGTACGATCCGAGCCTATCGGGAGTCCCGTCGGGGCGATCTCCCACTCTGCTGGCTGACGGCACTCGACGAGATCACCGGCGAAACGACGCTGGTGGTCCAAGATCTCGTGTTGTCGGTCAATGCCCGCCTATACCACGACCTCGGGATCGCCCTGTGGAGAGCGGGACTCCTCGAGACTGATCCGGAGCGGCGGACCCGTGACTTCAAGCGGGTCCACGACGTGTTCAAGGCGTCGATCGACCCGGTGCAGAGAATCCTCGCCGACAAGTACAGCCCTTTGGTTCGTCTTGCCGATGTCGTTGGCGGATCGTTAGATGAGCGCGCTGTCGACGCTCTCTATGTGCGGGCTCGTGACAAGGCGATCGAGAATGCCAGGGCTCTGGCCGCTGCTGGGTCGATCGGAGAGCGACGTGCCATCAGGCGACTCATGGACAATGAGGCCAATCGACAAGCCGAAGAGATACTGTTGCGAGATCTTGTCGGTGAGGAATGGCTGATCGGGCTGCTCCGGCGATTCGAGCAGGATCACGAGGGGTCGTGGTCCACTTACCTGGAGCCGTTACCGCTCTATCGACGGGTCATGGGCGATGAGTTTGACCGTCTACCGCCCGTCCTGCGCCAATTCCACGGGTCGCTTGTAGGCGCAAGCGCCTCAGGGGCGGTACGTGTCTCTCGGGGCGGGGGCATCATCGGACGGCGATTTGGAGGACTGCTGGGGTTACCCGAAGTTGGCGACGCGGTGCCGATCCGCGTGGAAGTCCGGATCGAAGGTGAGAAAGAGCATTGGGTTCGCTGGTTTGATGATGAAGCGGAGACGACACGCCAATGGGCAGACGATGGGCTCCTGGTCGAGGAGGCGTTTCCCTTTCGCTTCCGATTCGAGCTGATCACCGACGGCGCCTCACTCGAGTTCCGCCAGCACGACGTCAAGCTCCTTGCGTTGCTTCCCTTCCCCAGCTTCGTCTCCCCCCACACCCAAGCCAGGATGACGGCGAGAGACGATGGCTGGGACGTTCGTGTATCGGTGAGCGTGCCGTTGGTTGGCGTGGTGATCGAATACTTGGGTTTCGTCACCCCTAACTAGGTGCTCGCTTGGAAGGGCGTGTTGATCTCATGCACGGGGAGGGCTTGTTTGGCACCGCCACCAGAAGGATGCCTGCAAGCCTCCCAACCCAATAATGACCTAGTTCAACCCAGGGTCGATACTCGTTTGGCTACAGCCCAGCTCTATGCGTTGGCTTCGATCCTCTATTTCTCGTATCTCAGCAGTGTTTCGAGGCTCTCTCTCTTTAGGAAAGAAGAAACGCCTTCGCAGCGAGCGTCGCCGTCGGGATGGTCTGGGCGATCTGCAACCTTTGTTGGCATGTGAGATCGAGTTAGCAGTCGAAGCAAGGGGCGCCTTGCTTGGCATCAGTCCGACTTCGCCGAGTAATGGGGCTGCAAACGAATGACCGCTCGATGGTCTGATGTCGACCAGTCACCCCTTATAGCCGCTCCCTCCCGCCTGATCGATCTCGGTATTCCGGTCGAGAGGGTCAACCGTCTGGCTGCAACCGACGATGATTCGTGAACCTTCCATACCCCCTGAGCACCTCTCAACCTGAGAGGTGCCTTTCGGGGATTGGACTGTTTCACACCTATGTCACACGAGGAGCCAGACGCAACCCAGGACGAAGGGTAAGGCGATTCTCGGTGGAGCTGACGGGATTTGAACCCGTGACCCCCCTCGTTGCGAAAGACGCGGTCAAAACACTCTGACCAGGGGAAACAGCGCTCGATCATGGGTCTGTGGAGCGACTGTGGAACGAGCAACGTGAGACGTGGTGAGACGTAGCAACTGACAGAACCCCTCGTAGTTTCGCCGTGTATGTCCGCCAAGCCAAGGAACCGTGCCTCGATGCGATCGCCGTCCCAACACACAATTGGCGTCCTCGAGAGCCCAACCGCAACCAAGCAAGCGATCCGATGCAGTTGGAGGAGAACTGCCTGACGCCA
Organism: Acidimicrobiia bacterium; assembly: GCA_035544615.1. GTDB lineage: Bacteria > Actinomycetota > Acidimicrobiia > Spongiisociales > ZC4RG35 > JARDZU01. The sequence goes on along the minus strand of DATKEA010000157.1, from coordinate 20,772 downwards.
AACTTTGGGTTCAGAAACCTCTGGGCCACTTCGTGATCTAGCTGAAGATAAGGAAGGTGGGTGGCAGTACTCCCCCAGGAGTCGGAGTCCACGCCAGTGAGCAGGTGTAGACAACTCTCAAGGCCGTGGCAGACAGTTTCCGCACCTGCGCATTGGGGATCTTCGACATGCGTAAGTGTCGTGGAGGTCATCCAACCGCGAGGCGAAGTGACGATCTACACCGGGCCGGGAGACAACACTGCCACGAGCTAATGGTTAGGACAGGCAATCTGGAACAACTCAGGTGGCGATACAGCCACGCTGCGGGATGAGAGTGGGCAGACCAGTGGACAGCTACTCATACTCGTCGTAGGGGCCAGCATATCCGGTCACCCGGATGCCTACCGTCCGGCAGAGTGCACCCAGCAGCACACCCGGCGTTGACAAAAAGGACAAACCTGGCGAGAGGCCCTTTGTTGTCGACTGTCGTCGGGTTATGAGTTAGGCATCACCCATATTCGGCACGATCGGGCGGTCGGCGGCTACGACTGCGGGCCCCAACACGATCCCGAGCCCAGGGAGTCACGCCATGTCGGCCTTCAGCCGGCGCCCGCTACGGCATAAACCAACCCAACTCTGCCAGGTTGTCCCGAGCTCAGTCGTCGGGCTCGCTGCTCAACAACACCTCCCACTCCTCGATCGACACCATCGCCAGCAGGCCCAACTGCGCCCACGGGTCGTCTGCCATACGATCCCGGACGTCCTGCTCAGTGTCCGATCTGACGATGAGACGCGCACCGTGTCGGGTGCCATCGCCGATCGGGCCGCCGAGAACGACGAGGCCGTCCTCGGTGAGGGCGTTCATGAATGTCGCATGCCCTGCCCAATCTTGTTGTTCGCGCATCGGCAGGGAATCGATCCACGCGGGCCCCTGATCAAAGATGACGATGTAATAGGCCACGGCGCGGACCGTAAAGGGCTATGCGGACGCACGGTGTCCGCAAAATGACCTACAACCACCTGTTCGTCTCAGTGCGTTGCGAGCCTTCCCGGTCGCGAGGGAGGTAGGCCCTTGTACTAAACCCAGGGTGCCACTAGCCCCGCAACCGTGGGCCCCGCCGACATCACGCCGCGCGCCTATCGTCGCGCGGTGACGTCCCTTCGGGGCCTGGGTGGCGACCACCACCCCGTTGTGGGAGACGTGTAACAGGCCATCCGAGGATTCGACGGTGACCGCCCGGCCGGCGAGATACCGGCCGACGACGTGGTAACGGTGTTTGAGGATGCTGATCCGCCCTCCAGCGTCGACCCTACGAATAACCAGATTCGGTTTCGGCGGAGGCTCTTCGCTGATCTCCACGTCACCGTCGATCGCCTCGAAGACGGTCAGGGCGGCCAGCGCGAAACCGCGAATCGGTGGAACATCACCGATCCCCTGATGCTCCCATACACGATTGTAATGCTCCACCCAGTAATCCAAGCCGACCTGGGCCTCCTCAATGGTGTCGAACATCTGCTGAGAGAAGAACTCTTTGCGCAGTGTCTTGTGGAGCCGTTCGATCTTGCCGGTAGTGGTCGTCGAATAGGGAGCGGTGAGGAGATGACAGATCCCATAGTTCAAACAGATCCGGTCGAACAAGACCACTGCCGGCTTGTTGGCGAGACGGCCGGTGAACACTTTGGCGTTGTCAGCGAGGATCTGCTCGGGCATCCCATCCCGGGCTCGCCCGTCCATGAGGGCGTCACAGACCGGCCAGGCCGTAGCCCGGACCACCAGCCTGGCAATCACGCACAACCGGGAGTGGTCGTCGACCCGGCCACCGACAGCGGACGCGTTTCGTGGCGAATAGGGATGCGAACTGACGCGATTCCTTGCCCTCCGAAGCGAACCGAGTAAGTGGTGCTCATATGGCTCATAGGATCACCGGGAGGACGCATTTGACATCATCTCTCTGTTTAATTAGAGTGCTAATACTTTAGTAGAATAGAGTGACGATGATCGATTTCTGGCTCGACAGCCGATCCGGTGTGGCTCCCTACTTGCAGGTGGTTCAGCAGGTGCGGCACGCATTTCGCCTCGGGATGCTGCGCGAGGGGGACCAACTGCCGACAGTGAAGGACGTCGTAGCGTCGCTGGCGATCAACCCCAACACGGTGCTCAAGGCATACCGCGAGCTCGAGCACGAGGGTCTGGTCAAGCCACGACCCGGTGTGGGAACTTTTGTGACCCGCTCGCTACCCGACGACATGATCGAGATCTACAGGCCGTTGCGCAGAGAGCTGGAGTCGTGGCTGGTCAAAGCGAGAAGGGCTGGTCTCGACCACGAGAGTATCGAAGCTCTGGTTGCCTCTACCTTTCGGGCCGAACAGGACGTAGCGTGACGACGATTCTCGAGGCGCGCGGGCTCGGCAAGCGATACGGGCGTCGCTGGGCGTTGCAAGATTGCACCGTCGATCTCCCCGCCGGACATGTCACAGGGCTCGTTGGGCCCAACGGTGCCGGCAAGACAACACTGCTCAATATTGCTGCCGGCGTGCTCAGTCCCAGCACCGGCACCATCGAGGTCTGCGGGAAACGGCCAGCCAGCAGCGCGGCGCAACTTGCCAGGGTCGGGGTCGTGGCCCAGCACACACCGATATTCGCAGCTCTAACAGTGGCCGAACACCTGGAGATGGGAGCCCGTCTCAACCTGACTTGGGACGATGCGCTGGCATGGCGGCGTTTAGACGCGCTCAGGCTCGACCCGAAACAAAGAGCCGACCGGCTCTCGGGTGGCCAGCGAGCCCAACTTGTCCTCACCCTTGCACTGGCAAAACGACCGGAGCTTCTAATCCTCGACGAGCCTGTTGCCAGCCTCGACCCTCTGGCTCGTCGCGAATTCCTCCAGGGCTTGATGGAGGCGGTGGCGGACAATGAGATGAGCGTCGTGATCTCCTCCCACCTCGTGTCCGATCTGGAGCGGGTTTGTGACCACATCATTGTGTTGGTCGATTCCAAGGTCCGTGTCTCCGGCGATGTGGAAACGCTGCTTGACACCCACTACCGCTTGGTCGGGCCACGGCGCGACACGACCCGACTTCCTTCGGACCAGCACCTCGTCGAGGCGAGGAGTACCGACCGGCAGAGCACTTTTATCGTACGTACGGAGGCACCAATCGCCGATCCGGTATGGTCGGTGAGCCGGATCGGCCTTGAAGACCTCGTCCTTGCATATATGAGTCAGCCGACCGAAGGTCCGAGAGGCAGACCGCTCGAGGTGGCGCAATGACCTGGCTCACCTGGCGGCAGCTTCGTTTGCAGGCGCTCACCCTCGGTCTCCTCGCCGCGGCCATCGTTGTGGTGGCCGCGGTGACCGGCCCGAACCTCGCCGATGCCGTCACAGGTAACAGTTCGCCATACGACCAGTTGACCAGCACCGACCGTACCCTGTTCACCGCCGGGATCGTGGTCCTGGCGGTCCTGCCGGCACTCCTCGGTGCCTTTTGGGGTGGTCCAATGGTCGCCAGGGAGCTGGAAGCGGGCACACATCAGCTGGCGTGGACCCAGTCGGTAACCCGCAGACGCTGGTTGGCGACCAAGCTGGGGCTGACCACGGCCATTGCTGCCCTGGTCGTCGGGGTGACGAGCCTGGCGATCACATGGTGGTCCAGCTCCATCGATGGTGCCGTCAGCAGCGCCAGCGGGGCACTGCCCGAGCGGCTGACACCGGTGTCCTTTGCCATGCGGGGTCTCACCCCACTCGGCTATGCAGTGTTCGCCGTGGCGTTGGGCGCGCTTGTTGGAGCGATCGTCCGGCGGACCACCCTGGCGATGGCCATCACACTCGCTGTTTTCATCGCGATCCAGATCGCGGTTCCGATATGGGTAAGACCCAACCTCATCCCTCCCACCATCGAGACCATCGCCTTCAGCCAGAAGACCTTCGCCGGGATCACGATCCGGGGCGACCAGCTCCTCATCGAACTGCATACGCCGAATCGGAGTGACTGGGTGATCGCCAACGAGACCATCGACACCGACGGAGACCCGGCGACGGTGCCGGAGTGGTTTCGCGATTGCCTGCCGGGTGTGGACGGCGGCAACACCGCACCTACCAGGGTGGGCAACGAAGACCCGCTCTGGGACTGTCTGACTCAGCTCACCGACGCGGGTTACCGGCAACGCCTCGTCTACCAGTCTGCCGATCGGTTCTGGCGGCTCCAGTGGGCGGAAACCAGCACGTACCTGATCGTGTCCGCCCTGCTCGCCCTAGCGAGCTATTGGTGGATCCGACATCGCTTGGCTTGAGCTTGCTCGCGTGTCACCTGGCCGACTAGTCGCCGGGTGTCTCTGACCAAGGACAGCGCACCGACACGACGCCTCACGTCGTTTCACAACGTCAGGTCTGGTGATGATCAGCCGAGGGTCACGCGAGGGTTCGACCCAGCTGGGACCTCAGTGAAGTCCGGGAGAGTCTTCAATATCTCCTCCGCTCCTGCCGGGGCATACACCGCGAGGATCACCATCGGCTCGTAGCTGGTGTTCAGTGTCGAGCGGAACACCCCCTTTCGGGATCCAAACGGCGTCGCCTGGCACGACGGGCTTCGGTTCACGAGGTTCAAGGTTCGCCTTGCCTGCCCCAGGCTGTGAGGTACTATGGTTGAGTGAGTACTCAGTCAGTCTCGCCGAGCCGTCGTGATCGAATTGTCGAGGCCGCCCTGGAGTCGTTCGCGGCGAAGGGTTTCGATGGGACTTCTACCAAGGAGATCGCCTCGAAGGCAGGGGTTGCCGAGGGCCTGATCTTCCATCACTTCGAGAACAAAGAAGGCCTGCTCGCCGCGGTGTTCGAAACTCAGCGTTCATATTTTGGGGAGCTCGAAGGTCTGTCTTCGGATCCTCCCGACCTGCCGCCTGAATCGGCCCTCAGAGGGCTGGCGAACGGGGCTCTGGCCAGGTTGCGCCGGGAGAGCCGCATCGCCGTGGTGCTCTTCAGCACCGCCCAAACCAACTCGGAGATGCGTACGCGGCTTCGGGCGGTGATCGGTGAAGGGACTGGGCACCTTGCCCGATACCTGGAGCTCCGACGGGACCGTGGTGAACTTCGGGGCGACCTAGATGCCGATATGGCAGCCTTCGCCTTTCTCTCCCCGTTGTTCCTCTTCTTCCTCGTCAACCGGGACCTCCCGGACAGCGAGTGGGAGGACAGTTCCGCTCGGTTCGTGGAAAGCCTGGTGACATCGTGGTTGGAGGGGAACGGAGTGGGCGGATGAGCCCGGTACCTTCTGTGACCGACGCGGTCGAGGTCCGCCTCGAATCGGTGACCGTGGAGTTCGGCCGGGGACGCAAGGACCCCTTGCGGGCATTGGATGGACTGGATCTCGATCTGCGCCCGGGAGAGGTCACCGTCCTGCTCGGTCCGAATGGGTCGGGGAAGACGACCACCGTCAACCTGGTGTGTGGATTGTTGCGTCCGACCTCGGGGAGAGTCTGGGTGGGCGGCATCGAGGCGGGTGAGGATCCGGACGGGGTTCGGGCCTTGTTGGGTGTGACGCCTCAGGAGACCGCCCTGTATGAGGATCTGACGGCCTACGAGAACCTCATCTTCCACGCTCAGCTGTATCGGGTGCCGCCGTTGGAGCGTAGGCAGCGGATCGCCGAGGTGCTCGAACTGGTAGGCCTGTCGGGTCGTCAAGATGACCGGGTTGGGGCCTATTCGGGCGGGATGCAGCGGCGTCTCGCCCTGGCTCGGGCCCTTCTCACTCACCCGCCGGTGCTGATCCTGGACGAGCCGACCCTGGGGGTGGACGTTCAGTCGCGCGCCGCAATCTGGGAGCGGATCCGGGAGACAGCCCGGCGGGGGTGCACCGTGCTGTTGACGACCAATTACATGGAGGAGGCGGCGGCGTTGGCCGACCGGCTTGCCGTGTTGGACGGTGGGCGGATCGTGGCCGAGGGGTCGGTGCATGAGCTGCAGCGGCAGCTTGCTAGTGATGTGATCGAGCTTGACGCCGACCTGGATACTGCCGGTGTCGAGGCACTGTCTGTGCTTGCTGGTGTCCTACGGGTCGAGGGCAACCCGCCACGGTTTCGCCTTTGGGTCGCCGACGGACAGTCGACTTTGTTGTCGGTGGCCGAGCTTATGAGGGATCGGGGAGTGAATGCCCGGGTGCTTTCTCTCCGAGAGCCTGACCTGAACGACGTCTTCTTGGAGCTGACCGGTCGTGAACTCCGCGACTGAAAGCCTGGCCTAAGGGGAACGGTATGGCGGTGTGGTGGATAGCGGTTAAGGATTGGCGGCGGTTCATCCGCCAGCCGTTCTTCATGGCGGTGAGCATTCTGATCCCACTCGCCTTTGTTCTCTTCTACTCGCTTATCGTCCCTTCCAGTCAGACCAACCCCGTGGTGGTGGCGGTGGAGGATCGGAGTCCCGCGGCGTCGAGATTCCTCGAGACGCTTCGCAAGGTCGAATCCGAAGAGGCGCCCTGGTTCGAGGTAGTCACCGACGACTCGGAGGAGGCGCGCCGCTTGTTCGATTCTGGTGATGCGATCGGACTGGTGGTGATCCCGGAAGGGTTCGGCGATGCGGTTGCTCAGGGTCGGGGTGTGGTGGAACTCCACGTCCACAACATCAACTCCGACTACTCGAAGAACCTGGCGCTCCGTGTCGATCACACGGTCCGGGTGTTCGAGGACCGAATCTCAGAGCCGGTGATCGTCGTGGAGGAGACGACCCGGTTTGCCGGGACACTGACGATGGGCACCTACATCAGCACCAGCATCCTTTTGTTCGCCGCCGTCTACGCCGGCTTGGTCAATACGGGTTTGGCGGTGGCGTCGGAATGGAGCGACCGCACGGCCAAGAACCTGTTGTTGTCGCCGCGACCGCGGGCTGTCCTGGTGGCGGGCAAGGTTCTCGCTGGGCTGGGACAAAGCTTGGTGTCGGTGCTGGCGGTCGCCGCGGTCGTGGTGGTGGTCTTCGGGTTCCGTCCCCAGGGCTCTGTGTTTGCTATTGCGGGTCTGGCGTTGGTAATGACGATCCTGGGAGCAGGGCTGGGAGCGATCATCGGGGTGGCAGTCCGCAAGACGCTGGCCGTGGTCTCGATCGGGATCCCCACTGCCCTCGGTATCTACTTCCTCTCCGGTTTCGAAGACTCCCTCCGCGGTCTGGCCTGGGATGGTCCGGTTGCTGTGTTGTGGCAGACATCGAGGTTTCTACCCACCACCGGGGTGTTCTCCGTCACCAGGCAGCTCGCTCTCGGTGAATCGGCGCTCCATCTCACGGGTGAGCTCCTGCCGGCCTTCGTGTTGATCCCGGTTGTCCTCGGCGTGGCCGCCTTCATGCTGCGACGGGCGTTCCAATCCCTGCCAGGAGGCCAGTAACAGGTGCGCGCTTTCTTCGACCGGACATGGGGCGTGATGCGCAAGGAGCTGCGCCAATGGCGCCGCGACCGGCAGGCAGCGGCGGCGCCGATGGTCCTGCCCATTGTCCTCATGATTCTCTCGGCGGTCCTCTTCGGCCAGGGAGGGGACGCCTGGCCCACTGGATTCGCCAACGAGAGCTCTGGACCCACTGCAGCTGAGTTTTCCCGCAGCTTCGAGGACGCCCAGAGCAGGGTCTCCCCCTACTTCCACATCGTCACCCGGGACCCGGTGGAAGCGGAAGAGCTCGTGGACCAGGGTCGGCTCCACATGGCGGTGACCATCCCCGAGGACTTCAGCCTCCAGGCCGCATCCGGAGAGCCGGCAGTGGTTCTCCTCGAAACGTTCAACATCAACACTGACGTGACGAAGAACGTGCGGCTCCGGGTCGACCGTGTCGTCCAGGAGTACCTAGCCGACCAAGGTGCCACCAGTGTGGTGGTCGAAGAGGTGCCCACCCGAGCCGAAGATGTGAGCCGCGGTGCATTCATCGCCGGAGGAGGTGTGGTCCTTGCGATCCTGCTGGGTGGGTTGGTCAACACGGCTCTGATGAGCGCTCGGGAGTGGGAACGCCGCACGGTCAAAGAGATCCGGCTCGCCACCCGCCCGGCGGCGTCGGTGACCGCGGGAAAGGTGGGCGCCGGGCTGATGGCGACGGCAGCCAACGTGGCGGTCACCCTGGCAGTCGCAGCAGCAGTGTTCGGGCTCCGCCCGCCATCCGACCGGATCGGCACACTGGTCGGAGTCGGCTCGCTGGCAGTGGTGGCGAGTGCTGGTCTCGGTTTGGCGGTGGGCACCTGGCTCAAGGAGTATCGAACCGTCCAACCGATCCTGGGAGTCGTCGTCGCCGGCAGCTTCTTCGCCTCCGGCGGATTCGCCAGCATCGCCACCATGCCGCATTCGGTCCGAGCCTTCAACAGGTTCTGGCCACCCTCCTACATCTTCGAGGAGATGCAGTGGCTGATGCATGCACCGTCGGCGTCCGTACCCGGAACGCTGTGGGTCGGGCTCGGAGCCGCCGCCGTCATCGGAGTTGGTCTCGGGGTCTTCGCCCAACAACAGGCGAACCAGCCGTCGTCGGGCAGGTCGCTGTGAGCCACCGACCGTCGAACGAGCGCAGTGGTCGACGGCCGGGACGACCTCCCACCTCGGTTGTGATCCTTGCGGCCGCCCGGCGACAGTTCGCCGCCCACGGATACGAAAAAGCGACCATCAGGGGGATCGCCGCCGAAGCTGAAGTCGACCCGGCGCTCGTCCACCACTACTTCGACACCAAGGAACAACTCTTCGCCGCCGCCGTCGACTTCCCCGCGGTGCCCACCGACGTCATCGCCTCCATCGCCCAAATGGACCGGGAGAAGCCCGGTGATGTGATACCGAGGACTGTCCTCGAGATTTGGGAGGCGGACATCACTCGGGAACAGACGATCGGACTGCTCCGCTCCGCAACGACCAACGAGGCGGCGGCGACAATGCTGATGGAGCTCCTCACCCAAACCGTCCGGACACTTATAGCCGAGGCGGGGGACACGTCCCACACCGAGTTTCGGGTGGCCCTAGTCGCCAGCCAAGTGCTTGGCCTGGGCATTGCCCGACATGTGCTTGGACTCGAACCGCTTGCTTCGGCCAGCACTGAGGAGGTCGCCAATGCTGTCGTCCCCGCACTCCAGTGTTATCTCACGGAACAGATCGACCTCCAGAAGGGGGAGCATGGATAGGCAGATCCTCGAGTTCGATTGCTGCATCGCAGGTGGTGGACCCGCCGGGATGATGCTCGGCTTTCTTCTCGCCAGATCCGGTGTCGAAGTTGCCGTTCTGGAGAAATGGCCCGACTTCTTCCGCGACTTCCGCGGCGACACCATTCACCCCTCGACAATGCAAGTGCTCGATGAGCTCGGGCTGCTGGAGGAGTTCCTCGCTCTACCCCACGACAAGGTCACCGAGGTCACGGCTGTGATCGGGGGAACGGAGGTGACTGTCGCCGACCTTTCGATGCTCGGCATCAAGACCCCTTACATCGCCTTCACCCCACAGTGGCACTTCCTCGACTTCCTCGCCCGGGCTGGAAAGCAGTTCCCCGAGTTCCATCTCATGATGGAGACAGAGGCGACAGACCTGATCGAGACCGATGGGCAGGTCAGGGGCGTCCGGGCGAAGCGGCAGGGCGAAGAGATCGAAGTCCACGCCGCCCTCGTCGTCGGTGCCGACGGCCGTGATTCCACCATTCGCGCCAGGGCGAACCTGGTGGTTGAGCAAAAAGGAGCGCCTGTCGACGTCCTCTGGTTCCGGCTGCCCAAACAACCCGAGGACTCGGGCCACCCGTTCGGGGTGATCGACGAGGGAAAGCTGTTGGTGATGATCGACCGGGGGGATTACTGGCAGTGTGCCTTCAACATCGTCAAGGGCGACTATGAGCGAATCAAGGTTGCAGGACTCGAAGCATTCAGACGACAGATCGTCTCGCTCGCACCGTCGGTAGAAGACCGGGTGGCCGAGCTCGTCGACTGGGACGACATCAAACTGCTCACTGTCACAGTCAATCGCTTGAAAACCTGGTCCCGAGCCGGGTTGCTCTGCATCGGCGATGCAGCACACGCCATGTCGCCCATGGGTGGCGTGGGCATCAACCTGGCCATACAGGACGCGGTCGCCGCCGCCAACATCCTCGTGCCGGCGTTCAGGCAAGGAATTCCCTCAGCCGGTGACCTGGAGCGGGTACAGAAGCGGAGGCAGTTCCCCACCAGAGTGACCCAGGGGTTCCAGGTGGTCATGCAGGATCGAGTGCTGCTCCCCTACCTGCGAGCGGGCAAGGCCGGTCGGGCGCCGCGGATACCCCGATTGTTCAACCGGCTTCCCTTCCTGAGGTGGCTCCCGGCCCGCTTCATCGCGATCGGGGTCAGACCCGAGCACATCAAGCATTGAGGAGCAACCGATGCCAGTAGAGCCAGGAGGCAGGTCGGCGACAGAGATCCCATGGTTCATCCGTGCGATCAACCCTCTAGTCCAGACCCTGCTCGAGTGGGGCATCCCCATGGGACCGAACATGCTGCTCACGGTCCGGGGCCGAAAGAGCGGCCAGCCTCGCACTGCCGGGGTGGCGGTCGTGGAGATCGAAGGCCGGCACTGGGTGATCGGCTCATACGGAGAGGTCAACTGGGTACGCAATCTCCGTGCCGCCGGCGAAGGAGTAATGCATAGGGGAAGAACATCTCAACGGGTGGTGGCTAGAGAGCTGGGCAAGGCAGAAGCAGCCGTCTTCTTCCGCGAGCTCCTGGCCCCGTACGTAGCCGCCCTGCCCTGGATCGGCCGGCGATGGGTCCCCGCGGAGATCCTCGAGGATCCTGACGGCACCGCCAACGCATTTCCGGTCTTCGAACTACGTGTCCAACCCTGATGCCAGCCTTGGGTGTCCAGCGAGATCGTCAAGGTCGTCCCACCATCAGGATCAACGACCAAAAACCCGATCAGTTCCGATAGACCGAATCGTGGTCGACTATCACTGACGTGAGACATGGTCCGTATTCCAGCCAATCGAGTCCCACCCATCCAGGTGCTCGAGGAGTTCCTCAAGCGGTTCGGTATAGGCAGCGCGAGCTGGCCGACGCTTTCGGGGTCCCGTAGCTGGTCAATGAGATCGTTAGCGTCGCCGGGGGGAAGAGCTGAGGCGGTCATCGGATGAGTAACGGCGGCCCCGGCACCCGGATGTGCACATGGGCGAGCGGTCCCTTGCGGAATGCCGGACGTTCTGCCTGCGTGGCGCGAACGTACATGTCGTATGAAGACGTCGGTCGGCTGACTGACGCCGCCAGCCCACCACCACGAGAGCGGCAGACCATTCAGGCTCGTGCCCGATCCCACAGGTCGGAACGAGCCCTGCGACGGCGGGCACCTCCTGAAGCGTCTGCAGGGTGGGAGGCGTCCAGAGGGCGCCGCAGCGGTTCATCGCCGCTGGGCCGTGCCTTGCATCGGTCGTGTCGACTTACGGTTCGCTGCTGAGCAGCCGCTCGTACACGAGGTGGACGGCCTTGCTGGAAGGCCGCACGTGACGCTGGCGGTAGCCCTGGCGCGTGCCTGGCCGAAAGAGCGGTGTGCCGCCGCCGAGCAGCATCGGCGCGAGGTGCAGGTGCAGTTCGTCGACGAGGTCGAGTTCGATCGCCTGGCCGATGACGTCACCACCGCCCATGATCACGACGTGACCGTCGCCGGCGGCGATCCGAGCCTGTCCGACGGCAGCCTCGACGCCGTTCACGAATGTGAATCGCAGGCCCACCTCCCGCTCTAAGCGAACATTGTCCGGCGCCGAGTGGGTGACGACGAAGAACGGAGGCGTCCCCGCGAACTGCGCGCCGTACCCACCGTCCTTGGTCCAGACACCGGGCGCGTCGACGACATCGAACAGTCGTCGACCCATGACCACCGCGCCGGTCGCCGCAGTCGCCCGTTCGAGGATCTCTGTGTCGATCGGGTCCTGGTCCATGACCCAGGCCTGGAGCTCGTCGACATCGCCGACCTCCTCTTCGGCGCTGGCGCCGGGTGGGGCGACGTAGCCGTCGAGCGACATGGTGATGTCGGCGATCACTTTCGTCACGGCAGGCTCCACCGCAGGAACAACCGATCGTGCCCACTGTCGACGTGAAGGCCAAAGAGGCACTTGTGAATTGGCATGGGGCCAACCTAAGCAGAACCCCGCGTCCTCGGCACCGATCGCTGCACCGAGCGAGCGCCGAGTTCGGTGCTCTCAAAGTCGTCCCGACGCGTTGCAGCAGATCAGGTCATGGAGACAGTGGCGCCACCCATTTTGCGGTAGCCGATCGCGCAAGATTGACTTTGAGGGCTGCGCAACATCACCCAGCGACTGAACGGATCAAGGCCGTACGTTCAAATTTCTGTGGAACAGGTTCGTCGGGTCATATCGACGCTTCACATCCGTCAGGCGGCGGAGTGTTGACTCGGGATAGGCCTCGCCAATTCGAGTTTCGCCATCGACGTCAAGGAAGTTCACGTATACCCCATCGGCGAGGTGGCTCACTGCTCGATACAGCGATTCGACCCAGGCGCGATGGCTGTCGCCCTCGTTCGGGTCAAATCCCGCCGCCACGACTGAGGCAATGATCTTTCGGTGGCGGTGAGCGAATGCCGTGGCCTCGATGGGAATGCGAGCGATGGCGCCCCCGAGGACGCGGATCTCGACAGCAGCCAGTGACTCGTCCGAGGGGAGGAGTGCCGGCTCCATGTGGGCGAGAATCGCCTCAATAGCTCGATCGTCGAGTTCATCGCCCATCAAATTGCGAGTCACGAAGGTCACCGAAGCCGGCGCCTCTGGCATGAGCTCATACATCTCCGCATAGGGCATCGGACGGATCAGATCGGCGATAGGCGGTCCCAAATCGCGGAAACGACGCAATACCGATTCACCTGCCTCGAGGTCGCCCGACCAAACCAACGTGATGAAGATCCCTAATTTCCCATGCGACTCAACCGGGACGATCGAGAACGGCGGGATCCTCATCACGAGCGAGATCATCGTCAGCTCGTCGGGAGCTGCTGCAGCGAGGTCGACGAGTCGCCTCACGATCTCGGGACTAGCGGGCAGCATCAGAATCCCGCCCAGCACGGTGTCAATCGGATGGAGCCGGAACAGGAATCTGGTGACGACTCCAAAGTTGCCGCCTCCTCCCCTCACCGCCCAGAAGAGATCGGGATGGTCAGTCTCGCTGGCCGCGAGGGTGGACCCATCGGCGGTCACAACCTCGACGGCCATTAGCGAATCGATCGTCAACCCGAGACTGCGGCTGAGCCAACCAACCCCTCCCCCCAGCGTGATCCCACCGACCCCGACATCCCCGCTATCGCCGAATGGGGTGACCAGCCCCGCAGCAGTCGACGCGCTTGTGAATTGCCCAGCCGTGACCCCCGCCTCGACCCACGCCATGCTCTCGGCCTCGTCGATCTCGATGCTCCGCATCGTGGAGAGGTCGATCACCAGGCCGCCGTCGACCGTCCCGTAACCGGCGATGCTGTGTCCACCGCTGCGAACAGCGATCTCGAGGCCGACATCCTTGGCGAACCTGATGGCCCCCGCGACGTCATCCGAGTCGGCCGGACGGACGATAAGCGCAGGGCGATGGTCGTGAAGGGTGTTGAACCCACGGCGAGCATCGTCGTAGCCCTCGTGGTCCGGGAGAAGTACGGTCCCCACGAGCCTTGCGGCGAACTCGCTGACGGTTGCTGGAGTTAAGGTCACTCGGGCTCGAGTCCCTGGCCGCGACGGGGGAGGTATCGCCGCTCGTCGGGGACCGTGGCTAGGAACAGCTCCAGCTTGGGCCTGTCGCCGTCGATCGCTGCTCGACCGTTGTCGATCGCGGTTTTGAGGTCGAGGTCGCCGGAGAGCAGGGCGTTGAAGGTCGCTGGATCGCATTCCAGGGATGCGTCAGAAGCGTTGGGCTCGCCGGCGTAGATGTGGAGCTGTCCATCGTGAACCGTCACAGTGAACACCCGCCCATCCAGGATCAGCCCGATCACCATGTCCGTTGTCTCGGTGTCGACCTTGGCGCTGCCACGTAGGAACAGCAGCACCGAGGTTGGGCCGAGCGTGGCGGGCTCGGGCGTCGGAATGCGCAAGCCCCATGCCCCGAGGTCATTCAGGACCGGCTCCAACTTGCGGCCCCAGTCGGTCAGTTCGTAGACGGTCGTACCAGCCGGCGGGGGGAGGCGACGCCTGGTGACGACACTGCTGTCGCTGAGTTCGCGAAGACGATCAGCGAGGATGTTTGTGCTCGCCCGGGGCAGCGCTGACTCGAGGTCGGAGAACCGCAGTGGTCCGAACAGGAGCTCCCTGATGATCAGGAGCGCCCATCGTGACCCCACCACGTCCAGTGCACGGGCAATCCCGCAGGCGTCGCTATAGGTACGGGTGGTCGCCATGCTCTATCTCCTGTGCGGTTCAATGGCAGACATCATACACTTGTTTTCAACAAGCTTCGACTTTAGTATTACACCCAATGGTGCCGATGTCGGTCGGCACTCGGTTAGGTCAGAGGAGAATTGCCATCATGGGTCAGCCAGTCGTGCACTTCGAGATTATCGGCCGCGATCCCGCGAGCCTTCGCCAGTTCTACACAGGCCTCTTCGGCTGGACGTTCGAGACCGAAGGGCCGGCAGCCAAGGAAATCGTCGGTGACTACGGGTTTGTGGCACCGACGGTGACCAGCGCTGGCTTCGGGATCCCCGGCGGTGTCGGCGGAGGACCAGGCTTCGAGCATCGCGTGCTGTTCTACGTCGGAGTGCCCGACGTAGAAGCCGCCCTCCGGACAGCAGAGGAGGGAGGGGGCTCGCGCATCATTGGTCCCTACCAGGAGCCTGGGAGCGATCTTGTCGTAGGGCTGTTCTCCGATCCGGAAGGGCATGTGATCGGCGTTGCCAATGTGACATGAAGGGTTGATGGGTCAGCTACCCGCAGCGCTCCTCGAGGCGGTCAGCCAAAGCTCCCTGGTCTTCCTCAGACAGAGATCGGTAGGTGTCAAGAGTCATCGCCGTCGACGCGTGACCAAGCATTCCCTGGACAGCCTTGATAGATGCCCCGCTACCGATTGCCAGACTTGCCGCCGTGTCTCGTAGATCATGAGGCACCAAGTCGGGTTTGCCAATGGCCGCTGCGGCCGGACCGAAAACACGCCGGCGAAAAGTATTCAGCCGTAGCGTGCCGCCTCGCTGGGCCGTGAATACCGGGTCCCCGCGCTCCTTGCCGGCTACCAGCGGAGCAATCGGGTCGATAACGAACCGCGGAACGATGACGGTACGGGCCTCGTAGGTCTTAGAAGGACCGAACACGAGGCGCCCACCACCTCGGTCACAGATTCCTCCACACGAACACGTCGACGACTGATGTCAACGTTGCCCGCCTTCAGCGCCGCGGCCTCGCCAAAACGTGGCCCAGACCACCTGAGGAACCCTATGAGTGGCCCACCCTCACCGGCAGCATCGGCCAGCAGCCCCAGCTTCTTCGGCGGTTAGGAACAACTGACGACGAGGCCACACCGACGGTGACTTGACGCCTTCAACCGGGTTGGTGAGAAGCAGTCCATCGGCTACGGCCTGGGTTCACACCTGTGTCACACGGGGAGCCCGAAGGCAGTCGAGACGAAGGGCCAGGTAAGTCGAAGAACGTCCTGACCAGGGCGTTTGGTGGAGCTGGCGGGATTTGAACCCGCGGCCTTCTCGTTGCGAAAGATGCGGTCAAAACACTCTGACCAGGGGAAACAGCAGGTGAATGCGGGTCTGTGGAGCGGCTGTGGGGCGAGCGACGTGAGACGGCGTGAGATCTGACAGTGAGTCTGACAGTGCCGATCTGGCAGCGTCACACCTCTCCTCAACGATCATTGCGCGGAGGCCCGCGCCTCGATGGAAGCAGCATTGGGTTCTTCGCTAGGAGCGCATAATGCCTGCGGTCTCAATAGGTCAGCGCATCACTCCTTCGGCGAGAGTTGGTTCTCTCTGTCGAGGAGGTTGTTGTGCGGAGGTTCAATGAATCCGAGCTGGCGTTGATTTGGGATCGGCGTAGCGAGGGTGTGGGGATGCGGACGGTGGCTCGTGAGCTGGGTCGGGCTCATGGGTCGGTGCGGTGGATGGTCGAGAGCTATGGCGGGGTTCGTCCACGGCCTCGGATCCGTTCGCCGCGGCATCTGTCGTTGGAAGAGCGGGAGGAGATCTCCCGTGGGATGGCTTCCGGCGAGTCGTTGCGGTCGATCGCTCGTCGGTTGGGCCGGTCGGCTTCGACGGTGAGCCGGGAGGTGGCCCGTAACGGCGGCCGGTCTGGGTATCGGGCGCATCGTGCCGCTCAGGCGGCGCTCCGCAGGGCTCGGAGACCGAAAGTGTGCAGACTGGCGGCGAACCCGGCCTTGGCTCTGATGGTCGAGGAGAAACTCGGCCTGTGGTGGTCGCCACAGCAGATCTCAGGATGGCTCAAAGAGACATACCCTGAGTCTCCGGAGATGTGGGTGTCGCACGAAACGATCTATCTAACGCTGTTTGTCCAGGGCCGGGGAGCGTTGAAACACGAGCTCACCACGTGTTTGCGGACCCGTCGGGCGATCCGCCGGCCCACCAAGAAGCTGGCTCCCACCGGCAAAGGCCAGATCCGCAATCCAGTGATGATCTCCGAGCGGCCCGCCGAAGCCGACGACCGTGCCGTTCCCGGCCACTGGGAAGGGGACCTCTTGATGGGTAAACGTCAGACCGCGATCGGCACTCTGGTGGAACGGTGGTCCCGCTATGTGATGCTGTTCCGTCTCCCCGATGGCAACTCTGCCGAATCGGTGCGGACCGGTCTCGCCGAAGTCATCCAACGACTCCCCGAGCATCTGTGGCAGTCGTTGACCTGGGATCAGGGCAAGGAGATGGCCGAACACGCCCAGTTCACCATCGACACCGGAATCCAGATCTACTTCTGCGACCCCAAGTCACCATGGCAACGCGGGTCGAACGAGAACACCAACGGCCTGCTTCGTCAGTATTTCCCCAAGACCACCGACATGGCCACGCTCACCCAGGCCGAACTCGACGAAGCTGCCTACTCGCTCAACTCGCGGCCTAGACAAACCCTCAGATGGATGACACCATCACAGAAGCTCGCCGAAGCGTTGCGATGATCCCCTGAGACCGCAGGCAATATCGCTCGGTTCAGCGCCCACTTTGGGTGTAGCCATATGTGTAGCCATACCACACCGCACAGGGCAGCACCGGGCAACACGACAATCCGAAATTCGTAGATGGGGCCGCACCAAACAGCACCAGCCCGGACTGGACGGACGGCGTGGGTGGCACTGTTAATCCATTGGTTGTAGGTTCGAGTCCTACCCGCGGAGCTTCGATTCTGATCGGGCCCGATTGGTTATTCCGTGATGGGCCGACTCCGAACACACTGATAAGCGTAGGCTTCGGTGTCGACATCCGGCCACTCGGTGGGAGCGTCGGGGAGTTGGCGCATGGCCGGGAGATGAGCACACAGGACATCGCGCTCGCGAAGCTTCGCTAGACGCACGTCTCTTGTCGCTTCGGTGCCTACCTTCTCCGGTCACGAGCCTCGTCGCACCGTGCATGCCCTAGCGGGCCGGAGCTGAGCGACCGGGTTATCGCCCGTCTCCCGTTCGAGCACGCCGAATGGTCGAGCAGGACGAAGAGTGGATCAAGCAGGAGGTCCTGGCGGTCCGCATCTAGCTCGACGGAGCGACCGGCGCCAGCGGTCGAGCTGACGCCTCAAGGGTGGCGACGATCCCGCGCCGACTCGACGGGCGTGGCCGTCCCGCGTAGCAGCCGCACGCCCAGCAGCCCGACTGTGATTGCCAGAACGAGCGTCCGCGAGGGCAGAGGGAGGAACGCAATCGTTGCCCCGGCGACGATCCACAGCGCAGCCCAGCGCGGGAATACGGCCGCTCGCAGCGTTGCCAAGCCGAAGAGAATCCACCCCAGCGCCAAGACCGCGTACGAGAGGACGAAGCCGGCGAGAACCGAGCCCGTGCTCTCGTTGACGAGTTCGGGTGTGACGCCGGCGAAGTGCGGGACGACGAACACGTAAGTCCACTGGCCGCCGGCCGCGACGACGGTTCCGGCCAGCGCGAGCACGAAGGCTGCGGCTCCGAACGCTCCGAGTTGCGTCTCCTGGTGTAGGTAGAGGCCGACTAGTCCGATCGCGAGCAAGACGGCCGAGCCAAGCGCGAACGAGGTGGGGATATAGAACGTCCAGTCGCGGGCCGCGTCGGCGATCTTGCCGGAGCCGACGATCGTGACGAAGCCGATCAGTGCAGCGAGTGCGAGAAGTGCGGCGCCGACACAGGCGGCGGCGCAGATGCGGATGAGAGCGATCCGTGCCACGTGGTCTCTTTTCCGGGTTGCGAGAGACTGTAGTCGGCGCTCTCGGCGGCATGTTGACATGGCCGACGCCTGAGTCATCAGTGCCAACGGCAGCGTCAGATTCCACGGCCGCGACTGCTCAATCAGCGCCCATTATCAAGCCAACTGTATCGGCCTCGACAACCCATCAAGAGGAGACGGCGGCGCCCTTATTAGTCGATGTGCCGGAGCCCTGTCCGGTGACGGTGCCGGGCCACGACGCCTTCACTCCTGCCTCAGAAACTCCGGATGACCTATCCCCAGGCGACGACGCCGTGTGGTACGGGACCGCCGAACTCTGGACCCAGATCCAACCCATCGAGCAGGTGCGCAATCGCAGCTGGCTTCTTGGCGCGAAGACATTCTGGTGGAGCGAGAGCTTCCCCGGTGGTGCGATCGAAGGATTCCCGAGCATCACGGTCACAGCAGAGCATCTCGACGGCATAGCTCCGACCGCTGAGGGTGGACGCGGTACCAACGGCTTCCATCCTGACCTAGGCGACTTCATGCTGGTCGGCGTTCAACTACCTGAGACGGGATGCTGGAAACTGACCGCGGAGTACAAGGGAGCCTCTCTTAGCTACGTGATGTGGATCCCCGAGCACTGATCCCCTGAGAGAGTGTGTCAGCTGACATACGTACATCCCCGGTGGGGTGATAGCGGTTAGCGGTGAGCCTTCTGCATCGGTAAGTAGGTCTAGATCTCACCTCGTAGGTGTAGCCAAATGTGTAGCCATACCAGACCGCACGGGACAACATCAGCCAACACGTACGGCTCGAAAAGGTAGACAGAACGGCACTAATCGACACCTATCGAGACCACACGGACGGTCTAGGGGTAACTGTTAATCCATTGGTTGTAGGTTCGAGTCCTACCCGCGGAGCTTCTGATTGTCCCGATGCCACTTGGGAAAACTCCAGCAACTGCCTCTGCGCGCATATCGTCCGTGCGTAGCCATCCTGTAGCCAGCCCTTTGCAGATATTGCTGATGCGGTGCCAGCTTCGGCCAGCGAAACTACTCCATTCACCGGCCCACCCGAGCGATCCGGCGCATCTGTGTCGGACACGGTCGGTTTGGGAGAGACCCCTTCATGAAGGGTAAAGATGCCTGATGACAACAAATCCGGACACGCACCTACAGGCACGTAGGGAAGCGTGCGTCTGATGTTGCGGGCCAAGCTGGCGCACAGTATGTGCCGATATGCGTGGCTAGTCGGTAACTCTCCGAGGATGCCTTTTGTAGGGTCCAAGTGGATGACCGCTGAACAGAACAAAGAGTTGATCGTTCGGCTCCTTGGTGCGATGAACGCCGGAGACACAAAAACCATCAAAGAGAACCTCACCGAAAACTTCGTCCGTCACGACATGGTCGAAGTATTTTCTCGTTTCTTTGGCAAGGACGGAGCAGGAGACTTCCTTGAGGCTCTTCACACCGGTCTACCCGATCTAAGAGTGGACATCGACGACATCTTCGCCTCGGAAGACCGGGTGGCAGTGCGGGAGACCAATCGGGGTACCCACACCGGGCCGTTGTTGGGCATAGAGCCGACGGGCCGCAGAATCGAATTCTCGGGTATCAATATCTATCGGATCGAGAACGGCCGTGTTGCTGAGACCTGGCAGCACATCGACTGGCACGGGGCGCTTCGCCAGCTCGCAGCTGACACCCTCTGATATCAGTGGCAGGGCAGCGAAATATGTGCCGTTATGTGCGCACTTTGGGTGGCTCTGGATGCAGGGCATGGGCGGAGGTGCGGAACCCGAGAGTCTCGAGGTTCAACTCGCCCTCCTCATAGCCCCACCGATCGTTCAGCCATAGGAAATCCGGGTCGTCGGTGTACCAGCGGACTGGACCGGCGAAGAGTCGTCGATCTTGGTCATCCGGGAGGAGGCTTATCCCGCGCATCCTGTACATGATCGGATGGTCCGACCTTTCCAGTTTGATCACACCAGTGATGTCGGGCAGATAAACCCCGTCGGGACGCCGAGGAGGGAAGTTCGTCCATTCGATCCCACCCTGCCGATCACCCCAGAGGACCGTTCCTTCGCCACGACCGAACATCTGAAGAAACGCTCCGTCGTACAACTCGACGGATGCAGTGGTGTCACCGATATAGGCCTGTTCGGTCGAGTACAGCACCTCGGATCTCACGGTCTATGACCCTACACAGCCGGAGAGCTTCCGGCGACATATGTGCCGGTATGCGCTGAACGACGAGTGGCTCGTTACCACTCGGGATCGGGTGATCGGTGCACCGCCGTTCGAAGCCGCAGCCGTTGTATGTTTCTGGCGGGGTACTGCTGTCCAGATGTTCCTGTGCATCTTTCAGGCGCCTCCTCGTTGCTCCACGGCACCGGATCTTGCCCCGGTCTGCCAGGGTTTCGTCCTCTCCAAACATCGGGGTGTTACCCGCCGGTATTGGGGCGGTGCGAAGGGGTCACCTCCGCTCATCGGGATGAGGTATCGCGACACGGTTAGGCTCCCCTGTTATTGTCAGCGCTAGGG
>DATKEA010000156.1:0-2926 GCA_035544615.1 Acidimicrobiia bacterium | reverse complement strand
CGTTTGCGGTCACTTTCCCGCCAGAAGTGTCTCGAGAAGAGGATCGCGCTCCCCACGACCAGGGCTGCGCCGGCGATGGGCACGATGATCGGCTCACCCGATGAGAGCATTACCAGCCCCGCCGAGCCGGCGATGAATGTGATTAGAGACGTAAGCCGGGTGGCGGTCATGACAGAAACCTAACGGTCATGGGGTGGCTTCAATGCGGTTCTCTGCGTCGCCGGTGTGCGCGGAGACAGCGGCCGCCGACTCACCCTCCCAGCGCTCTATCGCCGAGCCGATGTCCATTATCCGGGCTGCGGCATCGTCGACCGAGGAGCAGACCCACGATGGCGGGAGGTCAGCCCGGGAGCCTGATGATTGTCTCACCACCGGGACAGTCCCAGCAGCCGCGGGACCTACGTCGTCGTCGGTCACGAGGACGAACCCGATCTTGCGGAGCCAGCTCCCCAGACTGGCGCGGGGCTCATCGAAGACCACGCCGCCGGCGAAGATCGGGTCACGCAAGCGTTGCATCGCGCTCCGCCAGTAGGCGTGCTTCGACACGTCCTCCCAATCCGGGGACTCATCGGCGAGCAACGTCGACCTGATGAACAGCACGAAGCGGGGATCCCGTTCTCGAACTCGCTCGATCACTTGGAGAGCCCAGTCGAGGTCGTCGTCGTTGGGTGAGGGAGAGATCATGCCGATGTGGAACCGAGCCTCGGGAGCCTTGGCTCGCATCAGGGACTCGGTTTGGAGCCGATCGGGTATGTCATCCACCGTCGGCTCACCTTGGCGAACCTCGGGGACGAACAGCCGCCCCACGAGCTGGGCAAGTCTCGTGGTGGCGGCACCCGCGCCGTAACCCTGCGCCAGGCCCTTGGTGTGCTCGAGGAGGCGACGGTAGAGATCGGGGTCCTCGACGAGGGCGACGAGCCGGTCGAGCACGTCTCGCTCTGTCTCGGCGAACAGCGGGTAGTCGGTACCGAACAGGGTTTCGTGGACCGGGGTGCGGTTGACGATGGGTGGCGTCCCCGCCGCGCAGTACTCCAGCAGCTTCGTCGACAGCTCCAATGAGTCACTCAGTTCCTGTGACCGCCAACTGAGCCCGACGTGGGCTTCACCCATCTGCTGGAGGGATTCCTCATGGCTCTTGCCCCCCAGCCAGCTGACGCCCTTTGCGTTCTCCAGAGCGGCGCGCATCTCGTCGACGAACCCCGGATGACCTGGGGCCTGGTTGATCTTGTCGCCGATCGTGGTCAGGCTCGCGGTCACCCCGTGTTCGGCGAGTCGCTCCGGAATGCCGCACATCTCGAGGGTGTTCCAGGCACGGGCGAACTTGCCGGCGTAGACCAGTCGCAGATCGTCCGAGGTGGGTGGGTCCAGTGTCACCCGAGTCACTACGTCGGGGATTATCGGTAGGAGCAGCCGACACTTCCCGGCGACGGCGGGGAAGCTGGCTTCGATGAAGGAGCGGAGCTCTTCGGTTTGACAGAGCACCACCTGAGAGGCCGATCCCACCTCTTCCATCAGCCGTGCCGATTGGTGGTCGACGTCGAGCGCGTGCTGGGGGATGTCGGTCAGGTAGGCCCACAGCCTTCCCTGGAACTCGGGCGTCGCCGCGAAGCGCCGTGCCACCCTGATCCCCCGGACGAGAAGCGCCTCCGGCCCCTCTGCGCGCCGATCGAGGAGTATCCCCACCGCCTGGTCGATCCGGATCTGTGGGATCTCTGTTGTGGCTAGACCCTCGGCGAAGGGGTCGATGACCGTGATTCGAGGGTGTTCGAGTAATGGGCCGACCAACCGTTCGTTCTCGACCGCCGCATTGAGGAGCACCGTCACTCGAACCCCTCCAACACCGGCAAGCGCCAAGCAGATCGACTGGGTCCAAACCGAGGAGCCGTCGATGACGTTCAGGTTGGCATCTGCGTAAACCGTGATCGAGGCGTCGCCAGTGAACATGTCGTCTAGCCGTCTCCCGGTGCGGCCATGGGGCGATCGACCAACAGGGTCCCGGCGATCGCCTCGTCGTCCAGCCCGAGGAGGTCCCTGGCGGCTACCAGGGGAGAGGAGAGACGTCGCTCCGCGTCGTAGTCGGACTCAACCAGTAGTGCTCGAAGAATTCTGTCTGGCGTTTCACCAACCGAGGGCGGTGGTGGCACCCAGATCCATCCGGTGTTGGGGACGACGGACCTAACGACATGGCCGAGCTCCCGATGGTTCGTGGCCACCTCTGTCCGGATGCCCGCGGCGGCAGCCACCCCCGCGACGCGTTGGCCGACGTCTCTCTGATCGGCGGCAACGATCACCGAGTCGATCATCCCCGTCGTATCGGCGATGATCGACGAGTACACCTCTGATGGGGTCTTCCCGTCGGGGACGATGAGGGCTGTCACCGATTCGGTGTCGATCAACCGGGGAATGGCGAGCAAGCGCCCCAGGCGGCGGGCCTCACCGAGGTTGGAGAACTCTTCCCGGATTCTCCAAACCAGGTCCGCCCGGCCGGATATGACCTCTTGCTGCATCCCCAGCAGGGATTCATCAGACCAATCCACGGCGGCCGCATCGTGAATATCGGAGAAGTGCCTGTTGGCCGGTCCGACGATGGCGACACCGGCTGCCAGCCCTTCCAGCACAGGGAGGGGGATGTCCGAGAAGGAAGGGAACACGGCGACACCGGCATGGCTGAATAGGTGACGCATCACCGCCGGTCTGTGGAGTGTGACCTCCTCCACCGTGTGGACCTCCCAGGGAGCATCATCGGCGATTCGATCCATCGCAGACTGCTTCGTCTGCTGTGCTTGCCCGTGCAGATCGGCTTGGGCAAAGACTGCCACCGATCTGAGCGGTCGTCGAGCGTTGCGGTGCAGGAACCAGGCCAGGTTGACCCCATGCGGCAAGAGCGGCGCCTCGCTTGGACCGATGCCGTCGTCCACTCTCACGA
>DATKEA010000155.1:0-15785 GCA_035544615.1 Acidimicrobiia bacterium | reverse complement strand
AGCGATGCCCGCCAACGCGGCATCGAGACCGTGTACCAGGACCTGGCCCTGATCAACGATCTGCCGGTGTTCCTCAACATGAGCCTCAAGCGCGAGCTGACGCGCGGCAAGACGCCGTTCCTCGACAAGCCCGCGATGCGCAAGCTCGCTCGGGAGCGACTGTCCGAGATGGCGATCAGGATCCCCTCCGTCGACACCGATGTCGCCCTGCTCTCCGGCGGACAGCGGCAGGCCATCGCTGTCGCTCGGGCGGTCTTCTCCGACGCCAAGGTGATCCTGCTCGACGAACCGCTGGCGGCGATGGGCGCCAAGGAGAGCGCCATCATCATCGATCTCATCCTCGAGCTGAAACAGCGTGAGGATGTCTCAATCATCCTGATCGCCCACAACTTCGCCCAGGTCATCGAGGTGTGCGACCGGGTCAACTTCCTCCAACACGGTCGCATCTCCTATGAGACCGCCGTTGGAGACACCTCGGTGCAGGAGCTGACCGAACTGGTGTCGGCCGAGTACCGGGGGCGGGGACGGCGCACCGAGGAGAACTAGCGGCCGGCGAGGTCGGCCCACACGTACTGGACGACTGCGTTGACCTGGTCGGGGCTCAGTCTCGTTTCGAAGCCCGGCATCCTCCCGGGCACACCGGTGGAGACGAAGGCCACAAACTCCCCGACCGCCTCGAATCGGGTCAATCCTGCAGCCAGGGAAGGACCGATCCCTCCTTCACCGGCAGAACCATGACATCCCGCGCAGTTCGATTGGTACAACTCGCCACCCAACGCCGCATCAGGCGTCTCGACTTCAGCCACCGTTGGGCTCACCGTCATCAGCAACACCACCGTGGCCACCACCGCTACCGCCACCAGAATCTGCACCAGGTCGACGAAACGCTTGAACATCAGATTCCCGGGAAGGCAACTGTGGTGAAGAACCAGAGCGAGCTGGTCAGCCAAATCGCCACCAACGAGGTGAACACGACTCCCCCCACCACGGGCAGGGCCCAAGACGGCGACTCTTGTGAGCGAACCAGGGTCACCTTGGCGGCGAACGCGCCATAGAAGAGACAACCCAGTGAGGAGTGGGCAAAGCGACGCAGCTCACTGAAGTCGGGCTCGAAGCCCAGCGCCCAGAGACAGTGGAACGCCACCGGCAGGCTGAGGGCGAAAGCCAGGGTCCCGGAGAGCCGGTGTGCGTCGCCGAACCAGGACGGCATCTCGCGGGGGAAGCTCACCTTGCCCCACATACGCAACGCCGAGTAGAGCTGATAGAGCGCAAACACCAGGATCAGCGTGGTGGTCCACGCCTTGAAACTCAGGGTGTTGGCGAAGAACAGCGAAATCGTCTGTTGCCCGGCCGGGTCGTGAATCGAGCCGTAGACACCGGCCGCCACCGCCACCGCACCGCCAGCCAACAACGCTTTCCACAGGATCCCCGAGGTTGCGTCGGTCGCGGTAGCCACGCTCACAACTTACTCCGATCGAGGCGGGCGAACCCGGCGGAATCCGGTCTGGAGTCGGGCGATGCCCTGCACTGCAAAACCTGCCTTCTGTCGGTTTGAGGTGGTGCCATTGGTGGTAATTGCCCCGGCGTCGAGCGTGTGACCTCCCGCGAAAGGGCAGGATGCCACGCTCCTGTAAATGGAGGTACCGAATGAGTACACGGAAACTGCGCAGGCCGGCTGCCCTCGTAGCCTCGCTAGCTTTGGTATTCGCGGTAAGTGCCTGTGACGACGACACCGACCCGACCGATCCCGTGGATCCGGTCACGACGACTGTTCCCCTCGAGACGACCACTACCCCCGCCGGCTAACGCCGGGTGGGGCCGTTGGAGGGTGTCATCCCGGTGACACCCTCCACGTCCTAATCGGCGCCGTCGACCCAACCGGTGACGCTGGCCAGATGACCGTCGGGATCACGGAAATGCGCGGCCAAGAGAGTTCTGACTCCGTCTGATGTGACCGGTCGGAGGTCCACCGCAAACGGCACCCCCTTCCGTTGCATCTCCTCGAAGACGGCCCTGACATCGTCGACCTCGAGCACGATTTCGGTGTCCGAGGTCTGGCTTTCGAAGTGCTCGGGGTGATTGAGGACCAGCCGGCTGTCACTCAGGGACAGGAAGGCGAACTCCTCGCCAGACCAGTCCAACTGAATACCGACCAAGTCGCTCCAGAATGCAATCGCGCTCTCCATGTCGGAGACACGGAGGATCACATGGCTCAGCTTCATCGTGCGAAGCTAACTAATTCTGCCCCCAGACGGCGGCGGGGACTCCGCTGTACTACCGGTAGCGCCAGACGATGCGGCCCCGAGTCGGGTCATATGTCGAGACTTCGACGTCAACCGTGTCCCCTGGGAGAACCCGGATGCCCCGTCCCCGCCGCATCCGCCCCGACGGTTTGGCCAACAGCTCGAACCCGCTGTCCAGCTTCACCTCGAACGTCGAGTCGGGCAGCATCTTGAGGACCGTGCCCCGCATCCTTATATATTCTTCTTCGTCTTTTGCCATGATTTCCTTGGAGAAGGGGACAGTCTAGGAGGCAGACCCGGGCTGTCGGCAATGGAGAGCCAAACCCGATGGCTACCTCTAGCCAGCGACTCCCGCCCGTGCCTCTACCGCGCCCTCGATGATCGCCTGGGCCTCTTCGATCAGACGCTGTGCCTCGTTGACCCACCGCTGATACTCGGCGAGATCGCCTGCGGTGAGCGCTTCTGCCGCCCGGTCGAAGGCGGCTGCGGCTTCGGACAGAAGCTCGGCCACGGTGTCTCCATCTGGGATCGACGGAGCCGGGTCGAGGGGGTCGCCGCCGGTCCCGGCGCCAAAGACCTGCTGCAAAGCTAGGTCGAGTGTCTGCGCCCATTCGACCTGATCCCCATGGACCACGATTACCCGGCGGAACTCGGGGATGCCGCCGCCTTCGGCTTCGAGGAAGATCGGTTGGATGTAGAGGAGGGAGTCCTCGATGGGTACCACCAGGAGGTCGCCCTTGATCACCTTCGAGCCCTGGTTGTCCCACAGCGTGAACTGTTCGGATATTTCGCCGTCCTGGTCGATCCGCTGGCCGATCTGTTCGGTTCCGTCGACGAAGTCCCCCTGGGGCATCCTGAAGTCGACGAGCCGCCCGTAACGTCCGGGCGTCGAGTCGGCGACCAGGAAGGAGGACATGTTCCTCCGGTCCTTCGGCGTGAACGGCTGGAGAAGCAGATAGGAGAGATCGTCCTCCCCGGGAAGCTCGGTGAGAAGGTAATAGGGGAGGATTTCGGCCTTGTAGCTGAGGTTGTTCGTGGTTGGGTCGGGTCGGTCACCGAAGAGCAATTCGGCGCCCGGCGAGGTACCGCGGCTGATGGTCGAGGGGTCCGCGGGCAGCGACCAGGCGTCGTTGCCCTGGAACAACTCATTGGGGTCGGTGACGTGGTACTCGAGATAGAGCTGACCCTGCACCCTGAACAGATCCTGGGGATAGCGCAGATGATCCTCCAAACCCTCGGGCATCTCCGAGGCGGGGGTGAACAGTCCCGGGAAAGCCTCAGACCAGGCAGCGACCACCGGATCGTCGGGATCGACCAGATAGAGAGTGGCATCCCCATCGAATGCATCGACGACCGCCTTCACCGAGTTACGCATGTAGTTGACGCCACTTCTCAGCTCCGAGGATCGCGCCAGCCGGAAGATTGCATCGTTGGTCAAAGGCTGGGAATAGGGATACCACGGGCTGGTCGTGTAGAGATCGACCACCCAAAGGATCTGGCCGTTGAGTATCACCGGGTAGGGGTCGGTGTCGAGCTGGAGGAACGGGGCCACGTTCTTGACGATGTTTCCCACGTTCCTCTCCACCAGGACCCGGGTGTCGTCGCGGACCTCCCCCGAGATGAGGAGGTTCAGGTCGCGATATCGGAAGGCGAAGGCGATCCGCCTCCAGAAGCTGGAAAGCACCACACCTGCATCGCCTGCGTACTCGTTGTACTCGGTTCCCTCGCCGGCCAGGGGGAAGTCGACTTCCTGGGGTTCATTCCCGGTCTTGACGATGATCGGCCGACCTTCCTGGTAGGTCTCACCGAAGTAGACCCTGGGCTCGTCCAGCTCGAAGTTCTCGACCGAGGCCTGGGGTGGGACGCCGCTGAGCAGGAAACGTGGCTGACCGTCGCTGGCTACAAAATTGGCAGCGTTGACGACCGCTCCGAACCCGTGGGTGTAGAGGAGGCGCTGGTTCAGCCAGTCGTCACGGGGAAGGTTGACCTCCTCTAGCTCGCGGACAGCCAACATCACCTGCGTCGGCACTCCGTCGGTCAGGTAGCGATCGGTGTCGACCACTCCGAGGGTGTAATAGGTGCGCAGCTCCTGGAAGTTCTGATAGGTCCTCGGCAGCACCGATGGGTCCCACAGCCTGAGGTTTTCGATGGTGAGTCGGTTGTTCTCGATGTCCGAGGCTTCGATGTCATCGGCCGCCGGGAACACCCGAACCTCGACCTGGTCGAGACCCCAGGCCGAACGGGTGAAGTCGAGGTTGTGCTGGATGTACTCCGCTTCCCTCTCGAACTCCTGGGGCGTGACCTGGAATCTTTGGATGATGGCCGGGTAGATGGCGGCGGCGATGATGGCCACCACCAGCCACGAGCCCACGGCGACAAGGGCCAGGCTCCAGCCGGGTCGAAAGACGTTGACGATGAACAGCACCGCGGCCAACAGGGCCACCAGAATGAGCAAGCGGTAAGCGGGCAACCGGGCGGTGATGTCGGTGAATCCAGGTCCGAAGAAGGTTGGTGCTACCCGGTCCGAGAGCAAGAGCTCGTACATGTCGAGCCGATAGACGACCGCTCGGACCAAGGCGAGCAAGGCGAGAAGCACCGAGATGTGAGTCTTGGTGGGGCGGGTGGTCGAGACACGACGCCCGTTGAAACGCAGCCCTCCGTTGAAGTAGTGAGCTACTGCCACCACCAGGGTGGTGAGGACGAGAAGGTTGAACACCCAATCGGTGACGGTGTCCAAGAGTGGGAGTCGGAACATGTAGAAGCCAACGTCCAGACCGAAGATCGGGTCGGCGATGCCGAATTCCTGGGCGTTGAGAAACAAGAAGACGTCGTCGCGCCAGGTCGACACCGTCAGCCCCAACAAGACTGCCAGGCCCCCGGTCAGCCAGAACCGGACCTGGCGGATTCGTGGCTCCACCCATTCCCGGAAACGCTCGATCAGCTCTTCCTCTTCGGTCAGATCGAACGGCGCCCAACGGGGAGAGGTGCGATCAACGATCTGGAGGCTGATCCAGAGGATGAGGAATGCGACGGCGATGCCGCTCGCCCCGAGCAGGATCGACAGGCCCCACCTCCGTTGCCATACCTGTTCGAAGCCGATCGAGTCGAACCACAGATAGTCGGTCCACAGCGTGCCCAAGGCAGTCAGCACCAAATAGACCGCAGCCACCGCCATCAGGACCAAGGTGAGTGGCCTACGACGATCAGACTTGAAGTCCGAGGGAACCCTGGTGAACATCGGGCCTGAGAGTAACGGCTTTGGGGTCTAGCGCACCTGGCAGGCTCTCGAACGCGACCTTGCGATCAGGCGAGGGCCAGGGTGCACTCGCACCCGGCGTGCACCGGCGGGAGATGAGACGCCGGATCGGAAGAGGCGTCCCGGCAGGCGCTGCAGGGGGTGCCACTGGGCACCCACTCCAGCTCGCTCTCCTCAGACACGGAGTCGACCAGACCCCGGTGATACCCCACGAAGGCAAGCTCGCGCACCCGACGCTCGGCTTCGTCGGTGCGCCACCCTCTGAAGACACGCGACGCAGCCGACTGTCTCTCACGCTGACCGTCGCCCGCGTTGACCAAGGCGTCGGACACCGCGCCGGCCAGGTCCTCGCCGATGGTCTCGGCGGCGTCTGAGTGTGGTGTGACCTTTCGTTTCAGCTTGGTGTCGGCCATCTCCTCGGCCGCAGTGTGACCGGCTGAGTAGCTCTCGGCCCAGAGCCCGATGAGGTCGGCCCGCATCATCTCGGCCAGGTCCGCCGCATCGGGATGCCACTCGTTCTCGGTGCGAAGACTGTCCAGTGCGACGTTCTGCGCGTCGGTGACCGCCTTCTTGACCCCTCGCAGAGCGCGGTTGGTTATCGGCAGGAGCCTCGCATCACGCAGCTCGATAACTTCGTTTCGAGTCGAGAGCCGGGGCACAGGCTCAGCCGAGGCCGGCTCGTCCTCGCGGCTTTGATCCGGCGTCAGCACGGTCGTCGTCCGGCTCGATGCTGCCGTCTTTCTTGCTGACGTTGCCGGCGTGGCACGCAAAGCTGCGAACAGGGCGCCGACGTCGTCGGGGCGAGCCTCTCCTCGCCGGTCGGCACCAACCGAAGCCAGCTCTTCTCGTTCTGCCGAGTCTGTGCCTTGCTCCTCCCCTGGCGCAGGCTGGATTTGCTCGGCGACTTCGTTCTCCTCTTCCTGTTGGTCAGGGGGCACCTCAGGCTCGGAAGGAATCACATCGGGCTCATCTTCCAGCTCTTCAGGACCCTCCTCCACGGATGGCCGCGGACCGGCCCGGTCAGGAGTCGCCGGCGGGACAACCCGAGAACCCGGCCTGGTGCGAGATGGATCGACCTCCCCGGGCGGGATGACCCTTACCGTCTCGCCCAGCTCCCAGGTTTGCTCGACCGGATCCCAACCAGGTGCTGGGACGACCCTGACACTGGTTGACTCGGACGAGGCATCGAGGTGCTCTCGCTGCTCGTCCAATGTTCCCTCGAGTCGGTCGAGAGTGGCACGCGCACTCTCCAGCTCTTCCATCAGTCCCTCCCGCCGCTGCTCGAGGGCCCGGGTTCGCTCCTGGGCGGCCTCGGCTTGTCGATGAGCCTGATCGATGAGCTGGTCGTGGTTCTTCTTGGCCTCCGATGCCAGCTTCTCGGCGTCCATCGTCGCTGCCCGGACCACCTCCTCGGCATCTCTCCGAGCCGTTGAGGTCAAGCGGTGTGCTTCACGCTCGGCTTCGCCCATGACGGTGAGCACATCCCGCTCGGCATCACGACGCATACGGTGAGCCTCGGCCACGGCTTGGCTGAGCAGCTCGGTGCCGGTAGTCCAAGCGTCACCTCTCAGCGCCTCGGCATCGTTCTTGGCGTCGTTGCGCAGCGTCGCCGACTCGGTCATCGCCTCCGAACGCCAGCGCTCGGCATCGGACGTCGCACGCTCCCGCATCGAGTCGGCGGCCGCTCTGGCCGCTTGCAGCACTGCGGCGACCTCACGTCCGATGCTCTCGAACTCGGTCTCGAGGTCGCGGTCGGCGTACTCTCCCAACCTCGACGCCAGCCGCTCATTTTCCTTTTGGAGCACCTCGATCTGGCTCGCGACCTGGTCGAGGAACCGGGAGACCTCACTCGGGTCCAGACCCCGCCGAGCCGTGCTGAACTCAGCTCGTCGAAGATCCTCGGGGACGATGTCAGAAGCCATCAGCCTCAGAAGATACTTACAGATTCCGCTCCCAACCGGGTTTGGTCACACCTCATCGAGCGTGGCCAGGAAGTCGATCGCGTCCTGGAGAGTGGCCACGGACACAATTCCGATCGATTCGCGCTCGGCCGTGAGCGCCTCCTCGTAGTTGCCCGCGGGCACGAGGATGAACTCGGCGCCGGCCGCCTCGGCACCAACCACTTTCTGCCGGATGCCACCGATGCTGCCCACCGATCCGTCGTACTGGATGGTTCCGGTGCCGGCGATGATGTGACCCCTGGTCATCTCACCCGCGGTCAGAGTGTCGATGATCGCCAGCGCATGCATCATTCCCGCCGACGGGCCACCGACGTTGCCCGCCTGGATCGTGACCGGGAACGGTGGCTCGGTCAGCTCGCCGACGATGATGCCGATCATGGCACCGCCGCTGTCGTCGTCCTTCTCGGCCAACTCCACCTGGAGCAATTGGGTCGTCCCCTCGCGGGTGATGCCGACGTCGACCACATCTCCGGGTTGGAACCCGTTGAGGGCATCGGTCAGGTCGGTGCTCCTGGTGATCTCGCTGCCGTTGAAGGAGTTGACCAGATCGCCGATCTCGAGGAGCTCCGCTGCCGGTTTGTCGGGCACCAGGTCAGTGATCAAGACATCGACCGGGATCATCTCGTATCCGAGATAACCGAGGGCGACGGTGATAGCCCGGGTCTGTGAGTCGTCCATCTGCTGGAGGACCCGTCTCCGATAGTCCTCATCCGACTCGTCGGGTTGGCGGTAGGCCTCCTTGCGAACCAGGTCGATGGTGGGGTCGATCCCGGCAATGACGGCTTCCAGGATGTTCACGTCCTGGCTCACCACTGTGAGCATCAGGAGCTCCCCCTGAGGCGGGAACTCGTCCACCTCGCTGACAACGATCGAGTCGGCGGCGTCGGAGACCGGGCCGGATGAGAAGGCCAGGTAAGGCAACTCCAAGTTCCATGCCCCGAGAATGAGGGCGCCCACGACAAAGAGAGCCCCAATCAGGTAAAGAGGCCCGGAAGAGCCGCGCTCGTTGTGGTCTTCCACACGAAAAAGAGTAACGGTGGCCTCCGCGTAGCGGTCTTTAAACGTAAGGTTGCACAACCCTGGTTTCGAGGAGCTAAAAGGACCATGACGTCAGCAGTGATCTCCCAGCGGGTACTGCCCAGATCGAGAGTCGCCTCGGTGGTGCTGGTGGTGGCCGCCGCCGCCCTGACCGCTCTCGCCGCGCAATGGGAGATACTCCTTCCTTTCACCCCGGTGCCGATCACGGGTCAGACATTCGCCGTGCTGCTCACCGGCGCCGCACTCGGGTCGACGCTGGGAGCCTCCGGGCAGCTCCTCTACGTGGCGGCGGGCGCGCTGGGCCTACCCATCTTTTCGGGCGGCGCTGCCGGCTGGGAGACGGCGCGTGCTGCCGGTACGGCCGGCTATCTGATTGGCTTCATCGTCGCCGCCGCCCTGGTCGGGTTCATGGCCGAGCGTCGCCAGGACCGGCAGTTCCCCACCATGTTCACCGCTTTCATCCTCGGGTCGTTTGTCATTTACGTATTCGGGGTGGTGGGGCTGATGCTGTCCTTCGACATGACCACCAGCCAGGCAATCGCGGCAGGAGTCGTCCCGTTCGTCCTTGGGGACGTGATCAAGGCCGCCGCCGCCGGTCTCCTCCTACCCGGCGCCTGGAAACTTGTCGGCGAGCACCCCCGCCCCTAACCGGCTTACCTGAGGTAGGCAGCGCCGTATACGGCGCTAGCCGGACAGATAAGCGCCACGGCTTCACCCTGGCCCCACTTCTGTGTTGGCGTGGCGCCATATATGGCGCCACGTACCTCAGGTAAGCGTTGGCCGCTAGACGGTCTCGACCTCTTCGCCGAGGTAGGCCTTGATCACGTTGGGGTTCTGCTGCACCTCGCCCGGGGAGCCGATGGCGATCGGCTTGCCGAAGTCGACCACGAGCACCCGATCGGCGATGTCCATGACCAGACCCATGTCGTGCTCGACCAGGATGGTGGCAATCCCCAATTCGTCCTGCACATCGAGGATGAACCGGGCCATGTCCTCGGTCTCCTCCAGGTTCATCCCGGCCACCGGCTCGTCGAGCATCAACAGCTCGGGGTCCATGGCAAGGGCCCGACCGAGCTCCACTCGTTTCTGGATCCCGTAGGGGAGAAGCCCCACCGGGTACTTGCGCCATTGCTCGATCTCGAGAAAGTCGATGATGTCCTCGACGATCTCCCGGTTCTCGATCTCCTCGGCCTTGGCCTTGCCCAGCCAGACACTCCCCGCCAACCACGAGCTCCGCATCCGGATGTGCCTGCCGGTCAACAGGTTCTCGATGACAGTCATGTGCGGGAAAAGGGCGATGTTCTGAAATGTCCTGGCTATCCCCAGCTCGGCCGTCTTGTTCGGCTTGAGACCCATCAAGCTCTCGCCCTTCCACAGGATGTCACCCTCCTGGGGGATGTAGACCTGATTGATGCAGTTGAAAAGCGACGTCTTCCCGGCCCCGTTGGGGCCGATGATCGAAAACAACTCACCATCGTCGACGTGGAAGGAGACCCCGTCGATCGCCTTCACCCCTTTGAAGGCGAGATGCACGTCGTCGATCACCAGCAGGTGCTCGTACGTCTTGGGGCCGGACCGCTCGGCCCGTCTCTCCAGAAGCTTGCCGCTCATGACAGCCACCTCTTGCGACGCTTGTAATGCTTGACGTCCCGGAACGACTTCTGCTCGCCGGTTGGCTGCACGCCGAGGTAGAACTCCTTGACGTCGTCGTCCTTGAGCAGCCTGGCCGGATCGCCGTCCATCACGATCTTCCCGGTTTCCATGATGTAGCCGTGGTGAGCAATCGACAGGGCCATCTTGGCGTTCTGCTCGATGAGCAGCACCGATGTCCCCTGTTTGTTGATCTCCACGATGATGTCGCGCACCTCCTGTACCAGCAGCGGTGCCAGCCCGAGCGAGGGCTCGTCGAG
This sequence comes from Acidimicrobiia bacterium, assembly GCA_035544615.1. Lineage (GTDB taxonomy): Bacteria > Actinomycetota > Acidimicrobiia > Spongiisociales > ZC4RG35 > JARDZU01. Next base: position 5,377 of record DATKEA010000155.1, on the reverse strand, counting down.
GATGAGCAGCTTCGGGTCCTGCATCAGGGCCCGGCCGATGGCGAGCATTTGCTGCTCCCCGCCCGACAGGTAGCCCGCGGTGGCCCTGCTGCGCTCGTCGAGCTGGGGGAAGAGGGACATCACCCGGTCCCGGGCTTCGCTGACCTTGGACCGATCGCGGTTGGCGTAAGCGCCGGCGCGCAGATTGTCCTCGACTGTCATCTCGGCGAAGACCCGTCTTCCTTCCATCACCTGGCTGATCCCCCGGCGGACTCTCACCGAAGGATCCACATGGGTGATGTCGGCCCCGTCGAAGGAGACATCCCCCTTGGTGATATCTCCTTCGTGCACTTCGAGTAGCCCGGTTACGGCCCGCAGTGTGGTGGTCTTGCCCGCCCCGTTGGCCCCGAGCAGGGCGACGATCTTGCCGTCGGGCACCTCCAGCGAGATGCCGCGAAGAACCAGCACCACGTCGTTGTAAACCACTTCCAGGTTCTCGACAGCTAACAAGTGTTGTCCTTCATGAGCAGTGTTGTGGTGGGTGGCCGGAGCCACCCACCACAGTCAGGCGTATCAGCCGAGGCTGAAACAGGCCTCCGTGAACTCGTAGGCCTCCGCAATCGGGGATGTGTAACCCGTCTCGATCAGTGTCGATCCGGTCGAGGTCCCGGCGGCCAGGCCGGCCGGGTCGGGACGCGAGATGAACTGGGCCCGCTGCAAACGGTCGTTCGGCTCGCCGACATAGGTTTCGTCCGGAGCCAGCCCGTTGAAGCTCACCGACTCCAACCCCTTGGCTGCCGCCAGCACTCCGGCCTGTGTCAAGTCACCGGCTTCATACGCTGTCAGCAACGCCTGGTGCATGATCATCGCCTCGATCACACCTTCGGCGTAGTAGTCGAGTGGTGGTGCATCCGGCGCATGCTCAGCCAGCAGGTCACGGACAAACTGGTTGCCTTCTGATTCCGCGGCCCACGGTGCGTAGGGCGCGGAGATGTAGAAGTCGTTCGCCAGAGGCTCGGCCAACGGGGAGTCCGGAGCCACCAGGGCCGGGTTCCACGTGGGGCCGGACCCAGACCACAGCGCCCCGGTGAAGCCGGCGGCCAGTGCCTGGCCGTAGATCGCCCCGAACGGAGTGGCAGAGCTGGTGACCCATACCAAGTCGGCACTGGATCCGGCGATGCCGGAAGCGACCTCGGCCAACGTCGCCTCGTCGGCGGCGTTGATCAATCCGGTCCCGTCGTAGACGATCTCCAGACCGAGGGCGTCGGCGGCCAGCCTGGCGCCTGCGTTGGAGTCCTCACCGTAATCACCCGGGTTCGAGGCGATGGCGATGGTCGCTGCGTCTGGATTCTGGAGCGTCAGATACTCGATCATGTTCATCGACTCGATGCAATAAGGGACCCCATGGGGCACCAGATTGGCGTTGATCGCCGGGTCGGACCAGCCCGAGTACCAGGTCAGCGGGATCGCCAGGATGCCGTCGGCCTGCAACTGCGGGTTGATCGCCACGGTGTGCGGGGAGCCGGTCGAGTGACCGAAGGCCACCACCTGGGCCTTCAACTCCTCATAGAGCTGCACGTGGGTGTCGACCACAAACCCGGTGTCACGTACCTCGAGGTTCACTTGGAGACCGTTGATCCCACCGTTGGCGTTCACGTCGGCCCAGTAGATCTCGTGACCGGAGTTGATGATCTGCACCAATGGGGCGAAAGGCCCGCTCAGGTCGGAGAGCAACCCGATCGTGATCGTCCCAGCATCGAGGTCGACCCCGACATCGGTGGCAATCTCCATCGGCTCCTCGCCGGCAGTGGTGGTGGGCTCGTCACCACCCGAGGCCGTCGTTGTGGGCTCCTCTCCTCCAGATGCCGTAGTGGTCGTTTCGTCGGCGCCACCATCACCGCAGGCGGCGAGGACCAGACCCAGCACCAGCAGGATGGTCAGCCACTTGGACTTAGTTCTCATTCTTTCCTTCCTCCTCGTTCACGAGGGGCACAGGGCGCCCCTCTACGTGGCCGTTCAGTATGTGAACGGCCAACCCTTCCAATAGTTGCGGATCCGGAGCCAAATCCCGTACAAGCCAAGTGGCTCGAAGATCAGGAAGCCGATGATCAATAGACCGTATAGCACCAGGTTGAGCTGGGCCACCGATAATCCCGGCCCCACTCCGGCGAAAGTGTTGACCAGACCGAAGTCGTTGGGTGAGGTAGCGACAAGAACGTCGGCGATCGCCGCCCCGATCCCCTCTCCCTGGGTGGCAACCGACTGCATCCAGAGGGTGAAGTTCTGGACGATTCGTGGGAGCAAGACGACGAATGCCGACCCGAGCAAAGCGCCGGTCACGGTCCCCGCACCACCGATCAGGATGATGGCAATGAACTGAACCGAGAGAAAGAGATCCCACCGCTCCGGGATGACCCGGGTGACGAACGATGCGAGTAGGGCACCGGCGATCCCGGCATAGAACGAAGAGATACCGAAGGCGAGGAGCTTGTAGGCGAACTCGTTGACACCCATTATCTCGGCGGCGATGTCCCGGTCCCTGATCGACATGAACGCCCGGCCCACCCTGGTTCTCTGTAGGTTCTTGGCGAGAAGGGTGAAGACAACCGCCAACAGTGCAAGGAAGAAGAACGCCTTGGCGGTTCCCGAGATGTCGATCCCGAACCATGGGCCGGAACTGGTCAAGTCGATGAGTGGGACTTCCTCCTTCCAGAGCCGCACCTGGAGCGGGGGGAAGTCGCGGCCGACCTGGGCCCCCCCGGTGAGAGAATTCCAATTTCGGAAGAAGTACTCGCCGATGAAGACCAGACCCAACGTCACGATCGCCAGATAGAGCCCACGCACCCTGACCGCCGTCGGGCCAACCGCCACCCCGATCAGGGCGGCCACGATCCCGGCCGAGGGAAGCCAGATCCAGATAGGCAGGCCCATCCCGATCAAAGGACCCCCAACTGCTCCTCCCAGCCAAACCGAGGTATAGGCCCCGATCCCCATGAAGAACGAGTGGCCGAGGGAGACCTGGCCGGCGAGACCGGTGAGGATGTTCAACCCGAGCGCCCCGATGGCGAATATGGCGGTGGTGGAGAGCAGTCGAAGCCAATCGTCCTCACCGAGGAACTTGAGTCCGGGGATGATCTGGAAGGGGATCGAGATCACGAGCAGGAAGAAGATGCCGATCATGACCCGTTTAGCGGTCGTGTTGAGCAGAGCCTGATCCGCCTCATAGCTCGTATGAAGGAGCGGACGACCTCTCACCCTGTCATACCCTCCTGATCTCCGGGGTCCCGAACAGCCCGTAGGGGCGGATCAGGAGGACCACGAGCATCAACAAGTAGCCGACGATCCCGGGGAATCCCGAGCCCAGGAACTCGAATCCGAGATAGGAGTTGGCCGTGGCCTCTGCGATGCCGACTGCAAAGCCACCGACCACCGCTCCGGGGATCGAATCGAGCCCGCCGATGATCACCGCGGGAAAGGCTCTAAAGGCGATGAACGCGGTCGCCTGATCCACCCCTGTGGAGCGGCGGGGAAACACCGAGAAGAAAATCCCGGCGACACCGGCGAGAAAAGCGCCTATGGCCCAGGCCTGCGAGAAGACTCGGCCCACGTTTATGCCCTGTGCCCTCGCCGTCTCCTGATCGAAGGCTGTGGCCCGCATCGCCACCCCGGTCCGGCTGCGGAAGAAGAGGGCAATCGATGCGAGCAGAACCACCGTCACCACGATCTGGGCGATCTCAGAGTGGGCGATCCTGACCCATCCCAGGTCGACCACGTTGAGACCCCAGGGGGCACCGATGGGCCGGGGGTTGGTGCCTATCCAGTCGTTGGTGATTGTCCGGACTGCGATGTCGAGACCAAGCGTGACGATGGCTACCGCAAACAGGGCCTCCCCGACCATCGGCCGTAGAAACACCCGCTCCAGAATGACACCGATCAGCGCTGCGGCGATGAGGGCGGTTATGACGTTGGCGGTCCATTGCGCCGTCTCGGGGAGAAAGGTCAGAAAGCGTCCGGGGAAGTCGAGCACCGTGGCAAAGGCCGCAACCAGGAAGGCACCGAGACCGGTGAGCGCACCGTGGGCGAAGTTGATCACGGAGGTGGCCTTGAAGATGATGACGAAACCCATCGCCAGCAATGCATAGATGGCGCCAAAGCTGGTCCCGTCAACGATTGTTTGCGCGAACTCGTTGACGCCAACGGTTTCCTGAGCCAGCACGACCAGACCGTGAGTCACGAGCGATACATGTCTTCGATCAGATCGCCAAACATGCTGGTCATCGCATTGCGCTTCAGCTTCTGCGTAGCGGTCAGCTCACCGTCCTCGTGGTCCAGCTCCTTGGGGATGAGCCGGAAAGCCTGGATCGCTTCGAGGTGAGAGCGTTTCGCATTGACGTCGTCAACCACTCCGCGAATCAACTCGATCACCTCGGGCTTCTCGGTCAGGTCCCGGTAGGTGGTGTAGGGAATCTGACGTCTCGTCGCCCAGTCACCCACCACATCGGCCTCGATGAGGATCAATGAGGTCAAATACTTGCGGCGGTCGCCGATGACCATGGCCTCCTTGATGTAAGGCGAAGTCTTCAGGGAGTTCTCGATCTCCGAAGGCGAGATGTTCTTCCCGCCCGAAGTGATGATGACGTCCTTGATCCGGTCGACCACCTTGACATGCGTCCCGTCGACCCACTCCCCCACGTCCCCCGTCTTCAACCATCCATCCTCGGTGAACGCCTCGGCCGTCTTCTCGGGCTTGTTCCAATAGCCCTTGAAAGTGCCGGCACTTCGGGTCTGGATCTCTCCGGTGTCCTCGTCGATGCGCAGCTCGGTGCCCGGGTAGGGGACACCGACGGTTCCCACCTTGTTGGAACCGGGAAAGTTGCAGGTGGCAACGGCCGAGTTCTCGGTCATCCCATACAGCTCGAACACCGGCACCCCAAGCCCGAGGAAATCGCGTATGACCTCCGGGGCGATGGGTGCTGCCCCGCTCGCCGCATAGCGGACCCGGCGAAAGCCAATCCGCTCCTTGAGCGCCCTGAACACGACCGGATAGCCGATCAGGTAGAGCACACGGCTGCGAAGGGTGTGGTCGCCGTCGTTGTCCACCCGGTCGGCGCCGATGATCGAGGCCAGCTTCATCCCGAAACCGAACCAGACTCTCTTGAACCAGGTCCCGTCCCGCCCCTTGATCGCGATCGAAGCGTGGATCCGCTCCCAGATGCGGGGCACCGCGAAGAAGATCGTGGGTTGGATCTCCCTCAGATTCTGTTGCACCGTTTCGATCGACTCGGCGAAGTTCAGAGAAGGGCCCTGCGCCACCGAGGTCCAGGTGGAGAAGATCCGCTCGGCGACGTGGCACAGCGGGAGATAGGTCAGGATCAGGTCGTCAGGACCCACCGGCTTG
>DATKEA010000154.1:0-2017 GCA_035544615.1 Acidimicrobiia bacterium | reverse complement strand
CCGGGTGCCGGGAGAAGGATTCGAACCTCCGTAGGCGTATGCCGGCAGATTTACAGTCTGCTTCCTTTGGCCGCTCGGACATCCCGGCGCACAGCGAAACCGTGCCTCGAGCAGCACGGTTCACGAGGGACAAATATTAGCTAGGCGCCCCCGCAGTGCCCAATGGGGATGCGGCTCCGTCTCTCCCCCCAGCGGGGGGAGTACCGGCGTTAGCCGGGGAGGGGGGAGGTCGTCTTCGCTTCGCTCCTGGGAGGAAACAAACCGAAGTCAGTTGATCCCCATGGCCATGTTCTGGAGACGCTCGATGCGCTCCTCCACCGGTGGGTGGGTGCTGAACCACTTGGCCATGCCCCTGCCGCGGATCGCCTTGAGGGGGTTCTCTATGAAGAGTTGGCTGGTGGCCTCGTTGACCCGCATCGGGATGCGCTCGGTCCCCACCGAGATCTTCTGGAGGGCGCTGGCCAGCTTCATCGGCTGTCCGGTGATCTCGGCGCCGGTGTGGTCGGCCTGATATTCCCTCGTCCGTGAGATGGCGAAACGAATCAGCATCGCGATCAGTGGGGCGACGATCAGGGAGACCACGACCCCGATGATGCCGAGGGGGTTGTTGCGGTTGTCGCCACCGCCGAACCAGAAGGCCATCCGGGCCAGGATGGCGATGGCAGCACCGAGCATGGCAGCGATCGACGAGATCAATATGTCCCGGTTCTGGACGTGTGCCAGCTCGTGGCCGAGGACGCCTTCGAGCTCTTCGTGATCTAGGATGTCGAGGATCCCCGTGGTCACGGCCACCGCCGCCTTCTTCGGGCTGCGCCCGGTGGCGAAGGCATTCGGCTGTGGCGAGTCGATCGCATAGATCGACGGCATCGGCATGTCCATCCGGGTGGCGAGTCGGCGCACAGTGCCGTAGACCCGGGGCATCTCTGCCTCGGTCACCGGCCGGGCTCTCGTCGCCGCCAGCGCCAGCTTGTCGGAGAAGAAGTAGGCAGCGAAGTTGAAGCCTACGGCGAGCACGATGGCCCAGATGAATCCCCCGCTCATCGAATAGCCGAGCCAGAACAGCAGGGCCGTCATCACGGCGAGGAGGCCAACCGTCTTGAGGGTGTTCATAGAGGGAGATTCTAGAAACCTCGAAGACTTACCGGCCCCTCGTGACAACCACTCTCCGTGTTCGTTATGGTTGCCGGCGGCATGGGCGTGGGCGGGAGGAAGAAGCAATCTGGGACGAAGTGTGAAACGAGCACTCATCGTCCTCACTGCGCTGGCGACCGCATTGGCTCTCGCTGTGCCCGCTTTCAGCGCGACCGAGGATGGTCAGAATGCCGCATCCGGCGACAAGACTGTCGAGCAAGGCGAGTACGACAGCTACATCGTGGTCATGAAGGCGGACCCATTGGTCGCGACCGAGGACCGCGAGGACCTGAAGAGCCAGCGAGCCCAACGCAAGGCCGATCAGCTGCGCGGCAGCCATCGCGAAGCCCTGGAGGAGTCCGGAATCGACTCCGCCGAGATCGTCAACGACTACGTCAACGCCCTCAACGGCTTCTCGGCGACGCTGACACACGCCGAGGCGACCAAGGTGGCCGGTCATCCCGACGTGGCCCTGGTGGTACCCGACGAGCTGCAACAGCCCACGACCGACTCCAGCCCCACCTTCATCGGGCTCGACGACCCCGCAGGTCCGTGGATGACGGGCTATGACGGCGAGAACGTGGTGGTCGGGATCATCGACAGCGGGATCTGGCCGGAGCACCCCAGCTTTGCCGACGACGGCAGCTACGGGCCCTCGCCGGTGGAAACGGTCCTCCCTTGTGAGGTCGGAAACGACGCCCACAATCCCGACGACGCCGAATTCACCTGCAACAACAAGCTCCTCGGGCGCGGCAGGTGCTGCCCACCTATCGGGCCCTCATCGGCGCCGACCCGGACGAGTTCGACTCGGCCCGTGACGACAACGGCCACGGCACCCACACCGCCTCGACGGCGGCGGGCAACGCCGGGGTCGACGCCGAGCTGT
>DATKEA010000153.1:0-11288 GCA_035544615.1 Acidimicrobiia bacterium | reverse complement strand
GGGCGGCTTTACCAACTGCGTTGCGCTGAGAAGCTAATAGTCACCAACCTTGTGAAGCCTCCGTCGGCCAGTTTGAGTAATCCCCGCTGGCCCTCGGGGGCTTCTGCCGAGTTGATCTGAATGACTCGAACCCCGCTAGGGACTGCGACCTTCCCCCATCACTCAACCTAAGTGTGTGTTCTCAGCTCATCGTCAAGCTGGTCCACAATCTCTTCGATGCTCTGGTCGATCCCATCGACCGACCACCTCAATAGTCACAGCGCATAACGCGCCTTCGCCGACCCCGAGAGCCGCCCCGGACCACCCGCTCAGTATCCGGCATTCTGCGTTAGCTAGACAGACACACCGACCTTGAACTCAAGACCGGCGAGGTTCGCTAAGAGGGGCTGAAGAGACACACACCTCACCGCTATTGATCTGCCTTTGCCTTCTTGGTGTTAGACCCTCGTTTGACACCGCTGGCCGGACTTACGAAATCCCCAACAACCACAGACTCCCAGGAGGTCACAGCACCTAGCTCGATCAAAGTGAACCCGGTCCTCCGTCACGCCGACGAGTGGGTCGGCGAGGAAGGGACTTCTACCGCAACATCACCCGAGCTGGCACGGCTCGGAGGCTGAATCGGCCACGCTCGGAGAGCGGGACGAACTCGACACGACCAACCCATAGCCATCGAGTTCACCGTCAGCGTCGGTGACGTCATATTCGGCCGAGAGCCTACTTGTCCATCCGATTGGTGACTCTCTGTTGATCCGTCGTCGTTGTAGAGGGGGTGAAGCGTCGCCAGACCCAAATCCGATTCGCCTTAGGCGGGCGAGTCGGCCTGGGTGTAGAGGAGACAGGCGCACTGCCGGCCCGTTCCCGTGTCCATCAGCGCCGGCTCGATTTCATCGCATGGCTCGAACACGGCGGGGCAACGTGGGTGGAATCGGCAGCCGCTCGGGATATTCGATGCGTCGGGAGTCTCGCCGACGAGAAGTGTCGGGTTCGTAGGCACAGTCGGATCGTGAGCGGGTACGACAGAGAGTAGAGCCCGGGTGTACGGGTGCTCGGGGTCGCTGATGATGTCGAGCGTGGGACCAGACTCCACGATCTTGCCCAAGTACATGACGGCGATCCTGTCCGCGTAGGCCGCCACGGTGGCGAGATCGTGAGTGATCAACAGCACGCCGATGCCCTTCTCGTCTGCGAGCTGCCGGAGAAGGTTGAGGATTCCGGCCCGCACCGACACGTCGAGCATCGAGACCGGCTCGTCGGCAATGAGAAGACCGGGCTCGATCGAGAGGGCGGCGGCTATGACCACCCGCTGGCGCTGACCCCCGCTCAACTCATGGGGTCGCCTGTCGATGAACTCCTCGGCGGGGGCGAGTCCCGCACCGGCGAGAGCATCCAGGGCCGCCCTGCGTAGATCGCCTCCGTGTCCGTGGACCACGAGCGGCTCGCTGACGATGTCTTCGATGGTCATCCTCGGATTCAGCGACTCGTAGGGATCCTGGGCGATCATCTGCATCTTGGACCGCGCCTGTTTCAGCATCGTTCGGTCGGCCGTGGCGATGTCGATCTCCCCGACCGTGATGTGTCCTTTGGCTGGAGGCACCAATCCCAACACTGCATTGGCGGTAGTGGTCTTGCCGCAGCCCGATTCGCCGACGAGAGACACCACCTCGCCCGGGAGGACCTCCAGTGAGATCCCATCGACCGCCCTCACGTGATCGCCCCGGCGTTTGCCACGAAACTCGACGTGCAGGTCGTTGATGGCGAGGATGGGCTCAGTCACGGCCGGCTCCCGTCACCACGATCGGGTCGGCCAGGAAGCAAGCGGCCTGCCCCGAAGGGGTCTCGTACAGGGCCGGCTCCGATTGGTGGCAACGGTCGAAAACCGACGGGCACCGGGGTGCGAATCGACATCCGGAAGGCATGTCGGTGAGCAAGGGAGGTGCACCCGGGATGGAGGCCAGCAGGCGTCCGGGGTCGTCCAGCGAAGGGAACGCCTCGAGCAGCAGCCGGGTGTAGGGGTGCTGAGGGTCGGTGAACACACGGTCGACCGGTCCCTGCTCGACGATCTTCCCGCCATACATGACGGCGACGTCGTGACACGCCTGGCCTACGATCCCGAGATCGTGGGTGACCACGACCATGGCCAGAGACAGTTCCTCTTGAAGACGCTCGAGAAGGTCGAGGATCTGAGCTTGAGTCATGACATCCAGAGCCGTCGTCGGCTCGTCAGCAATGACCAGGTCGGGCCCGCAGGCCAACGCCAGGGCGATCATGGTCCGCTGACGCATCCCCCCTGAGAGCTCGTGAGGATAGGAATGGATCCGTCGGCCTGGGATCCCGACGAGCTCGAGGAGCTCTTCGGCCCTCTGCCTCGCAGCCTTTTTGCTCATCGACTTGTCGTGAACGCGAATGGCCTCGGCGATCTGAGACCCGACGGTGCGCACCGGGTTGAGGGCGTTCATCGCTCCCTGGAACACGATCGACACCCGGTCCCATCGCAGCTTTCGCAGCGAAGGCTCGTCGAGACGTGTCAGGTCGACGCCGTCGAGCAGCACCTCGCCACCGAGGACTCGCCCATTTGGCGGCAGGAGGCGAAGTGCCCCCAGCACAGTGGTCGTCTTGCCACCCCCCGACTCGCCTACCAGGCCGAGAACCCGGCCTCTGGGGACCTCGAAGCTGACGTTCTCGACGGCAGTCACCATCCCGACAGGCATCTCGAACCCAACTGTCAGGTCGCGAACCTGGAAGAGAACGCTCTTTGACACCGGAAGCTCAGGTGGCGGTGCGAGGACTGGTGATTCGGGCTCTAGGTGATGTCGACCCAGCTTGGGGTTGAGGATGTCCTCTAGTGCGTTGCCGATGAGTGTCACCGCCAGCACCACCCACACGATGGCCAGCCCGGGAGGGATCATCGCCCACCACGCACCCGCCGCCACGGCACCGCGGGTGAATCCGAGGTTCAGCATCTGGCCCCATGAGATCAGCCTGGGATCTCCCAATCCGAGGAAGGCCAGAGTCGACTCCGAGATGATGGCGAGTGAGACGACCAGGACGGTGTTGGCGAGGGCCAGCGGCAGGACTTGTGGGATCACATGCCGCCGGAGCGTGTACCAGTCGCCGGCGCCGGCGGCCTTGGCCCGTATCACATACTTGCGTTCTCGCACTGACAGGGTCTGAGAGCGGATGAGGCGGGCCGTGGTGGTCCACCCGAGCAGACCAATGACCAGGATGATGTTGCGCAGGCTCTGGCCGATGATGGCCACGAGCACGATCATCAGAGCGAGATCGGGCAGCACTAGGAAGAAGTCGGTGAACCGCATTAGCCCATGGCCGAGCCATCCGCTCCGGTAGCCGGCGATGATGCCGATCGTCCCGCCCACGAGGACCGAGATGATGGCACCGGCGAAACCGACGATGAGGGAGATTCTGGCGCCATACACCAGCGCGGAGAAGACGTCCTTGGCCCCGTCGTCGGTGCCTAGCCAGTGCATCGCCGAAGGTGGCTGGTAGATGCCCTCGATGGTGATCGTCACGTTGGCGGACGGGTCGTAGGGGGCGATCAAGGGTGCGAAGATCGCCGCCAGAACGGCGATCAGCAGCATGACGAGGCCGATGACCCCCACCCGGTGCGCTAGGAAGCGCCTCATGCCCCTTTCACTCTCGGGTCGAGGTATCCGTATATCAGCTCCACTACGAGATTGGCGAGGATCACCGAAAGCGCCAGGAGCAGGAAGGCGCCCTGCAGCACGGGGAAGTCGCGCTGATTGACCGCGTCGACGGTCAGGTGCCCGAGACCGGGCCAAGAGAACACCGTCTCCACCTGGATCGCACCCGAAACCGTGAAACCGAGGTTGAGGGCGATCAACGTGACGATGGGGAGCATCGCGTTGCGGAAGGCGTGACGGCGGAGGATCTGGCGCCGAGGGATGCCCTCGGCCCGGGCGGTGAGGATGTAGTCCTCACCGAGCACCTCCACCAGAGAGCTCCTCATAATCAGCATGTACTCGCCCAAGAGGACAAGAGAGAGGGTGGCCGTCGGAAGGATCATGTGAGAGACGATGTCGCCGATCTGGTCCCAGATCTCGGTGTATTGCGCTCCGATGGTGACCCGTCCCGCGGCGGAAAGATCGAGCCACGTCGTCCCCACGAACAGCAGGATGATGCCCAGGAAGAACGTGGGCAGCGACCACATGATCAGGGAGAAAGTGAGGGCAGCCACGTCGACCCGCGTGCCTCGCTTGTAGGCGGCCAGCAGGCCGAGACCAACACCGAGGACGATGGAGATCATCTGCGCCGGGACTATCAGCCAGAGGGTGTTGACGAGCGATTGGCCGAGGAGCGTCGTGACCTGTTGGTCGCGGAAGGCATACGAGGTACCCAGGTCTCCGTTGGAGAGGGCTCCGAGGTACGCGAAGTACTGCGACTCGAAGGGGTTGCCGTCCTCGAAGTTGAGAAATACCGGATCGTCGACTCCGAAGCGCTCCCGCAGGGCCTCGACCCGCTCGGGTGACAGCCGAGGATCCCGCATGCCACCCACCGCCGGGTCACCCGGCAACACCCGAAACAGGAAGAAGTTGAAGGTGACCACCGCGAACACGGTCAGGGCGGCGAACACCACCTTCTGTGTCACGAAACGACGACGGCTGGCAGCCAAGAGAGACCTCCGGATGGTGGGCGGGCTTCAGCCCGCCCACCATCGGTCAGTATCAGATCAGCCGGCGGGGCTGATCACGTTGAGCGAGCTGGGATCCTCCAAGGCCAGCTTGCTGGCGCCCGTCTGCCAGCCGGTGAACGTGTCGGCCCGGTACGCCTGGACGGCCTGGTCGTAGTAGGGGATGATGTAGGGGAGGTCACGCAAGAGGATCTCCTGCATCTCCCAAATCATGTCCCGTCTCGCTTCCACGTCGGTCTCGACCGCCTGGGCGTCGTACAGAGCGTCGTAGTCCTCGTTGCAGTATCCGGTCTCCGAGAATCCGGAGTCGATCTCCGAGCACAACGCGGCACCGAGCAAGAAGCCCGGGTCGGGGTCCGAGCCCCAGCCCCAGCGGATGACGTCGAAGTCGAATGTCGGACAGCACACTGAGGTCAGGGTGTCCGGATCGAGCGGCTGTACCGTCGTCGCCACCCCGATCTCGCTCCACCAACCGGAGATCAGTTCGGTCTCACGCGGGGCGCTGTCGCTGTCGTTGGGGTAGTTGAACCGGAAGGTCAGGTCCTCACAGTCCTGGTCGGCGAGACACTCCCGGACTCCGTCACCGTCGCTGTCGACATATCCGGCGTCCTCGAGGATGCCGGCCGCCATCTCCAGATCGAACGCATAGTCTTCCAGCGAGGAGTTGAAGAAGTCGCCGAGACCGGTCGGGGTCAGGCTGATTCCCGGCGTGCCCAGGCCGAGCAAGGCGACGTCGATGAGCTGCTGCTTGTCGATGGCGTGTGCCAGTGCCTTGCGGACCTCGAGATCCTTGAGAGCGGGATGGCCACTGCACACTCCATCTTCTGGGGGACACAGCTCCTCGGGCACGATGTTGAAGAAGACGTCGGTGAGGCTGGGGGCAAGCGGGTCGCCGCTGATCACCTCGACATTGGCGTCCGACTCCAGCGTCGGGATCGCCGTGTTGGGCAGCTCGGTGATCATGTCCACGTCACCATTGCGCAGAGCGGTCACCCGTGCATCGGGGTTCTCGATCGTCTGGAAGATCACCTCGTCGACATTGGGCCGGCCCGCCCAGTAGTCGGCGTTGGCCTCGAGCCGGACGAATTCTCCCTGCGAGTGCTCGGCGAGCGTGAACGATCCGGTGCCGATCATCTCGGCATTGTCGAACGCAACCGGGTCCGACTCGCCTTCCCAGATGTGCTTGGGGACGATGTACATGAAGACCAGACGCGACTCGAAGTTGCCGATCGGCTCTTCTGTGGTGAGTACGACGGTGGTCTCGTCAGGTGCTTCGATCGTGAACACGTCGGGGTAGGACGGGAGGAACGGGAAGTCCTCGGTGTCACGCCACAACTCCATGGAGAACTTCACGTCCTCGGATGTGAGGGGTGTGCCGTCATGGAACACGGCGTTGTCGACGAGGTTCAACGTCCAGGTGAGGCCGTCGTCCGACACCGACCAGTCGGTCGCCAATTCAGGCACATAGTTCCCGTCGAGGTCGAGGCCGATGGGGGTGTCGTACATCAACTCGTACAGCGTGTAGGCCTCGGCGAGGACGCCGTTGCCCGGGTTGAGACTGTCCGGAGATCCGCCCCAAGCGATCCGGGCGGTTCCGCCGGTAGCATCCACGGGCGGTGCCGTCGTGTCGGTGGTGCCGGTGGTGCCGGTGGTGCCGGTCGTCCCGTCGGTCTCTGAGTTCGTTGTCGTTGTGCCTTCGGTGTCGGGCTCGGCGGCGCACGCCGATAGAACCATCACCGCGGACAGGAGCAGGGCCAACGCCCTTCTGTTCATTTCATTGCCTTTCCGTCGCACCCGGGCTCCGGGTCGACAGTGTTGTCCCCGATGTCACAGCAGGTGCCAATCGAGGAATTTCTCGAGTCGTTTGTAGAAGTCGATCTGTGATTCGCGACGCAGGAAGCCGTGTGCCTCGTCCGGGTAGGTGACGTACTCGTATCGCTTGCCGAGGCGTTTCAAATCGGCGACGAGCTCCTCGGCCTGTTTGAGGTGGACCCGGGCGTCCTTCTCGCCGTGGGCGACGAGGATCGGTTTGTCGATCTCGTCGATGTTGTGGATCGGGGAGCCGGCGCGATATCCACTTCGGTTCGTGGTCGGGTGGCTCATCATTCGCTCCAGGTCGTCGCTGCCCGGCCGATCGCCCTGGGCCCAGGACGTGAGGATGTTGCAGTCGCCGTACTTGGCCACCCCACATGCGAAGGGGTTCTCGGGATGTACCAGGCTGGTGAGGGCCAGATAGCTGCCGTAGCTGGCTCCGAAGATGGCCAATCGGTCGCCATCCACCCAGTCGAGACCCTGGAGGTATTTGCCCGCTTCGATGCAGTCTCTAGTGTCGCCAACCCCCCAGTCGTTGTGGTTGGCCCGCTCCAGGCCGAGGCCATAGGTCGTGGAGCCCCTGAAGTTGATGCCGAACCAGGCGTATCCCTTGTCTATGAAATACTGGGCGTGCCCGTCCCATTCGTCGCCGTATACCGAGGTGGGGCCACCGTGGGGGTAGACGACCGCAGGCACCGGCTGGGACGTGTCCTCGGGCTTGAACAGAAATCCTTCGACGTCGACACCGTCGCTGGTCGTGAAGGTGACCCTCTCGAATGGGCGGTGAGGAGCGTTGGAGACCGCCGCCGGAGCGCCTTCAAACAGCACTGTCGGTCCTTCCGACCCGACGAGGACCAATCTAGGTGCGGTGTCGTGCGCCTCGTGCACTGCGATCAGGCTCTCGCCGGCCGATGCCGGCGTCTGCCAGAAGCCCCCGGTCTCGACGGTCTCGACGCTGCCGTCCAGTTCGATCGTAACCAGGTCGGCCTGGCCGCGGCGGCTGCGGATCGCAGCGAGCCGGCTCCCGTCCGGGGACCAGGCCAGATCGCTGAAGTCGGCATCGTCCTTGGCCAGAAGGTCATGCGCGGCACCGTCCAGATCGGTCGTGTAGACGGCGCGCCAATCGCCGTCCTCCAACGCATAGGCAACCCGGGTCCCGGACACGGCAGCGTCGAGGGCACGCCGATCATCGTGCCCCACGAGTGTCGACCAATCACCGTCCGAGGAGGCCACGAAGATGTCGGAGCGGTTGAAGTCGTCGCGCGGCCAGAAGGTGGCGACGACCTTGCCGTCGTCGGTCACCGCGACCTGGCCCACGTCGCCACCATGTGGCCCGAACGGCTGCGGCCACGGGTCTTCGATGTCGACGAAGGCGAGACGCGTGGTGCGCTTGCGGTCGACGATCACCACGAGTTGTGTCTCGGACAGCCAGTGGCCGATCCCGACTCCGGGCAGTCGACGTGGAGGCCCACCGTCGGCATCGACGACGAAGGTGTCATCGCCCGAGGTGTAGGCGACCCAGGACCCGTCAGGGGACCACTTCGGTGCGGTGTCCTCCCAAAATGACGCCAGCTTGCGGTTGGTGGTCAGTCGCTTCGGCTGTCCGCCGGCGACAGGCACCGTGTAGATGTCACTCGTTGCCTCGGCGGAGAGGATGAAGGCGATCTGATCTCCGGCGGGGGAGACGGCGGGATGGTGGGGTCGTGCCGTGGCGTAGATCGAATCGAGTCGCCAGTGCGGGGGCGATAGGAAATCAGGCCGAACTTGACTCGGCACGCCACCATGTTCATCCCGGCCCAACCATGGGCTCGAACTCATGATCCGCGCTCCCGGGGAGGAGTATCGGGTCAAGATAGCCGCCGAAGGGTCCTTGCGGATCAAAAACGGACCAGGACCTGGGACCTTGTCGTCGATCGTCGCGTCGTCATAGGTTCGAGACTCACCTCGGGACCGTCCCTCGAGAAGAGTTCCGGCCGGCGAGGCGACGTTCAGGTCTAGGAGAAGGGCGCCAGCATCGCCGAGGTGTCGGCAGCCAGATCGGGAAGCGAGTAGCCACCCTCTTGTACCAGGACGGTGGGCAAGTTCAATTGGGCGAGGAGTACTCCGATTCTTCTGAAACCGGCGGTGCTCACTCGTAGTGGTGAGTTTGGGTCGGCAGCTCCCGAATCGACTCCGAGCGAGACGACTACGAGCTCGGCGCCCAGGTCGACCACGATTTCGGAGGCCACCGCGACGGCCTCAACCATCTCGTTGTCTCCGGACCCGGGAGCAAGCGGAAAGTTCCGGTTGTATCCCTCGCCCGGGCCCGAACCACGCTCGTCGGCGAACCCGCACCAGTGAGGAAACCACCCTTCGCCGGGGTCGACGTGTACCGAGGTGTACACCACGTCGTCGCGCTCGTAGAAGATCTGCTGGGTGCCGTTGCCGTGGTGGGCGTCGATGTCGACGATACCGACCCGCGATCCGGTGGCTGTCCTCAGATAGTGGGCAGATATCGCGGCGTTGTTCAGGTAGCAGGAGCCGCCGAAGTAATCGGTTCCGGCATGGTGGCCGGGTGGTCGCACCGCGGCGTAGGCGTGGTTGCCGGTTTCGAGGACCAGGTCTGCGGCGGTCAGTGACGCGTCCACCGCGTAGCGGATTCCTCGGTATGAGTTGGGGCCCAACACGGTGCAGGTATCGAAGCAATACACCCCCGCCATCGCCGAACGGCTCCGGGGCAGTCGGTTGGCCACGTGGCCGAAGGCGCCCGGATGCCGGAAGGCGTAAGCCACCACCCGATCCTGACCCGGATCGTCCGGGTAGCCGGCAGCGACCCATTCGTCGTACGCGCTCTCTAGATAGTCGAGCATGCCCGGGTCGTGAACTGAGGTGATCGCCGTATCGTCGTGCTCATTAGGGGCGACCACGTCGAGTCCGACGTCGTCGATGGCGCGCTTCATCACGCTTCCCCGTTCGGGGATCTCGTCGCCCTCGATGTGGACCCCGATCCAGACCTCGCCTTCAGGGTCGTGAGCCAGGCTGTATTCGGACCAAACCGCAATGATGCTCATCTCATCTCCTCCAACGCCGCCGCCACCCGCACGGCCAGCGTCGTGATCTCACCGGGGTGACGAGCAGCGGCGGGCCGATGATGACCAGGTCGCCGGATGGGAGCGCGCAACGAGTGACGACCGGAGACGCCGAGCCCATCGAGATAGCGATTGCCCCCGGCATCATTGATCCAACAGCCCTGGGCTGGCTCGACTACGGACAACCCGGTTCCCGGCGTGAGGAGGGAGCCCATGTCAGACCCACGATTCACGTCTCATGAAGGCGGCACGGTACTCCTGAGAGGTATCTTCGCAGCTGCCGATGAGACCAAGACTCAGAGATCTCGGAGTCGAGATCGGGACCATCCCGACCGGGCCGAACAATGCCATCACCGACGTGTCCGGCATTCTCGTGGGGCACTCGGCCCTGGTCCGTGACGAGCCGACCGTGGTCCGCACCGGGGTCACCATGATCGTGCCCCGTGGCGGTGACATCTGGACTGACTTCGCCTTCGCCGCCTGGTTCAACTTCAGCGGGAATGGTGAGATGACCGGCTTGCCCTGGATCGAGGAGTCAGGTCTGCTCGGCTCACCCATCGGGATCACCAGCACCCATCAGGTGGGGCTGGTTCGCGACTTCCTGGTCAAGGCGGCTGTCGAGACCGGCGTCAGTGAGGTTTTCCATCTCCCGGTCGTCGGTGAGACATGGGATGGCTGGCTGAGCGACATCGACTCCTTCCCGCTGGAGGAGAGCCATGCCCGGGAGGCTTTTGAGGCGGCTGTCGCCGGCCAGGTGGCAGAAGGATGTGTCGGTGGGGGCACCGGGATGATCTGCCATGAGTTCAAAGGAGGCATCGGGACCTCGTCACGTCTCGTCGACACCGGGAAGCGAGTGCATACGGTCGGTGTTCTCGTCCAGGCCAACTACGGACGCCGGGAGGACCTGCGGATAGACGGGTTCCCTCTTGGTCGACATATCGGAAAGGACGAGGTTCCCTCGGCCTGGGACGATCCGCCAAATGGCGGGTCGATCATCGTGGTGATAGCCACGGACGCCCCGCTCCTGCCTGTGCAATGCCGTCGTCTCGCAAAGCGTGCCACGGTGGGCCTGGGTCGTGTCGGCGGGTACGGGCACGACTCCAGTGGCGACATCTTTCTCGCCTTTTCCACCGGAAATCACCTTCCTGCCGGGGATGTCGCCTGGACGGTGGACGTCATGCCGATGAGTGAGATGGACGATCTGTTCCATGCTGTGGCCGATGCGACCGAGGAGTCGATCCTCAACGCGTTGTGCGCCGCTGAGACCACGACCGGTCAGAAGGGACGAACAGCACACGCGCTTCCGGTCGAGCGAGTACAGGAGCTGATCGGCACGGCCGCTTCAAAATAGCCTCGCTCCCACTGGGTCCGACTCCAAGCCGAGTCGGAGGTGAACTAGCCACTTCGTTGGCCAAGGGCACTGGCACGTTCCGTTCAGGAGACTGTTAGTTGAACCTTGAGTGGAATCAAAAGATTGGGCGCGTTCGAGGGCAGGTTTGCGAAAAGGTGCTGAAGCGACACACACCTCACCGCTATTGATCTGCCTTCGCCTGGTTGGGTGTTTGACCCTCGTTTGACAGCACACACCTCTCGAAACCGCGTCGCCGGTCGGTTCTCGCCGATCGGATCTCAAACCTTCAACAGGTAGGTGGTCATCATGCCCTTCCCCTTGACGTCAATGGGCGGCCGCTGCTCGAAAGTGTGGGTGTCCTTGAGCTTCTGGTAGACCGATTCCGTCA
>DATKEA010000152.1:0-69100 GCA_035544615.1 Acidimicrobiia bacterium | reverse complement strand
GAGACGTCGCGGATCGGTCGTGTCCACATACACCCGACGCGGCTTGTCCGTCATCGCTGCTCGAATGGTCGCCACGTCGCCGACCGCGGCCAGCCTGCCATCGACCATCGCCACCACGCGGTCCGAGACCCGCTCCACCTCGGCCAGGACGTGTGAGGAGACGAGCACCGTCTTGCCTCGGGTCCCCAGCTCTTTGAACAGGTTTATCAGCTGGGCCCGCTGCACCGGGTCGGCCCCGTTCAGCGGTTCGTCCAGAAGCAATACCTCGGGATCGGAGACCAGCGCCGCAGCCACCTTGGCCCGCTGCCGCATTCCCTTGGAGAATCCACCCAGCGCCCGGTCGGCGGCGTCGACCAGCTCCACGGTCTCCAGCATTTTCTGGGCTCGATCCATCGGGTGGTCGATCTTGGCCAGCCGCGCCGCCAACAAGACGAACTGCCGACCAGTCAATCGCTCGTAGACCGACTCGTCCTCCGGCACCAAGGAGATCTTGCGGTAGATCTCGGTGTCCTGACGCGGGTCGGCACCAAGCACTCGCACCATCCCCTGGGAGGGACGTTGCAGACCGGCCATGACTCGGAGCAATGTGGTCTTGCCGGCTCCGTTTGGGCCGAGCAGACCGGTCACCCCAGGTCTGAATCCGATCGTCACCTCGCTCACCGCCACCTTCAGACCGAACCACTTGGAGAGGTCGGTGACCACGATCGTGTCGGTCATGCCAGCCTCCGATATCGCTGGCGGACGAACCACGTCGCAACTACCACGAGCCCGACTATGACCACCACCGACACCCATACCTCGAAGCCTGCCAACTCGGGTGCGTAGTCGACGGTGTCCCCGAAGAGGTGATCTCTGACGATTCGAGGATGGTGGTCGAGGGCGAGCAAGGCTACGTACCTCGCACCAGGGAAGGTTGCCTCGGCCACCCTGCCCGCGATTGCCCCCCCGGCGAACAGAATGCCGAGGAACGACGCGGCGGCGATGCCGGTGCGGTCGATCACGGCAGAAAGGGAGAACACCAACGCACCGTGGAGCGTGATGAACGCCGCGGTCGTCACCGGGACCTGCCACAAGATGTCGAGGTGGTCGCCCAGATAGGGGAGAAAGCCCTCGGTGGCGATCAGGGCCAATCCGAGATGCAGCACGATCTGGGGGACGATGTATATCGCCCCCACCACGGTCGCGAACGCCCCCACCTTCGACGAGAGATAACCATCCACGGTGAGCGGCCGGGAGAAATAGACCGAGAGCACGCCCGTGGTCCGGTCGGGGATCAGGAGCTGTGGACCGGCCAGGGCGATGAAGAGAAGCGAGATGCCCGAGTAGAAGTCGAACAGGTCACCGTAGGTTGGCGCCCCCTCCCGAAGGCTCTCCTCGATGTTCCCGATCGCCCAGTGGATGCCAATGAAGATTGCGGCGCCGATGATCGCGATGGCGATCAAAGTCCAGGGGAAGATCTTCTGCCGGGCTTTGCGTCCCAATCCCAGCACCCGGCGCACCCCATCTTTGAAAACGGCGCGGCGTGCTCCACGAGGACCGAGACGGGGCCCTTCGTATGTCCGATAGCCGCGGTCGTAGATGACCTGGTCGGTCATTCCGCCACCTCGTTGACCAGAAACAGATCTTCGAGAGAGGCAGAGCCGCGAATCATCCTCACCAGCCCCGAGCCTGCCTCGGCGGCGGCCTGGACGACGATCTTCTCGATGCTCTCATCGCCGGGGCCGACTACCAGGCGTAGCCCGTCCACGCTTACCTCTATGCCCCGCTTTCTGATGCTGTCCGCCACCTCTTCCGCCTGGTCGAGGACCTCGACGAGCACGGTGCTCAGCTTCTCGAAACCCTGGAGCGGGCCTGAGCGCAACAAGTGGCCACCGTCGAGCATCACCACCCAATCACAAGTTTGCTCGATGTCGGTGAGCACATGCGACGAGACGATCACGTTGATGTCGAAGGAGGAAAGACGCTTGATCAGAGCGAGCATCTGCAGCCGGCCATCGGGGTCGAGACCCGACGCCGGCTCATCGAGAAGGAGGAGGTCGGGGTCGTGCACGATCGCCTGGGCCAACTTGACCCGTTGCTGCATGCCGGTCGAGAAATCACCGAGATAACGGAATCGCTCCTCCTCTAGACCAACGAGAAACAGCGTCTCGGAGGACCGTCGTCTCGCCTCGCTGGCCGGCAGGCCGGCGAGCTGAGCCGCGTAGGACACGAAGTCCGCCGCGGTTTGGTCCTTGGGCAGGCACTCCCCCTCCGGCATATAGCCAATGCGTGAGCGCACGACCAGAGGCTCTTCTTGGGGATCGTGGCCCAGCACCCGCATCGACCCCGCCGAAGGGTGGAGCAAGCCCAGCATCAGCCGGAGCAAGGTGGTCTTGCCGGCCCCGTTGGCTCCGACCAAACCGGTGACACCAGGGGGCACTTCCAGGTCGAGATCCTCGATGGCGACCACTTCGCCGTAGTCGTGGATGAGACCCTGGACCTCGAGAACCGTCAAGACAGGTTCACCCACGTGGGGGACGGCGACCCGGAAAGTCGATGAGAGATCTCTTCCTGATGGCACGAGATTGGCCCTGGCATGGGGTCATTGGAGCCGCAGCGCGCGGACAAGGCAATCGGGGAAAACCCTGAGAGACCCCCCATCGGGGCCCTCATCCCACAACCTCACGAAAACCGGGGCCTTCCGGGCGCTCCAGCTGTTCCATTGTGCATTGCTGTGGCTCTTTGTCGGGTCGCCACCGATGAAACCGCGTCGCGTGGCGAAAGCGGTCACCTTCGAGCTGGTCGTAGCTGACCTCGACCACAACCCCGGGCTGGACCGGAGTCCAAGCCAGGTTCTTCTCCGACGACCAGCGACTCAGGGCGCCCGGGGCGCGAGCCTCGTTGCCGAAACTGTCTTCGGCGACCAGCTCCTTGAATCGATTGAAGATCTCGACCCGGTCATGGTCGGCGAAACCCGAGCAATGGCCGATGAAGTGCAGTTCCCCTTTGTTGTCGTACAGACCGAGGAGGAGAGAGCCGATCTTCCCACCGTCTTTGTGCTCACGAAACCCTCCCACCACACAATCTACGGTCCTCCGATGCTTGATCTTGATCATCGCCCGCTTCCCGTGTTGGTAGGCGAGATCGGGGTTCTTGGCGATGATGCCGTCGCATCCGGCGGACTCGAACTCGTCGAACCATCCCCGGGCTGTTTCTTCTGACCCTGTCTGCGGGGTGACATGCCATGGTTCAGTCAAAGTCTCGGCCAGCGCAGCCAGACGCTCCCGTCGCTCAGAGAAAGGCATGGAGCGAAGGTCCTCCCCTCGATCAGCGAGCAGGTCGAAGGCAACGAGCTCGGCCGGTGTCTGCTCGGAGAGCATCGCGATCCGGGATTGGGCCGGGTGGATCCTCTGCTGAAGGGTGTCGAAGTCGGTGACCCCGTTGACCACCACCACGATCTCGCCGTCCACCACCGTTCCCTCCGGGAGTTTCTCCACAGCAGGAGCAAGCTCGGGGAAGTAACGCAGCAGCGGTCGTTGGTTACGAGAGTCGATCCTGATTTCGGGAGCGGACCACGACACCGAGCGAAACCCGTCCCACTTCGGCTCATAGAGGAACTCTCCCTTCGGCCAATTCTCGGATGTCTTCGCTTCCATCGTTTCGATGGGTGGCTCGAAGGGGTGACTCACTCGGGGTGAGTGTATGCCGAGATACCCTGACCTTCATGATCGACCGGCTTATCGAGAGACTTCCGGGTTGGGCGAGCACCCCGGCCGAGATCGGAGTGGCCGCTGCTGGGGAGTATGGGGCCGACCGGGCCGGGCGGATGGCGGCTGCGATTGCCTATCGCACGGTATTTGCCCTTGCTCCACTCTTGATCATCGGCGTGGCCGTGCTCGGTGCTTTCCTGGGCAGCCGCTCCGAGGCCCGTCAAGAGATCCTCGACGCCATTGAGTCCTTCGCCGGGGCGGATGTGGCCGAGGTCGTCGCTTCGATCCTCACTTCCGCCCTGGGCAGCGTCGATACCGCGGCGATCGTCGGAGGGTTGTTGCTGCTCTGGGCCGCCTCGAGCCTGTTCCTCGAGTTGCAGAACGACCTCAACGATGTGTTCGACGTGCCTTTCGAGCGGGTGCGAGGAGTCGCCGCCACCGTCCGATCCCGAGGCATCGGGTTCCTATGGGCATTCGGTCTGGGCTTCACCCTGATCGCAATCTGGCTCCTCAACGCCGTCTGGCGATTCCTGGGGAACCTCCTCCCTCCCTCGTGGGAGACCCTCCATCAGAGCCTCTCCTATCTCGCGCCGTTGGTGTCATTGTTGTTGCTCCCTTTTGTCTTCGGGCTGGTCTTTCAAACGATGACGGCGATCGGGCTTCGGTGGCGCGCCGTTTGGGTGGGTGGTCTGTTCACCTCTGTCGTCTTCATCGCTGCGTCCTATGGGATCGGGCTCTACTTCGAGAACTTCAGCGGCCCTACCGCCATCGGGTTTGCCGGCTCATTCGTCCTGGTGATCTTCCTCGCTTTCTTCCTCTCATCGGTGTTCCTATTCGGCGCTGAGGTCACCAAGGTCTATGCGGATCGGCTGGCTCACCAGGAGAGCGTGCCCATCAGGTCATCGACCTCCGATGATCCTCAGGTTCTCGTCGCCGAGCCAGGAGACGGCGTCCCCAAGGCGGCGTTCCTGGCGTTCTTTGCCGGGCTGCTCGTCGGGTGGCGCAGACGGCGTTGACGCTCTGTCATTAAGGCCGCTACTCCAATAACCTCGGAGTCAATGTCCATCGACATCGCCGGGTTCGTCACCGACCTCAAAGAGCACGCGACCGAGCACGGTTTTCACGTGCACGACGAACGCCATTTCGTAGAGACCTACTCCCTTCGCCAGTCCTGGGAGGTCGACCTCCATCCCGAAGCGGGGTGCGGTGGCCCGATCGACCTTCATGTCGCTCTGGACGTCGACCCAAGAGTGATCCTCTCTCTGCGCGAGCGGCTCGACGAGATGGACGCCGACTTCGAGGAGCCCGAAAACGTCTACCACCTCGAACTGTTCTTCAATTGGGCCGTTCCACCACTGCTGCGACCACCCGACCTGCTGGTCCTGGCCACCGATTTGGCCGGCGTCGCCGGTGTCTCCTTGCCCGTCGAAGTGGCCGCCATCGACTCATACGGAGCAGTGACCGACGCGCCGGAGCGACGGTTGAACCTCACCGGGAAAGCCTCGGTCAGTCTCGTCGACGTCCTGATGGGAAGAGAGCAGCTCTGTGAGGTGCTCGACCGCTCACACGATGTGAGTGAGTACCTGCTCGATCATGTGACCGGCTGGTTGGAGCTTCCTAGCTGAGGGTTGGGGCCTGCGAGCGACAGGCCACTACAGCAACGAGAGGAGCGCCCATATGCCTAGAGCGGTGGTCATCACGACCAGGGCGTAGAACCCGGCGACCGTCGTGGCGCGCGGGCGAGGGCCATCCTTGACCTCGATGGCGTCGATTGGCCGGGCGGGCGCCGGGCCGGGAGAGGTGCCCTGCTCGCGGCGTTGCCCGATCCCGCGGGCAAAGCTTCCGGGATCGTCGGGCTGGAAAGAGATCGAGCCCTCTTCGGCTTCGATGACAAAGGTGCCCTTGCCGAGGTCCACCACCACGTACTCACCCGACAGCCACTCGGCGATCGACACCTCCCCGGCGACGAGACTGATCTTGTCGTCCTGGAGACCGACCATGACATGGACGTTGTCTTGGTCGAGCGTCACAACGCCAGGAAATTCTGTCAACTCTGAGTCCCCCCCACTCGCAATGGTCACAGGCTAGGCGACAACAATCGACGCGCAATCCTAGAACGGGATTCCGACGGCGTCGCAGAGAAAGCGGGTGAACTCGCGCGCCTTGGTGAACATCGCCGCGAGCTCCTCGCCGAATCCGGCGTCAGTCACCTGGGCCTGTGACAGTTGGCTACCGGCGATGAAGCTCTTCATCCGCAGGTCGTCGGCATGGGGGTGGTCCGGGTCGAACTCCCGCGGGACACGTTTCAACATCTCGTCCTCGTCCTGAGCCGTCGACCAGGCTTTGGTGAAAGCCTTCGACTTGGCGGCCTTTTCCCAACCCGGGATGTCGTCGTTGATTGCCTGACGGATCTCACGGGCCACTGCGGTCTCGGGGTGCCACAGACCGACGCCGGCGAAACACGCCCGCGGTTCGAGGTGCAGATAGAAGCCCGGGGCATGGATGTCCTTGCCGCCCCGATGTCGGAATTGGATACCCACGTTGGTCTTATAGGGAGTCTTGTCCGGGGAGAACCTGGTGTCCCGGTAGGGACGCATGAGCGATCCGCCCACCGTGCGTGAGTCGGCAGCGAACTGGGTAGAGATCTTGGCAAGTCGCGGCCCGAAGTCATTGATGAACTCGAGGGCAGGGTCGCGAACGACGGAGACGTA
Organism: Acidimicrobiia bacterium; assembly: GCA_035544615.1. Classification (GTDB taxonomy): domain Bacteria; phylum Actinomycetota; class Acidimicrobiia; order Spongiisociales; family ZC4RG35; genus JARDZU01. The sequence continues at coordinate 62,700 of DATKEA010000152.1, read as the reverse complement.
GCGCTCTTTGTTCTCGTCCCACCATGCCTTGTCGTTGTTGTCTTGGAGCTCCCTGAAGAACTTGAACGTTGCTGGACTGAAATGGCTCCTGGCCACAGTTGATCCTTGGTCGGCGTCTCGAGATGAAACTACGCCGGGAAAGGGTCAGATGTGAAGGGGTCTGTGGGCGAGGCGGCTCACACAGGTTCCTTTTCGGCCAGCTCTTCCCAAGGTGCCCTCAGTCCGTCCTTGACGTTCTCGAGCAAGGCGCGGAAATCCCGTCGCAGCACCCAGGCTGCGGCCATGAGAAAGACGATCCCGACTCCGATCCGGGCGTTTGTCGACATCAGCTCCGTGAGGTGACCGAGCTCGGCGAGTCCCGACTCGACCAGCTGGGCGATGAATAGTCCAAGCATTACCCATGCCTCCCCCCGGGTCACCGAGCGGCTGGCCACGATACCGACCGCGAATACCGACTGGGCTGCGGTGACGAACAGCTCGACGCGCTGAACCCGATCGAGGGGCAAGCCGTGAACCATGCCGGCGAAAATCGAGAACACGATCGGCAGCGTGCCGACCAGGAGGGTCCACTGGTTGACCTTCGATGAGATGAGGGCACCCAATCCGGTTCGGCTCGCCAGTCTCCAGGCAAAAAGCGTTGCCACCAGCAGCTCGGGTGCCTCCGATGCGGTGGGGGCGATCCACTTCACCAGAAGGAACTCGCTGACCCCGATGGCTTCGCCCAACTCGATGATCGACTCGGCGAACGGCTCGGCGCAGAGCAGGATCACACCGGCGGCCACGACAAAGCCGGCGTAGTTGATCATCCGGCGGGTTCTCCTCGGCAGTGATCCGATATAGGCCGAAGGGCCGACGAGGTGGGGTGGGGAGGGTGGTGCTCCCGATAGCCGGATCAGGTAGAGGACGTAGATGCCGACGAGGACGACCGCGTCAACCGGTGTGAGAGTCTCTTTGAGGAAGAGGCTCAGCCCGTAGATCGAGGCAATGGTCAGGTAGGCGATGTCAACCGATTGCGCCCGCGTGAGGTGGATCGCGTTGGGACTTGTGCCCTCGGCGAGCTCAGGGCCGACGCCTGCTTTTCGCACCCGCCACGTCCCGATCAGGATCACCAGTGGCCACCCGAGGCCGATGAGGAGCTGGTTGCCCCCGGTCATGTTGGCCAGGGCCAGCGGCCCGTATTGGGAGGCCTGACCGGTATCGGCGAACTCGCGTCCCGCTTTGGCGGTGAAAACGAAGTCGACGGCGTACTCGGGGAGGATCGCGATCAAAGCGAGCAGGGCCAGGGCCAGTCCGGCCGCAATATCGAGCTGGACCACCTCGGCTGCCCAGGAAAGGACGAAGGCTGCCCCAACTATGGCCAATCCAAAGAGGAACGCCGCCAGGATCGGATCCGGGTGGGTGCCGGTCAGTCGCAACAAGACACCCGGGAGGGTGGCTATCAGGGCGGCAGCGATGAGCAGGATCTGCCGGTTCCTATTGAGGCGAGGAGTTTCCATCGAGCGGCGAGATTGTAGGGGTGCACGTAGGTTTCACTTTCACCCCGTTCTGTGGTCAGTCCAAGACCCGGCGACAGGACCAGGGCTCCCAGTAGGACCGGCCCAGGTCGTGGTAGCGGTTGGCCAGCCAGGAGGCGGACCCGATGTTGGCTACCGGGTCGAAGGGGCCGGCGTTGGGGAATCCCGCTTTGGGAGCAGTACTGGCCCAAGTCGCAGGGAGAAACTGGAACAAACCCGAGGCTCCCGAGTAGGGGTTGTAGGCGTCGGGATCACCGAGACTCTCACATTGGATTATTCGCAGTGCCTCGTTTACCCGGCCCGAAGGGAAGAATCGCTCGACGGTCGAGCGCCACTGTTCGACGGCGGGAGGAAAGTCCCAATCTCGACTTTCGCCGCCACCCTCGCCCTCAGTCGTCGGAGTAGAGCCAGGAACGGTGGTGGTTGGTGACCCGGCCGAAGGGGGATCGGGGTCCGGGTCGGTCGGTGAACGTCGTTCCTCCTGACGCTTCTTCTCGGCCTCCCGCGCCTGTGCCGCGTCGACCGCGCTCAAAGCATCCCGAAAAGCGGCATCGGCGGCATTGGCTTGTCTGATCGCCACGGCGACCGCGGTATCGGCTTCGTCGTAGAGCGCAGCGAGGTGCTCGACCTCTGCATCCACTTCGGCCTTGACGGCCTCCACCTTGGCTTGTTGGTTCCGGAATTCCGCCTGTAGCTGTTCGAGGGCGTCGCGTCTGATCACGAGCTCGTCGACACTTTCTCTACCGGACGTCACGACGTCCTCGACCACTTGGCCCGTCACCATCGCGCGTTCGACAGTTGTCGAGTTGACGAAGGTCGCCCCAGGGGTCACCAGGGCCGTCATATATGCGTCGACGGCCTGAACCTCGATGTCGGCTTTGATACCCGCGAGCTGGGTGTCGGCGAAGCCGACCTGTTCCTTGAGTTCGTCGAGACTGGATGAGACCCTGGACAGCTCGGCTGACAGGTCACTGATGCGGGAAATGCTGACTGCCAGCTCGCCCTCGATCTCGGCCCTCTGTCCGAGCGCCGCATCGACCAATCCGTCGGCTACCTCGGCCCGCCTCTCGGCTTCTTCCACTTCCTGCTCGGCATCGTCAACGGTCTGTGCGAACGCGGATGGGCCATCGGCCGCGACGATCGCAACAGTCGCGGTCAATGCCAGAGCGAGGGAAAAGTGACGCAGCGCACGCATCAATGGAGGGTGAGGGTACCGAACACCACCAGGCACGAGAAGTGCGCAGCCGTGACAATCGGCCCCTGCTGCTCCAACTAGCGTCCGCACATGCAACGTCACAACATCTCTTCTGGCAGCCCGTTCGAGCCAACCGTTGGTTTCAGCAGGGCGGTGCGGGTCGGCGACCGTGTGATCGTCGCCGGCACCGCTCCGATCTGGCCCGATGGAGCGGTTGATCCCGATCCCGGCGCTCAGGCGCGTCGTTGTCTCGAGATCATGCTCAACGCCCTCGAGGAGGCGGGCGGTCGGGCATCCGACGTGGTGAGGACCAGGATGTTCATCACCGATGCCGCCGACGGTGACCGGATCGGTCAGGCGCACGGTGAGATCTTCTCGGGAATCAGACCGGCATCGACGATGGTTGTTGTGAGTGGTCTCCTCGACCCGCGATGGAAGGTCGAGATGGAGCTCGAAGCCGTAGTGACCGACTGACTTTGGCACCCGGATCAGGAGGAATGTGATGTTCGGACGGAAGAAGATCGAGATGCCAGAGCCGGAGAGCGCCCTTCCCGGCCGGTCGCAGCCAGTCGAGGTGCCTCCAGCCCATTTCGTCAACGGCAATCCGCTGGTAGGCCCATTTCCAGATGACACCCAGATTGCTGTATTCGGTATGGGCTGCTTCTGGGGCGCCGAACGTCGATTCTGGAAGATGGACGGGGTGTACACGACTGCGGTCGGCTACGCCGGTGGCTTCACCCCCAATCCCACGTACGAGGAGGTTTGCACCGGGCGGACCGGGCACACCGAGGCGGCTCTCGTTGTCTATCGCCCTGCGGAGCTCTCATACGAGGAGCTGTTGAAAGTCTTTTGGGAGACCCACGATCCGACCCAGGGGATGCAGCAGGGCAATGACATCGGCTCGCAGTACCGGTCGGCGATCTATACCACCAGTGACGAGCAGTTGGAGATCGCCAAGCGCTCCCAGGACAAGTACCAGGCCGAATTGACGCCACTGGGATTCGGCGACATCACCACCGAGATCGCGCCGCTGGGCGACTTCTACTACGCAGAGGACTACCACCAGCAGTACCTGGGCAAAAACCCCCATGGCTACGACTGTCATGCCAACACCGGGATCGCCTATCCGGTGGGCTGACCCAAGCCTCGGTAGGTCCCCGCTCCAGCCTGGCGCCAGGTGCAGATCGTGGCGCCGTTACTCCAGGGCCATCATCACACCCATCTGAAGGATCGGGCTGCCAACATTCTTCCCAGACCAGCGAGCGATGGTCAACCGTCGGCGGTGACCGCCGCCGCCAAAGCCTCCTCGACCACCTTCTCCACCGAGAGCTCGAAATCGATCTCGTGCAACACGTCGGGGGTGACGCCAATCTCGCCGAAGTCGACACCCCCCGGCGTCAGCCACCGTGCAATCGTCAGCTTGATCGCCCCCCCGTTGGAGAGCCCGAATCGTTGTTGAACGGTGTTCTTGCCGAAGGTGTTCTCACCAACCACCGTGGCCCGCCCCCGCTCTTGGAGCACGGCCGCGACTACCTCGGACGCCGAGGCGCTGGCCCGGTTTACCACCAGGATCAAGTCGATGTCCTCAGGCACGATCGGGTGGCCGCTTACCGGGTAGGAGGTCGAGGTGTCGGGGCTCTCGGTTATGACAACGTCACCGTCTGGCAGGAACAGGGAGGTCACCTCGATCGATGTATCGAGTAGACCCCCCGGATTATCCCTGAGGTCGACGACCAGGCTGTCGACGCCCTGGTCGAGCAGACCGGAAACCGCCGCTTGGAACTGGTCGTCGGCATTGTCGGTGAACAGGTTGAGGGCGACATAGCCCGTGTTGCCCACGACTTCGCTCACCACCGCCGGGACGACAACAGCGGCCCGGGTGATGGCGACATCGAACACCGTCCCTGCCCGGTCTACCTTGAGGGTGACATCGGTGCCGGCCGGTCCCCGGACATTGGCGGTGACCTCATCGATGGTTTGGCCACGGATGTCTTGGCCATCTACTTCGACGATGACGTCGTCGCGCTGCAGACCTGCCCTCTCCGCGGGTGTTCCCGCAATCGTGGAGAGGATGAGCATGTGGCAGGTCTCCGATATGACCGAGCACAAGACACTTTCGCCACTCGAGGAGTCCTCGGCCCTGACCAATGCCCCGATCCCCTCTATCTCACCCTCCTGCTCATCTTCGACCAATTCCAGAGCCGCGGCGTCGAAGTAGACCGAATTGGCGTCGAGGCCGTAGGCGGTGAGGCCCCAGACCATCGCCTCGGCTGCCTCGCTGCTGCTGTCGGCCGCCCCACTGGCGATCTCGCACGTTTCCTGGAATGCCACTGCCGGAGCGGCGCACACGAGCTCTGACGTCGCCATGGTCCCGCCGAGCTCCAGCAACCCGAGTGAGGCCGCTTCGGCCAGGTCTTGATCAGAGACATCGTCGACATAGTGGCGTCGGACGAGATCGTAGGCTTCGCAGACGATCTCGACTTCGGAGTCGGCGGGATCACAGCCAACCATCCGAACCGTCCGGGATGCTCCCTCGACCGTGGAGGAAGGCGTCTCAGCTGCGCTGGTTGTTTGCGAGATTCCCGGCGTCGGCTCTGGAGTGTCCTCGACGGTGCAAGAGGACACGACCAACACGAGCAGAAGAGTCCACGTGAGGCGTCGATATGGGGCTCTCGTCATGAGCCAAACGCCAGGTCGGCCAACTCATCCCGCGGCGTGGCCGGTGCAAGCTGAACGGTGCGGTCGGGGAGGATCCCGGTGCCCGCGACCGTGGTGCCATTCGGGCTCAACCAGCGTGCTATTGCCACGTTGAACTCTCCGCCATTGTTCATTTCGAAGGCTATCTGCACGGCGTCCTTACCAAACGTGGGCTCCCCGATGATCATGGCTCCCCTTCGGTCACGGAGAGCCGCGGCGAGGATCTCCGCTGCTGAGGCCGTGCCGGCGTTGACGAGGACCGCGATCTGAAGACCAGTGGCCAGACCGCCTTCCCCGGCGGAGTACTCGAAATCCTCCTCGGGCCCGGTGGTTTCGACGACCGCTCCACCCTCGATGAACTCGGACGCGATGTCGATCGCGGCATCGAGGTAACCACCAGGGTTGTCTCTCAGGTCGACTACCAGGCGATCGATTGGCTCCTGGGTCAGCTCCATCAACCCGTCGTGAACCAGGTCGGGCATATCGAACTCGAAGTCCGGTATCCGGATGTACCCGACACCGCTTCGGGGAACATCGATCTCGACCGTCGGGACCACCAATGGTGCCCGCTCGATGACGAGATCGAGCGTTTCCCCGTTTCTCTCGACCTCCATCTCGACCATCCCGGTTTCGTCGCCGGCGAGACGGGTGGAAGTGTCGACGAAGCCAAGACCGTCGACCGCCTCACCATCGACTTCGACGATCCGGTCGCCGGCCTTCAGTCCGGCCTCGGCACCTGCGTTCTCCTCGAGCACGAACACGATCTGCAAAGGGCAGGACGCGGTGATTCGGACACACTTGGAGCCGGCGGCATCCCTCGCATCCAGCAGGATCCCGAGACCTCCCACCACGCCGTTTAGTCGAAAGCTGCCGACGAGCTCAGGTGGCACGTAGTACGAGAATTGCTCGAGGCCGGTATCCCCCATCGAGAGGACCGAAGCCTCGATCGCCTCACCCACCGGGATCGCCTCTTGAGCCATGCGAGAAGCCAGCTCGTGACAGAGGTCGGCGAAGGCCGGGTGGGGGATGGCGCAGAACAGGGTTCTGGGTGGAGCCTCGGTTTCCTCGGTGGTGAAGGTGCGCAACCCGTCGAGTGCTGCGGTGGCCAGGGCCACGGGGTCGAGGGGTCGGTCCATGTGCCATTCTTGGACCAACTCGTATGCCTCACAGAGAGGTGCGAAGCCGATTTGAGGTGTGGCGCAGCTTTGGATCTCGACCGGGACTGCCAGCGGCGGGCCGGTCTGCGTGGTGGCCACGGTTGTGGTCGTGGTCGGCGGTGACGATGTGGTCGAACCGGGTTCGACCGCCGTCTCGGCACAGGCAGCGACCAGCATCAGAAGTGCCGCTACGAGGATGCGCATCGCGGCATTATCGGCGTTGTCGCGCCATTACCGTCGCGATTGATGCAGCTGCGAGTTGTGTTGCGCACCCCGGGTGGGGAAACCGTCACCCGTGAAGTCAGGGACGGCTTATGGGCCGGTCCCAGGAAAACGATCCCAGACCAGGTGCTGGGGGCGGACATGTGGGCGCTGCCAGGTCTTGTCGATGCCCACGCCCATCTGGCCGGGGACCGGATGGATCTCGCTCCCGGAGACCGCGAAGGGGCGGAGCGGCGGGCGCGGACGGCCCTGGAGGCAGGCGTGGGGCTCCTTCTCGACAAAGGGTGGAGTGATTCCACGGTCGTAGAGTTGATTGACGAGATGCCTCTTCAAGACCGGCCCGACATCGAGGCCGCGGGTGGAATGTATGCCGTTGCCGGTGGGTATTCGCCGGGATTCACCCGAAACGTCATTCCGGGGGGAATGGCGGAATCGGTTCGTCAGGCGAGCATCGAAGGTCGGGGGTGGGTCAAGCTGATCGGAGACTGGCCGCGCAAGGGCCTCGGGCCGGTCCCCAACTTCTCCGGTGACGAATTGGCGACTGCCGTCGAGGTGGCCTCCGGGCTGGGCGCCCGGGTTGCCATCCACACCATGGCCAGAGAGGTGCCTTCCATGGCAGTGGAGGCCGGAGTTCACTCCATCGAACACGGTTTGTTCCTCGACTCGGACGACATGGAGGTGCTTGGCGCCAGGGCCGGTATCTGGGTGCCGACGGTGGTCCAGGTCGAGACCTTGATCGGCATGCTCGGCGCCGAATCCTCGGGCGGTCGACTCCTGCGTGAGGGCCTGGAGAACATGTCATCCACGTTCTCCTTGGCAGTCGAGGCCGGAGTCCATGTCCTCGCCGGGACCGACCTCGCCGTCGGAAGCCATCAGGTAGCGCTGGAGGGAGTCAGGCTATGGGAGATGGGGATGGCGCCGCGTGCGGTGGTCGATGCCGTCGGGGCCTCCGGTTTTCGTGCAACGGGACGCTCCGATGCGTTCGAGTTGGGAACGCCGGCCAATGTGGTCATGTTCTCCGAAGACCCGATCCGCGATCCTCGTATCCTTTCTCATCCCAGGGTCGTGATGCGTATGGGGAGGATCCTCACCTGAGACTCGTTCTGGCCTCCAACTCGCCCCGTCGCATCGAGTTGCTCGAGACGCTGCAACTCGCATACGAAGTCCGCCCGGCCGACGTCGACGAAACCCGGCATCCGGAGGAGGGACCGGCTTCCTACGTCGAGCGCGTCGCTCGGGCCAAAGCAACCGCGGTCGCTGCAGAGGGTCTTCTCGTCATAGCTGGTGACACCGCGGTGGTCCACGAGGGCAAGGTGATGGGCAAGCCAGGCCACCCCGAGGAGGCAAGGGGAATGCTTCGTCGGCTTCAGGGCGATCTCCACGAGGTGTTCACCGGTCTCGCCGTCTGCTCATGGGATCGGGGGCCGCAGGTCCGGTCGTTGGTCGATGTGGCCGAGGTCGAGATGTTGACCATGACCGAAGAGGAGATCGCACGGTATGTGGATACCGGAGAGCCGATGGACAAAGCCGGCTCCTACGCACTCCAAGGGCTGGGTGGGCTCTACGTCAGAAAGGTCAACGGCAGCCCTTTCACGGTGATCGGGCTTCCGATCCACCTTCTCCCCAGGCTGATGGCCGCGTCAGGGACAGATATGGCGGCGTTCAGAACTGGTGTGTCCGGGTAGGTTGCTGGCATGAATCGCATCGCCTGGATCCTCGCCGGCCTCTTCGTTGTCCTGGTCGTCGTCCTGATCTTCGTGTTCGCCGATGACGATGACGATGGCGATGCGACGACGACCGCGGGCGGGACGACTACCACCCTCGTGAGCATCTCCACCACTGTTGGCGGGACCAGCACCACCGAGGAAGTCACCACCACGACCACCGGCGAAACGACCACGACCACCGAAGCAACGACGACCACCGCGGGGCTGGAGGGGAATTGGGCTGAGGACCCGATCGTGATGGCGGGATTCGGGGCACTTGGGTGGTGGGACGGCAACAACTGGGTACAGGTGGAACCGGGTTCGGACCTTCCCCTCACCGGTAATGAGAGTTACCAGGTGGCTTTCCTCGATCGGCAGGCGATTATCACCGGCAGCTCCCCGGTCACCCTTTGTGAGCCGCTGGACAACCCGGGCGTGGTCCTGGACAACGAAGAGCTGCTCGGTGACTTCCCTGGCCCTTATGGGGTGGCGATCTCGGCTCCCTGGGAGCTGGTTCCACATCTCGTCGAGGACCTGGATGACAACGGCACCTATGCCGCCTTCGCCGGTGAGCTGCTCGCGGAGCGGGGTCTGAATGTTCCGGACCCGGTCATCAAGCAGCTGCTCCGGGTCGATCTGGACGGCGACGGTGTCAACGATGTTCTCGTGGTGGCCGAGGATGTTTCCGAAGGGCTGTTTGCCGAGGTCGGTGACTACTCGATCGCCTTCATTCGAAGCACCGTCAGTGGAGACGTGCAAACGGCCATTCTCGGTGATTCCGTGATCGTGTCCGATGACCAGGTGCCTCTGGTCTACTCATTCTCGATCGGCGCTGTCGCCGACCTCAATGGAGACGGCAGGATGGAGATCGTCGTCTCGTCGGCCTACTACGAGGGTCTTGGCGTCGAGGTCTGGGAGTGGATCGACGACGATCAGGGGCCTGTTCCTCGGATCGCACAGGGCTGTGGCGCCTGATGGAAAACCCGTTCGTCGACCGCCCTACGTTTGTCGGGCACACCGGTATCGAGCTGACCGACGCTTCGGCAGACTCCTGCACGGGGAAGATCGTGATCAACGAGAACCACCATCAGCCGTACGGCGTAGTGCATGGCGGGGTCTATTGCACGCTGATCGAGACCCTCGCCTCGACCGGCGGCGCACTCTGGGCCATGGAAAACGGCATGGCCGGCTGCGTTGGCGTTTCCAACCAGACCGACTTCCTGCGGGCAACCCGGGACGGTGTACTGCTCGGATCGGCCACCCCGATCCACCGCGGCCGGACCCAGCAGCTGTGGCAAGTCACCGTGACCAGGCAGGAAGACGACAAACTCGTCGCCCGCGGCCAGGTGAGACTGCACAACATCACCTCCACCGACATCTAGGTTTTGCTTACCTGAGGTACCTGGCGCCAGATATGGCGCCAGGCGCACACAGAAGTAGGGCCCCGGTGGAACCGTGGCGCTTCTCTGCCCGGCCAGCGCCAGATATGGCGCTGCCTACCTCAGGTAAGCGATGGCGTTGGCCGGGCGGGCTTTTACCATTGCTGGTAATGCTTCGCATCGGCCCTCTCACCGTCGACCCACCGGTCGTGCTCGCACCCATGGCCGGGATCACCAACGCCCCATTCCGCCGCCTTTGTCGGGAGTACGGCGCCGGCCTCTTCGTCGCGGAGATGATCGGGGCGCGCGGGCTGGTCGAAGGCGACGAGAAGACCCGTCAACTTGCCCAATTCGCTCCCGACGAGACGCCCCGCTCGATCCAGCTCTACGGAACCGACCCCGGTTCACTGGGTGATGCGGTTGCCTACCTGGTCGATGTCGGCCAGGTCGACCACATCGACATGAACTTCGGCTGCCCGATGGGCAAGGTGACCCGACACGGGGGAGGGGCGGCGCTCCCCTGGAAGCGCGACCTCTTCCGATCGATCGTCAGGACAGCGGTGGATCACGCCGGAAGGGTCCCGGTGACCGTCAAATTCCGCAAAGGGATCGACGATGACCACTTGACATACCTGGACACTGGTCGGATTGCCGAGGCCGAGGGCGCGTCTGCCGTCGCCCTCCATGCCCGCACTGCTCGGCAGCTCTACTCGGGTGAGGCTGACTGGGATTCCATCGCCCGACTCAAACAAGCAGTCACATCCATCCCGGTGCTGGGCAACGGCGACATCTGGACCGCGCGGGACGCCCAATTGATGGTGGCCCGAACCGGATGCGACGGGGTGGTCGTCGGCCGGGGGTGTCTAGGGCGTCCTTGGCTCTTCCGTGACCTGGCCGACGCCCTCGCGGAGAGGGCTCCCCAGCCGGCACCCGACTCGGGAGAGGTGGTCGATATCATGATCCGCCACGCACGGCTCCTGGTGGACCACTTCGGCGAGCGGGTCGGGATAAGTCTCTTTCGAAAGCACCCTTCGTGGTATCTGAAGGGTTTTCCCGCCGGACCTCGGCTACGTGATGCGCTGGCTCGCGTGGAGTCCGTCGGCCAGCTCCAGGAGATCCTGGACGGCTGGGAGCGGGGCATCCCCTTCCCCGACGAGGCCAATCGGATGGTGCGTGGTCACTCGCACGGGCCCCGGCCGGTGCGGCTTCCCCACGGCTTCTTGGATCATCGGGAGGGCGACCGTCTCGGGCGAGAGGCGGAGCAGGTGATCAGCGGCGGGTGACCTGCTCTTCTCTGTTTACGTGGCGCCATATATGGCGCCACGTACCTCAGGTAAGCGGTTGTCAGCGTTCGGCGTAGGCGGCGGCGGCGGTGAGCATCAGATGGGCCATGAGGTCGAGGGTGAGTCCGTCACGGTCGGCTTCGGCGTCGACCTCGACGAAGTCCATTGCCACTACCTTGTCATGGCGAGCACAACGACGCACCCCTTCGGCCAGGTCCCTGACGCTCATCCCACCGGGTCTCGCCCCGGGACACCCCGGCGCCAGCGCCCGGTCCACGACGTCGACATCCACATCGACGTAGATCACGTCACACTTAGCGGTGAGCACGGTCAACGCGTCCTCCACCACCGACCCGATGCCACGCTGCTCGACATCTCCGACGGTCATCACCGTCACGCCGCGCTCGTCGCAATAGGCCCGGTACTGGGCGGAGTTGGCGAAGGAGTGGATGCCGATCTGGACCACATTGGCTCCGGCGAGACCGTCCTCGTCGATGAGGCCGCGAATCGGGGATCCGTTGGTCGGCCCGAGGTCCAGAGTGCGCACGTCGTGATGGGCGTCGAACGTGATCAGACCAACTCGACCTCGATCCGACATGAGTGCACGGACCAGCGGTCGGGTTATGGCGTTGTCTCCGCCCAGGTAGAGGGTGAGCGGCACCGGTGGCAGCGAACTGGCGAGCTCCTCCACGACCGGCGGCATCTCCTCCATGTCGAGCTCGGACACCGGCCAGTTTCCCTCGTCGACGACCCTGACGTGGCTGAAGTCGACGCCCCACTCACCATGGAATGTGGAGAAACGACCGAGTCGGTCGCGTACCGCGAGCGGGGTCAGGTCGGCCCGCGAGGGCGTCAGGGAAGCCTTCGATGAAGGAACCCCCACCACCACAATCTCAGGCTCGGGATCATCCTGAGCGAGCCAGATGTCGGCGCGCGGCCAATACCGGTCTTTGAGCATCGGTTGGTAAGGGTATCGGGACGCGCCGAGTCTCATCGGCCGATTGACCCGATCGGCCCGTTCGGCCCGAGGTTTTGGGTCTCATGGCCCTATTCCCACCCCTCTTTGTGGGCGACACTGCCGATGGACGGTCCGTCGGATCGTCCCGAAAGGAGGTGATCTTCGTGGCAACGCTTCTCGAGCGACCCAAGGCGGAGGTCACCCGAATGCCACGACGGTCCTACATCATCGATTGGGTGGTCGGGATCGCTGGTGTGCTGGCAGCTGGCATCGGCGCGTGGATGTATTACGTGCCGACCGACTGGTTCCTGGGCGGACTCGTCGAGGGCTGGTACCTCGGCTTCTTCGTCGGAGCTGGGGTGCTGTTGGCGACCGCATTCGGGCTCTTTGCCCGAGGCATGCTGAGAGAAGACCGGATCTGGACGACGCGGGTAACCGTTCTGACGGTCCTCGCCGTCTTCGCCCTGGCCGGCGCCGTTACGTTCGGCTTGATCTGGATCCTCTGACAAGCATGTTCAGGAAGCCCGGGTACCGAGGGTCGGGACCCGGGCTCTCCTGATCCAGGAGCAGCGGTTGATTGACAGTGGGCGGTCCAAGGCCGACTGACCGTTCACAGCATGGGAAGATCGATTCCGCGCTCTCGCGCCACCCGCTGGGCGATTTCATAGCCGGCGTCGGCGTGACGCATCACACCGGTTCCGGGGTCGTTGGTCAGCACCCTCTCCACCCGGAGGGCACCCTGGGCCGTGCCGTCTGCCACCACCTGCGCTCCGGTATGGATCGAGTTGCCGATCCCCACTCCGCCACCATGGTGAACCGCCACCCAGGCGGCTCCGGAAGAAACGTTGAGCATGGCGTTGAGGATGGGCCAGTCGGCCACCGCATCCGAGCCGTCGGCCATGGCCTCGGTTTCCCGATACGGGGACGCCACCGAGCCCGAGTCGAGGTGGTCGCGGCCGATCACGATCGGCGCCGAGACCTCACCCGAGGCAACCAGCTCGTTGAAACGGAGCCCGGCGAGATGCCTTTCCCCGTAGGACAGCCAACAGATCCTGGCGGGGAGGCCCTGGAACTGAACTTTCTGCCGAGCCATGGCCAGCCAGCGATGAAGGGACTCGTTCTCGGGGAAGAGGTCCTCCAGGGTGCGATCGGTGATGGCGATGTCGTTTGGATCGCCGCTCAGGGCAACCCAGCGAAACGGTCCCGAGCCCTCGCAGAACAGAGGCCGGATATAGGCGGGGACAAAGCCCGGGTAGGAGAAAGCGTCGCGATATCCGGCGGTGAGCGCTTCACCGCGCAGGTTGTTGCCGTAGTCGAAAGTCTCCACACCTGACCGCTGGAACCCAACCATCGCCTCACAGTGGGTGGCGATCGACTCCCGTGCAGCTTTTACGTAGGTGTCGGGGTCTTCGCTCCGGAGTCGTTCTGCTTCTTCGACCGGGTACCCGGCAGGGACATAGCCGTAGAGCGGATCGTGGGCCGAAGTCTGATCGGTGACGATATCGACGTCGATGCCCATCTCCAGCAGGCGCGGGAACACCTCTGCGGCATTGCCGAGAAGACCGATCGACACCGGCTCTCGCCTCGCTTTCGCCTCGAGCGCACGGCGTACCGCTTGGTCGATATCCGCGTAGCTCTCGTCGAGATAGCCAGTCTCCAGCCGCCGCTCGATTCGGCGCGGGTCGACTTCGACGCATAGGGCCGTTCCGCCGTTCATGGTGACAGCCAGTGGCTGGGCGCCACCCATCCCACCGAGACCGGCAGTGAGCGTGAGGGTTCCCGCCAGCGATTCGTTGAACTTCTGCTCGGCGATGGCGGCGAACGTCTGGTAGGTGCCCTGGAGGATGCCTTGGGTCCCGATGTAGATCCAGGAACCGGCGGTCATCTGCCCGTACATCATCAGCCCGGCCGCCTCCAGCTCCCAGAAGTGCTCCAGGGTGGCCCATCGGGGCACGAGCAAACTGTTGGCGATGAGCACCCGTGGCGCCATTTCGTGGGTGCGGAACACTCCCACCGGCTTGCCCGACTGGACAAGCAGTGTCTCGTCGTCCTTCAGACGCTCCAGGGTTCGCACGATGGCGTGGAGGCTCTCCAGGTTCCTGGCTGCCTTGCCCCTCCCCCCGTAGACGATCAGGTTCTCGGGGTCCTCGGCCACATCCGGGTCGAGGTTGTTGAGCAGACAGCGCAGGACCGCCTCCTGAAGCCAACCCTGTGTGTTGAGCTCCGACCCGTGGGGGGCGTGCAGGGGGAATGTGAGGTCGATCATCGGCTGTTGAGCCTATTCCTAGATGGACCTGGTTGGTCATCGCGGCCCCGCGATCGGTCGGTCCCCTACTTCCTCAGCAGGCCGTCCAGACGCCGTGACGCGATCCTGAGCCCGATCAGGCCCATTACGAGTAGGAAGGAGATGTGACCAACAAGACTCCAGTCGAAGATGCCGAGGGCGAAGGAGCGGAGCATCTCGGTGCCGTGATAGAGGGGAGACACCCGGAGGACCTGCTGGATGGCCGGCGGGTAGACGTCTAGTGGGTAGAAGGTCGCCGAGAAGAGGAAGAGAGGCATGGTGACCAGCGAGACCAGATCGAAGTCCTGCCACGATCTCATGAAGGTGCAGGCGGCGAGACCGACCGAGCCGAAGGCGAAGCCGATCAGCACCGCCCCGGGGATAGTCAGAAGCGCCCACCAATCGGTGGTCAGACCCATGACCGCCATGACCACCAGGAAAACAATGGAGTACAGGGCGCCGCGGAACAGGGCCCACCCGATCTCGCCGATGGCGATGTCGCGCGGGCTCATCGGGGTGGTCAGGATCCCTTCGTAGACATTGCCGAACTTGAGCTTGAAGAAGATGTTGAACGTGGTCTCCATTACCGCCCCGTTCATGGCTGAAGTGGCCATGAGGGCCGGGGCGACGAAGGCGGTGTAGGGGATCGGCGTCCCACCGGGCCCGATCACCTCGGGAACCAGAGCACCGAATCCGATCCCGATCGAGAGCAAGTAGAAAACCGGTTCGAAGAACCCGGTGAAGATGATCTTCCACAGACGTCGGTAGACCAGGTAGTTGCGCTCCCAGATCCTCTGGGCCCTTAGCGGGGTCATCCGGCCCGGTGGGGTGAGACGGGTCGGTGCGGAGACGCTCACGGCCTCAGCCTCCGACTCAGGTGGCGCGAGGCGAGGAACAAGCCGAGCCCGGTCATTGTGACCAGGTAGGCGACATGGACCCAGACGGAAAGCGCTGTCACCGCCGAGGTGTCGACCTCGGGGACGGCGATCTTGCGCACCAGCTCCACACCGTGAAAGAGGGGAGTGGCGTAGGCGATCCACTGCAGGGTTTCGGGCAGCTGGCTGATGGGGAAGAAAGTCCCCGAGAACAGGAACAGGGGGATGATCCCGAAGCGGAACAGCGTCGAAAGGCTGGTTTCGTCCTCCCGGGTGACGGTGAAAGCGGTGATAGTGGTTTGGAAGGCGAGCCCGGTGACAATCGCCGGGGGCACCGCGAGCATGGCGGGGCCGATCTCGAGGGCGCCGAAGAGCACCGCGATCACGGCAAACACTCCCAACATGAAGGTGAGCCGGATCACTCCCCAATAGAAGCGACCGACGACGATGTCAGCGGGGCCGATCGGAGTGGTGATGGCACCGTGGAACTCCTTTCGCCACTTCACCCCGGCCATGACCGGCCACGAGCCGTCGCCGGCGCCGGCCTGCATCGCCGTAGCCGCCATCAACCCGGTGGCGACGAAGGTGAGGTAGGGGATGGTGAGCTCGTTGTCGGCGGTGTCGACCAGATCGCCCAGAACCACCCCCAAGGCGGTCAGGAACAGCACCGGGTTGACGAAGCTCGAGATGACGGTCCCGCGCCAGGTGCGGCGGTAAGAAATTAGCTCGCCTTCCACCACCCGGAACGGTCGTGTCAGGGTCGACATCAGTCGATCAGCCGTCTTCCGGTGAGCTTGAGGAAGACATCCTCCAACGTCGATCGTCTCACCAGCACCTGTTCGGGATGGATATCTCGCGCCGAGAGCTGGTGTTGTGTTGCCTCGGCGTCGTCGGTGTAGAGGATGATCCGATCGGCCAGGATCTCGGATCTGTTGGCTACCCCCTCGAGTTTGGGTGCGACAAGATCGACTTGACCCTCGGCGAATCGCAGCTCGACCACCTCGCGTGGGGCGTACTGGGAGATCAACTGACGCGGTGAGCCTTCGGCGACGATCTTCCCACCGTCCATCACGACGAGGCGGTCGCAGAGCTGTTCCGCCTCGTCCATGTAATGGGTGGTGATGATCAACGTGGCACCCTGCCGTTTGAGCCGGTAGAGGCGGTCCCACAGCACATGACGAGCCTGGGGGTCGAGACCGGTTGTCGGCTCGTCGAGGATGACCAGATCGGGCTCGTTGATCAGGGCGCGGGCGATGATCAGCCGCCGTCTCATCCCGCCCGAGAGAGGTTCGACCTTGGACTTGGCCCTGTCAGACAGCTGGGCGAACTCGAGCAACTCTTCGATCCGCGCCCGGATCGCCGAACGGCTCATGTCGTGATATCGGCCGTAGATGTACAGGTTCTCTGAAACCGTCAGCTCGAGATCGAGGTTGTCCTCCTGGGGGACAACACCGAGCCGCTGCCTGATCGCCCGCCCCTCGGTGGCGGGATCGAGGCCGAACACCGTGAGCTTTCCCTCGGTGATCGGGCTCACAGTGGTGATCATCTTCATTGTCGAGGTCTTCCCGGCGCCGTTGGGGCCGAGGAAGCCAAACGCCTCACCCTTGGCGATGTCGAAGTCGACCGCGTCGACGGCAACGAAATCGCCAAACTTCTTGGTCAGGCCCCGTGCCTGGACGAGGGGTTCAGTCATAGGCGGTCGACGCTAATAGGACTTTGGGACAGGTTCGGTCGAGTTACCCGGCCGCGCCGGTTTCCATTCAGTATCGGTCGAATCGCACCACTGCGTGGGCCGGTTTGCGACCACCAAAGCGACGGGGCGCGGCGTTTGCGTCGGGATAGCCGAGGGCGACGGCGTAACGGGTGACAGTGCCGTCGGCGGCACCGAGGAACTCCCTGGCGTCAGCCGACCTGTGCAGCGTTATCGGGCAGGAAGCGACGCCAATCGCCTGGGCCGCCAGCATGACGTTCTGTGCCGCCCTCCCGATGTCGAACATGTTCCCGCCTTTCTCCTGGACCAGGACGATCGTCGCTGCCGAGGATCGAACCGGATCGGTGAAATCGCCATGCTCGGCCAGACCCTGGAGCCGGTCCCCGGTGATGACGATGAACGACCAATCCTGACGATTCTTCGAGCTCCCCGTCCACCGGGCCGCCTCGAGGATGGCAGCGAGGTCGTCTTCTGAGATCGGGTCTGGTTTGAAGTCCCTGATGGCGCGAAGCTTCACTATCGAGTCGTAGGTGTCGCTCATGACGCCGAGATTAGGAGTCTGTCGGATACAGGATCATCTGAGTGCAGCGAAACAGGGCGATCTTGCGGGCAGTGGCCTCGGCGGAGACCACGACATCCCACACCTGGGTGCTTCTCCCTCCGTGGGCCAAGGCGCCTTCGGCCACCATGGCGCCCTCGAGCAGGGTGCTCAGGTGATTCGATTTCAGCTCGATCGTGGTGAATCCGATGGCGCCTTCGGGAAGACTGGCCACGCATCCGTACCCGGCTGCGGTGTCGGCCAGGGCGACGACAGACGCCGCGTGCAGGTAGCCGTTGGAGGCGAGATGCCTCTCCTCGACGACACACCGCATCCGAGCCGAACCATGCTCCAGTTCGACCAGCTCTATGCCCAGAGTCCCCGGTAGCCGGGAGGCACCCAGTTGGTCGAGAGTTCGAGCCAGCTCGAGCTTGTCCTCGGGGAAGTAAGGAATCTCGGGCATGGGCTGGGGGAGACTACCGGTAACGTCGCCTGGTGAGCGATACGGTGATTCTGGCCGGCGATCGCTGGCTGATCGGTCCCCGACGGTTCGACGATCCGGTGCGGGTCATCACCGCCGTGACACCGGCCGAGGTTCGATCGGCGATCGAGGCGGTCGAAGCGGCTTCACGTCAAGGCAACTGGGTGGTCGGCTTTGTGTCCTACGACGCCGCCCCCGGCTTCGACCCCCGGCTCGGGGTCCCGTTGGGCGATCATTCGGGTGAGATGCCCCTGGTCAGGTTCGGTGTGTACGACCAGGCGGACCCCGTCGACTTGGCTCCGGCAGCAGCTCGGCTTGGTGATTGGAGCGCGGGTATGACCGAGGCAGAGCATGCCAGACGTGTCGAGTCGATCCGTGGGTCGATCATCGCCGGCGACACCTACCAGGTGAACCTGACATTCCCCATGGAGGCGATCCTCTCCGGGGACTCCGACTCCTTGTTCGCAACGATGCTTCGAGCACAGCCGCATAGCTTTGGCGCCTTCATTGATCTCGGGCCGAGACAGATCATCTCGGTCTCGCCTGAGCTGTTCCTGCGCCGAGACCATCAAGCTGTGACGACGATGCCGATGAAGGGAACCGCCCCCCGGGGCAGGTCCACGGTCGAGGATCTCCAGCTGAGAGACCATTTGGTTCTCTCGGAGAAGGAGAGGGCCGGCAACCTGATGATCGTCGACATGGTGCGCAACGACCTGGGCCGGGTCGCCCGCACCGGGACGGTGAAGGTGCCGGAGCTGTTGCAGCCTGAGCGCCATCCGACCATCTGGCAACTCACCTCGACGATCGAGGCCGAGCTCGAGCCCGGCACTGGTCTGGTCGATCTGTTCTCCGCCGTCTTTCCGTGCGGATCGGTGACCGGAGCCCCCAAGGTCTCGACGATGGGGATCATCTCGAAGCTGGAAGTCTCGGCGCGAGGCGTCTACTGCGGTGCCATCGGATACGTCGCGCCCGGCGGCACGTCAGCGGAGTTCGCCGTCTCGATCCGAACCGGGGTGATCGAAAACGGTCGTTTCACCTATCACGTCGGAGGGGGGATCACCTACGACTCGTTGGCGGGCTCCGAGTACGAGGAATGCCTGTGGAAGGCTCTGGTGGTCACCTCTCATCAGGAGAAGCCGGATCTGGTGGAAACGATGAGATATGTCCCGGGGGAAGGTATTGCCCTGCTCCCGCGCCACATCGAGCGTCTCGCCGGCTCGGCCGCCTATTGGGGGATCGAATTCGACCCGGGACTTGTCGGCGAGGCACTGTCGGCCGTGGAAGGAGCCGGAGAGCTGAAGGTACGTCTGGTGCTGTCAGGGGACGGAGGCGTAGAGCTCAAATCTGAGCCGATGCCGGTTTGGGACGAGCCGGTGAGAGTGACGATCTCGAAGGTCCGGGTCGATCACGCCAACCCCCTGTGGTTTCACAAGACCGCCGATCGCTCCCGCTATCCGGACAGTGGGGACGACTCCGAGGCGCTCATGGTCAATCTCGACGGCGAAGTGACCGAGACCAATCGTTCCAACGTGATGGCTCATCTCGACGGAATGTGGGTCACGCCGCCACTGTCGTCAGGGCTCTTGCCCGGGATCGCAAGGGACATCGCCCTCTCCCAGCGGGGGGTGGTCGAACGGGTCCTGACCATCGACGACCTACGCCGGTCCGACGAGCTTGCCGTTACCAATGCGGTCCGCGGTTGGAGAAAGGCAACCCTCATCGAATAGGTTGGTGTCGTTCACCCCACCACAGGAGCACATCAGTCGATGTCCACGCCACACATCTCCGCCGAGAAGGGCGATTTCGCCCCGTCGATCCTGCTTCCAGGCGACCCGTTGCGGGCCAAACACATCGCGGACAATTTCCTCGACGAGGTGAAGCAGGTCAACGAGGTGCGCAACATGCTCGGGTTCACCGGAGTTTATGAGGGGATTCCGATCTCGGTGATGGGAACCGGGATGGGCATCCCGTCGGCGTCGATCTACGCGACCGAGTTGATCTCCGAGTACGGGGTGGAGCGGCTGATTCGGGTCGGATCCTGTGGCGGCATCCTCGCCTCGGTGAAGATCCGGGATGTGATCCTGGCGATCGGCGCCTGCACCGATTCGCTGGTGAACCGCATGCGCTATGGCGGGTACGACTTCTCGGCGACGGCTGACTATCGGCTGCTCAGGGCGGCGGCGGACTCAGCTGCGGCCAGGGGCATCGAGGTCAAGGTGGGCAACGTTCACTCGGCGGACCTCTTCTACAACCCCGACTCGGAGGCGTTCGATCGCATGGAAGCCATGGGGGTGCTCGCGGTGGAGATGGAGGCCGCCGGTCTCTACGGCGTGGCGGCGGAGAAGGGCGGCCGGGCCCTCACCATCGCCACCGTGTCCGACCACGTTCGGACCGGGGAGGCGACGTCCTCGGAGGAGCGTCAGCAGACCTTCGACGAGATGGTGATGATCGCCCTGGAGGCGGTCAAGATCGACGTCGGTTCGTAGCGAATAATCTGACGACCACATGTCTGTGGACCGGTCGGTCGCCCGCCAGGGTGTCATCGACGCATTGCCGCTGTTCGTCCCAGCCATCCCTTTTGGGCTGGTACTGGGTCTGGCCATCACCGAATCGGGGATCGGAAACCTGATCGGATGGTCGGGCTCGTCCCTCATCTTCGGCGGGGCGGCACAGCTCACCGTGGTCTCACTGCTCGGCAGTGGTGCCGCGGTGGCGGCTGCCGTGAGTGCGGCTCTGGTGGTGAACAGCCGTCACCTCATGTATTCGGCCGCCCTCGCTCCCACCTTTCAGAGACAGCCAACGTGGTTTCGTTGGATCGGTCCCTATTTCTTGATCGACCAGCTGTTCGCCCTGACCACGGTGCGACTGGGCGACGAGCCCGAGGAGTTTCGGACTTACTACCTCGCCGCAGGCTTCACCTTCTGGACGCTGTGGCAGGCGACTACCGCCCTCGGGCTGCTGATCGGGCCGGTCGTCCCGGAGGAATGGAATCTCGGTTTCGCGGTGCCGATCCTGTTCATCGGTCTCCTCGTTCTCGGGATCGACCGCTGGCCAAAGGTGGTTGCGGCCCTGGTGGGGGCGGGAACGGCCTATCTGGCCGCCGACCTGCCCAACAAGGCCGGTCTGCTGGTTGGGGCCTTGGTCGGGATCGTGGCCGGCACGGTGGCGGAACGGTTCCGGGATGAGTGAGTTCCTCGCCATCGTGGTGGTGGGAATGGGCACCTACTCCTCCCGCGCCCTTTTCATCGTTGCGCTCGCCAGACGGAGGATCCCTGAGCCATTGCTGATAGCGCTCCAGTTCGTGGCCCCGTCGGTGTTGGCGGCTCTGATCGTCTCCCTTCTCACCGATGGCCAAGGGAATGTGGCAATCGGGGTTCCAGAGGTCTCGGCGTTCGTGCTCGGGGGCGCGGTCGCTGTCAAGACCAAGAACCACATCCTGACCCTCGTGGTGGGCATGGGCGTCTACTGGTTGGTGCGTTCCCTGGTCTGATGCCAATCCTGTCTAAGACATAGAGGAAGTCCCCGCTTCGCCCGGCACGGTGTAACCCGACGTCACTACTTTTGGTCTGACCGTTTGATGCCGACATTCGGTATCCAATAATTGGGAGGAGATCATGACCGATACGGTGGATCGGACCACTTCGAGCGGGCCTGAGGGTTCCGGGCTCGATTCGTTCTTCAAGCTGACCGAACGTGGCACTTCGGTCGGCACCGAGATAAGGGCGGGTGTCGCCACGTTTCTGGTGATGTCCTACATCGTCTTCGTCAACCCGAGCATCCTCTCCGAAGCCGGGTTCGACGCCCCCGCCGTGGCCGCGGGGACCGCCCTGGTCGCGGGGCTGCTCAGCATCCTGATGGGCGTGGTGGCCAACTATCCCATTGCCATGGCCGCCGGGCTCGGGATCAACGCCGCCGTGGCTTTCGGGCTGGTCCTCGGTGACGGGCTCACGCCGGCCGGCGCCATGGGCGTGATCGTGCTCGAGGGCCTCATCGTGCTCGCCCTGGTCCTGGTCGGGCTGAGAGAGGCGATCATGAACGCGGTGCCGCTCAGCCTGAAACGGGCCATCGGGGTCGGGATCGGGCTGTTCATCCTCTTCATCGGGTTCCAGAGCGGTGGGCTCATCGGCCCGGGGACACCGGTGGTCGAATTCATCTTCCCCAACACCACCGGGGCCTGGCTCACCCTGATCGGGCTTCTGATCACCGTGATCCTCTTCGTGCGGAAAGTCCCGGGGGCGCTGGTGATCAGCATCTTGCTGACTGCGGCGGTCGGTCTGATCATCGGGGTTACCCAGATGCCCGACACCTTCACGGCGACGCCCAGTTTCGCCACTCTGGGTCAGTTCGACCTGGGCAATGCGTTCAGTCAGCTCGGGGTCGTAGCGGCGGCGCTGACCATCTTCAGCTTCATGCTCACCGACTTCTTCGACACGATCGGCACCGCGACCGCCATCGTGGAGCAGGCCGACCTCACCGAGGAAGACGGGTCGATTCCCGGTGTGGGCAGACTGCTCGTGGTCGACTCGATCGGGGCGGCTGCCGGCGGAGCGGCAGGTGTCAGCTCCAACACCAGCTACATCGAGAGTGCCGCCGGGGTTGCCGAGGGCGGCCGCACCGGTCTCACCTCGGTAGTGGTCGGCGTGCTCTTCCTGGTGGCGATATTCCTCTCGCCGATTGCCGGGCTGATCCCGCCCCAGGCCACCGCCCCGGTCTTGATCCTGGTCGGGTTCTTGATGAGCGGGTTGCTCAAGGGGATCGACTTCGAGGACATAGAAGAGGGCTTCCCAGCGCTGCTCACCATCATCCTGATGCCTCTCACATTCAGCATCACGGTCGGCATCGGTGCCGGCTTCGTGATGTATGTCCTGATCAAGCTGGTCAAGGGCAAAGTGGCCGAGGTGCACCCTCTGATGTGGGTGGTAGCCATCGCCTTCCTGGTCTACTTCGGTCAGGCGGTGCTCGGTCAGGCGATCTCTGCTTGATCGTTTCCAGGACGGGGAGAAGGGCTCGGCCTCCGGCCGGGTGGTGGCCCTTGGCCCCGAACTGGCTTTGTCAAGATGGCTGTACGGTCGGATAGGGTCTACCTGACACAGCGGCATGTGTGAGCGGACCGATCACGGGGGCCGATGATGATCCTGGACGAGGCGGAATCGATCGTCGATCGAGGCATGGAAACCGGCGAGATCTGGCGGGGAGCTCTCGTTCCCTACGAGCCGGCCACCACCGACCCGTTCCGCCAGGACTACGCACAAACCGAATGGCTTGCCGAGCGGGCGGAGCTCGCTTCGTTGAGTGCCCGGGTGCGCTTCAAGCACATGACGCGGGTGATATCGAGGAAGCGTCGCGATGACGGGGTCTGGGTTGAGGTGGCCGGGACCGACCACGGTCGGGAAGAGACCGAGATCCCCGAGACGATTCGGGTCGACGTGGAGGCTCCGGTCGCCGAGCTGGTCGAGGGTCTTTACACCCGTCACTTTGGGTTTCCCGGCACGACGGTGACCCGCGAGGTCACCGACGTCGATGGCGGCTCCCGGGTCATCGAGTTGATCTCGCAGACGGTCACCGGAGTCGTTGAGCTGAGAGCCGACCCTCAGCCGGGGCCCCATGGTGTTATCAGGTTCCTGATACGGGTGCGCAACACCACCGAGCCACTCCAGCATCTCACCGACCGCAACCAGCGACGTGACTTCGCGCTGGTCGGATGTCACGCCATTGTCGCCCTGAGCAAGGGGAGGTTCATCTCAATCGAGGATCCACCGGCTTTCTCGGCGCGCTTTGTGGCGTTGTGCGAGAACCAAGGCACCCGTCCCCACATCGTCGACGACTCGGGCCGGATTCTCCTCTCGGCTCCGATTTCGACCTCCGCCTCACCGACCTGATCTGGGCGGAAGCCGGGATCCGTGAGCCCGACTCCCACTGGTCACGGTTTGACTCGACTGGCTCAGTTCCGACATCGCCCGGTCCTGGAACGAGTGAAACGCCCGATCGGTGCGAGCGCGGCCCCCAGGCTCACAACATCGCCTACCGTCTGCTTCCTGATGGCAACGCTCGACGCCAAGAAACGGGCCAGCCTGCCCGACCGCGATTTCGCCTACATCGATTCGAAGGGAAATCGTCGGTTGCCGATCAATGACGAGGCTCACGTCCGCAACGCCTTGTCCCGGTTCAACCAGGTCAGGTTCGAGAGCGAACAGGCTCGGGAGAAGGCATTTCGCAAGCTGCTGACCGCGGCCTCGAGCTACGGGATCGCACCGGTTGGCTTCGTCACGAGGCAGTTGCGCCAGGCCCGCTCGGGGGTCAAACCGGACATGCCTTCGGGACCGGTCACCCTGCTGCTCACCGACATCGAAGGCTCCACCCGTCTGGTGCATTCGCTCGGCGATGAGTATCCCGCCCTTCTCGAGGAGGTTCGAACCGCCATACGAGAGGAAGTCGGCCGTGGTGGCGGATATGAGGTCGACTGCCGGGCCGACGAGTTCTTCGCGGCCTTCGCAGACGCAGCCAACGCAGTCCAGGCTGCGGTTGAGATCCAGCGGAGGCTCGCCTCGTCTCCGGCGAAGGTGAGGATCGGGCTGCATAGCGGGAGCCCTGCGCTCACCGATACTGGCTATGTCGGGTTGCCTGTCCACGTGATGGCCCGGGTCTGCAACGCCGGACACGGCGGCCAGATCCTGATCACAGTGGCCACCCGCGACGAGATGGAGGGGTCGCTACCTCCAGAGATCGATTCGGAGAGTCTGGGGGTCTACCAACTGCACGAGCTACCCGAGGCCGAGGAGTTGTTCCAGGTCACCGGTCGTGGCCTGATCTCGTCGTTCCCGGCGCCTCGGGTCTGAAGAGGCAGGACGGAGCCCGCGGGCACCATGATTTCCCACGGGAAGGTGACCAATTGCCCTGGTTGGGCCCCGGCGTCGTCGACCACGCTCATGTCATGACACCAGTCATGTCGGACGTGGCGACCGAGACCGTCGAAGCAGGGCCGGGCCCGAACATCTACCGCGTTCAAGCCATCAGCCGTCCCGGTGGCCAGTCGAGGATTCGCTGCAACGAGACCTATGTGAAGGCTGACACCGGAAGCCACCCCGATGGGACCCGGCCCGGGCCCGCTGAGCTTCTCTGCGCGTCTCTCGCAACCTGCCTGCTCAAGAACGTCGAGCGCTTCTCGGAGTTGCTGACCGTCGAGTACGAGCTAGCCCGGGTCGAGGTCGAGGCGGAACGGAGTGATGTGCCGCCGGCGATGACTCGTATGCACTATCGCCTGGAGATCGTCAGCAACGAGCCGATCCGTCGCATCGAGCTGCTCCATCGCAACGTGCGCAAGTTCGGGACCATCACCAACACCCTCGCCGCGGCTGTCGACCTGAGCGGGGAGGTCACAGTCCGGCCGCACCCTTGAGGCTCTAGTCGAAGCCGGTCTCAGATCGCCCGCATCCGATTGTTGCGGGCGTTGTGCTCCACTTCGGCCAATCCGAGGGCTTCGAGTACCGGCGGGATGTAGTTGCCAACTCGACCCCGTAGCCCTGTCTTCAATCCGTACCAGCCACCAACCGGGTTGTCGTCCGAGCGGGCCCATGCCTCGACGGTGCCCTCGGCTGCAAGCTTCTGCTCGTCGGCGTTACCCAACGGCACCCAATCTCCGCGGTCTTTGAGCATCTGGTGCAGGTCCTCGATGATCCGAAGGTCGTAATGGAGAACAGTCGAACCGACCGTGCAGACCAGGATCGCTGGGTCGTGTGCCTCGTCCTTGTGCATCGAGATCTCGGACCCGAGGCTCGGTGTTTTCAAGACCCAGGGGTCGCTCTCCGTGCCGGTGCCGCTGAATGGCGCTGGTGACATTTGTCTGGCTCCCTCCAGAGTCAGTCGGTAACCTTCTTGTTACATTAGTGCGGCGAGCCGAAGCCGACCACCGAAACCGAGGTGCTATTCAATGACCAGATATGCCGTTACCCGCGAGATACATGCCAAACCCGAGGTGATATGGGAGTTGCTCACCGATGCTCCGGCCTATCCGAACTGGAACCCGGCCGTGCTCGGCATCGAGGGGAGGATCGCTCCGGGCGAGCGGATCGAGTTGACTTCCGTGGTCAATCCCAAGCGATCCTTCAAGCTCGAGGTCACCGAGTTCAGCCCTCCCCACACCATGGTCTGGGCTGACGGCATGCCATTGGGTCTCTTCAAGGGTGTGAGGACGTACCGCCTGGCACCGCAAGTGGATGGGCCAACCACGTTCTCGATGGAAGAGGAGTTTTCCGGTCTGTTGGAGCCGATGATCTCCAAGTCCATCCCGGACATGACCGAGTCGTTCGAGTTGTTCGCCGACGGTCTGAAGCGGGCGGCCGAGAGCACCTGATTCGCATGTCGGCGCAACCGCTCGAGATCGACCCGTTCGCCGCCTTGGGCGACCCCTACCGGCGAGCGATCGTCGAGAGCTTGGCCGGCGGAGATCGGTCGGTGCAGGAGATCGCCGATGCCCTGCCGATCAGCCGTCCTGCGGTCTCCCGTCACCTCCGTCTGCTGAAGGAGGCCGGTCTCGTGGTCGACAGGCCCGAAGGCACCAGACGGCTGTATCGGCTCGACGATCAGGGCGTCGCCGTCCTGGCGCGGTACATGGAGGAAGTTTGGGGTGAAGTCGCCGTCCGCTTCCGCCTTGCCGCCGAGAACACGCAAGACTCCTGATGATGGAACCGATCGTCGTCGAGTTCGACGTCAAGGCAGCGCCGAGCCACGCCTTCGATGTCTGGACCTCGAAGCCGTCGATGTGGTGGCCGCGATCGCACACGGTGACCCAGGACCCTGATCTGACAGTCGTATTCGAGCCCTTTCC
This sequence comes from Acidimicrobiia bacterium, assembly GCA_035544615.1. Classification (GTDB taxonomy): domain Bacteria; phylum Actinomycetota; class Acidimicrobiia; order Spongiisociales; family ZC4RG35; genus JARDZU01. The sequence continues at coordinate 35,876 of DATKEA010000152.1, read as the reverse complement.
CGGCGGTCGGATTTTCGAGCGCGGTTCTGACGGCTCCGAGCACGATTGGGGAGAGGTGCTGGTGTGGGAGCCACCGTTTCGGGTCGACTTCCTATGGCATCTCTTCTTCGATCGGAGCGAGGCCACCGAGATCACCGTCACCTTCGCCGAGACCGACTCCGGCTCGAGGGTGCGTCTCGTCCAGACAGGGTTCGACAAGCTGGGTGATCAGGTCGGGAGCGAGAGACGGAGACGCACCAGCATCGCCTGGCTCGAGGTGACCGGCCACTATCGGGAAACCGTCTGATCACCGCGAGTCATAGTCCGAACCGCCGCACGTATCGGCGCTGCCACGGCGTCTCCACGGCGTTGTGCCGGTACCGGGTGCGGACATAGGCAACGGCATCTTCCGGCGGGGTCCCGGCCAGCACGGCCAGGCAGGCCAGCGCGGTTCCGGTGCGGCCGATTCCGCTTCGGCATGCTATCTCGACCCGTTGCCGCAGACTGCGGGCGAACGCCTTCTCCAGTGCGATGTTGGCGTCGCTGGCGTCACGGGGAAGCCCGAAGTCGGGCCAGTTCAACCACTGTGTCTCCCATGCCATCTCCGGCGGAGGCCTGCCCCCCAGATAGAGGCTGAAATCGGGCTCCAATTCGGGTGGTGGCCGATCAGCCAAGGCGCGTCCCCGGACCCGACGACCATCCAACAACACGACCACCCCGATTTCGTCACTCCACGGTGCGCTCACCGAGCGATTGTCCCCTCCACGAGCCCTGACTTCCATTTGGCGGATTGACCACCGCGAGAGGACCATCTGCCCTATCCAGGTTGCATTGTCTCGGCGACACTCGTGTCATGACATATCTCGGAACCCGCGAGGAGCGATGAAGGCGCGGGGGTCGATCCGTCTCGCCGCTCTCGTCCTGGCCTCGTTGCTCGCAGGCTGTTCGTCGCCCGAACCAGCGTTTTCCTCGAACTCGACGACGTCGCTCCCGCCCACGACTTCGCCGGCATTGGCCCCGCCGACAACCGGAACATCACCAACCGTGTCGGTACCCGAGGAGTACCTTCCCGGGCTGGAGGCCAACGTCTTCTTGCCGGTTGATGGAACCGCTCCGATTCCGCTGGTGGTGATGATCCCGGGGGGAGCATGGCGCACCGCCGATCCTTTCGGTTTCGCCGGTCTGGCCCGCCACCTGGCCGACGCCGGAATCATGGCCGTGACGGTGTCGGTGAGGGCCGCCGTGGACGGAGTGGTCTACCCGACACCTGTTGAGGATGTTCTCTGCGCGGTCGGGTTCGCCGCCGACACCGCCGAGGCCAATCGGATCGAGCTCGGGTCGATTGTCCTCCTCGGCCACTCCTCCGGTGCCCATCTGGCCGCATTGGCCGCTCTTGCTCCCGAGGACTACGCGTCCGACTGCGCCGGAGCCACCACGAGAGCCAGTGCCCTCGTTGCGATTGCCGGGCCATACGACGTGACTCAGGATGCCGTCGCCGAGTCCCTGTTTGGGGTGGCGTACAGCGCCGACCCGGACCTGTGGGACTCGGGAAACGCCTTGCTGAAGGCCGGGCTGCGCCCTGATCTGCCGGTGCTTCTGATCCATGGCGAGGACGACACCATCGTTCCCAGCAGCTTCACGACCGAGTTCGGCGCGGCGTTGGAAGAGGCCGGGCACCGGACGACCCTCATCATCCTCCCCGGGGCGAACCACGACGACATCTACTCGGCGGGAGTCTCCGGCGACCTCATCGTCGATTGGGTGGCGGATCTCGGGCCGTAGCCATCGGTGTACCTTGCCGCCGGCATGTCACGAGCAACCATGACTTCTTCAGCCGTCCTGTTGCTTGCCTGCCCTGACCGGCCGGGCATCGTTAGCCAGGTGTCCACCCACATTGCCGAACAAGGCGGCAACATCCTCCGCGCCGAGCAGAGCGAAGCAGTCGCCGACTCACATTTCTATCAACGGATCCACTTCGACAATCCCGGAGGCGGCATCGACCTCGACGCATTCCGGGTTGGATTCGCCCCTCTTGCCCAACGACTCGGGCGCGGTCTGGTCGCTACACGCGATGGATGTCCCGCAGCGGACCGCGATCCTGGTCTCCCGGCATCCTCATTGTCTGCTCGACCTGCTCGGGCGATGGCGGGTTGGCGACATCCCGGCCGAGATCACCGCCATCATCAGCAATCACGAAGAGACTCGTGACATCGCCGAAGGTTTCGGGCTTGCCTTTCACCACCTCCCGCCCGAGACGAAGGAGGCTCAGGAGGCAGCACTGGACGACTTGCTGCGCGAGTCGGAAGTCGAGCTGGTCGTTCTCGCCCGTTACATGCAGATTCTCTCCGACTCGTTCATTGCGCGATGGAGCGGAAAGGTGATCAACATCCATCACAGCTTCCTCCCCGCCTTCCCCGGGGCGAAGCCGTACCACCAGGCGATGGAACGTGGAGTGAAGCTGATAGGTGCGACCGCCCACTACGCCACGGCCGACCTCGACGAGGGCCCGATCATCGCGCAGGGAGTGACCACCACCTCACACCGCGACTCGGTGGCCGATTTCGTCCGACGCGGTCGTGAGGTGGAAGCCAGGGTGCTGGCATCGGCGGTCAGGGCCCACCTCGAGCATCGAGTCATCGTCGCCGGCAGGCGAACCATCGTCTTCGAGTAGTTTCGGCCGCGCCAGCTTGTCCGCGTGTCGACCCGTGCTAGTCGACGTGGAACACCTCTGTGAGCTTCCCCATCTGGCGATCGGCTGGTCCACCAGAGCCTTCGAAGAACGGAGCCATCTCCTCCTGCCAGCGTTCGTTGACCTCCTCACCGGCCATGCCGTCGAGTGCGGCCTGGAAGCTGTTCGGGGTCTCGAAGTAGCCGAAGAGTGTGCCGTCGTCCTGGAGGAACAGGCTGTAGTTGTACCAACCGGCGCGTCTGAGAGCCTCCACCATCTCGGGCCATACCGCAGCATGACGAGCCTTGTACTCGTCGATCAGCTCTTCTTTGACCTTGAGTGTGAATCCGACCCGTTTCATTGCTCCTCCTATGCGATCTGCACGAGATCGCGGTAAGGGTCGAGCCGGGAGTGTGTCGGTTCGAGATCGGTGACCAAGAGGTCTACCTGCTCGAAGTCGAAGACTCTCGCCTGTGCTCTGGTTCCCAACTTGCTCTGGTCGACGGCGAGCACGATTCGATTGCTCGTCTGGCTGAAGGCGCGTTTCACCTCGGACTCGGCCAGGGTGGCCTCCGAGGAGCCGAGATCGAGGTCGAGGGCTGCCGCCGAGCTGAAGAAGGTGTCGTAGAGGAAGCTCTGAGCGGCACGGACGGCCATCGGTCCGACGAGGCTGCCGGTCCGCGGCTCTTCGACGCCACCGGTGAGAGCTGCGGTTAGCCCCGGCGTACCACTCATCGTCTGAAACGTGTCCCACCCGTTGGTGACCACCACGAGGTCGCGGGCAGTCTCGATCGCAGCCGCGAGACGGAAGATCGTTGTCGACGCGTCGAAGGCCACCGTCCCGGTGGCCGGCACCAATGGGAGCAGCTTCTCCGCGATCTTCGCTTTGGACCTCGCATTGTGCTGATGACGTAGTTCCCACGGCTCGGGCCCGAGGGCAATGGCGCCGCCTCGTACCCGTCGGGCGATGCCAAGTGCTTCCAGCTCATCGAGATCGCGTCGGATCGTCATCTCGCTGACCCCGAAGTCGACGGCGAGTTGATCGATACGGACCGCGCCTCGTTCGGCGATGAGGTCGCGCATCTCACCGAGACGCTCCTCGGGACTCTTGAACACCGGTCGGCTCATCGTTGGCCCCATGCAGCCACACCGCTGGAGGACAGCCAATCACGCGCTGTGGCGAGTCCTTCGAAGCGCCCCAGTGAGATTCCCTGGACGATGGCGTTCCCGAGAGCGGTCGCCTCGGGTGACCCGACGATGACGTCGAGATTGGTCTTAGCGCCCAGAAGCTCGGCCAGGAGCGGGATCCGGGAGCCACCGCCCACGAGAGCGAGACTGGAGGGTCTCTCACCAACCGCGATCTCGATCTCATCGATCACCCGAGCCACCCCCGCCACGATCGACTCGATGACACTCCGGACAATCACCGGCCGGGGGACATCAAGAGCCAGCCCCGCTGCGTCGCGGACCTCGGAAACCATGTCGTCGGTGTTTACGAAACGGTGATCCGACGCATCGAACGTCGGGACACGGGCGTCGACGGATGCCGCTTCGGCGATCAGGTCGCTCGTCGGGGGATCACCCCAGGCTGATCGGCATTGTTCGAGGATCCAGAAGCCCACGACGTTCTTCAGGAAGCGAACGCCTCCTAGGGCCCCGGCCTCGTTGGAGAAGTTTGCAGCGCGCGCCTCCCGGGACATGTCGGGGGCAGGTCGTTCGATGCCGACGATCACCCAACTTCCGGTGGATACGAACACCGATCGCGAGTTGGCGCCCGGCATCCCCAGGAATGCTGATGCCGTGTCGTGGCTACCCACGAGGTGGACGGGCACACCGCGCCATTCCCCAGCCTTCTCGCCGGCGTCGGCAGGCTCGGGCATCAGAGACCGGGCAACGCCGATCTCACCGAGCAACTCGTCTGACCACCCGCCGTTGAGGGCATCCATCAACCCGGTCGTCGACAGGTTCGAGCGCTCGACTCCGACCCATCCGGTCAGGTGGTTGACCATCAGGTCAGGCAAGAGGAGAAGCTTCTCCGCCCGGGCCAGGCGGTCGGTGCTCTCGACGGCCAGTTGGAAGATGGTATTGATTCCCATCAGCTGGATACCGGTGATTTGGTATAGCCGCTCCACTCCGATTCGGTCGGCGATCGTCTCCCAGCCGTCGGTTCGGTTGTCCCGGTATGCGATCGGCAGTTCGACCAGAGCCCCCTGGGCGTCGATCAGGGCATAGTCGACTCCCCAGCCATCGACGCCTATCGAAGCCACCGGGCCCGCCGCGATCCCCAGGGCGAGTCCTTTCTCGACGTGTTCCACGATTCCCGGCCAGTCCCAGCGCAGGGATCCGTCCTCCTCTTCCCGGGGTGAGTTGTGCCACCGGTGGAGGATCTCGACCGATGGCGCCGCGGCGTCGAGATCGACTGCCGCCACTCGTACCGATGTCGCTCCGAGGTCGACGGCGAGAACCCGCGATCGCCTGGTCACAGGCCGGTGGCCACCGAGGCCATGCCCCGCTGTTCGATCACGGCTGCCCGATAGCCGACCATACGGTAGGCATCGATCGGGGAGATGGCTCCACCGGCCCGTCGCCGGGCCTCGGCCATGAGCGGCCGAACGTCGGTTCGAAACGCCGTCTGGAGCAGTTCTTGCGCCCGGGCGGCGTCATTTCCTTCCTGGGCCTCGACGAGCCCCGATCGGTCGACTAGGAGCGCCTGTGCGTATGCGATGCCCACGGCCTCGGTCGACTGGATGAGGTCCTCGAGCGGGTCCTTGATGTTGTGGGACTGGTCGATCATGTAGGCGAGGGACGGTAAGGAGCCGTTGCCGGCCCTGATCAGCTCGCAGAAGATCAGAAACAGCTGAAAGGGCTTGATCGAGCCGGTGGTGAGGTCGTCGTCACCGTATTTCGAGTCGTTGAAGTGGAAGCCGCCGAGACGGCCGACCATGGCCAGCCGGCTGACGATTTGCTCGATGTTGGCGTTGGGTAGGTGATGGCCCAGATCGACCAGGCAGGAGGCCTTGGAACCTGCGGCCTCGGCTAGAAGAAGTGAGCTTCCCCAATCGAAGTTCACGGTCGCATAGAACGCCGGCTCATACGGCTTGTGTTCGGTGTACATCTGCCAATCGTCGGGCAGGTGGTCGTGAATCTCCTGGAGCCCCGCGGCCACATGCTCGAACTGTGTGCGATGGTCTGCCTGCCCAGGGTGGTTGATGCCGTCCGCCAGCCACACGGTCAGTGCTCTGGATCCGAGCGCGACTCCGAGATCGATAACCGCCTTGTTGTGCTCGATGGCGGCTTCTCGGACTGCCTTCTCCGAGTTGGCGAGACTCCCGAATTTATAGGTGAGGTTCCCGTCGTCGGTCGTCGACGGGTTGTCCTGAAACGTGTTCGAGTTCATGGCGTCGAACGAGATGCCCCGGGAATCTGCGTACTCCTTCAACCCGGCGGGGTCGTCCGGGTCGTCCCACGGGACGTGCAACGAGATCGCCCGGTTGCTGGCGGTCAATGAGTTCAAGCAGGCGACGTCGTCGATTTTCTCCTCCGTCGTCCGGGGCTCCCCACCGATCGGGAAGCGACCGAAGCGGGTGCCTCCGGTGCCCACAGCCCAGGAGGGGGCGGCGACAGAGAACTCGACCAGGGCATCGATGATTTCCGCAGCGGACGTGGCCGCGTCCCGGTCGAGACGGTGGGCGATGTAGTCGACGTCTTCAGCCAGAGCCTGCTCGTGACTGTTGTTGAGTTCGCTGATCCGGTCTCTGTCGATCATCGGGTCCTCCTATCTCAGGAATGCAGGCACCACGCCACTGTCAACGGGAACGATCAACCCGGTCGTTTGGCTCAACTCGCCCGCGACGAGGGCGATGACAGCGTTGGCGACGTGCTCGGGCAGGACTTCCTGCTTGAGAAGGGTCCGACCCGCATAGAACTCGCCGAGCTTTTCTTCCGGTACACCGTACACCTTGGCTCGATCAGCCCCCCAGCCGCCGGCGAAGATGCCCGAGCCCTGGACCACACCGTCGGGGTTGATCCCGTTCACTCTGATGCCGTGCTCGCCGAGCTCGGCCGCCAGTAGGCGGACCTGATGAGCCTGGCTTGCCTTGGCCGATCCGTAGGCGAGGTTGTTTGGCCCCGCCACAACGGCGTTCTTGCTGACGATGTAAACTAGGTCGCCGCCTCTCTCCTGAGTGATCATCGCCAGAGCGGCGTGTTTGGAGACGAGGAAGGAGCCCTTGGCCATCACGTCGTGTTGCAGGTCCCAGTCCTCCTCCGTGGTGTCGAGGAGGCTCTTGGACAAGGAGAGCCCGGCGTTGTTCACGACGATGTCCACCCCGCCGTAGCGGACAACGGTCTCGTCGAAAGCCCGGGCAACCTCCTCGTCGGAGGTCACATCGGCCCCGAGGGCGATTGCGGCGTCCTCACGCCCGATCTCGTCGGCAACGTCCCGGGCGGATTTGGCGTCGATGTCGACCACCGCGACGACTGCCCCTGCCTCCCGGAGACGGATTGCGATTGCCCTGCCGATGCCAGACCCGGCGCCGGTGACGAGCGCCACCTTCCCGGTCAGGGGCTTCGGCGCCGGTCTGCGCCGCAACTTGAGCTCCTCGAGCATCCAGTACTCGACTTTGAACTTCTCGGACTCGGGAACCGGCTCGTAGGTGGAGACCGACTCGGCTCCCTTGATCACGTTCATCGCATTGACATAGAACTCGCCGGCGACCCGAGCAGTTTGGCTGTCCGAGCCGAAACTGAACATACCCACACCCGGGATGAGGAATATGGCGGGGTCGGCGCCGCGCATGGGTGGTGTCCCCTCGTCGGCGTAGCGCTGGTAATAGGCGCGGTAGTCCTCCCGGTAGTGCTCGTGGAGGGCGGTGAGTCGTTCCTTCCTTTCCTCCAGACTGGCTGTAGCAGGCAAGTCGAGCAGAAGCGGTCGCACTTTGGTCCGAATGAAATGATCGGGACACGATGTGCCAAGAGGAACAACCCGTGGTGTCTCATTGCGGCCGATGAAGTCGACGATCGAATCGTCGTCGAACCAGCGGCCGACGACCCTGCCGTCCGTGCTGGCGAGTTTGCGGATGAATGGTGCCAGCTCGGCAGCAGTCTCCCTTCGCTCTTTGGTCCCGAGCGGCCCGAAGCCGTCGCGGATCGGGCCGAGTGGCTCCTTGTCACCTTCGGTCGTGAGGAATCTGGACGCCCGGGCGATCATCTCGAGTGAGGTGCGTTCGCACTCATCGGAAGTCTCAGCCCATGTTGTGAGGCCATGTCCGCCCATCACCACACCGCGTAGGTTCTGGTTCTTCCGGCGCAGCTCTTCGATCTCGAGCGCGAGCTCGAAACCGGGTCGTCTCCACGGCACCCAGCCCAGGTCGTCGCCGAAACATCGCTTTGTCAGCGCCTCACCATCCGAGGCAGCAGCGATCGCTATCACCGAGTCGGGGTGAAGGTGATCGACGTGTTTGGCCTCGATCAACCCGTGCATCGATGTGTCGATGCTCGGCGCCGCGCCATCTGGCCCAAAGGAGCAGTAGTCGAGCAGCTGGTGCATCTCGTCTTCGTGCTCGACGCCGCGATAGACGTCTTTCAGTGATCTCACCATGTCCAGCCGCAGTGTCGATAGTCCGGACGGCTGCAGGGTGCCCAGATCCCCTCCTGAGCCCTTGACCCACATGACCTCGACTTCGGTACCCGACGTCGGGTCGGTCATCGCGCCCTTCGCTGATGTGTTGCCGCCGCCGTAGTTCGTGTTCCTCCGATCGGCTCCGAGCCGATTCGATCTGTCGATCAGCTCTTGAACCGGTCCAGGCACCTGATTGTCACTCATCGTCTTCCCCGGTTTCGTGCCTTCGTTCTCATCTCGATATCTATCTAGTCACTATCTCGTCGACGAGGGACCTGGGCCCGGAGAGCTCCCCGGGCCCAGGTCTCAGTCGAATCAGCCTCCTTCGACGTTGCTCTCGTCGTAGACGGTGAACGGTCCCATCAGAACGCGTAGACCTGCGTCGCGAGTGGGGTCGGCGGTGATCTCATAGTCACCCATGCGGCCGGCCGTGAACTGCTGGCCCTCGACCGCCTCGATCTGGCCTGTGGCTATGCCGTACGCCACGTAGTAGGACAGATAACCGAGATCGGTGAAGCTCCAGAGTGCGAACTCCGGAGCACAGCCGCTCAGCGTGTACTCCGCCATCTCGGACGGCAGACCCAGACCGGAGACCTTCACCTCGTCACAGAGGCCTTCTTGAGTCATCGCCTGGGCTGCGGCCACGATCCCGACGGTGGTCGGCGCCATGATCAGCTCCAAGTCGGGATACTGGTCCACCAGAGCAAGCGCCTGATTCACCGAGTCCTCTGCCACGTCGTTTCCGTAGACGGTGTCGACCAGCTCCAGGCTGGCGTACTCATCACCGGCGAGGGCTTCTTCCATTGCCGCGATCCAAGCGTTTTGGTTCGCTGCCTCGGGAGTCGCTGAGAGGATGGCGAACTGACCGCCATCATCGCCGAGGATGTTGAGAGCCATGTCGGCCATGACCTGGCCCGTCTCGTCGAAGTCCACCTGCGCGACGAAGACGCTCTCGCCTTCGGCGGAGGGGATCGGTGAGTCCCAGCTGACGACCGGGATACCGGCATCGGCAGCCTGCTGTGCAGACGGCGCCAGCTCGTCACCGGCGTTGTTCGAGACCATGATGGCTCCCACGCCCTGGGTGACGGCGTTCGCCATGAACTCGATCTGACCGGTGGCGTCGCCACAGTCAGCGGGGCCCACGAAGTCGGCAGGGTCGGAACCGAGTTCGCCTGCGGCCTCCTCGGCACCCTCGTTGGCCTGCGGGAACACAGCGATGTTCGTGCACTTCGGCAAGAATGTCGCAGTGATCGACCCGGCGGACTCGATCGCCACGGGACCGTCAGCTGAGGCACCGGTGGTGGTCGTATCATCCATTTGCTCCGTCGTGGTCGGCTCCGGCGCTGCAGTGGTCGTCGTCTCTGCGGCTTCGGCGGTGGTCGTGGTTTCACCACCCTCGCCGTCGCCACACGCGGCGACCACCAGTGCCAGTGCCGCGAGTGGCGCCAGTAGACGCATTCTCTTCTTAACTGAATTCACAGTTCCTTCTCCTCCTGTCTCTTTCCTTGCATGGATTCGTTGTCTGGTCTCGTTGTCGTTGCCTCCGTTCCTGCCGCCCACTAAGGCGGGGCACTTGCCGTCGTTTGGGTGCGTGACGACCCGAAGCTGAGCCGCCGCGCGAGATTGGGTACGAGCACGGACCCAATGAGGAGGAGCCCTATTGCTCCCGTCTGGATGATTCCGTCGACGTTGGCGAGACCGAGCCCGTTGCGAATATTGAGGACGGTGAATATGGCCAGAGCGACCCCGAGCATCGACCCGGATCCACCGAAGATGCTGACGCCCCCCAACAGGACCATGGTGATGATGTCCAACTCGAAGAACTCGGCGAGACTGCCCCGCACCGAACCGAGACGTGCGGCGAAGAAGACACCGGCAAAGCCAGCCACGAGACCTGAGGTGATGAACAGGCGTAGCTTCACGCTCTCGACGGCAACACCGGAGAATCTGGCGACCTCGGGATTGTTGCCGATCACGTAGACCTTCCGGCCGAAGGCACCTTTCTCGAGGACCACCCAGGCAATGACGAGACCGACGAAGAAGATGATCAGTGCCAGCCGCAGCGGCCCGAGAAGTGTCTGCTGACCCAATTGGTTGAACCATCCGGGGAACCCGCTGACCGACTGATCTTCCATGAGCACACGGGCGGCGCCGCGGAACCCGATGAGCCCGGCGAGGGTCACCACGAGGGAGGGAAGGCCGAAGCGGGTTATCACCAGGCCCTGGAGCAGGCCGGCCAGAGCGCCGGCGGTCAGCCCGATGAGAATGGCGATGATGAATGGAAAGCTGGAGTCTTGGTGGACGGTGGCCATCACCGCGGCCGAGAATCCCATCACCGAAGCAACCGACAAGTCGATCTCGCCGCTGATGATGACGTAGGTCATGATGATCGCGACGATGATCTTCTCGTTGGAGAGCCAGAAGAGGTTGACGAAGTTGTTGACCCCCAGGTAGAAGGGCGAGAGCGAAGCGTTCACGACGATCGTGACGACCAGGATGGCCATGAGGAACAGCTCCCAGCGGTGGCTCGCAGCCCATCCACGCTTCACCCGACGCCTCCCTCGCTGGGACTCATGACGATCGCACTGGGTTCTATGTGGTCGCGGTCACCTCTCCTGATTGCACGGCTGAGACGTTGGGTGAAGCGCTTTTGGAGCGTCGCGTCGAGAACAACGGCGAAGAGGACGAGAATCCCGAGGGCGGCATCGCGCCAGAACTCACTGACCTGCGGGACGCGCACCAGACTCAGCTCCAGTGTGTCGATGAGGATCGCGCCGAGAAACGCTCCGAAGATGGTCCCGGAGCCACCGAATATGCTGACCCCGCCGACGACGGCGGCCGCAACGGACTCCAGTTCGAGTCCTGAGCCGGCAGTGGCGCTGATGGTGCCCGCCCTGACCATGAACATGAATCCCGCCAGTCCGGCGAGGGCGCCGGCTCCCACGAAGGAGAGCATGATCAGCCGCGGTGCGGCGAGGCCGGCCTGCTTGGCAGCATCGGGGTTCGATCCGATGGCGTAGAGCCGTCGCCCCCAGCGAAGGCGACGCAACGCCCATTGCAGGATCACCACCACCCCAACCGCGATCACGAAGACGAGACGCAGGTCGAGTCCGGCGACGCTGAACAACGTCACGTTGTTGAATTGGAGCACCCACCCTGGGAGATCGGCGGCGACGACGTTGGCACCGCCGGAGTACAAGCTGATCAACGTCCTGAAGAGGGCAAGGGTGCCCAGGGTCACGATGATCGCCGGGACCTTTCCATAAGCGACGAGGAGCCCGTTGAACGAACCCAACACCGCCCCCACTGCCATCGCGAGGATCATGGCAACGGCTGGGTTTGCCCAGTTGTTGGAGGCGAGGAAGTCGGCTGTCAGATACGCAGCCACTCCAACCGTCGACCCGACCGAGAGGTCGATGTTCCGGCTTATGACCACCAGTGCCTGTGCCGCGGCGAGGATGGCGACGATCACGACGCTCGTCGTCACCCGGTTGAAGAAGCGGCCACTGAGGTAATCGTCGATCCAGATCCCGAATGTCGCCACGGACCCGACGATTATCCCGAGGAGGATCAGTTCCTTGATCCGGTCGGGGGACATGCGTCTCGGTGTTGTCGCTGTCTGTGCGGTCACGACACAACCCCCACCGCCGCCTCCATCACCTGTTCCTGGGTTGCCTGGCCCTTTTCGAAGATGTCCAGGAGAACGCCCTCACGCATGACGGCGACCCGGTCACTCATCGCCAGGACCTCTGGGAGGTCGGAGGAGATCATGATGATGGCGATGCCCGATCGGGCTAGCTCATCGATGAAACGATGAACGTCTGCCTTGGCGCCCACGTCGATGCCGCGAGTGGGTTCGTCGAGGATCAACAGTCGCGGTTCGGTGTTCAACCACTTGGCGAGCATGGTCTTCTGCTGATTGCCTCCCGACAGGTTGGCGACCGGGGTGTCCATGTCCGGTGTCTTGATGTCGAGCCGCTCACTCAGAGTCTCTGCGTCGGCGAGCTCGGCACCCCTGTCGACCATTCCCAGACGCGTTGTGTATCGAGCGAGAGTGGCCAGGGTGATATTGGCCGAGACCGACTGCGCGAGAGAGAGACCGCGGCTCCTCCGGTCTTCCGAGAGGTAGGCGATCCCGCGGGCGAGGGCCTCGTTCGGTGATGTGACGTCGACAAGCTCTCCCGCGAGTTCGACCGTCCCGGTGTCTGCCGTCGCGATCCCGAAAAGGGCAAGGGCAACGTCGGTGCGCCCGGCGCCGACCAGTCCAGCGAACCCGAATACTTCTCCGCGACGCACCTCGAATGAGACGTCGGCAAACTTCCCCTGAAGGCTGAGTGAATCGACCCGCAACATGACTTCGCCGTCTGGGTGCTCGCCGCGGGCGAAGAACTCGCTCGGGTCGCGTCCCACCATCTCACGAATCAGTGAGTCCTCGGTTACCTCCGCCACCGGCCTAGTGGATATGTGACGTCCGTCCCTGAACACGGAGATCCGGTCGCAGACCTCGAACAACTCCTCGAGTCTGTGAGTGATGAAGAGGACGGCAACGCCTGACTCCCTGAGCTTGCGGACCTGACTGAAGAGGCGTTGCACCTCATGTGCGGACAGGGAGGCTGTGGGCTCGTCCATGATGAGGACACGTGTGTCGAGCGAGATGGCTTTGGCGATCTCGACCGCCTGTTGGCCGGCGACTGTGAGGCCCGCTGCCGGCATCGACGAGTCGATGTCGATGTCGAGCTTGGCGAGGATGTGTTCTGAGTCGGACATCATCGTCTTCCAATTCACCAACCAACCGCGGCTCTGGTGACCGATGAAGATGTTCTCGGCGACGGTGAGAGCGGGGAAGATCGATGGCTCCTGGTAGATGGCGGCCACCCCCAGGAGCTGGGCCTCGGCCGCGTCGGCGGGTGCGTAGTCGCCGCCATCGACCCGCATCATCCCTGCGTCGGCCAGGTGGATCCCGGTCATGATCTTGATGAGCGTCGACTTGCCGGCCCCGTTTTCTCCGACGAGCCCATGGATCTCCCCCCGATAGAGGGTGAGAGATACATCGTCGAGGGCTTGCGTTGCGTCGAAGCGCTTGGACACACCTTCGATCTCGAAGATCGGGCGACTCTCAAGCATGTCGAGGACGAGTTCCTGCGCGGGCCGAGCCTTGGGTGTGCAGGCGGCAGCCGGGGGCGGTAACCACCTTTTCCTCCTCACGAGCACCGGCAGGCGAGCCGACGTTCATATTTGTAACATATCACACTAACTCACAGGGTGTCGAGGAGTTTTGGCAGCGCCGGATTTGGGGATCCTCTTGAAGAGATCGATCTGGTGGAGACGCCTCACGCGTCCAAGCTGCGGGCCTTGACAGTAGTGTGTCATACACAGTATAAGTGTGTCGCACATGATCGACCCTGACCTCTTGTCCTCGATGCGCCAGGAGCTGCGACGTGGATCGGTGGTGTTGTTGTGCCTGTTGGCCTTGCGTCAGCCGGACTACGGGTATGCCCTGCTCAAGTCTCTGGAGTCGGCAGGCCTGACCACCGACGCCAACACCCTCTATCCGTTGTTGCGACGACTGGAGCGTCAGGGTCTGCTCACCAGCGAGTGGGTCACCGACGATCCCAGACCACGCAAGTACTACCGCACCAGCGAGATGGGAAGCGAGGTTGCCGCCCTGCTCCTGGACGACTGGGCGGCGATGACCCGGTCCCTCGACCACTTTCAAAAAGGAGAGACAACATGAGCCAGCTGAAGGAGCGCTACGTGGCTGCGGTGCTGCGGTCGATCCCCGACGACAAGCGAGCCGATGTGGACGCCGAACTTCGCGGAGCCATCGAAGACGCGGTGGAGGCCAGGGTGGAGCAGGGCGGGGATCCCGACACCGTCGAGGTGACCGTGCTCACCGAGCTTGGTGACCCCGATCGTCTTGCGGCCGACTACGCCGATCGTCCCCTGTGGCTCATCGGTCCCACGTTCTATCTGCCGTGGCTGCGGGTGATGAAGACGATGCTGAAGATCATCCCCCCGATTGCCGGTGTTGTCGTTGCGGTCGTCGGCTACGTGGTCGGGGACGGCCTCCTGGGGGCCTTCTTCGACGGTTTGGGGGCGGCGATCGTGGCTGCGTTGAACGTCATGTTCTGGGTGACTCTCGGCTTCATCGTCGCCGAGAGATCAGACGAGGTGACGAAGGCCGATATCGAGCCATTCACCAGGAAGTGGACTCCGAACCGGCTTCCCACCGTACCCGACCGCCAGATTGGCTATGGGGAGACCATCGGGTCCCTGGTTGTCCTGGTCTTTGTCATCCTGGTCATCTTCGCCCAGCGGAGTCTCAGGCCTGCCCCTTTCTTCGATCCCGACGCCTGGAATCTCGCGATCCCGGTGATCCTCGGCCTGCTGGTCGTCTCGGCCGGTTTCGAGTTGGTCAAGTTCCGGGTGGGCCGGTGGTCGGTGGGGTTGGCGTCCTTCAACGCTCTCCTCAATGTCGCGTTTGCCGGGTGGTGGTTGTGGTTCTTTTTCAAGGGCAGCCTGCTCAATCAGGCCTTTTTCGATGCCATCGGCATCCCGGATGTGGTGGATCTGGTGGCGAGAGGCATCTCGATCGGGGTTGTGGTGGTAAGCGGCTGGAGCGCCCTCGAAGGTTTCGTGAAGGCACGGCGTGCGAGCCGAGGTTTGGGGGATCGAGGCGCGATTCCAAATGCGTGAATGAGCTCTGCCGTCCCAACCCTTCTCACCTGTCGGTGTGACCGATACTCCATCGCATAGGGATTGGCGCCACTGTTACGGTCGCGGTTCCCACCCCGACCATTGCCGATTTGGAGATGCCGGCTGCTAGTGATCACGTGTCATGGACATAGAGAGACGACGCAATCTCGCCGATCAGGCGCTCGATGGCTATGTGAATGGCCCAGATGCGGCGACTGAAGCGACGGCTCGGGCGCTAGCCCGGGCGGGAGCTGCCCAGACGATCATTCTCGTCGAGGGAGTCAGCGACCAGATAGCGCTAGAGACGCTCGCGCTTCGCCGCAGCCGGGACCTCGATGCCGAAGGTGTCTTGATCTTGCCGATCGGTGGCGCCCAGGCGCTGGCGCGCTATCTGACTCATTTTGGCCCCAAAGGAGCGGACGTGAGGCTCGCCGGTCTTTGCGACGCCCGCGAGGAGGGCATCTTCCGGCGCGCCCTCGCCGATGCCCGCGTCGGCTTCCCCCGGACGCGTGCCGACATGGAGGGCTTGGGATTTCATGTTTGCGTCGATGATCTGGAGGACGAGCTGATCCGAGCGGTGGGCGCTGCCAGAGTCGAGATGATATTCGACTCTCAAGGAGACCTGGGTTCGTTCCGCTCCTTGCAGAACCAGCCCGCCTGGCGAGGCCAGAAGGTCGAAGCACAGATGCGGCGGTTCCTGGGAAGTGGCGCCCGGCGCAAGCTTCGCTACGCACGCCTTCTCACCGGATCTGTCGACCTCGACCGGATCCCCCACCCACTCGACGCCGTACTCGCGGTTTGAGGGCTCCGGCCCTTATTGTCCGAAGGATCGAACCATGACGATGGCCGACCTGGGCTGCCGGCTGCGTCGGCTCGACCTGGATGGGTAGCTTCCGAGGATGATTTGGGCGTAGACCATCGTGAGGCGGCAAGTCATCGAGCACCTCGTCACAGTGAGCGGCTCGTATCAAGACCTCATCGCCGGGCTGCCCGAGTCGGCGCTGGCTCGACAGCTCACCGACCGCTCTAACACGATCGGCGCCCAGTTGTGGTGCGTGGTGGGCGCCCGGGAGAGCTACACCGCGGCCGTCGAGGGCGATGGGTGGGCCGGCTTCAGTTGTTCGTTGTCCGGGGCCGAAACCACGAACAGGGGTCGTGTCCTCGGGGCATTGAGCCAATCCCAGGCCCGGTTGGACGAGATCATCGGGCAGATTGAGTGGACCGAGGCTCGTGATGGTCTGCTCCTCGACCTCTTGGAACACGAGGTCCAACACCAGGGACAGCTCATTCGCTACCTGTATGCACTCGCTCTCCCGATCCCGGAGAGCTGGGCCCGGCGATGGGCCCTGGCCCAGGCCGAGTAGACGTCTATCGGGCGGGTCTGGTTCGAGGGCTGCTCCCAACGCTGGGGGTCGAGGCACCCTGATCCGCCTCGGGGGACATTGGGGGTGCTCCCTGATTGTCTGTCGGGTCCCGACTGGTGAGGATTGACTGGTGGATCAGGTCGACTTGCACCAATTGGAGAGCCGTGCTGTCCGTTGGCCGGTGCGTTGGATCGTCGCTTTCGTCCTGGCACTGACCGGCGTCTGGGTCACCGTCACTTTTGGGCCCGAGATCGGGGGTTGGTGGCAGGGCGTTTCGTTGACTATGACCACCCCAGACGTCTTTCGAGAGTGGGTGGAAGGCCTCGGAGCATGGGGTCCCGCCGCGTTCTTCCTGGCCCAGACATTGCAGGTGATTCTTGCCCCTATCCCTGGGGCGCTCTTCCCTCCTGTCGGCTCCTTGGCCTTTGGTCCCTGGCCGGCACTCGGGCTGAGCCTCGCCGGGATGGCGCTTGGGTCAGCTGTCGTGTTTCTGGTTGCCCGAAGATGGGGTCGGCCGCTGGCGGTCCGACTGGTCGGCGAGGACCTGATCCATCGCTATCAGAACGTGATGACGGCACGAGGCGGCCTACTGATATGGGTGGTGTTCCTGCTCCCGTTGCTCCCCGACGATGCCCTGTGCGCCCTGGCCGGGCTGTCGGGTATCAAGTTTCGCCGTTTCATGGTGATTGCGACCGTGGGACGGGTCCCGGCCGTGGCCATGGGAGTGTTCGCGATGGCCGGTCTCGAGGGGTCACCGGCTTGGATTTGGGCCCTGGCCACCACGGTTGGCGCGCTCGCCCTTTGGGCGGGGTTTCGCTATCGCGAGACAGTGGAACGGCGACTGCTCGGGATCCTGGGCAGGCGAGACCAACCGGAGGTCAGAGTGCCGGTGTCGGCACCGGCCTCCGGATCGGCGAGTACCCAGCCTGAGCGTCTGAGAACCGCCGATGCTGAGCAGGGCGAAGAGGTCACATCGCGAGACCTACTTGGCCCGGTGGTGGCAGTGGTGGTGGCCACCACGTTCATCGCGGTAGTCGTCGGAGTTGTCACCGGTGTGTCGGGTTTGGCGAGTGGGATCATCCTGGTCTGGGGCTCCGCTCTCGCAGTGATGGTGGGCTGGGCTCGGGGAGCCGACTGAGGGGTCGGTGTCTCTGGCAGATTGCGGGCCTACTGGCGGCTGAGATGAGGCCCGGCCATTGCGTCGCACTCTGCGGGTGGGCGGAGGCCCCGTTTGCTAACGGTCGAGACCCCGAATCAGGAAGGCGGCCATCATCCCCCTGGTCACATGGTCGTCCGGGCAGAACCTGGTGTTGGGCGGAGGGTTGCACCCTTGGGTGATACCGGCGGCAGCCAGTTTCTCGATGGAGTCCTCGAAGATGGAGCCGTTGTCGTCGATGAAGTCGATACCGCCGCCGCTATTGGTGAGGTTGAGACCCCGGACCAGGAAGGCGGCCATCATCCCCCTGGTCACGAATTGATCGGGGCAGAACTTGGTGTTGGCCGGAGGGTTGCACCCTTGGGTGATACCGGCGGCAGCCAGTTTCTCGATCGCTCCCTCGAAGATGGAGCCGTTGTCGTCGATGAAGTCGATTCCGCCGCCGTTGTTGTTGATGTTGAGGGCCCGGACCAGGAAGGCGGCCATCATTCCCCGTGTGACACGGTCGTCCGGACAGAACCTGTCATTGGTCGGTGGGTTGCACCCACCGGTGATACCCCTTGCGGCGAGGCTTTCGATTGCGCCTTCGAATATCGAGGTGTCGTCGTCCCAGAATCGTCCGTCCAATCCGGGGGTGTATCCACTGGCGGTGAAGAACAGCTGTGTCACCCAGGTACCCGAGTTGTCGCTGTAAGCACCGAGTGCGACAAACTTGAAGGCGGGGTTGAGGATGTTGGCGCGATGCCCGGGGGAGTTCATGAGCATGTCGTGAATCAGGGAACACGGATCGTTCTCGTTCCCCCTCATGGCGATGTTCTCGCCCCAGGTGGACCAACCCTTTGGCAGGATCTGATTCCTCGCCGAGCTGCTCATGTGCGCGAACCCGTTGTATCTCATCCACTCGGAATGGGAGCGAACCGGCCGAACCAGGTCGGAAGCCATGGTCAACGGGGCGGCTCCAGCCGATCTGCGGGAAGCGTTGACGGCGTCAAGGAGACAGACCTCGTAGGCCCCGATCTCGGCGGCTTCAACCGGCGCCGCCGGGAGAATCAGGGCAGACGCGGCCATGCTGACGACCAGCGCCAGCCGCCCAAAGCGCTTGCGGACTGGAATTGACTTGACCATACGTCCTGACGAAGGAAAGACTCTCCTTCCCCATCATCGGGTCTGTCAAACGATTTCTTGAGAAATTGCCGTGCTTTCAGTCTGCCCCCGCCGGGGACGGCGGGTCGATCGCGGCCGATCGGAGACCGGTCCAGGTGAGCACCCCTGCTCCGATCCCTATCACCGCCAGGGCTACCCAGGCGTTGCGGCTCAATCCCAAAAAGCGGTAGGTGGTGTCGGTCCGGATCAGCTCGAGGCCAAAGCGCATCGTCGCATAGCCGACCAGATAGACCCCGATGAGCCGCCCCCGGAGGGAGGGAAGGCGGTGGTCTAGGAAGATGATCACCGCGGCGAGTGCGAAGTTCCACAGCGACTCGTAGAGGAAGGTCGGATGGAAGGTGGCGGCATCGGCATAGGCTTCGGGCCGGTGCTCGGGAGCGATCTCCAAACCCCAAGGCAGGTCGGTCGGAGTTCCGAACAGCTCTTGGTTGAAGTAGTTGCCCCATCGTCCGAGTGCTTGGGCGAGCGGGACCGACGGCGCCAGAGAGTCGAGGAGGGTCGGCAAGCTCATTCCCCAGCGCCGACAGAGAATGATCACGGTCAGCGCACCGGCCGTCAGCCCGCCGAATAGGGCGAGCCCGCCCTCCCAAATCGCGATGACTTTCCACCACTCTCCTTCAAAGTTGGAGAGATGGGTGGAGACGTAGGCAATCCGGGCTCCGAGGAAGCCGATCACCACCATCCAGATCAAGACCCGCTCGGCGACCGCGGGGTCTTCCCCCTTGGCTTGGATGCGCCGAACTGTCAGCCGCCAGCCGAGAGAGACACCGACTGCGATCACGATCCCGTAGAACGTCACCCGGAGCGGGCCGATGTCGAAGCCGTTCATCGGCGGCGACGGGATCGATGCGAGGAAGGTCATGACCGACCTGGTTTCCAGCCCATGAGCGAAGCCACGTTAGAGAGCCGCTCGGTCTGGTGAGAGGGTGTCAATGTGCGGCTATCGAGCCAAACGCCGCGGACTCCGGGTGCCGGCCCCGCCCCGGAGCAGCCCGGAGCACGGCGGTTTACGATGCCGGAAGGTGAGGACATGACGAAGCGAACAGGTAGCAGCGGTCGGTTTGGCTCGCTCGGCGTGCTCCGTTTTCGCCGACTCGAGCTCCGACCGGTGCGACGCCGCCTTCGCAAGGGGGTTTCGGTCGCTGATCTTCGCGCCGTGGCCAAACGCCGTCTGCCAGGTGGCGTGTTCGACTACATCGACGGTGGTGCCGAAGACGAGCTCACCTTGAAATCGAATGTCGAGGCCTTTCGACGGGTCCGATTCCGGCCCCGAGTCCTGCGTGAGATGGGTGATGTGGATATCACATCGAGCCTTCTCGGTAGGCCGCTATCGATGCCGCTGGTCCTCGCCCCTACCGGTTTCACCCGGATCGCCGACCCGGCGGGTGAGCTCGCCGTGGCCCGGGCCGCTGGTCGGGCCGGGATCCCCTATGCGCTGTCGACCCTGGGCACCCGATCGATCGAAGAGGTGGCCGCCACCGGGTCTCCGGGGTTGTGGTTCCAGGTCTATGTCTGGCGGGACCGCGGGTTGGTGGCCGAGCTGGTGACGAGAGCAGCCGAAGCCGGATACGAAGCGCTCTGTCTCACTGTTGACACCGCGGTCCTCGGGAAACGGGAGAGAGACGTGCGGCGTGGCTTCACCTTGCCTCCCAAGCTGGGATTGTCCACGGTCTTCGACGGGTTGGCCCATCCGGGTTGGACCTGGCAGTTCCTCAAGTCCGAGCCGATCGTGTTCGCCAACGTAGCCGGCCAGGAGGTCGGCTATGGAAAAGATGCCATCTCCCTTGCCGAGTATGTGAGTCGCCAGTTCGACCCAGGTCTTTCCTGGAGCGACGTCGAGTGGCTTCGCAGCATCTGGGCGGGGCCGATCGTGCTCAAGGGGATCCAAACCACAGAGGACGCGGTGCTGGCTGCCGACCAGGGAGTCGACGCCATCGCACTCTCCAACCACGGCGGCCGCCAACTCGACTCCGCACCAACCCCTCTCGGACTTCTGCCCGGTGTCGCCCAAGCGGTTGGTGACCGGATCGAGATCATCTGCGACGGTGGGGTCCGGCGCGGCAGCGACATCGTCAAGGCCCTCGCTTTGGGGGCCAAGGCTTGCATGGCAGGTCGGGCGTATCTCTATGGCCTCGGCGCTGCCGGCGAGGCAGGCGTCGACCATGTCCTCGATCTCCTGGCATCCGATATGAGACGGACCATGGCACTCATCGGCTGCAACTCGGTCGCAGATCTCGGGTCGGACTATGTGACGATAGATGACCGCTCTCGATGACCTCCATCAAGCTCTCGCTGATGTCGTGGGGCCGACCCATTTGCTCATCGATCCAGATCTCGTCTCCGGTTATGTTCGGGATTGGACGGGACGCTGGACCGGTCACACTGCGGCCGTAGTACGACCAGGGTCGGTCGAAGAGGTACAGCGTGTGGTCTCCATCTGTCACCAGCGCGGCGTGCCCGTGGTTCCCCAGGGAGGCAACACCGGTTTGGTCGGAGGTTCGATTCCCCACCACGGTGAGGTCGTCCTCTCGCTGCGACGTCTCGACCGGCTCGGGGCGGTCGATCAGCGGGGTAGGGAGGTCACCGTCGGCGCCGGTGTCACTCTTGGCGCCCTCCGGGAACACGCCCGCCAGGCGGGATTGACCTACGGAGTCGACCTCGCCTCCCGCGACTCGGCAACCCTCGGTGGCACCATCGCCACCAACGCCGGTGGCATGAATGTGGTCGTCAACGGGGACACCCGGCGACAGGTGCTCGGCCTGGAGGTGGTGATGGCCGACGGGTCCTTGGCCAACCACCTCGGCAACGTGGTGAAGGAGAGCATGGGGCCGGACTCGCTCCGGCTGATGGTGGGTAGCGAGGGATCCCTGGGTGTGATCACCGCAGCC
The DNA here is from genome assembly GCA_035544615.1 of Acidimicrobiia bacterium. Taxonomy (GTDB): domain Bacteria; phylum Actinomycetota; class Acidimicrobiia; order Spongiisociales; family ZC4RG35; genus JARDZU01. Next base: position 14,341 of record DATKEA010000152.1, on the reverse strand, counting down.
CGGCTTCGTCTTCTGCCGGCTCAGAGCGGAGAGCAGACGGTCACTCTGATCGCCGTCGAGCAACTGGCTGACGGACTGCAGTACCTGACACCCGGTGTCACTGCAGTCGAGTTCTTCTCACAAGCGTGTCTCGATCTGGTGATCGAAAATCGCGCCCTTTCCAGCCCCTTCCCAGCAGCCGCACCTTTCTATGTGCTGATCGAGTCAGCGGCCCTTCCAGCGGTTCCTGATACGTCGATGGCAGTGGTTGATCGCAAGCTCTGGGCATACCGGGAGACGATCACCGAGACAATCAACCAACAGGGGGTTCCTACCAAGATCGATGTGGCCATTCCGCTCGCCCGGCTCGACGAGTTCGTGACCAGGGTCGAGCGGCTCGGGCTTGAAGACGATGTCTACCTCTATGGGCATCTGGCGGAAGGCAACTTCCATGTCAATGTTGTCGGAGGAACCGACGCGGCCGAGGTCGAGGACTGGGTGCTTGGAATCGTGACCGAATTGGGGGGCGCCATCGCCAGCGAGCACGGGATCGGGGTGGCCAAGGCCGTCTGGTGGAGAAGATCCACCGACCCCGCGGTTCTGGCGATCAATCGGCGGATCAAGCACGCCTTCGACCCTGGTGGGATTCTCAACCCGTCGGTGTTCTGGGGCGGCTGAGCCAGGCACCCGCTCGTTGTCAGGCTCGCGTCAGCGGAATCGAGAAGCGGACCCGTCCCCCATCGCCGTCTTCGATGGCAATGGTGCCACCGTGAGCCTCGACGATGCCTTTTGCGATGGCCAGACCGAGCCCGGTGCCCCCCGACTGCCGATTGCGCGAGTCGTCTGCCCTGACAAACCGATCGAAGGCTCGCCGCCGGACGTCGTCGGGGAATCCAGATCCCTGGTCGACCACAGTGGTCTCGGCGTGCGACTCCTTCTTGATCAGGGTGACCGTCACCTCTCCCATCTCGGGGCTGTGCCGTACTGCATTAGCCAGCAGGTTGCGGAATACCCGCCCCAAGGCGGAAGGGTCGCCGATGACACCGACATGGCCCGGTGAGTCCACCTTGAGCCGAACTGCCCTTCTCGCCGCGGCCGGAGTCACCGCCTCGACTGCCTCGTCGGCCAGTTCGGCCAGATCGACCCCGGTGTAGAGAAGCTCCAGTCTTCCGGCGTCGATCCGGGCCATGAGGAACAGGTCGTCGACGAGATGTCGCATGTACTCCAGGTCGTGGGAGAGCCCCCGCAGGTAAGCGGGAGGATCAGGTGCCACCCCGTCCTGCAGAGCCTCGACCGCGGCCTGCATCGAGCCGAGGGGTGTGCGCAGGTCGTGACCGATTGCGGAGAGGATGATGCGGCGCTCGTCCTCGGAGGTCTCGAGCCTGTCGATCATGTGATCGAGCGCAGCCGCTGCCTGTCCCAGCTCGTCGGTGCGCACCACCCCGGTGCGAACCGTGAGATCGCCCCCGCCGACTTTTTCGGCGGTCCGGGAGATGGCGTCCAGGTCGTCGGTGAGCGGTCGTGCCACCGCCCCTGCCACCACTCCGCCCAGGCCGACCCCGAGCACGATCGTCACCAGGACCAGGGTCAGGTCGTGTGGCTCGATGAACATGGTCAACGCGGCCACCGCGACCGCGGTCCCGGTGACGGCGACGGCGGCGAAGGCAACGACGATCAGACTCGTTCTCAGCGAGCTGAGACGCCCCGCGACCCGGAGGGAGACGATGGCAGCGAGGAAGGTGGCGACGGACATCGCCCCGAACACCAGGTAAAGACGACGTCGATCGGGGGCGGTGACTTCCATCGCCAGCTCGGCAACGAGCAAGCCTGCGGCCAGCACCAGCACCAGAGCCCAGACGGTGGCTTTCATGAGCCGAACCTGTACCCGACTCCCCAGACCGTCTGCACCCGGGTCGGGTTTTGAGGATCGGGTTCGATCTTCTGGCGAATTCGACGAATGTGGACCGTGACCGTGGCCGGGTCTTGCCATTCGGCGGACGAACCCCACACACGTTCCAAGAGCTCGTTACGGCTGAACACTTGTCGTGCATGTCCGACGAGAAAGGCGAGCAGGTCGAACTCCTTGGCGGTCAGCTCAACCGGATCGCCGTCGACCGACGCCACCCTGCGACTCGCATCCACTTCGACCCCGTCGAACTCGATCGGCCCCGAAGCCGGCTTGGGTGTGGAACGACGCAGGACCGTGCGAACCCGGGCTACCAGCTCCCGAGGGGAGAAAGGCTTCACCACGTAGTCGTCGGCGCCCAGCTCTAGCCCGGCTACCCGATCGGCCTCCTCGGACCGGGCGGTGAGCACGATCACCGGGAGGTCGCCATTGCGGCGGATCTCGGCCAGGACCTCGAAACCCGATACCGAGGGGAGCATCAGATCGAGTACCACCAGATCCGGGGTGAACTCGGCGAGCTCACGTCGGGCGCTGGCGCCGTCGACCGCGGTATGCACCAGATACCCATCCCGTCGCAGGTAGTTGGCCACCACCTCACGGATCCTCGGCTCGTCGTCGACGAGGAGGATGCGCTGCCCACGGTCAGGTGGCGGAGTTTCCACGTCGGTGATGCTATGCCGGCCCCGATTACTGCGACAGGGGCCAACCTGGGGGTTTAGCGAAGTTTCATGTTTCGGAAGGGCTGTTACCGAACCCGGAACAAACCCTTAAGAGGTGGTGAACAACGGCGTCTTTGACGATCGGCACTCGTACGTTGGCCTGGTTCGCCCACAAGGAGAAGCCATGTACAAGTCGACCATGCGATTCGCCACGCTGCTGACGGTGTTCGGTTTGATCCTCGCCGCCTGTGGCGGGGAAGCAGCCACCACTACCACCACCGCACCTCCAGCAGCCGAGACCTCGACCACCGAGGAGATGATGGACGACGATGTTCTCGCCGTGGCCGAAGCCGAGGGCGACCTGGGCACCTTCCTCGCCGCCACCGAGGCCGCCGGGATCATGGAGGACTTTCACGGGGAAGGGCCGTTCACCCTGTTCATACCCACCGACGAAGCGTTCGCTGCCTATCTCGATGGGGCAGGAATGAGCCAGGAGGATGCATTCGCTGGGGCGGAGATGCTCCAATCGATTCTCGGCCAGCACGTGGTAACGATGATGGAGGACTCGGAAATGGTGATGGAGATGGATGGCCAAACGTTCACCACGTTGAGCGGCGGGCCCCTGGAGGTGACCGTTGACGGCGACAATGTGATGGTTGGAGATGCCAATATCATTCGCTATGACATTGCCGCTTCCAATGGGGTCATCCACGTGATCGACGCCGTGCTCACCCCGCCCGAGGGATGATGAGCACTCGACGCTGGGTCATGGTCGGTGGCGCGGTGGTGGTGGCGGTCGTCGGCTTCCTGCTGTTCCGACCGGACACCCTGTTCACGGAGGTGCGATCCGACGAGTCGCTGGCTGAAGCATTCCCGGTGACGACGGCGGGCGACGCGTCCGGCGGGGGGTCGACGACGAGTCTCGTCGACCCCACGTTCACCACAGTCGCCGACCCGACTACGTCGGAGGCCGAGCCGTCTGCGGATGAAGAGCCGGTGGCAACATCGACCGGCCAGTTCGTCGGAATCGATCATTCGGCCGAGGGCACGGCCACCGTCTACGAACAGGACGGCCAGTACGTGCTCCGGTTCGAGGACGACACCAACATCCAGAACGGTCCCGATCTCTACGTTTGGCTGCTCCCCTCGACCTCGTACGAGGGAGGCTCACCATCGGAGTACATCGACCTTGGGCTGCTCAAGGGCACAGTCGGTGGACAGAACTACGAGCTCCCAGTCGACTTCGATCCCGAGGTGCACCGCACCGTCCTCGTCTGGTGCCTACGTTTTGCGGTGCCGTTCGCCGCTTCCCCGTTGGAATGAGCTGGAGTCGGCTTGGCTTCGAGATCGGGGCGCGACTCGAGTGTTGACCGTGGCGAAACCGATCTGAAACACGGGCGTCATACGTTGTCGGCATGGATCTCGCTTCTGGAGCACAGCGCCGATCGATTCGGGTGAGACTTGCCGACCGACCCGGGAGCCTCCACCGGCTCTCGGGCATCGTGGCGGAGGCCGGCGTCAACATCGTTCGGCTCGAGATCGTGTCATGGGATCGGGCCGATGTGTGGGACGACATCGAGATGACCGCGTCCGGCCCCGAGCAGCTCGACACTGTGGTCAGGGAGCTCAAGGAAAGCGGTATGACCGTCCTCGGGCTGCCGAGCTCGTGGGTGATCAGGGACTGGGCGGTCGAAGTGCTGCGGACGCTGGAGGCCATGGCGGAATGCCCGGACGTCTACAACGCCCTCGAGCGATTCGCGCAGGCGACCGAAGCTCTCACCCAAACCAACTCGGCATTCGTTTTGATGGAACCCCAGCCGCCCAATCCCGAGTTGGCAGCGAGCAGATGGGAACTACTTCTCAAGGCAGCTCTGCAGTTCGATCCGGACACGATCTCGTGGTCGGGGGACTCCGGTGCGGTCAAGATGGTCACCGCGGCGATGCGTGCCGCCCGTGGCGACGCCACCGGATCAGAAAAGAGCGGCGTTGTTGGCGCCGTCGTCAGGATCCCCGCTCCCGGGGGCCGGCCGGCCACGCTCGCCGTTGTCGGTCAACGACCTCGTTTTCTGCCGACAGAAGTGAGCCGTCTCGAGCTATTTGCCCGGGTGGCCGCACCTCACATCGTGTCCACCCGGTGGGAGGCGATCGCATGATTGATGCTGCCCCGACCGAGGCCGGCCAGTCCGGCATTCTCCGGTTCCCGGACGGCTCCTGGCTCGAGCTGCGCCCGGTTGGGGTCAGGGACGGCAGGCTGCTTGCTTCCCTGGCTCACCAGCTCTCGACGGAATCGGTCTTCCGACGCTTCCTCCTCCCGGGCAGGAGCCTCCATGGCCAGTGGGTGGCTCGTTTGATCGCGGCCGACCACGTGGATGCCCTCGTGGAAGGCGCGGTGGCCACCAACCAGTTCGGTTCCAGCCTGGTGGCCGTGGCCGAGTCGATTCGATACCCGGATCGTCCCGATATGGCCGAGTTCGCCCTGGTTGCCGCCGATCCCTGGCAGAACATGGGGGTCGGGACGACTGCTGGCGCGTCATCTGGCCGCTCGGGCATTTGACACCGGGGTGAGGCTCTGGGAGGCGATCATGCTCGCCGGCAACGGTGCCATGGCTAGTGTGCTCGACTCGGTCGGCCCCAAGGTGGATGAGCGGCTGGAGCAGGGGCTGGTGACGGCGGTCCACCGGCTGCTCGAACCGGGTGATCGCAGCCCGGGGTAGCTCTGTGCCCGGCCCACGCCCGTAAATGCCGGGGCTGTGAAGCCGGGTCGAGTTCAGTCGAGGCAGAAGGTCTGGACCACGCCAACCGTCCCGCCCACCCCTTGGGCTTCGAATGCGTCGAGCGCCGCCTCGGCGTCGGCCTGGTTGGAGAGGTAGACACTGACCGTGTAGTACTGCCGATCGTCGGGGAGCCCCAGGACCTCGGCTGCCCCGAAATCACAGTCGGTAGGCCCCGTCTGGTATCCCGCCGCTTCGGCGTCGCCAACCGCGGTGTCCAACACCGGGTCGTCGAACACTTCTGACGCAGCCAGGATGACTACCCACGTGTCACCGCCGTGGGTCAGGTTCTGACGCGCAGGTGGGAATGGGAGCGGCTCTACCGTCGTGGTCGTTGTGGGCTCGGTGGAAGTAGTCGTCGAGGGGACGGTGGTCGAAGTGGAGGTCGACGTGGCAGGATCGGATTCGGTAGTAGTCGTGGTCGGGATGGTGGCGACGGTTGTTGCTTCCCCCTCGTTGGCCGTACCGTCGCTGCACGCCGGCACCGCGAGCAACAGCAGGACAACTATGGCCGGGCGTATTCGCTCCATGACTCTCACTCCTGACGTCGATGCCTTCCCGCCATGTCTCGCTTCAGCGCGGGCATTGGCAGAAAAGCGTACGGCAGTCCAACCGATAACAACCCCATCCACTTCTGGCGCGGAAACGTGAACCCACAGGTCAAGCTCTCCGCGCCAAAACGGGTGGTGGTGGGGAGGTGGCCCGACGCGAAGCTCTTCGATTGCCACACGGCGGTGCACCAACCAGCAAATCTAGAGGCAACCAGATGAGCCGCCTGTCGTGAAAGCTCCGGATTGGGTGAGGTTCTGGTCACCCGAGGCATGGCGGGCATGGAAGGGCCGCAGGACCACGTGGCGGGACTACAGATCCGCGGTGAAGGCTGAAGGCTCCCAGCCCGAGTTGGCCAGGCCGCCGCGTCCGGTTTCGCCGGGATGGATCTCGGGGGCGCTTTTGGTGGGACTCGTTGCCATCGCTCCCGGTGGAGTGCCGTCGGAGCAGGATCCGCCGGGGACGGCGTCTGAAACCACTCTGACCCGGACGACCGTGGCCGCGACTTCGACGACGACCTCCTTCCCAAGGACCACCACTACCAATGCGGTTGTCACCACCGTCGCCGCAGCGGTGTCAGACCCGCTGCTGGCGCGGCCGGTTTCCAATGCCTCCGGCGATCCCAAAGGCCCCTTCCCGGACGGGGCGGAAACGGTCACGGTGGCCTCCATCACCGACGGCGACACCATCGATGTGATCCATCGGGAGGGGACCATCGCCACCGTGCGGCTGATCGGGATCAACACTCCCGAGTCGAACGAGTGCTTTGCGGGCGACGCGGCGGCCGCGCTCGGGGCTCTGACCCCCGTTGGGGCCACGGTGGGGATGACCGTGGACGTCTCGGACGTGGATCAGTACGGGCGGTTGCTGCGCTACTTGTGGCTAGGAGCGATGTCGGTCAACGAGGAGATGGTGCGTCGGGGAGCGGGGATCTCCCGTCGCTACCAACCGGACACCGCCATGGCGGATCGTCTCGAGGCGGCACAGTTGGAGGCTCAAGAGTCCCAGCTTGGCTTGTGGGCGCCGGAAGCCTGCGGTCAGCGGGCCGAAGCAAGTCTCGATGTCGTCGCCATCGAGTATGACCCACCAGGCAACGAGAACGACAACCTGAACGACGAATGGGTCATGATCCGCAACGACGGAGACACCCTGGTCGACCTGACCGGTTGGACAATCAGGGACGAGTCAGCATCGAATCGATTCGCTTTCCCCTCCGGGTTTGCCCTTGGTCCCGGCGAGTCGGTGACCATTCACTCGGGTTGTGGCCAAGACTTCGGAACCTTCCTTCATTGGTGCAGCGTCGGCGCTGCCATATGGAACAACGATGGGGACACCGTGTTCCTGCTCGACCCCAGCGGCAACATCCACACCACCCACGCCTATGACGGGAACGGCTGAGCCCACCCCGATCAACGCTGTGCGCTACTAGACCTGCAGTGGACGCCGGGCCTCCAGGGACGGGTCAAACAGGACCTTGATCTGGGGCGACAGCCCGCGAGACATCGGCTCGAGTGCGGTCACCACGATCTCGTCCAGCGGGTACACCGTGGGGGCCACCTCCGTCCAGGCCTCGGGAGCGGCGGCGATCATCTCCACCGCGCGTGGAAAGTCCGATGCGAATGCGTGGGCCATGGTCCCGATGATTTCGAGCTCACCCATCGAGACCAGCTTGAAGTCGACAGACACGGGATCGGGTTGATGCCCGACCACCACCAGCCGGCCATTGTCGGCAGTGAGGCCCAGGCCTCGAACCAGAGACTCGGGTCGGGCGGTGCACTCGAAGACCACATTCGGTCTCTCGAGATCGGCGAGTGCCTCCTCGAATCCGGGGTCAGAGGCGTTCAGAGTCTGCGCCGCTCCGAGCCGCGCAGCGACGGCGAGCCGTTCCGGATCCAGGTCGACTGCAGTAACCGTGGCACCTGAGCGGACGGAGGCGTGGGTGATGAAGGTGCCGATGCCGCCGGTGCCAAGCACGGTGACCACATCCCCCTCTGTTACCCGCCCCCGGCTGGCGGCGTGCACTGCGATCGACATCGGCTGGGTGAGAGCTGCCAGGTCAGGCGTCAGCGACGAGTTGGTGACGTTGAGGGTGCAGGAGGAAGGCACGGTTACCAACTCGGCGAGCCCGCCATGGGAGTGAAGGCCAACTGTCCAGTACGACTGACACATATTCGTCCTGCCCTGACGACACGGGGGGCACGCGCCGCATGCGACGCCTGCCCCGACGGCCACCAGGTCGCCCTCGACGAAGCCGTCAACTCCCGAACCGACGCCAATCACCCAGCCCGAGAACTCGTGGCCGGGGATGGTCGGGCCTAGGTGACCACTGTGGGGGTGTATGGCTTCGATCGGGAAGAAGAGCGGTTCGTGAACGTACTCGCCGAGATCGGAACCACAGATCCCGGCGGTCGCCACCTGCACCAGCAGCTCACCCGAGCCGGGCTTTGGCTCGACGGCGTTCTCCAGCCGGACGTCGCCCGGCCCGTGATACATGACAGCTCTCAGGATCAGCCTTCCCTCACCAGAACCGACGGAGCCAAACCCCAAAAGGTCCCATCGCCGCCGGAGGTGTGGTACACACTATGCGGGAAACCAATGACACCACTGCGGCAACACCACCGAGGGCGAGGGGATCTAGTGGGCCTCTCCCCGGACATCGTCGAGGCGCGAGGAGTGAGCTTGTGACCGCCTTGCCGGCCCGGATCGGGTTCGTCGGCCTGGGTCGAATGGGCTCGCGAATCGCGCGCAACTTCGCTGCCGAGCACCCGGTCCAAGTGTGGAATCGAACTCTCTCGGTCGCCGAGGAGTGGGTCGCCGAGAATGGAGGATCGGTCGCCGAGAGCCTGTCCGAGCTGGCGGCCACGAGTGACTTCGTCATCACGATGCTGGCCGACGGCGATGCCTTGGAACGGGTCTACGAGACGGCGGGTGGTCTGGCCGAGGGATTGAGCACGGGAACCATGGCCATCGACATGGGCACCTCCGGCCCGGCGAGCTTCGACCGGGTCAGGGCAATGGTCGAGGCGAACGGGGGAACCATGGTGGATGCTCCGGTTTCGGGGGCGACGGCGGCGGCTGAAGCCGCATCGCTCCTGGTGATGGTCGGCGCATCGCCTGAGGTCTACGAACGGGTAGAGCCAATCCTCCAGACGGTGGGTAACCCGGTTCACGTCGGGCCTACGGGCTCGGCCACGGTCCTCAAGCTCGCGGTCAACTCGGTGCTCTACGGTCTCAACCAGGCGGTGGCCGAAGCCGTCGCCCTGGCCGAGGGCTCAGGAGTGTCCCCAGAGACAACTCTCGATGTGCTCGCGGCGGGAGCGGCCGGCGCACCGATGCTCACCTATCGCCGGGAGCAGTATCTCCATCCGGAGCAGGCCCCGGTCACCTTCACCGTCGATCTTGCCCGCAAAGACCTGGTCCTGGCCCTGGAGCAAGCACGAAGAGCCGGTGCTCCGTCCGGTCAGCTGGAGCGGACGCTGGAGTTGATGGAAGATCTGATCGCACGGGGCTTTGGATCGGAGGACATGGGCTACGTGGTGGAGGCCAACCGTCGCAAGATTTGAGCGACGCCGACTGAATGTCAGAGCGGAGCGAACAGGTCTACCGCGTTGCCATCGGGGTCGTGGATCGTGGCGTAGCGCTGACCCCAAGGCGCGTCGAAAGGTGGCAGGTGGCCGTGGCCTCCAGCCGTCACCAGCTCCTGGAAGAGCCGATCCACCTCGGCCGCACCGTCGCAAAGGAAGGCGAGAGCAGTGCGAGGGCTTCCTCCAGTCGGCGGTTGCCAATCCGAGAAGGACATGACGCTGGCCTCGGTGTCGAGCATCAGTCGGAGCCCACCGGGGCCGACCGCTTCGGCGTGAACCTCATCGACGGCGTCAGCCGGGAACACCAAGCCCACGCGGCGGTAGAAGTCGATGGCCCGGTCCATGTCCGAGACGATCACACCGATGGCGTCGAGACGGGGCATTGACTCCGAGTCTACGCCGAGCGGGGGTTGCTCATGCCGGCCAGATCTTGCGGCCACCACCGGGCGGCACCAGCCGGTCGACTGCCTCTAGCTCCTCGCTGGTGAGCGGGGGCAGGCCGGCAGCCGAGGAGTTCGCCTCCGACTGAGCCCGATCGCGGGCTCCCGGGATGACAGTGCTCAATGCGGGGTGGCTTCGCACGAAGCGAAGAGCGAACTGTGACATGCTCTGATCCTCCGGCACCACAGCGCGCAGCCGTTCCACCACGTCGAGGTCCTCGAGGAACTGCTGGTTCTGCGCCGGGTCTTCGATCCACGCCCGTCTGAAGTCACCTTCCGGGAAGGTGTCGGAGGCGGCGTATTTGTCAGCGAGCAATCCCATGGCCAGGGGGCCGCGGACGATGACCCCGATCCCGTTGGCCAGGCAGTAAGGGAGGATGTCGGCCTCCGCAGTCCGGTTGAGGATGCTGTAGTCGATCTGGAGCAGGTCGCAGTCACCGTCGATGTTGAATCGCTCCAGGAGCGAGTGGTCGCTGGTGCTCACCCCCCAAGCCCCAACCTTGCCCTGCTCTTTCAGCTTCCGAAATCCTTCGATGTAGACCGCGGTGTTGGGCTCGAGGTAGCCGATGTGGCATTGGATCGCCTCGACCCGGTCGGTCTCGAGCCGGCGTAGCGATTCCTCCACACCGGCGATCAGCTTGTCGACCGTGTCGTATTGGCTGCGGCGCGCCTCGTGGTCGAAATTGATCCAGCCGATCTTGGTCGCCACCACAAACCGGTCCCGCCGACCGGCCATCGCCTGCCCCAGTAGCTCTTCTGAGTGCCCTCCCCCATAGACATCGGCGGTGTCGAAGAACGTCACACCTGCGTCGAGAGCAGCTTCGATGGCGTCGCGGCTGGCGCGATCTTCGCCCGGCCCCCATTCGCTGCCCGCCACCGCCCACAGACCGAGGCCGACCTCGGACACTTCGATCCCGCTTCTGGCCCCGAGGGGTCTCGACCTCATCGTGATGTCTCCTTCTTCTTGAGGCGACCACGGTAGGTCCACACCCGGACCAACCATCAAGAGGATCATTCTCAGGCTGGTTGAATGCATCGATGGATCATCCACGATCTGTCCTTGCTCGCCTTACGACGGGTCGACAGCGATGATCGAGCTTGGCGACGTTCACGAGCTGGTCCTTTTAGTTTTGGGTCTGGCTGCTTTCGGGGTGGTGGGGCTACCTCACGCCCTCAGTCGACGGCCGCTCTCCTATCCGATCATCTATGTGGCCGGGGGAGCCATCCTCTTCTCGCTTCCTCTTGGGCTGGTTCAGCCCAATCCCATCGAATTCGCCGAGGCCACCGAGGCGCTCACTGAGATCGGTGTGATCACCGCGCTCATGGGTGCCGGGCTGGCGGTCAACCGGGTGCCGGGTTGGAAGACCTGGGGATCGACAGTCAAGTTGTTGGCGATAACCATGCCGCTCACGATCGCCGCAGTGGCTGGGCTGGGTTGGTTGGTAGTCGGGTTGACTCCGGCGGCAGCGATTCTCCTCGGTGCGGTCCTCGCCCCCACGGATCCGGTGCTGGCCAGCGATGTGCAGGTTGCCGCTCCGGCCAAGGACGAGGATGACGACGAGGTGCGCTTTGCCCTCACCTCGGAGGCGGGCCTCAATGACGGGCTGGCCTTCCCCTTCACCAACCTCGCTGTTCTGATCGCCATCAACGGAGTGGCGCCGTCCGGCTGGCTGGGGGACTTCCTGCTGATCGAGGTCGCATACAAGGTGACTGTCGGGTTGCTGGGCGGTGTGGTGGTGGGCAGGTTGCTGGCGTGGGCCATCTTCGGTCGCCAGTCGTCCTTACCCAGGATCAGGGACGGGATGCTTGCGCTCGCCGCCACTCTGATCGCATACGCCGGGACCGAGATGGTTGGCGGCTACGGGTTCCTGGCAGTGTTCGTCGCCGCCGTTGTCATCCGCAATCAGGAGCGAATGCATTCCTATATGGAGGTGATGCATCAGTTCTCGGATCAGCTCGAGCGTCTGTTGAGTGCCATCGTCCTCATCCTGTTCGGAGGGGCGCTGGCCAGCGGGATACTCGGATACCTCGATTGGCAGGGCGTCCTGGTCGCCGTGGTGATCGTCTTGGTCGTCCGGCCACTTGCGGGGATGGCAGGGCTGGCCCGCCTACCGATGCCGGGGCGGGAGCGTGCTGCGATCGCCTTCTTCGGAATCCGAGGCGTTGGCTCGTTCTACTACCTCGCCTACGCATCCAACCGAGTGGAGTTCCTCCAGGTGGAACAGGTTTGGGCGATCACAGCTCTCGTGGTGGCCATATCCGTGGTGGTTCACGGTGTGACTGCGACGCCGGTCATGTCGTACCTGGATCGTCACGCCGACTGAGCGGCGCCCGGCCATTCTGAGATGCCGTCGGACTTGAGATGTTCATCGTCAGGTCTCCTGGTCGGCGCCGACGCGGCGAGCGACCGGATCTGCCACACGGAGCGCCACGATGGCTCCGCCAATGCAGCGACATGCCCGGCGATTGCGACGCCGGATCCAGTTTGGATGGCAACGTCCACGGCGAGCCCGGCAATGTCTCCAACCGTATGGAGAGGCGGCTGCCCCGAAAATCGGGAATGGCCCGGAACCATCCCTGAATCGATTGGGACAGTTCGGGGTCAGCCCCTCGATGCCTTCCACGCCTCGACCTGGCGGGCGACTGCCGCCGAGTCGAACCAGGTGTTCTCGTATGCGATCAGACCGTCGCGGATTTGGAACAGGTGAAGGATCCTGATCTCGACCGGTGCGCCCTCCCCGGCGATCCCGGCCCACTCGCCCTCCACATGGCCGGTGACATCGGACTCATCGACCACCCATTGACCATCCTCGGAGGTGAAACGACGGGTAGACACGAAGTTGACGTCGGGGATGGCGGCGATGATGTCTGTATAGACCGCTCCCACCGCCTCCTTGCCATGCACCGGGCTGAGGGGATGAGTGACGTCGTCCCACACGATGTCATCGGTGTAGGTGGCAAGGGTGCCAGGAACGTCATGGGCGTTCTCGGCGGCGAAGTGCTGATCGACGATGTCCATTGGTGCTCCTCTCGAATCGAGCCGGCATCTTACGGACCACAGGAAAACCCGACCCGAGCGGCCGGGGCTTTCCAATGGCGTTTCTACTCGTCAGCTACAACCGGTGGTGTCCCCGCAGGTGAGGCAGACGTAGCACGATCCGTTTCTGATCGTCATGTGGCCGCAGTTGGAGCACACCGGGGCGTCGCCCATGTTCTCCTTCAGGGCCGAGTCGACCAGGGCGGCGCTGCCGGCGACCACGGTCACCTTCTCCTCGATCGCGATACCCCCCTCGACGCGCTCGCTCCGCTCGCTGGCGTCGGTCCCCCCGCTACGCAGGGGGACATCGCTGTGCCCCCCTCGGCCCTTCGGGCCACTCCCCCCTACGGGGGGAGAAACGGATGCCGGCCCGTCCACGAAGGCGGCCGCCTGCTTCACCGCGTCCACGTCGGACTCGGCCACGGCGTCGGTGAGGTCGAGTTGGATCCCGGCCTCGATGGCGAGGCCGTTGGGTGGCTCGGGAAGCTCCATGTCACGGTTGGGTGGCACCTGGGCCAGCTCGTCACGTTCGAGGTACTCCACGCCCAGGGCCCGGAACACGTAGTCGACGATCGAGTTGGCCATCTTGATGTTGGAGTGGCCTTCGACCATGCCTCTCGGCTCGAAGGTCTGGAAGGTGAAGGTGTCAACGTACTCCTCCAACGGCACCCCGTACTGGAGCCCCTTGGACACGGCGATGGCGAAACAGGAGAGGATGCCCTTGAGGGTCGCCCCCTCCTTGGCCAGGTCGATGAAGATCTCGCCCAGCGTCCCGTCCTCGTACTCGCCGGTGCGCAAGAACACCTTGTGCCCGCCGATCCTCGCCTCCTGGTTGTACCCGGCCCGACGAGCCGGCAACAGGAACCGGGGCGGCTTCATGCCCTGGCGGTAGGCCTGGGTCGGGGAAATCCCCGCCGGGAGGTTGCCCCAATGGATCGCCTTTTCTGCTTCGACGGCAGCGGTGATCCCGGCTGCTTCGTCCTCACTGTCCTCACCCTCGTCCGAGGTCGAGTTGAGCGGCTGGGCGGCCTTGGAGCCGTCCCGGTACAGAGCCATTGCCTTCAGACCCCACTCCCACGACATCCGGTAGGACTCTTCGATGTCCTCGACGGTGATCTCGTGGGGCATGTTGATCGTCTTGCTGATCGCACCGGAGATGAAGGGCTGGGCTGCAGCCATCATCTTGATGTGCCCGTAGTGGTGGATGAACCGCTTCCCGTACTTGCCGTTCTTGTTGGCGGTGTCGAAGACGGAGAGATGCTCGTCCTTGATGTGGGGCGCACCCTCAATGGTCTGGCGGCCGCAAATGTGATCGTTGGCCTCGTTGATCTCCTTCGCGCTGAACCCGAGCGCCTTGAGCAGGTTGAACTCCCACCCGGTGTACTCGTCCACGTCGTACCCGAGCCGCTGCAGGGT
>DATKEA010000151.1:0-27340 GCA_035544615.1 Acidimicrobiia bacterium | reverse complement strand
CGTATCAGAGCTATCGGGAGGCGGTCAGCCGAGCCGTGAGCCCGGGGGGACCCCTTGGGGCCGAGGACCTGAATCGACGTCTCGCCTCCGAGCGCCTGCGTCCGGGGCGAGGGCTCGAGCGCGCCGCGGACCGCATCCTGTGGAAGGCCGATATCGACCGGCTTCCGGTCGGATCGGTGATCGTGGATCCGGGTCGGCCGCCACAGCTGCTCCTCGCCGACCGACTTCTCACCTTCGGCTTCGCCGGATGGAGTCGGCCGATGCCCCGGCCCTCGAGCGGGACGGTCGAGGTGCTCACCCCGCCGACCTCGGTGGCTGCCCTTACCCATGGCTTCACGCCGATCCTGCACCCGACCGCCAGCTCATGAAGGCCGGGGCCAAAGAGCGCTCATACTCAAACCCGACCCGTTTTGGGCTAAATGGGTGGGGTTGACGGAGAAGCCCCGATACCGTCAGTCACCCGCCCATGACTGCACCTTCCTACCGCGCCACGCTCTCCACCTATCTCCGACCCCACCGGGGCCGGGTAGTGGTGTTGGCCCTGTTGCTGTTGGGATCGATCGGTCTTCAACTGACCATCCCTCTCATCCTCCGCACATTCATAGATGCCGCGGTGACAAGGTCGGCGGTGTCAGGGATGATCACAGCAGGCGTTGCCTACCTGATCGCCGGGATCCTCAATCAGCTACTCGACGCCGGGGCCACCTATCTAGGCACCGACATCGGCTGGAGCGCCACCAACCGTCTTCGCGAAGAGCTCAGCTCGCATCTGTTCGGGCTCGACATGGACTTCCACAACAACACCACGCCGGGCGAGATGATCGAGCGAGTCGACGGCGATGTGACTGCCCTCTCGGAATTCATCTCCCGATTCGTGGTGAGGCTGATCGCAGCCGGCGTCCTCCTGGCAGGTGTCATCGTGGTGTCCTGGGTCGAATCGCCGGTAATGGGATCGACCATCACCATCTATGTGATCCTGGTGGTTGCCCTATTGGCTCGCCTACGGAACATCGCCGTGGCCGCCGCCGAGGAAGAGCGGGAAACCTCGGCCCGTCTCTATGGATTCATCGAGGAGCGGTTGGCCGGAATCGACGATATTCGCGCCCTTGGGGCGGGACGGTTCACCATGACCCGTTTCGTGCCCGTAATGCGTGACTTCTACACCCGGACCTCGACCGCTTGGCGCAAGAGGCTGGTGGTGTGGGTCACCGCCAACACCGCGTTCTGGGCAGGGGACGGTCTGGCTCTTCTCACCGGGGTGTGGCTAACGGTCCGGGGCTCGATAACCGTGGGTACCGCCTTTCTAATCCTCCAATACGTCCAGCTGGTGAGGAGCCCGATCGAGCAGATGACCCAGGAGCTTCAGGAACTGCAGAAGGCAGCCGGAGGAATTGTCCGCATCGACAACCTACGACGGCTCGACTCCTCGATCGCCAGCGGCAATGTCGATCTCGGTCGGGGGCCGCTTGCCGTCGAGTTCGATCACGTCTCCTTCGCCTACGAGGACAGGGGGGTTCTCGATGACGTGAGCTTCATGTTGTCTCCAGGGAGGTCGCTTGGCCTGCTGGGCCGAACCGGGGGCGGCAAGACCACGATCACCCGCCTCATCTCCCGGCTCTACGACCCCGATCGAGGAACGGTCAGCTTGGGAGGCGTGGACCTTCGTCAGATCCGAACCGAGTCACTACGCAAGACGGTCGGCGTGGTCACCCAGGACGTGCAGCTCTTCCGAGCGACGGTCAAGGACAACCTGACCTTCTTTGACGATCGGCCCGACGACGAGGTAGTCGCCGCCTTGGAGGCAGTCGGTCTGGGGGCCTGGATCAGGGACCTCGGGCTCGAGACCCAGCTCGGCGCCGGTGGCCAGGGGCTGTCGGCGGGTGAGCAACAGCTCCTCGCCTTCGCCCGTGTGTTCCTCCAGGACCCGGGGATCGTGATCCTCGACGAGCCCTCGTCGCGTCTCGACCCGGCGACCGAACTGCTACTGGCCACAGCCACGGAACGACTCTTCGCGGGGCGGACGGTGTTGATCATCGCCCACCGCCTGGAGACGGTGCGCACCGCCGACGAGATCATGGTGGTTGACGCCGGCAGGATCGTCGAGCACGGTCGTCGCCAAGACCTGGCCGCCGACCCCGAGAGCAAGTACGCCTCTTTGCTCGCCACGGGCAGAGGCGGGCTGTTAGGGGACACCCGGCCGTGAGCTCCCTTCGCTTGGTCTGGGAGTTGATCCGCTACCGCCCCGGGCGGTTCTCTTTCTGCCTGCTCATGTGGACTCTGGTTCATGGCTCTCCCCTGCTCTTCGGCATCCTCATCGGGATCGTCTTCGGCCGGTTGTCCCAGGGCAACCCCGTCGCCGCCACCGCCTGGGGCCCAGCGATCCTGTTCGCCGTGCTGGCGATCGGCCGCAACGCCATCATCTGGCTGGGAGAGCGGATCTGGATCAAGCATTGGCTGGAGCAGGCGGTGCAGCTCCGGCGCAACCTGCTTCGCTGGCTCCTCGAGGCGCCGGGATCGAGAGTTATGCCATTGGCACCAGGGGAGGCGGTGAGCACGTTCCGCGATGACGTCGACGACCTGCTCGAGTACATGGAGAACTGGGTCGACATGGGCGGCCTTGTCCTGTTCGGTGTCGGCGCGGTGCTGGTGATGGCCGGCATCGACGCTCAGCTGACCGGTCTCCTTCTCATCCCGTTGCTTCTGACCAGCATCATCACCCAATCGCTCAGCCCCCAGATCCGTCGGCGTCGCAGAGCGATGCGGTCGGCCACCGACGCGGTGACCGGCTTCATCGGCGAGACGTTCTCCGGAGTGCAGGCGATCAAGCTCGCCGCGGCCGAAGGACCGATGCTGGCGCGTCTGCATCACCTCAATCAGGCGCGTCACAAGGCCGCGCTCTCTGACACTTTCCTCACTGAGTTGCTACGGAGCATCAATCGCAATATGTCCACCATTGCGATCGCGCTGGTCCTCTTGGTGGCGGCTAGCTCGATCAACCGCGGGGAGTTCACGGTGGGGGACCTGGCGGTGTTTCTCGTCTACCTTCCTCGGCTCACCGACTACATGGCATTCGTGGGCGACATCATCGCCCAGCACCGTCGGGCAGGAGTTGCCTACGAACGGGTGCGGGGGCTGGCCGTCGATGCCCCCGACCTCGAGTTGCTCGACAGGACCAGGGTCCCGTTGGAGGGTGAGATCCCCGAGGTGGTACTCCCGGACATCGGCATCGAACCCCTGCGGAGACTCGAGGTGAGAGGTTTGAGTCATTGGTTTCCCGACGGTGGGGAGGGTCTCGAGGGTGTCGACTTGGTCGTGGAGCGGGGATCGTTCACGGTGGTGACCGGCAAGGTCGGATCGGGAAAGAGCACCCTGGTTCGCGCGCTGCTCGGTCTGGTCCCGGCCGACGGGCAGGTTCTCTGGAACGGGACACCGGTCGACGACCCAGCCTCGTTCTTCGTCCCGCCACGGTCCGCCTACACAGCTCAGGTGCCGAGACTCTTCTCCGAGTCCTTGGCGGACAACATCGCACTCGGTCAACGGGCAGCCAGGGAGCGTCTCCGTGAAGCAGTCCAGCTGGCGGTGCTCGATCCCGACCTGGAGCGTCTCGAGATGGGCATGCACACCATGATTGGAGCTCGGGGAGTCAAGTTGTCAGGGGGTCAGGTACAACGCTCGGCCGCAGCCCGGATGCTGGCCACCGAAGCCGAGCTGTTGGTCTTCGACGACCTCTCGTCAGCTCTCGATCTCCATACCGAGACCGAGCTCTGGCGACGGCTGCTGTCACAGCGCGAGGTGACGTGCATCGTTGTTTCCCACCGACGGGCGGCGCTGCAGCGGGCGGACCAGGTCCTCCTGCTGGATCGAGGGAGGGTGGTGGACCGGGGCCGGCTGGGCGACCTGCTCGAGCGTTCGGACCTTATGCGCTCGCTGTGGGCGGAGGCCGGAGAGGACAGCTGAGCGTCAGCGTTGATCCTGGAGCCGAGAGTCAAGGAACTGAAGTGTTTTCGCCCAAGCCTCATCGAAGGCATCAGGGTCGAAGGTGTCGCCATCCGGTTCGGCAAAACCGTGGCGTGTTCCGGAGCGGCGGGTCACGTCGACATCGAGATTCTCGAGACGCATCGTTGCCTCCATGAACGCTGCCTCGTCGTCGGAGACGTACTCGTCCTCATCGGCCAGGTGTACGAGATAGGCGGCTTTGGCCCCGGCGAAGTCGATCTGTTGGCTGCCGTAGAACGACACGGCAGCTCCCACCAGGTCGGCCAGACGCACCGACGCCCACAACGCCAGCGAGCCTCCCATGCCGAAGCCCACCATCCCGATCGGGCCGTCGGTCGATTTCTCATGTAGGAGCTTGGCCGACGAGAGGACGAGCGAAGCGAGACGGTTGGGGTCGGCTCTGCCCAGGTGATCCAATGCCTCCTGTTCGGACGCGGGAAGCTCGCCGAAGTTGATATCGGGAGCCAGAACCGTGTAGCCGTGATCGGCCAGGTCGTCGCATAGACCCTTCATCGATGCGGTGAGACCCCAGAACGAGTGCAGCATGAGCACTCCGGGACCCGGGCCTTGGTCTCCCGAGATGAAGTAGGCGAGGTCGCGAACCACGCCATGAAGGTACCGGGCCTACGCTGGTAGCGATGACCTCGGCGGTCGCCCCACTTCGATATGGCTCCTTCCGCACGCTCTGGGTCGCATCCGTTCTCTCCGCGGTGGGAACATTCATCCAGGGCCTCGCCTCGGCCCAACTGATGTTCGACCTGACCGGATCGAACACCTGGGTGGGGATGATGGTGGCGTCGACCTCGTTGCCCCTGCTGTTCCTCGCCCTGGCGGCAGGGGCCCTCGCCGACATGTTCGATCGAACCAAGCTGATGCTCCTGTCCCAGGTGATCATGGGCGGTTCGGCCCTCGCCATGGCCATCTTCACCGCCGGTGGGACGATCACACCCGGTCTGCTCCTCGGTCTCGGTCTCGTGCTCGGCGTCGGCGTCGCCCTCAACCTCCCCACCTGGCAGGCCCTCCTCCCCGAGATGGTCCCCAGGGGGATGATCGCGTCAGCGGTTGCCCTCCAATCGGCGGCATTCAACGTGGCCCGGGCGATCGGGCCCGCACTGGGAGGGTTCGTATACGTTGCCTTTGGGGCGGCGGTCGGATTTGGGATCAACGCGGTGACCTACGGATTCGTGATCGTCGGGGTCCTGATGGTGAGGGACACGTTCGAAAAACGAGCCCGGGAGGTCACCTCGCTGGGCACGGCGATCGCCTTGGGTCTGCGCTACGCCAGGTTCACTCCGCTGTTCCGGAGACTCTTGTTCCTGGTCTCCCTCTTCGCGATCACATCCGCCGTCGTCCAATCGGTCCTGCCCGGCCACAACGTGGCGATCGGCGGCGACGCCACCACACTTGGTTTTCTGCTCGGGGCGATGGGCGCCGGGGCCCTGGTTGGCGCCGTGGTCCGGCAGCGATTCATCGATCGGTTTGGCACCCGGGCTCCGATGCTCACGATCAGCCTGTTCGGGCTGGTGGGGATCGGTATCGGGCTCTCCCCCAATCCGGCGGTGGCCCTTGTGTTCATGTTTGTCTCCGGCGCATTCTGGGTGCTCACCCTGACCAACCTCAACGCCACTGCCCAGCTCATGGTGCCGGAGTGGATACGGGGACGAGCCATGTCGCTGTACAGCTTCTCCTTTCTCGGCATACTCCCGATCGGGGCAATCATCTCCGGGATCCTCGCCGACGCGGTGGGGACCGGTACCGCGATCGTCATCCTCTGCTCGTCCTCGGTGCTGCTCGGGTTGCTGGTGCCGCTGTTTGGCATCCCCAGTCTCGACCAGATCGAGTCACCCGAATACAGCGAGGAGAGAGTTGCGCCACCCCATGAGGAGGAGGTCGAAGGAGGCCCGGTCTTGGTGCTCAACACGTGGAAGATCGACGAGACAGACTTCGAGGAGTTCACCTCGGTGATGAACATGGTCCGGTTGGTGCGTCTGCGCACCGGCGCCTATCGCTGGCGTCTCCTCCGCAACGTGAGCGATCCGACACTTCTCACCGAGTTGTTCGCTCTCGGCTCCTGGGATGAGCATCTTGCCCAGCACCGCCGGATCGACGACGCCTCCGCTGCAGTGATAGCCCGGGCCAGGTCATTCGACCGGGCGCAGGGCCCGGTGACCCGGCACCTGGTCTCGGTCGACGTGGAGGATCCACCCGATTTCAACCAGCTGTTGGTGACCCACGAGTTGATGCATCAAACGGACGGCTCGATCCCGATCGTGGCCGATCAGGAGCCGGACTGAGCGAAGCCCATCTCGCGCCGGAACTTCTTCCAGTCGGAGGCCTTGGTGGACCAGATGACATCGGTGAGCACCTGACCGATCCCGACAACGATCAGAACCACGACCGTCCAGGTCGGGACGTCGGCGGCGAACGCCGCACCGAGCAAGGCGAAAGGGACGATCTTGGTGACCAGGGCGCCGGAGGCGTGCATCCACGCTCTACTGGTCGGTGGTGCCCGCAGATAGCTGGCATAGTCCACTTTGACCCCAGGTTGTGGTCGGCTCATGGACCCGATGAACCAGTGGGTGAATCTGATCCCCATCAAGGCTCCGGCTACCAAGTGCCCCAGGCTGTGAGTCGTTACCAGGACCACCCCGAACCCGAGCAAGAAGACGACACCGCCGGCATTGCCTTCTAGCGAATAGGCCCAGGCCACCAGTACCAGGCCGATCAGAGTGCCTCCGATCATGAGCATGTTCCCCAGCCACAGGGGGACGGTGACCAGCGCCCACCCCTTGAGAGCGGCCCGGTCGATGCGAGCGATCCGGTCTGCGTACCGTTCGACGAGACCTGGGTCCCCCTTGACCGCGCCGACCACCTTCCAGAAGCCCGCCTGCCCAACCGGCGTGCCGGTAGCCACCGCTCGCTCGGCGGCATCAAGAGTCGCCTCGATCTGGGTCTCTTCCATGTCGTGTATCTAAGCCCCCTGTCGCATTTGATGTTGATTTTTTCTGCCCCGATGGTCGATAGATGAGGTGTGAATACCGCTTCGACCCTGGGAGGTGTGATGGGCAGGCTGACCGGAGTTCCGTCGTGTCCGAAACATCCCAACTCGAAGGTGCGCCGGTTCGGTACGTACGGAGTGGAGGGACACAAGCGGCAGCGTTGGCAGTGTCTCCCAAAGAACGGTTCAGGCCCTCACACTTTCACTGAGGTCCTGCCCCGCAAGCACACCCCTGATAGTTCCTGTGTCGAGTGTGAGCGAGAGTTCTCACCCCACGAGGGCCACCAGACGCCGAGGACTTACAGCTTCACGGTTAAAGACATCGTCTCAGCTCTGATAGCGGTCGGAGAGGGCTCTTCTTACCGCCAGGCTGCCAACCGGGTTCGGCGGCGCTCTGGACGCCTTTGGACCTCACAGCTCGGGTTCCCGGTGGCCGCCTACCACCCTTCGATTGTCTGTGACTGGGTCGAGGTCTACGGCCCGGTGGTGACCGCTGGGCACCAGCCTGCTGCCTGGCCTGAGGTGCTTGTGTTGGACGCTGTCCCGTTCCAACTACCCGACTTCTATCCGAACGGAGCTCCGAAACGAGCAGGCCTGCTGGTCCGTCGGGGGCTCTACACCAAGAAAGGCTCGAAGTCCTCAGATGAACGAGAGGACCGTTTCACCAGCCTCGGTCTAGCCGCTGAATGGGCTGCCTTCAACCGAGACGCCTGGGACCGTTTCACCACCGAAGCGGCCCGCTACGCCGACCTCGAAGTTCTACGCTGGATAGCCCGGAATGGTCCCACCATCACCACCGAGTTCGGAACCCGACCCGACTATGTGCCGAAGAGCACTGGAGCTCTAAAAGGGCACCTCGCCTGACTCCGAGGCAAACTCGAAGACCGCTCCCACGCCTTCCGCAACCAGGAGCGGACCAACCGGCTGTTAGCTCTCATGGCCTCACACCGCTGGTCCCTCGACGACCCCGGCGCCTACGCCGCCGCCATCCGAACCACACTGGTCTCCCGCAACGGGCGCCCCACCACCCATCAGCGTGCCATCAGAGACCGGAGTACAGATGGGCCGTCGCTGATGGCCAGCCGCTACAAGCCGTAGGCCAACGGAGGCCGTAGAGGAGTCCTCCGTGGTCGAGATGTTAGAGCCAGTCTCCACCCAGATAGCTACCGAGGTCAGCGATAGGTGGATCCTGGTATTCCCGCTCGTAGTAGCTGTCCACATTGTCCCAGGGCGGCTGGGCCGCCATCAAGGAACCTATAAGGAGTGATCTGAGAGCCAACGAAACCCCCACGCAACCAGGGCGATAGCGACACCCAAAACAATCCAACCCAACATCAGCAACTCACCTCCCTGTCAATGGTACGCCCAAAGGCGCTCAGCGGCAATGGTCTCACGATCGACGGGATCAGAAATCAACACGAAATGCGACAGGGGGGGTATCTAAGTACGGTGCCGTTTCTGCAACCCGATCATGCCAGGTGGTGTTCTATTCGGGATGGATGAAATGACCAGGTCTCTGGCCGCGGACCTCGACGGTGCCTTCCCGGCCCTGGTGCAGGGTGTCGGGCCTCGGTTGTATTGGGGTCTGCGTCGCATGTGCGGAGACCACCAGGAAGCGGAAGATCTCACCCAAGAGACATTCATACGTGCCTACCGGGCGCTGGGCGAGTTCGACCGGGCGAGATTCGATGAATTGAGGCTCGTCCCGTGGCTGTGGACCATCGCCCTGAACCTGGGCAGGAACCATCTTCGTAACCGGTCACGAAGACCGACCTTCGTCGAGATGGCCGATCAGGGCGTCGAGGACGAGGAGACACCCGACTCGAAGGCGTGGGACACGAGATTCACCGCCTTGTCCGCAAACCAGCGGACTGCGGTCATCTTGCGACACGTGGTTGGGATGGGAATCAACGAGATCTCCGAGACTACGGGGCGTCCCGAGGGAACGGTCAAGGCCGACATCCATCGCGGACTTACCCGGCTGAAGCTAGTGATGGAGCAGGAACAATGAACATCGAAAGCCAACTGTCACAACTGATCGCAGGGTTGCCCGAGGGAATAGCGGAAGGGGTTGCCCTCGGGACCGGCCTGGTCGAAGGGTACGATCTCTACCCGTCTCCTGTGGGTGAGGTGGTGGTCACCTTCAACCTCGATGGTGTCTCATCGGTCGACCTGGCCACCGATGGATTCGAGCAGAGGTTTGCCGAACGTCATGGGAAGAGCCTGCTCAGGGCCGAGCCACCGTCACTGTGGGGCGGTCACATTCCCGATGCGATCGAAGCGGGAACCCCGGGCAAGCTGCCGATCGACTTGAGCTCGAGAACGCCATTTCAGGGGCAGATCCTGCGGATCGCGGCGTCGATTCCTCGTGGGGAGGTACGCCCTTACAGCTGGCTGGCCCGCGAGGCCAGTCGTCCCGGTGCGGCCCGCGCAGTTGGGTCGACCATGGCCCGGAACCCGGTGCCGTTGATCATCCCTTGTCACCGAGTGGTCCGCTCGGACGGGTCCATCGGCGAGTACTCGCTAGGAGGGGTCCACAACAAGTGGGATTTGCTGACTTATGAGGGTGTGCAGCCCGCTCGCCTGGTGGAGCTCGCCGGGCAGCACGTCAGGGTTCAGGGCAACGCCTCGACCCGGATCTACTGTCACCCCACCTGTCGTGAGATAAGACGCTCCAGGCCGGAGCACGTCGTGGACTTCACCTCCACCGCCCGAGCTCGCTCAGCCGGCTTTCGCGCTTGTGAACACTGCCGTCCGGGGGATTGACCACGACGGGAGCCGGGTACCCTCGGGCCCAATGGAGAAAAGCGAAACAGAACAGCTGGCCGTAAACACCATCAAAGCCCTCGCCATGGACGCAGTCCAGAAGGCGAACAGCGGTCACCCCGGAATGCCGATGGGCATGGCCGACATCGCGGTGACTCTGTGGAGTCGGTTCCTCAAGGTGGATCCATCCGCACCCGAGTGGCCGGATCGGGATCGATTCGTCCTTTCCAATGGTCATGGGTCGATGCTGCTCTACTCGATGCTCCACCTGAGCGGGTTCCCGCTCAGTCTCGATGACCTCCGCTCCTTCAGACAATGGGGGAGTCACACAGCCGGGCATCCCGAGATCGACCATGAGCTGGGCATCGAGATGACCACGGGGCCCCTCGGTCAGGGTTTCGCCACCGGGGTCGGCATGGCCATCGCCGAGATGCATCTACGGGCACGGCTCGGTGAGGAGCTGGTCGACCACAGGACGTTCGGGTTTGTCTCCGACGGCGACCTCATGGAAGGGGTCAGCTCCGAAGCCAGCTCGCTCGCCGGCCACTTCGGCCTGGGCCGGCTCAACTATCTCTACGACGACAACGACATCTCCATCGACGGCTCAACCGACATCACGTTCACCGAGGACGTGATGAAGCGGTTCGACGCCTTCGGCTGGCACACGCAGGAGATCGACGGTCACGACCGGGAGGCCATAGCCGGTGCCCTGCAGGCCGCGATAGGTGTCGAAGACCGGCCGTCACTCATCGTGTGCCACACCCACATCGCCCACGGTGCCCCCAATGCCCAGGACACGGCTGCATCCCATGGCTCACCCCTCGGGGATGATGAGATCAAGCTGGCCAAGGATCGGATGGACTACCCGATCGACCCGTCATTCCACGTCGAGCCCGAGGTATACGCATTCTTCGAGACCGCGCTGGCCTCGGGGCGTGAGCAGCGGGAGCGCTGGGAGAAGCGTCTCGAGTCGGCCGACGACGACACACGCCGACTCTGGGACGAGCTCCATGCTCCAGGGGCTGTCCGACTCGAAGGCCCGGTGTTCGAGACCGGTGAGAAGTTGGCGACACGTTCGGCCGCCGGGAAGGTCTTCGCCGAGATCGCCGACAAGGTGCCCGGCTTCATCGGCGGTTCAGCCGACCTGGTGGCATCCACCAAGACGGCTATCGACGGCTCGCGCCGTTTCTCGCAGGCCGATCCTTCGGCGAGGGATATCCCCTTCGGGGTGCGGGAACACGCCATGGGCTGCGCGGTCAACGGGATCGCGGTCCACGGTGGGCTCCGGCCCTACGCGGCGACCTTCTTCGTGTTCAGCGACTACATGCGACCCGCCGTCCGGTTGTCTGCGTTGATGCACGCGCCTTCGATCTGGGTATGGACTCACGACTCGGTGTTCCTCGGGGAGGACGGGCCAACCCATCAGCCGATCGAGCACCTCGCCTCCCTACGGGCCATGCCCAACCTTTGGGTGATTCGTCCCGCCGACGCCCATGAGACCGTGGCCGCCTGGGAGCTGGCGCTGAATCGCAATGACGGCCCGGTTGCCCTGGTCCTCACCCGGCAGGACGTGCCGACGCTCGAGTCGCACAGGCGAGATGTGGCGAGGGGTGGTTACGTGTTCCGGGAGGGCGACGATGTGACCCTTATCGCCACCGGGTCCGAGCTGCACGTCGCCCTCGACGCGGCCGATGAACTGGGCAGAACGGGCATCTCGGCCCGGGTGGTCAGTCTCCCCTGCTGGGAGCTGTTCGAAGAACAGAGCGCCGACTACCGGTCCACGACGCTGGGAACCGCGCCCCGTGTGGCAATCGAGGCCGGCGCCACCTTTGGCTGGGAGCGAATCGTCGGCGACAGCGGGTTGATCATCGGTATCGATCGCTTTGGTGCTTCCGCACCCGACACCGTCATCGCCGAGAAGCTCGGTTTCACCGGCGAGGCGGTGGCGGCGAAGGTGCGTGGCCACATCTCGCGATGAGATGAGTCGGCAGCCCGCTGCCGTGGTCGTGATCGGCGCCGGTATCGCCGGTGTCTCTGCCTCATATCACCTAACGGTCCAACACGGCGTGAGCAAAGTCGTCCTCATCGATCCCAGACCGCCGCTGACCCTGACCTCCGACAAATCGACGGAGTGTTACCGGAACTGGTGGCCGAACCGGCCAATGGTGGGACTGATGAATCGTTCGATCGACCTGCTGGAACAGGCGGCACGAGAATCGGGCAACGTGTTCGGTCTCAACCGGCGCGGTTATCTCTTCGTTACCGGCGACGAGGAACGGTTTCGGAGAATGGTCGAACAGGCGCATCAGACCTCGACCTTGGGCGCGGGGCCGGTCCGCACCCACCCCGGTCCGCTCCCATATCGGAGAGGCCCTCGAGACGGCTTTCACGGGGCTCCTGAGGGGGCTGACGTGTTTGTCGGCGCGGCGACCGTGCGGGAGCACTTTCCATTCCTGACCGAAAAGGCCGTTGGGGCGGTGCACGTCAGGCGCGCCGGGTGGTTCAGTGCCCAGCAGCTCGGCGCCTGGATGCTCGACGAGGCGCGTGGGGCCGGGCTGGAACTGGTTGTCGACGAGGTAATCGGGATCGACCTCGACCAGGGAGTCGTCCAAGGCGTCCGTCTCGCCGGTGGCGACACCGTCCCGGCGGCGGCCGTGGTCGACGCCGGCGGCCCGTTGTCATCCCGGATCGCGGCCATGGCCGGGGTCGACCTCCCTCTGTTCTCCGAGCTCCACCTCAAGGTCGCCTACCGGGAGCATCTGCAGGTGATTCCCCGCGATGCCCCGATGTTCATCTGGAGCGACCCCCAGCATCTCGAATGGAGTGACGATGAGAGAGAAGGGTTAGCCGAGGAAGGTCGCGACGACCTCCTGGGCGAGATGCCGATCTACTGCCACGGCCGGCCCGAGGGTGGGGTCGACTCACCGTACCTGCTCGCCCTATGGGAGTACCACGGTCGGGTGCAGGAACCGGTGTGGCCACTTCCCGAAGACCCGCTGTACCCCGAGGTCGTGATGCGAGGGCTGACCACGATGGTCCCCGGACTTGGCGCGTATCTGGATCGACTCCCGGGATCCGTGGTCGATGGTGGGTACTACACCAAGACAGCCGAGAACCGACCGCTGATCGGACCGGCCGGGCCCGTTGGGTTCTTTCTGGCGACCGGCTTCTCGGGGTTCGGGGTGATGGTCGCAAGCGGCGCCGCCGACCTGTTGGCCCGCCACATAACCGGGCGTGAGCTTCCTGATTATGCGGACGCGTTCCTCCTCGGTCGCTATGACGATCCGGGCTACGTTCAGTCGATCTCCGAAGGCAGGGAATCCGGCCAGTTGTGAGTGGGGCGAGCGCGGCGGCGGGACCCTCGCCACCGATGAGTTTTCCCTCCCCGGGTGGTCTGAGTGTTCGAGGAACAGAGGAGAATCAGCCGTTGGTCACACCCGACGGAAAGCGAGGAGCAAACCAAGGACCCCACTGCCGGCCATCGGCGGGTCACCAGAGGGTGATCATCGTCGAGATCGGGCACGTCACGAGCCCCGACCTGGACACCATCGAGACACTGGCCCGGCTCCAGCTCGAGGCGAGCCGCATCGGCACTTCGATACGTCTCAACCACGCCTCCCCCACACTCCGAGCCTTGCTCGCCCTGGTGGGACTGGGTGAAGTTCTCGGTTCTTGCCGCGATTCAGACCTCGGGCTGGAAAGGCAGGCCGAAGAGCGGGAACAGCCGGTCGGTGTCGAGAAAGAAGTTGAGCCCTGCGATCAGACCCCCCGAGATCTCGATGACCTGCAATGACCACGGCACCAACCCGTCTCCCGTCGGGTTGGGCTTGTACTGACCGAACGCCGGCAGTCCGTTGGCGGCGACGGCAGGAACCACCCGTGACCCACGACATCCGATCCCGGCCCCGAGGAACCAACCAGTGATGTCCTCGTGTCCCCGCAACCACATATCGAATGGAGGCATCGACTGAGTGGCATCCTCATGAAGCAGGGCGACCAGAGAGTCGAGGTCATATCGCTCGAAGGCGTCGACATAGCGGGCGAGCAGTTGCTGTTGTTCGGTGTCCATCGGCTCGAAGGGGTCGGTCGTGGGGGGATTGCTCGCGGTGAGCGTCGACCGCGCGCGCTGCAACGCGCTGTTGACTGATGCCACCGTGGTGTCGAGAAGCTCGGCGACCTCGCTCGCCTTCCAGCGCAGCACCTCGCGCAGGATCAGCACCGCTCTCTGCCGGGGAGGCAAGCGCTGCAAGGCGGTGACAAAAGCGAGACGCACCGACTCCCGTGACAGCGCCAGCTCCGCCGGGTCCCCGCTCTCGGACAAGAGGAGGCTGCCCGGGATCGGCTCGACCCAGGTTATCTCGGGTAGCGGGGCGGGCAGGGGCGTGTTGAACGTCGAGGCGGGACCGAGATCCATGGGGCGGGCCCGCCGTTGTCGCCCCTTGAGCATGTCGAAGCAAACATTGGTCGCGATGCGATAGAGCCAGGTTCTCAAGGCGGAGCGACCCTCGAATCGGTCTATGGCACGCCAGCCCCTGATCAGCGTCTCCTGCACCGCGTCCTCGGCCTCGAAGGCGGATCCGAGCATGCGGTAGCAGTAAGCAGTCAACTCGACACGGTATTGCTCCAGTTCGGTGGCGACGGTCGCGCCCTCGGGGGGAGAGTGTTTGATAAGGGTGGATTCGCTCATTCAGTGCCGCCTCTGCTGACATCTCGGTCCCGAGGCGGAGATGGATTGCGACCTCTGCCTGATGACCCCGACTTGCTACCGATTAATTGTTCCATCGATTGTGGTCTAACAATCCGGTACATCTACCACACCGAACCAGGAGTCAATCGTGAACAGACCTACATCAGCAGCCCCGTCCATCCCCGAGCTCCGGGCCGCCGTCCGGGGCCAGGTGATCACACCGGAGGACG
Organism: Acidimicrobiia bacterium; assembly: GCA_035544615.1. Lineage (GTDB taxonomy): Bacteria > Actinomycetota > Acidimicrobiia > Spongiisociales > ZC4RG35 > JARDZU01. The sequence goes on along the minus strand of DATKEA010000151.1, from coordinate 12,663 downwards.
CGGGCTTCGACCAAGCACGAGCCGGCTTCTACGGCATCGACCGCCGTCCGGTGGCGATCGTGCGAGTAGCCGACGAGACCGACGTCGCCCATGTCGTCTCTCTCGCCAGGGAGACCGGGGTGGAGCTAGCAGTGCGAAGCGGTGGGCACAGCCTCGCCGGGCACAGCGTGTCGGAAGGGGGCATCGTGCTCGACCTCACCGATATGAAAGCCCTCGACATCGACACCGATAGCCGAAGTGCTTGGGCCCAATCCGGGTTGACCGCCGGCGAGTTCACCACAGCCGTCGGGGCTCACGGTCTCGCCACCGGGTTCGGCGACGCCGCCACGGTCGGCATCGGTGGGATCACCCTGGGAGGAGGAGTCGGCCTCCTGTCCCGCAAACACGGTCTCACCATCGATTCTCTCCTTGCCTGCGAGATCGTCACCGCCGACGGCGAGTTGGTGCACGCCAACGAAAACTCGCATCCTGATCTGTTCTGGGCGATCCAGGGAGGCGGAGGCAACTTCGGCGTCGTCACCCGTCTGCAATTCCGCCTTCACGAGGTGGATGACATCGTGGGTGGCATGATGATGCTCCCGGCAACCCCGGAGGTCCTCCGATCGTTCGTGGAGCTCGCCCAAGCTGCGCCCGACGATCTGTCCACCATCCTCAACGCCATGAAAGCGCCACCGATGCCTTTCATCCCTGAGCATTACCACGGCCAGGCTGTGTTGTTCGCGCTGATGGCATACGCCGGGAACATCGGCGAAGGCGAGGAGGTGGTCGCCCGGTTCCGGGCCTTGGCCGAGCCAATCATCGACATGGTGCAGCCGATGAAGTACCGGGACATCTACGGTCCCGGAGAGGAACCGCCTCATCCGGCCGCGGTGGCCGTGCGAAACATGTACGTCGGCAAGGTCGACCATGGTTCAGCCGAGGCGATCGTCGAGCAGCTGAGGGCTTCCACCGCCCCGATGGCCGCGGTTCAGATCAGAGTGTTGGGGGGCGCCGTGTCACGGGTGCCGATCGAGTCCACCGCCTACGCACATCGCGAGCGACAGATCATGGTCAATGTGGCGGCGATGTACGAAGACCTGGGTGAGGCAGAGATACACGACGCTTGGGTGGACCGGCTGGCGGAGACGCTCGATCAGGGCGAACCGGGGGCTTACGTCAACTTCATTGGCGACGAGGGAGCGGAACGAGTGAGAGCGGCCTACCCCGGGCCAACATGGGATCGGCTCCGCGAGATCAAACGACGTTACGACCCCACCAATCTCTTCCGGCTCAACCAGAACATCCCGCCCGAAGGCTGACTCAACTGAGGCGATCGATGAAACCGAGGACGCGCTCCCAGGCGTCGGCCGACTCGGTGGCGTACTGCTCCTGCTGGCGGTCGAAGAAAGAGTGTGGGGCTCCCGGATAGACGACCACTTCGTTCTCGACCCCGGCACTGTTCAGCGCTGATCGGAACTCCTCGACCAACTCGACAGGTATTCCCGGATCGTCTCCGCCCATGAGGGCCAGAATCGGACAATCGAACCCGGCCACCCGTTCGATCGGACCGACGGGCGGCCGGTTCGGTCGGCCATAGAAGCCGATCGCCCCGGCCAAGCCGTGGCCCGCGGCTGCCTGATGCCACGAGTTGCTTCCACCGAAGCAGAACCCGAGGGTGAACATGACGCGGTCGGGCTCTTCGGCCCGAAGATGGGCTACCGCGGCGGCGGTGTCGGCAGTGACACCCTCGAGTGTGGTCAGCGGCACGTGCTCGGCATACGGGAACTCGTCGTCCCTCGTGGCGACACCGGCGGTCCGACCGAAGTAGTCGAAGGCAATCGAGTCGTAACCATGCTCGGCGAAGCGCAGGGCCAACTGCTGGTAGAAGTGGTGGAGACCGCGAACGTCGGGGAGGATCACTATCCCCGGGCCTTTGCGGTTGGCGCTGGTGGCGGCGAAGGCGGCGAACTGATTGCCGTCGGCAGCGGTGAGCGTCAGGTCCTGGTGACTCGTTTCGGCACCTTCGATCGGGTCAACGGGCGGGCTGGCGTCAGCGTCGTAACACATGAGGGGGCTCCCGAATGGACAGCTCCATCAAACCTACCCCACCACCAGCCGGCATGTCCCCTAGTCGGCGATGGAGCTGACCTGCACGGGTTATGGTCGCTCGATGGCTCAATCGTTCACCCTCATCGGGGTTCCGATCGACTCCGCGGGCACCGCCGGAGGCACCGAACTGGCGCCGGCCGCGCTCAGGGAGCTCGGTCTGGGCGCAATCGCCGACTCCGACCGTGGTGATCTCCAGGTGCGGATCCGTGCCGAGGGACGCGATCCGATCACAGGAGTGGTCGGACTCGATGATGTTTGCACCACGACGATGGGGATCCGCTCCGCGGTGTCCGACACCCTGAGTCGCGGCGAAGTGCCGTTTCTGATCGGCGGCTGTTGCGCAATGGTCCCCGGCGCCCTGGCCGGTGTCCGCGACGCGAGAGGGCGAGCAAGTCTGGTTCACCTCGACGGCCATCTCGACCTCTACGACGAGGTCAGCTCTCCCCTTGGCGAGGCCGCCGACATGCCGGTGGCCATCGCTCTCGGGCGCGGGCCGGCTCGCTGGGTCGACGCCGCAGGCGGGCCGTCCGTCCAGACTTCGGACACTTGGATCATCGGCTACCGGGACCGCAAGCAGTCGGAACTCGATGGGAGCTTGATGCCCGAGGACCTCAACCCACCGGTCAACTGCCTGTCCACCGAAGAAGTCCGCCAACTCGGGGCCGCCCAGACCGGCCGACGAGCCGCGATGGATCTCGAGTCGCCGGCACCTTGGATGTGGGTGCACCTGGACCTGGACATCGTGGATCCCACTTTCTTCTTCGCCAATGACGCCCCGGTGCCCGACGGCCTCGATTGGGAGCAACTGACAGATCTGCTGCGACCACTGTGCTCCTCGCCCGCCCTGGCCGGATTCTCCCTCGGTTGCTACAACCCGGAGAAGGACCGGGAGGCAGACAACGGCCATCGCATCGTCGAGATGTTCAGGGCGGCTCTGAGGCCATGACGGGCTGACTCGGATTAATCGCCCGCCCCGGTCTACTGATCTCGTCTATGGTGCCCACTCGCCATTGCTAATTATGCGGACCGAACCTGTCCGCATTTATTCGTAGAGTGAAACCGGATCAAAACTGGATGTTCTGGTGTTGCCCATCAGACCGATTAGTTCTGATCGGGGTGGGGGTCTATCACTCCGTGTATGCCGGCCAACGAACTGAGGAGCGAACACAAGTATGAACAACATGATTGAGGCGTCGGGTTTGGTCAAGCGCTACAAAGACGTGACCGCCCTCGACGGCCTGGACCTGGCGGTGGCAGAGGGCGTCATCCTCGGTCTGCTCGGGCCCAACGGAGCCGGCAAGACCACCGCGGTCTCCATCCTCTCAACGCTCCTCGAGCCGGACGAAGGCAGTGCAATGGTCGCCGGGGCCAATGTCAGGACCGAGCCCGGGAAAGTCCGCAAGCTGATCGGGCTCTCCGGCCAGTACGCCGCGGTGGACGAGCATCTCACCGGCTATGAGAACCTGGACATGATCGGCCGGCTCTACCACCTGGGCAAGGAGAATTCGAAGGCCAGGGCGCGCGAGCTCCTGGAGAGATTCGACCTGAGCGAAGCGGGCGACCGACCGGTCAAGACTTACTCCGGTGGGATGCGTCGCCGGCTCGACCTCGCCGGCGCACTGGTCGCAGAGCCACCGGTGTTGTTCCTCGACGAGCCCTCGTCGGGGCTCGACCCGCGCAGCCGAACCGAGCTCTGGGGGGTGATTCGCGAGCTGGTGGCCACGGGGACGACGCTTCTCTTGACGACCCAATACCTCGAGGAAGCTGACCAACTCGCCAACGACATCATCGTCATAGATCACGGTCGTGAGATCGCCCACGGAACTTCAGACCAGCTCAAGACCCAGGTCGGTGGAGAGCGCATCGAGGTGATACTCGCCGAGTTCACCCAGGTCGGCACCGCCCATGAGGTGCTCGCCCGCTTTTCCGTGGGCGAGGTCCACATCGACGAGCGAACACGAGGTTTGACCGCTCCGATCAGTGGTGGGGCAACGACACTCACCCAAGCGTTGCGCGACCTCGATGCCCGTGGGATCGTCGTTCAGGACGTCGGTCTTCGCCGACCCACCCTCGACGATGTCTTCCTGACTTTGACCGGTCACGTAGCCGAGGCCCCTGAGTCCAATGGTGGAGTCCAAGTCGAGAGAACAACCGAGCCCGAGGAGGCGCATCGATGAGCCAGCTGATCACCGCACTTGCCGATGGCGTCGTGGTCGCCAAGAGGAATGTCATCAAGATCAAGAGAGTGCCAGAGATCCTGGTCTTCGTCTTGCTCTCACCCATCATGTTCGTGCTGTTGTTCGCCTATGTGTTCGGTGGTGCGATCGATGTTGCGGGAGGGTCGTATCGCGAATTTCTCATCGCCGGCATCCTGGCCCAGACCGTGATCTTCGGGGCAACGTTCACCGGCGCCGGGCTGGCCGACGACATGCAGAAGGGGATCATCGACCGGTTCCGATCGCTACCGATGTCGAGATCGGCGGTACTGGTCGGGAGAACCGCAAGCGACATCATCTACAACGCCCTCTCTATCACGATCATGGCGCTGACCGGGCTGGTTGTTGGGTGGACGATCAGGACATCGGTGGCAGAAGCGGCTCTGGGATTTGGGATCCTCCTGCTCTTCTCCTTCGCCTTCTCATGGGTGATGGCATACGTGGGACTGCTGGTCCCGAGCGTGGAAGTGATCAACAACGCGTCGTTCATGGTGATCTTCCCCATCACCTTCGTGTCCAACGCGTTCGTCCCGCTAGAGAGCCTTTCCGGACCGCTGCGCGCCTTTGCCGAGTGGAACCCGGTGTCCACGCTGACCCAGTCGGCCCGGATGCTGTTTGGCAACATCCCTCCGGGAACGCCTGAGCCTTCCAGCTGGGCACTGCAAAACCCGGTGCTCTATACCCTGATCTGGGTAGTGATCATCATCGGCATCTTCGCCCCGCTCTCGGTGTGGCAGTACAAGCGAGCGGCTCGACGCTGAGTGATTGCCGGATGCCGTCGGTAGCCTTCCCGGGTGCAGTCGACCCCGAGCACCGCCGAGGTGATACTCGCCGCGATCACCGAGGCGGTGGGCTCGGGTAGGTCCCTGAAGGAGACCCTCTCCGGGCTGGCCGAGACCGCAAAGCGCATCTCGAACGCGTCCTATGCCGCGATAGGCATTCCCGAGCCTGAGGGGGATGCCTTTTCGGCGTTCATCCACGTCGGCATGAGTGACGATCTCGTAGCGGAGATGGGGCCCCTGCCCCGAACCCACGGGATGCTCGATGCCATGCTCCACGATCCGGAGCCGGTACGCCTCGCCGACATCACCAAGGATCCCAGATTCCGGGGCTGGTGGCCCCGGGCCCACCCACTGATGCGCTCGTTCCTGGGTGTACCCATCGTCAGCCAGGGGGAGGTGATCGGAGCCTTCTATCTCACCGACAAGATCGGTGGGCCCGAGTTCACCGAGGAGGACCAGGCCAATATCAGACTCCTGGCCTCGCACGCGGCGGCCGCCATCGAGGCCGCTGCCATATTCGAGGACTCCCGAACCTTGGCCCTGGCCGAGGAGCGGGAGCGGATGGCACGGGAGCTTCACGACGCGCTGAACCAGTCCTTGTTCAGTCTCTCGTTGACAGCCCGGGCCGCGTCCCGGCACCTGGGCACCGACCGGGAGCGAACCGCCGAAGAGCTGCACGAGATTGCCCACCTCGCCAAGGAGGCCATGGCCGAGCTACGAGCCGTGGTCGAAGGGTTGAGAACACCGGACGTCGATCGTGACGGGCTGCTCCCGGCCATCCGGAGCCAGGCTGCGCTGCTGAGCAGGGTGCATCACCTCGACGTCGATGTGGAGGCCGATGAGGAGCCGACCCTCGATGGGCGCGTTGAGCACGAGGTGTTTCGCATAGTCCAAGAAGCTCTCACCAATGCGGTGCGTCATGCACAACCGGCCAGGGTGACGGTGTCGTTGGTGAGCGGAGACAGTCTCAAGCTGACGATCAGCGACGACGGTCTCGGATTCGACCCTGACGAGCAGAACTACCGCGGGAGACGACTCGGTCTCACCTCGATGAGAGAACGGGCTGTTTCTATCGGAGGCACACTCACAATCTCATCGTCACCGGGCAATGGGGCGACTGTCAGTCTCGAGGTGCCGGGATGAGTGACCCGGTGCGGGTGATGATCGTCGACGACCACCCCGTTGTCCGTCGCGGGTTGCGGGCCTTCCTGGAGACCCAGCCGGGCATGGCAGTGGTTGGCGAGGCGGGTGACGGGAAAGAGACTCTGCGGGTGGTGGCGACCTCCGAGCCGCACGTCATCCTGCTCGACTTGCACCTGCCCGATGGGTCCGGTTCGGAGCTGATCCCGCAGATCCGGCAGTGGAACCCGGCCATCAAGGTGCTGGTGCTGACCGGTTTCGCCGGGCGACATGAGGTGGTGCCGGCTATCCAGGCGGGGGCAGATGGGTACCTGCTCAAGGACACCGATCCCGACCAGCTGGCCGATGCGATACGAGAGCTGGCCGACGGGCGCACTGTCTACGCGCAAGAAGCGGCAGCGGCCCTGTCGGCATATGTGTCGGGCGGTGACCCGCGCGAGTCGCTGGCCAGCCTCACCACGCGAGAGCGGGAGGTCCTTGCCGGGCTCGGTCAGGGATGGAGTAATGCCCGGCTAGCCACTGAGTTGTTCGTCTCGGAGAAGACGATCAAGACCCACGTCTCGGCTGTGCTGAGGAAACTCGGTCTCAACGATCGCACTCAGGCGGCGCTGTTTGCTGTGAAGAGCGGATTGGTTGAGTCCTGAATCGGTGCCTGGTGCCTAGGTCTCGAGGCTGAGACCGAATCCAACTCCTGCCCGATGACCTGGAGCGGTGCGTCACATACCTTGGATGGAGAAGGAAGGTCTAATGAACACCGCAATCATCACTGGAGCATCCCGCGGATTCGGTTTCGCATTGGCTGCCGACCTGGCCCGACGGGACTGGAACCTGGTCGTCGACGCAAGAGCTCATGCTGACTTGTCAGCGGCTAGGGCAGAATTGGACGCTCTCGGCGCCGGCCGGATCGAGGCCATCGCCGGGGACGTCAACGATCCTCTGCACACCGCCCTCCTGGTGGAGACGGCAGCACGCTTTGGCGGATTCTCAATCCTGGTCAACAACGCAGGCATCCTCGGCCCCAGCCCACAGCCGCCACTGGCCGAGTACCCGATCGATGTCTTCGAGCAAGTCCTAGCGGCAAACCTCACTGCCCCATTGCGTCTGATCCAACTCTCCCTCCCCTATCTGAGGAACAGCGATGGGACTGTGATCAACATCACCTCCGACGCGGCGGTGGAGCCCTATGAGGGTTGGGGCGGATACGGGGCGGCCAAGGCGGGTCTGGAGCAGATGTCGAATGTGCTCGCCGCCGAAGAGCCTCGGGTCAGGGTGCTCTGGTTCGACCCGGGCGACATGCGGACCAGGATGCACCAGGAGGCCTTCCCCGGTGAGGACATCTCGGACCGGCCTCCCCCGGAGAGCAGGGTCCCTGCCCTGGTTCGGCTGATCGAGGGCGACTACCCGAGTGGCCGCTATCTGGCCGCTGAGCTGCTCTCCGAATCGGTGGGGGCATGACGGCTCCGGCTCTACTTCGCCCGACCGACCTGCTCGACGAGTTCAAGCTCCCGGCCGAGTTGGAGGCGACCAAACCCCCGGAGACCCGGGGAAAGCGACGCGACGAGGTCCGGCTCATGGTCTCCGATGCCGAGGGGATCCGGCATCGCAAGTTCCACGAGCTGCCGGCTGAGTTGCGGCCCGGTGACCTCCTGGTGGTGAACGCTTCGGCGACTCTTCCGGCGTCGGTGGTTGTCGATCAGGACCATGTGATCCATTTCTCGACCGAGCTGATGGGTGGCCTCTGGGTCGTTGAACCACGGAGACTGTCCGGTGCGGCGTCCCTCCCGGATGAGAGCCCGAAGCCGGGCAGGGTGTCGCTGCCTGGCGGGGGCCTCGTCGACCTGCTCGCGCCGTACCCGGTCGATTCGGCCAGCAGGAGACTCTGGCTCGCCGAAGTGGATATCAGCTGCACTGTGCCCGAATACCTCGCCACCTGGGGACGACCGATTCGCTATCACCACACCGCCGGTCCCTATCCGATCGATGCCTATCAAACCGTGTTCGCCCGAGAGCCGGGCTCGGCCGAGATGCCCAGCGCCGGCCGACCGTTCACCAACCGTCTGGTCACATCGATTCTGGCCAGCGGAGTGTCGATCACACCGGTGATCCTCCACACCGGAGTCTCATCGCTCGAGTCGGGTGAGGAGCCCTACCCCGAATGGTTCGAGGTGTCCGAGCCGACCGCAGCGCTGGTCAATCACACCCGGCGTCGGGGGGGCCGGGTGATCGCGGTTGGCACCACCGTGGTCCGGGCGCTGGAGACCATCGCCGACTCGGCGGGCGAATGTCACCCCGGGCGCGCATGGACCGACCTGGTGATCCGACGGAACCATGGGATGCGTCTGGTCGACGGGCTGATCACAGGATGGCACGAGCCGGCTTCGACTCATCTGGCCCTCCTCGAAGCGGTGGCGGGCCGCCGGCTATTGGTGGAGAGTTACCGGAGCGCCCTCGAACTCGGATACTTGTGGCACGAGTTCGGTGACAGCCACCTGATCCTCCCCGGCTGAGTAGGTGGGCGCCCGGTTACGGGCCTCTGAGTCGGGGCAGGCTGCGGATGACTTCGAGCAGCCCACCCGGCTGGAGCTCGGCCGATCGACTCGGGGTCGAGAGGGGACTCGGAAATGGACGCGGTGGAGGATCGGCTCCGAGCTCGCTTCCGTCGGGGCGATAGAAGAGGAGGTGGCGCGGTGCTCCTTGGAGGGTCCATCCTCCTTCGTGGATGAGGACGTGATGATGACGGCAGAGCAAGACCAGGTTGTCGATGCTGGTCTCTCCTCCGTCGGCCCAGGGGACGAGGTGATGGACGTCGCACCAGTTCGAGGGCCGGTCACAAGCTGGGAAGACACAATTCAGATCCCGGGCAGTGACCGCGGTTCGCAAGGCCGGGGTGACCAGTCGTTTGGTTCTGCCAACGTCGAGTGGTCGAGACTCGGGGTCGAAGATGACCCGGGTCAGGTTGGCGTCACAGGCGAGCCGTTTGATCTCGTCAGCCCTGAGAAAGGTCCCGTTGCCGGTCTCCGAGATCCCGGGCTGACGGTGGGCCAATGTCTCGGCCGAGACGTGAACGGTGAGATTGGGCCGGTTCGACGCTCCGTTGAGAATGTCGAGAAGAACATCCGCCCGACGGGCCGCCGTCGACCTGGTGTCTCCCTCCGCCGGTGGGCCCGGCTCGAGCTCGGTTCGGAGTTGCTCGCCGGCTTCGATGTCGACCCATCCGTTGATCCTGATCATCTCGCCTTCCCGACGCAGGGTGAGCGAACGGAGATCCCGGACCAGGTTCCTCTCTGCTCCCAGATCATCGGCAGCAACCTGATCCAGCCAGTAGTCGAGTTGCTTCTTCAGGTCGCGAATCAGAGGGGTGTCCAGGGCGCCTGACACCAGGTGAGCTTCGGCTTCGGTGAAGGCGTCGGGTGCGGTACTTCTCGCCTCGAGCAGGACATCCACCTGGGCCCCGCTCAATGCACCGGTCTCAAACGCCAAGGCGACGAGAGGAGTGTGGGCCAGCCCGTTGGCCCGAGCCACCAACCGCTGGGCTTCACCCGGGTGCAACGACATCCGGTGCTTGAGCAGGGCAGTCAACGACGAGAAGCCGTCACGACGAAACGCCTTGGTCTCCCCGGTGCGACGGAGCAGTTCTGCGAGACGAGCATCAAGACGATCCCGATGGGCGAACACCGACGCCAGTTCTTCGACCAGATCCTCCGGCACCACCACATCGGGCGGCGGGCTCGGGACAATCATCTCTTCCGGGGCTTCCAACGTCTCGAACATATGTTCGCTACGCTACAAGACGCTCCCGACAAATTCCATACCTTTGTTGGAGATTTCCCGCAGTTTTCTTTGGCCGGGCAGCACCATCTGCCGCGTCGCCCGGTCAGCCCGTCTCTGCGGCCTCGCTCCCCAGTCGGGCGAAAGGCGCGGTGGAGAAGACCACCTCCACCGGCACCTCGAAGTACTCGGCGATCTTGAGGGCCAGATGGAGACTCGGGCTGTACTCCCCTCGCTCCAGGTAGCCGACGGTCTGGTAGTGGACTCCCAGCGCCTCACTCAGCTCCCGGCGGGATACCCCCCGTTCCGCCCGGAGCATGGCAATGCGATTGTGGACGTTGTCGCTCACCTAACCCACTGCAGCGCTTGCTCCTTGGCTGCCTCGACCGTTGAGCCCGACTGGCGGCGAGCCATCCGGCGCAGGACGATCGGGGCAACGAAAGCCCCCGCCACGGCCCACGCTCCCAGCACGGCCACCGTCTCGAGGGTACGCCACGACTCGCCGATTTCGAGAACGGCGGCTGCTTCGGGGAGGAATGCCGAGCGCATCCCGAGCCCGACCCAATACATCGGGAAGACCTGAGAGACCGCCTGCACCCACTCCCAGAAACCTTGGATGGGGCCGAAGATCCCGGAGATCCCCAGAAGCACCAGGATGGGCAGCATTCCCCAAGTGCCTACCTTCTGGACACCGGGAACCAACGACCCGATCACCATCCCGATCGGCAGTGTCGCCAGCAGGCCGAGCAGCACCACCCAGGCCACAGTGACCCATCCCTGCCAGCCGTTCTGCATCATGTTTTCGAAGAGGAACGCACCCGGGATCAGGATCACCAGGAAGGAAGGAATCAGACTCAGGCTATTGAGGAGGATGTGGCCGGTGACATGCCCGACGATCCCGCGGGGGACCGCTTTGGCCCGAAGCAGGGTTCCATCCTCCCGCTCCATGGCAAGGGAATAGGCGGGACCGATCACCAGGCTGAAGACCAGCAGCCCCCCGAGGATGCTGGGGAGGGCGATGGTCGGATAGGAAAGTGTGGTGCCTTCGATCTCGTTGTCCCGATTGAAGAACAGGTACAGGAGGACCGCCAGGGAAGTGAACAGGTAGAAACCTTGATCCTGGGGGCTCTTCAGACTCAGCATGAACTCGGTCCAACCCCGATCGAGCCCGGTCCGGATTGCGTGCAGTTTCGGGTTCACGTCTTCCCCTCCTCGAATGCGGCTCCCGCCGTTTCCGGGTGACCTGTCTCGTGCTGCTGGACCATGGCGATGTAGGTGTCCTCCAGGGTCGCCCGGCGCACCTCCAGATCGGCGATGTCATCTCCATGCTGGGCGAACAGCTCACGAACGAATCCCGTGGCATCAGGAGTGGCGTGAACGAAGCTCTCGCCGTTGCGGCTCCATCGCACCTGGGCATCGCGTGTGACCCTTCGCGCCAGCTGATCTGCGCTTCCGTCGGCGACGATCCGGCCCCCGGCCAGGATCAGGATGCGGTCGGCCAGCTTCTCCGCCTCGTCGAGGTCGTGGGTGGTCAGAAGGATGGTGGTGTCCTCGAGATCGCTGAGACGGTGGACGATGTCGTGGAACTCTCTCCTCGCCTGGGGATCGAAGCCGGCGGTCGGCTCGTCGAGGAACAGAAGCTCGGGTCGGCCGATGATGCCGACCGCAACATCGAGGCGGCGGCGCTGGCCTCCCGACAGGGTGCGTATCTTCTGCTCTGCCTGCTCCTCGATCCCCACCACTCTGATCAGCTCCTCGACGTCATAGGGCCTCGACCTCTGAGGCGTGGAGTAGGGCTCGTAGTAGCGGCCGAGATGGGTGAGGAGTGCGCGCGGTGTCCATCGAGCGTGATCCCGCCACGACTGGAGCACCACCCCGACCCGGGCCCGCCAGTCCTCACTTCCTACGGCCGGATCCACGCCCAGCACCGAAACCCGACCCGCAGAGCGCATCCGAAACCCTTCCAGGATCTCGATGGTGGTGGTCTTCCCGGCACCGTTGGGGCCAAGCAGGGTTATCACCTCACCACGGTGAACCTGGAATTCGACACCGTCCAACACGTCGTTCGAGCCGTAACGCATCCGGAGCTCACTGACTTCGATTACGACGCCCTCACCTATCGTCATACTTATATCCCAATTCATCCTGTGTTGGGTACGAAAGATAGCAGGTCTACTATACAGACTCCACACAAGGGAAAACCGACGCACCTGCGGAGGTGGTAACAGGCCTAAGAGAACTTGGTCTTGGGCCGTTCCTGGAGGACTTCGTCGACGTAAGTGTCGACCTTTTCGTTGTAGAAGGCGACCAGACCGGCGATCTTTTGTGACTCGGGAAGGGGCGCGTCGTATCCCCAGACGACGTTCTCGTGCTGAGCACCGTTCACGGTCACCGTCCAGTACCGCGCCGTGCCCTTGTATGGACAGGCCGAAGCCAGATCGGTGGGAGTGAGCAGACCCATCTCGACATCGGTCTTGGGGAGGTAGTACCTGGTGGGGAGACCGGTCTCGAACAGGAAGGACCCGTTGGTGCTGTCGGCGACGGTGACACCATCGAGCTCGACCCGAACCCGACGACTCGACGGAAGGATGTCGATGCGGGTGTATGGATCCCGGGCGTGGATGAATACCTCCTCTTCCTCTTCGAACCAGTGATCCATCGTCTTCCAG
>DATKEA010000150.1:0-11223 GCA_035544615.1 Acidimicrobiia bacterium | reverse complement strand
CAGGATGGAACACGGGGTCCTCGATGTCGCCGACCAGCGCCACCTGGCCCAGGTCCACGTCGTCACCGGTACCGAACTTGCCATCGGCACCAGGACCGATGACCAGCACGAGGTCGTCGCTGTCACTGGAGACGAAGAGGCGGTTGTTGTCCGGGTCGTAGTCGACGCCGGTGGGCTCAATGGTGGGCAGGACGCCGGTGTAGAGGACAAGACCTGTGGTCAGGCTGTACTCCCAGAGGTTGATCCCGTCGAACCCACTGAGATTGTTGCGATCGGAATCGACCACGATCAGGCTGTTCTCGTCGGGGCGGTAGGCCACCCCCGCCGGGCCGGGTGCGATCGGCGACCACAGCGAAGGATCCACCACCTGCACCAACTCGGCCACGGTGTCCGCCTGAGCCGTCATCGCTCCAGGAAGGACCCCGGTCACCGCCGTAGTCACAGCCAAACCGACCAGAGCCAGCCGTCGACCGAGATGTCGCTTCATTCCCGTCTCCCCTCTATCCCTAAGGTCCCCTCAGACCGGGTTGGGGAGCAGCCGTTGCCGGCCACTCCCCAGGTGTTTGGTGATTACTCCCCGAATGCTCGCTTCAAGAACGCCGCCATCTGACCCCTAGTGACGAAGTCGTTGGGGCAGAACCGGTTGTTGGACGGTGGGTTACAGCCGAGAGTGATCCCGGCCTGGGCCAGCCGCTCGATGGCACCCTCGAAGAGGTGCCCGTTGTCGTCGACGAACCGGTCCGCCCCGGTGTAGGGCGCGAGATCGAATGCTCGGGCCAGGAAGGCCGCCATCTGCCCTCGGGTCACATTGTTCTCACCGCAGTACCGGTTGTTGGTCGGCGGGTTGCAACCGACCGTCACCCCGGCGGTGAACAGCCGGTCGGCCGAGTTCTCGTAGAACAGACCGTTGTCATCTACGAAGAGGTTGCCGCCACCGTTGTCGCTGTATCCGAAGGCCCGGACCAGGAACACGGCCATCTGACCACGTGTCACCGGGTCGTCGGGGCAGTACCGGTTGTTGGTGGGTGGGTTGCAGCCTTGGGTGATGCCCTTGCTGGCCAGCCAGGTGATGGCGTTCTCGAAGATGTGCCCGTTGTCATCGATGAATGGGCTGCCAGGAGCGCCGGTGCCACCACCACCGCCGCCGCCTCCTCCGCCTCCGCCGCCACCACCACCAGTGGCGCTGATGGTTATGGAGATGTTGGGTGACGAGACGGAGTTCTGACCGTCGCTGACGTTGGCCTTGATGATGTGGGTCCCGTTGCTCAGGTCGGTCCTGACGAACGATCCACCGAAACCGATGATCCCCTGGAGACTCGAGGTCCACACGATGGCACTCGAGATGTTGGCCCCGGAGTCGGTGGCGGTAGCGGTGAACTGCACCGGTTCCCCGGTGGCATAGGTGTCACCGTTCTTCGGGTTGCTCACCGTGAGAACCGGTGGGGCATTGACCAACGAGTTGACCACGATGACCACGTCGGCCGAGTTCGTCAGTGGGTCGGCCTGACTCTCGGTGGCAGTGAGACGAAGCCGGTAGGTGCCCAGACCGCCAGAGAATGCCGCGGTGGATGGCAGCTGACAGATCGTGCTGGCACAGGAACCGGATGGGCTAGTGAAGTTGACCCCGGCGCCGGGACCGAGAGGCCCGGTGACCACGGTCCACACCCAGTTGACCGGTGAACCCAGGGAGTCGCTGGTGACGACTCCACCCAGGTTGGTGGCCGGGCTGGCCGACACCGTCTTGTTGGCGCCGGCGAAGACTCCTGGTGCCTGGTTGCCACTGTTGGGCAACTTGGTCTGCCAGATGGTGGTGTCATCGCCTGCCACATTGAAGGCCCAGTCCACGAGCACCGGGAGCCCGGTGGCAGTGGTGGTCGGCTCCCTTGGCACGATCGAGTTGCGGTAATGCTCGAACTCGGTGTTGAACAAGGGACTTGGGTTGGCCCAAGGCTGTAGCGGGCTGCCCCACGGGATACTGGCAATGGGTAGCGTCCAGAAGGCGATATTGGTCTGCCCGTTGTCGACTGCCATCACATAGATGTTGGCGTTGTGAATCGCCACCACCGGGCGCTTCCGGTCGCCGGTGCTGGAGCTTTGGTCCACCTTGACCGTGCTCTGCTGCCAGGTTCCGCCGAGGTTGCGGCGATAGAGGATCACCTGGGGGTCCAGGTGGCTTCCCGCGCTGCTGCCAAGCACGGTCCTCTGGGTCTCGGAGACGAAGTAGACGATGTTGTTTTGGGTGATCAGACTCAGCTCGTCGTCCGAATGGACCACGGCTCCTCCGCCGCCGCCGGGAGAGCCCTGCGTCAGCGGAATGGACTCCTTGACCCAGGGCGAGGCCCCGCCGGAGAGGCTGGTGACCGCGCCCACCCACTCGTTGCCGACACCTGCCATGGTCTCGAGAGTGGCAATCCCGTTTCCGCCCGAGCCCGTGTCCATAGCGGTCACGGTGGCGGTGGTCCCGCCAAAACCGCTGATCCGGGCGGCATTGTGGGGGATGGTGTCAGCATGATAGGTGTTGGGACCTGGTGTCCCGGTCCCGTTGACGGCGTTGACCAGATTGGCGCGGGTTGCGGCGATGTTGCCCGCCACGATCGCCACGTCGCCGGCGGCTGCGACGGTAGCTCCGGCCGCTCGCCAGGTGTAGACACGGCCACCGATGGTGATGGTCTCGGGAGCCACCGGCAGGACGGCGATGGCGAGCTGGGCGCTGGCTCGGGTGACCGCGGCGAAGTTGGCGTAGTTGGCCTCGCTCAGCCGGTAGAACATGTATTGGGAGAATCGACCGTTGTCGAGATCGTCGTCACCATCCTCGGCAACGGCTAGACCCAACTGGTTGCCGCCGTCGTTGAATTCGGTGAGCTGGGTCTGACCTTCGGCGATGACGTTGTTGAGATTGACCGCCGCTGACCAGGTCGCCCCGTTGTCAGTGGACCGGGACACACGCAGGGCGTCTTCGTCCATGACCGAGGCCCACAGATCGCCGTTGGCTGTCTTGTAGATGGCGGCGCGCGAGTCGGGCGCTCCCATCCCGGTCAGGTTGACCGGGCCGGCGGTCACCGCGTAGCTATCGGTGCCCGGAGTGTAGCTGAGACGGTAGAACTGGGTGTTAGAGGCCCCACTCATCAGGACGTAGAGGGTGTTCGTGCCGGAGTCCCAGAAGACGTCGGGTCGATTGCCGCTGCCGACGCTGACGGTGGGGCCGTAGGTCGGTGCGGCATTGAAAGCCTTGGGGATGGCCTGCCGGGCGATCTGCCAGCCGCTGGCGGTGGGCAGGATGGCGTCCCACCGGGACTGAGCTGCGTTCCACCAGATGCGATGCTGGTTCTTGGTCTCCCACTGCCCGCCGGAGAGAGATGCGGTGCTGGCCCCGGGAATCGGAGCCGGCCCGTACTCACCAGCAATGGCCTGTGCCGGGGCGACCGCCACGACCTGCACCAGCGACGCCACCAGCGCGAACGCCAGCAGCGCATAAGAAAAACGTGTTCCCCCAGCCGGAATCGTCCGGTTACCCATTTGATATCTCCCTGCCCGTTAGAAGAAGCCCCACAGCTTCGATCTGCCGATACTAAAGCCAATCGGTGACCACGCAAAGTGGTTATCCGACTATTTTCCGTGACCGGGTCTGCCCCCCAGAGGTGATGAGCCCGTCAGGACGGCAAGGTAGCAGCCACCACCCGCAATGAGTCCGCCACCGGGGTAGTCCCATCGACCCAAATCAGCGGGGTGCCGGCTGTCTCGAGACGATCCGCTATCGCTCTGGTGACCTCACCGGCTCCAGCCAGGAATGCCCGACGTTCTTCGATCGGGAGATCTCGGACCCTCTCCGACCACCCTCTCGAGTCGAGACGAGCCTCGGCGATCTGTGGTGGAGTGTCGACCACTACCACCGCATCAGGTTGAGGAATAGAGCCGAGATAGGAATCGAGATGTGGCTGGTCGGACGGGTCGAAGCCATGGGAGAACAGGGCGACACCCCGCTGGCAGAACCCCTCGTCGACCGCCAGCCAGTCGGCTCGAGCCCACTCGACGGCCAACTGGTACCTCGCCATCAGATTCAACAGCCAGCCCAATACCAGATCCTGTCCCCGGTCCCGGCCGGCCCGGGCCTGTTGTCCTTCCAGGATCGTCCTCATGACGTCGGGGTATGCCCCCAGGAACCGGGTGAGACCGGAGAAGCGGTCGGTCGACCGGGCGTAGGCGGCGCGCCATATGCGACTCGAGGACGACCGGGAGATCCTGGCCACGGTCCGGGCGACCGCGTCCTCGCCGCGTGCCTCGATCGAGGAGCGCACCGCTTCTTCGAGATCGACGGTGCCGGGAACCGACCGGGCCATTTCACCGGCCAGGGTCGTCTTGCCCGAACCAGGGACACCGAGAAACTCAACGACTCTCACGCAGTGCCTTCCAGATGACTGTCTGTGCCTCGAGGAGCACTTGTTGGTACGGGTGCCCGGCGTCGATGACGATCCGACGCTCGCCGGCCTGCAAGGTCTCGACCGCGGCCACCTTGGCGGTGTGCTCTTCCACGGTGAGGTCGAGCTTGCGATCGCGCAGTGTCTGGAGACTTGTCTTGAGAACCAGGGTCAGATCCGGCAGGTCGATCGCCCGATACTGGCGCAACTCGGCGCCAGCAAACGGCTGGTCGGGTTGGAGGCGGGGACCGTCCATCGGTGTCGCCATGGAGAAGAACTCCGGGAGCGGGAATCTCTCGGCGAGAACCACCTCTCCTCGTCGGGCCGCCTCACGTCCGTGCCGGGCCAGACGACGTCGCTTTCGAGCCAGGGCCAACCACTTGAGCGCATCGGTGTATCGCGAGACTGCCCCGATGACACCCGCCGAGCCTTGCTCGGCTCGCCCCCGAGCCACGCTTCCCGGCTTGTTCAGCAGCTTGAAGAAGAAGCCACTCTTCGGTTGACCGAAGTAGATGTGATGAACCATCAGTTTGCGGCCAAGCCAATCCTCGAGGTCTCTGGTGAGACGGGTCTTTCCCGAGCCATCGGCGCCCACCGCCGCGATCATCGGTGCGGGACCGGCCAGATGGCGAGGGGGGATCCCCATACCCAGCCGTTTCATCACCCGACCCGACCTGAACCGGAGCCAGGCCTTCTTCGGCAATGCCCGGTGCCGGGGGAGGCGTTCGAATCGCGCGAGACGACGACGCACTGTGCGGGCTTGTTCCGAGACGTATCGCCAATCGAACCGGCCATCGAGGGAGCGGGAACGGAACTCGGTCACTTCCTCCACAGTGAGACCGAGCCCACTCGACTCCACCGCGGCTGAGAGCTCGTCGGGATCGACCAGACCGGCCAGCCAGTGGGCTTCGACCCTGATCCGGTCGGGAAGGGGAGACCCACCCTTGAGGATCGACCGGGCCAGCTGGCGGTTGGTGGTCTTGAGCATGGCCCGGATGTAGAGCATCAGCAGCTCGCGCTCGTGACGTGGCACCTGAACCTCCTCCAGCGTGGCTGG
The DNA here is from genome assembly GCA_035544615.1 of Acidimicrobiia bacterium. Classification (GTDB taxonomy): domain Bacteria; phylum Actinomycetota; class Acidimicrobiia; order Spongiisociales; family ZC4RG35; genus JARDZU01. The sequence continues at coordinate 5,751 of DATKEA010000150.1, read as the reverse complement.
AGAGGAGAGAAGCCATTCCTCGACCGGTAGATGGTGGTTCTTGATCAATTGGGCGCCGAGCACCAGCCGGTAGTGGACATCGAGATGGACCAAGCTCCCGGTGTCGATGTCAAATCCCAGGTAGCTGTCGAGATCGGGGATCGAGCGCAGTTTCGGCGGCTGCATCGGCACGAAGCCCAGCTCATCGATGATGGCGAGAAAGGCGGAGCGATGACCGGGATCGATCAGCAGATCGAGATCGGTCTCACCCCTCAGCGCGGCGGGGAGATGCTCGTTGCTCTTCCAATGGACATAGGAGACGCTGTCGGCGGAGAGCCGGCGAAAAAGGGTCGCTACCAGCTCGAGCATCCGGTCCTGCCCCATCAGCGCGGGAAGATCATTAGTAGCCGCTGAGGGCGCCGATCTTGCGGCCGTAGTTGAGGATGCGGCTGAAGACCCATAGCGCGATCGGGTAGAAGATCAAAGAGAAGATGGAGAGAGCGGCCACGGCCTGCCATGCGGTAGGCCCGGGGAGGAGGTCACCTCGGGGCATCAAGACCCGGCGCAACGCCTGGATGACATAGGTGTGGGGAATCACCCAGGCCAGGGCGCGCAGCCACGCCGGCAGGAACTCGACCGGGAAGAACACACCCGAGAGGATGGAGGCAGCAAGCGTGTAGAGAGAGAGGACCGGGTCGGCCCGCTTGGAGAGGATCTTGATGCTGGCTCCGAGGATGCCAATCGCCAGGGTGGCCGCGAGGCCGAGCACCACGATGAGGATCGCCATCGGTACCGCCTCCAGCCGGTACTCCGCACCGAGCGGCACCGACAGGAGAAGCATCACCGCCGAGGTGGCGAAGGCCTGGAAAGCCGGCCAGGGCGTCATGGCGAAGGGCAAGAGGTTCCAGCGGACCGGCTCGACCAGGAACATCTCCAGCTGGCCTTGGGTCACCAGCTCGAGCATGTCGTTTCCGAACGAGTTGAGGGTGGCGCCGAGGATGTTCATGGTCACCACACCGATCACCACGAAGGTGTAGTAGTCGAAGCCCACGTCGGCTCCGTTGTCGCCGACGAGTCGAGCCACGAACACGAAGGTGAAGATGGGAATGAAGGCGCCCAGGCCTCTCATCACCAAGGCCAACGGATAGTTGGTGGTATCGATGAAGTCGATACGCCAGAAGGCGCCGGTGACCTGAGCGGCGCGACGAACCTTGCGGAAGAACGACTTCACGAGTCACCCGGTTCGGGTCGCAACATCTCTTCCAGGACATCTCGGAGCTTGGGTCGGGTGTGGCCGATCGAGCTCACGTTGTCGACCTGGCCGTCCAGCTCGGTGACGATCTGGGCCAGGCTCAGGGTCGAGCCGACGACCACCGTGTTGCCCTCGACGATGACATCTTCGACGTCGGCGACGCGCTGCAGCGTCTGCAGCGCCTGCAGCGCCTTGCCCGCGGCCGCCGGCTCTCCGAAGACGATTTCGACTTTGGGGCGCAGCGCGGAGGTCATCATGGCCTCGAGGGGCCCGTTGTAGACCGTCTGACCCCGGTTGAGGAGGAGGACCTGGTCGTTGAGCATTTCCACCTCGTCCAACCTGTGTGAGCTGATGAGCACGGCGAGATCGTTCTCGCTAGCGATCTTCTGCACCAACCTGAGCAGCTCATAGGCTCCGATGGGATCTACGGCACCGGTCGGTTCGTCGAGGATGAGGACCGACGGAGTGTGGAGGATGGCCCGCGCCAGCATCAATCGGGCGAGCATGCCGGTGGAGAGAGCGAACCCCACCCGATCTCGAGACTCGTAGAGACCTACCAGCTCCAGAGTCTCGTCGACCCGGTCCGCCAGCTTCGACTCGGGGATCGCCTGAAGCCGGCCGTGGAACGACAGATTCTCGCGACATGAGTGACGCAGCAGCAACGTGCGGTTCTCGGCGGGCATGAACCCGACCAGCTTGCGAACCTTGGTCGAGTCTTCCGCAGAGTCGAGGCCGAGGACGGTTGCCGTCCCGCTGGTGGGTGTGGTCAGACCGGTGAGCACCCGGAACAGAGTCGACTTGCCGGCGCCATTGGGGCCGAGGATGACTCGCAGCTCGCCGGGATACACATCGAAAGAGACGCCGTCCAGCGCCACGACCGGCTCGGTCACGGCAGTGCGAAGCATCAGCTTCATCCAGCGGGAATAGGGCTCGTAGACCTTGCGGACCTGGTCGATGGTGACGATTGGATTAGACATATTTCGTGGTGATCCGAGTGGGTACGCCGCGCTCTGGAGTAGATCCGCAGCCGTGAGTACACAGAAGGAGCAACCCGAGATGATACTTCCCGGGCAGCAAACTCAATCCCCAACTTCACCACCGGGGATCACTTCGCGGCCTATGGCCATTCCGTCAACGGCCGTTAGATTGCGCGGTGATGTCAGACACAGCCCGGGTTTTCGGGGTAATCGTGACCTTCAAACGCCCCGACGAGTTGGGCAAGTCTCTCGACAAGCTGCTGGCCCAAACCCGACGTCTCGATCGTCTGGTGGTTATCGACAACGGCAGCACCCCCGAGTCGGCTGAAGAGGTCGAGCGCTACCGCGCCGAAGGGGCGGATGCGGTCTACATCGATGCAGGCGACAACATCGGCCCCGCCGAGGGGTATGCCCGCGGTTTGCTCTATCACATGGAGACCGCGAGCGCCGACGATTGGGTGATCACCTTTGATGACGACGACCCGCCCTACTTCGATGACGCCATCGAGAACGCCCTCGGTTTCGGTCTGAGGATGGTCGCTGAGGACCCGCGCACCGCCGGTGTGGGAATCAGTGGCGGCCGCTTCGACTTCAAGAGAGCCGTGATCCGCCGCATCGGTGATGCCGAGATCGATGGGCCGGTCCCGGTCGACTTCATCGCCGAGGGCGGGTTGCCCTGTTATCGCCTCGAGGTGATGAGAGAGGTGGGGGTGCACCGGGGAGACCTGTTCTTCAGCTACGAGGAGATCGAGCTGGGGCTCCGGATCAGGGACTTCGGCTACCGGCTCTATGCCGATGGGGAGCAGTGGAAGCGACGCAAGGCGACCAAGCGAGAGCTCGGACAGCTCCCCCCTGAATCCGTGCTCGAGGCGAGGGCCAAGACCGAGCTTCGGATCCGGCCGGCCGGGTGGCGTCGCTACTACAGCCTGCGCAACCTGATCTGGTTGCTACGCAAGTACGGGCGGACCCGGACCGCGATCAGCGTCACCATCACCAGGGGGATACTCAAGCCGCTTCTGAACCTGCCGATTGCACCCCGTGACGCCTGGCAGAACCTCAGGGTCAACAGCAAGGCAATCATCCACGGATGGAAAGACGAGCTGGGATGGCAGATGAGGCCATGATGTGGCGGAAGATCGGGATGCTCGCCCATGGCTCGTAGACGATTGATCGCCAAGGTGGCCGGCGCGCTCGGTGCAAGGCGGGGCATCGACGCCATAGCCGGCTCTCTCTGCGAGGTGGCAACGAGTCATCCGGTGTTCCATCTCACCTTCGACGACGGGCCGCATCCCGAGGTGACTCCGGCCGTGCTCGAGACGTTGGCGGAATCCAATGCTCGGGCGACGTTCTTCCTGCTCGCCGACCCAGCGAAGAGGCATCCGGAAATAGTCCGGGAGACGGTTGCTCGAGGCCACGACGTAGGGCTCCACGGCCGCACCCATCTCCGTCTGTCGACTGCGTCATGGAGCGCCATCAAAGACGAAATCTCGCAGGCGCACGCCGAGTTGGAGGAGGTAGTGGGCAGACCGGTGCGTCTGTTCCGACCCCCATACGGGGCGCACGGTCTCCGCTCGTTGTGGCTGACCAAGTCTCGGGGGATGAAGACGATCCTCTGGTCTGTCGACACCGACGACTGGAAAGGACTGACTCCTGAGGAGCCTCTCCAGGGCACCACCAACCGCATGGCCCCAGGGGGCATTGGGCTGCTTCATGACACACCGGCCGAGGGCACGGTGGATGCGGATCGGTTGAAGGGTCTCATCGAGAAAGAAGCGCTGGCCAAGGCTCTGATCGAGGAGATGGGCCGGCGAGGACTGGAGCCGGTGTCTCTGGAGGAGTTGCTCTCCGCCGGGCAGCCGGTTCGCCGGGCCAAGGTGGTGCGATGATTTCGTGGATTGGGCGTGTGACCTCTCCTACGGGCATCTCGACGTTGAGGGTTCGCTGGCTTCAAGGGCCTCCCTGTGCTTGAGGTTGTGACCCGATCCGATCTCGGAGACCTGACCGAAGCTTGGGATAGGTTGCTCGATCAACAACCCCATGCCACCCCCCATTTGAGATCGTGGTGGCTGCGCTCCAGCGCTAAAGGGCAGCCTCTCTTCGTTCTCTTCGTCGACCAGGGCCGGCTGATTGGGGGCATTCCCTTGGAGTTGGACCGTTGGCGGGGATTGACCCGGGCCAGGGTCATGGCCTCGAGGTCTTGGCCCTCCGGTTTCGACCTTATCGCAGAGTCCAATCGCACTGTTGAAGTGGTTGACGCCTTGGGTGAGTGGTTCCTGTCGAGTCCGATTCAGCTGCTGGATCTGGCCGGAGTCCTAGGAGATGCACGAGCCTTGAGTGCGTTATCAGGCAGCATTCACAGTGAGGAGTCGGGAAGTGCATGGGTCATCGACCTCCCCTCGAATCTCGACGAGTATCTCTCAACGAAGTCCCGCGACTTTCGCAGAGACCTGACCAGGGCTGGAAGACGTGTCGCGGATGCCGGTTTAACTGCCCAACAGGTTCCGCCCGATCAAGTCGAGCGAGCTCTAGCAACGCTCAAGGTGCTGCACGAGGCTCAGTTCCGGGATGGCTCGAAGTTTCTTCCGTTTTTTCCGGCCTTCGCGGAGTCGGCTAGACAAGGGGTTCTGCGGGGTGAGGTTCTGTTCTATGAACTTGCAGACACGGCCGGCCAGACGGTTGAGATCGAGGTATGGCTCCGACTCGGGGGAGGCGTTTGGGGTCTTGTCGGAGGTCGCCATCCGGACGCCGTGCCCGGCACCGGGACTGTGTTGCGCTTCTGGGCTATGGAGCGGTTCCGTGAGCAGGGGATCTCGAGTGTGGACCTCGGAGGCGGGTACGGCTACTGGAAACGAAGCTGGGCAACGGGGCGGCGCACCCAACTGCACGTGGTGGCCAAGCGCGGTCTCCGAGCACACCTCGCCTCATCGTTGACATTGAACAAGAGGTTGGCCGGGGTCAGGAAACGGATGCAAAGCCGCGAGCCGTCGCGCTCTTCAGATTCCTCGTGAGCGGCTGCTAACGGAGCAGGAATCCCTCACCCAAAGCGTCGCCTGGGTCGATCCAGAACTCGCTGCGACCGATGATGTGCGCCGTGCCCGCTACTTCAGGCGCCACCGCCTGAAGGCCCCCGAGCGAGGTGGTCTCCACCACTCGCCCAGTGAATGTGCTCCCCACGATGCTCTCCACCGTGATCGGCTCGCCCACCTCGACCTCACCCCGAGCATGATGGATGGCGAGGCGACCGCTGACGCCGGTGCCGGTTGGGGAGCGGTCGACCTCACCGTCGGCGAAGACACAGACATTGCGTGAGTGGTGGTCCGCGTCGTACGCCTCCCCGATGAAGATGACGCCGTATAGAAACCCGAGCTCCGGCTGGGTGGGATGGGGGATCGATCGTGATCCGGCCACGGCTTCCTTGATCGCTCGTCCGACGGCGATGAGCTGTGACGTGGACTGCGGGAGCAAGCTCAATCCGAGCACCGATGCGTCGACGTAGGCGTAGAAGGCTCCGCCAAAGGCGAGGTCGTATCTGACGTCTCCAAG
>DATKEA010000149.1:0-9714 GCA_035544615.1 Acidimicrobiia bacterium | reverse complement strand
CTCGGTCGGTCCCCCCTTCGGAAAGGGGGGGACAACTTGTCGGTCCGGCCGTTGTCCCCCTGCGGACCGGGGGGACCGACGCCAGCGAACGAAGTGAGCGCGTCGAGGGGGGCGACCCCTTCGGAAAGGGGGGACAACGGGCTACTGGTCGGTGCCTTGGGCCAGGCGTTCTCGGGTGATGGAGACGTGGACTCCGAGGTCGTGTTCGGCCCCGCCGTGGTAGACACCGCGTAAAGGCATCACATCCTCGTAGTCCCTGCCGTGACCGATCTTGACGTGTAGCTCACCGATCGGTTGGGGGTTGGTGGGGTCGAGGGCCCACCAGCCGTGGCCGGGAACGAAGACTTCGAGCCAGGCGTGGGTCTGGACGTCGAGCTCGGGGTCATCGGGCGCCTCGGCCACCGTCTGGTCGGCCGCGTAGAGATATCCCGACACGTACCTGGCCGGGATGCCGACACTTCGATACATGGCAATGCCGAGGTGAGCGAAGTCCTGGCACACGCCTTTGCCCTGCGAGAGCACGTCGGCTACTCCCATCCCGACATAGGTTGCACCGGTTTCGTACTTCAGGCTGGCGGTGACAGCGTCACAGATTCTGGTCACCGCCTCGACCACACCCTCACTTTCCTCGATCGCCTCCCGGGCGGTCTCGTGGATCAGGTCGTCCCAGACGGCATGAGGCGAGTGCCGCAGATAGCTGGACAACTCGCCGGCCAGGGGGGCCAGTGAGTCGATCGGGGCATCCTCCGACGGCTCGTGGGGTGGGCCGTTCTCGACGACCGACTCAGCCGAGATGCGCAGGTTGTCGTGTGGCTCGAGGATCCCGAACTCGTCGACCCTGGTCCCCCAGTAGTCGGTGTAGGAGTGGACTGGGGTGGTGGGGGTCACGTCCACTCGATAGCTCAAGACCCTCTGGTGATCGTTGGCCGCCGGGCAGGCGCGGAGCAGGTTGTGCGACTCCCAGGCAGGCTGGCTGTAGGCGAACTCGTTGAGGTAGCGGATCTCGAGTCTCATGCCCAGCGATAGGAGTGAAGTTGAAGATCGGTGCCGGCGCGAAAGAAGTGCTCTTCGACCTCCTCGGAGACGTCGTAGATCTCCTTCTGCAATTCCTCGAGGAACTGGTCGAGCCCTTCGTTGACAATGACCGAGATGTCGCAGAACTCGGCACGGGCCCGAACCCGGCCGATCGCTCGCTCTACCGGTGTCTGTTGGGGTGACTCGGCCAGACGCTCCAGCAAACGCTCCACCAGCTGGAGGCAATAGAGGACGCTGCGCGGGAACTCCTGGCTGAGGAGCAAGAACTCGAGCACCTTGGTCGGGTTGAGCGAGGCGTCGTGAGCCTTGAGATAGGCCTCGTAGGCGGAGACCGACTTGAGCACCGACGCCCAGGTGTGAAATCCCATCTCGGCCTCCTCACCGGCGAGACGCGCATAGCGGACTGCCAGGAGTCGACAGGTCATCTCGGCGCGTTCCAGCATCCAGCCGAGCAGCATGAATCGGTATCCCTCGTCGCGGGGCATGGTCTGAGCGGCCACCCCGCTGACCAGCTGGCAGCGACTTCTGATCGAGCTGAAGATCTCGTAGGCACGACGCTCGATGTCGATCTCGAAGTCGGCCCGGGCCAGTTCGAGGTAGAAGACGTTGATCGCCTCCCACAACTCGGTGGAGATCCCGTCCCGCAGCCCGCGCGCATTGTCACGGGCGCGGGCCACGGCAGAGATGATCGACCCCTGATTTGCTCGCTCCGTCACCAGGTAGGAGCTCACGTCACGACCCTCCAGGGGGCCGGGGTAGGCCGCGTCGAGGAAGAGGACCTCCAGCAGCTCTTTCCACGCCCTGGTCTCGTCAATGGCCGGCGACTCGAGCAGGTTGTGATATGTCACGTCGAGCATGCGGGCGGTGTCCTCGGCCCGCTCGATGTAGCGGCCCAACCAGTAGAGGTCCTCAGCGTGTCGTGACAGCATCCTCTAGCCCATCTTCGAGCACCCATGTGTCCTTGGAGCCTCCACCTTGTGAAGAGTTGACGATGAGTGAGCCCTCTCGCAAGGCGACCCGGGTGAGCCCGCCGGGCACGATCTCGATGCCGTCACCGCAGAGGACAAAGGGGCGGAAATCGACGTGACGTGGTTGGAGATGCCCGTTCACAAACGTGGGGTGGGTCGACAGCTGGACGATCTCTTGGGCGATGTATCCCCTCGGGTTGGCCTGGAGCGCCTTGGCGGTGGCGGCCAGGGTGGCCTCGTCGGCGTCGGTGCCGATCACGATCCCGTACCCGCCGGCTTCGGCCACCGGTTTGACCACCAGCTGGTCGAGGCGGCCCAGGATGAGCTCGAGATGGTCCGGCTCCCAGGGCAGATAGGTGGTCACGTTGGGAAGGATCGGCTTCTCACCCAGGTAGAACTCGATGAGGGCAGGCACGAACGGATAGACGCCCTTGTCGTCGGCGGCACCGTTGCCGATCGCGTTGGCGATGGCCACCGTCCCCGCCCGGGCCGCACCATGCAGGCCGGGCACGCCGAGCAGACTGTCCTGTCTGAACACGACCGGGTCCAAGAACTCGTCTTCGACCCGGCGGTAGATGACGTCGACCTGTTTCAGCCCACGGGTGGTGCGCATGTAGACATGACGGTCGTCGACGAGAAGATCTCGGCCCTCGACCAACTCGACACCCATCTGCCGTGCCAGGAAGGAGTGCTCGAAGTAGGCAGAGTTGGCGACGCCCGGGGTGAGGACCACCACGGTAGGTTCGACAACGGGTGGCGGAGCGATCGCACACAAGGCGCGAAGCAGCGACGCCCCGTAATGGTCGACCGGCCGGATCGAATGCCGGGCGAAACCAACCGGGAGCACCCGGGTCATTGCCACCCGGTTCTCCAACACGTATGAGATGCCACTAGGGATGCGGAGATTGTCTTCGAGCACCCGGTAGGTGCCTTCATCGTCCCTGACGAGGTCGATGCCCGACACCACACAACGCGAGCCTCCGGGAGCGGGGATCCCGTGAGCCTCCCGGACGTAGCCGTCGGCCGACTCGATCAGCCAGCGCGGGACGATGCCGTCGTTGATCGCCTCCTGGCTTCCCACGTAGAGGTCGTCGAGGAAGCGGTTGAGGACAGTCACCCGCTGGATGAGTCCCGCTTCGATATGCCGCCACTCGTCTCCGGGGATGATTCTGGGGACCAGGTCCATCGGCCAGGTGCGATCCAGGCCGTTCTCGTGGCCGGGGACGGCGAAGGTGATGCCAAGGGTGCGAAAGATGGATTCGATCAGACCGAATCGATCGGCGAGGTCGGCGTCGCCGATGGTGTCGAGACGCTCCATGAGCTGCCGATAGTGGGGTCTAACCCCGGAGGGACCGTGAACCTCATCGAAGATTTCCATCGGGGGAGTGTATTGACACCGACCGCCGCGGTTGCCCCGTACCCACATCGCGGCGGATCAAGTGAAGCCACTCGTCACAACGACGAATGGCTGATCGTCATATCTGGTCGATCGGGTGTCCGGTGTTGAGCCGGACCTCGGTGCCGCAGAGCTGACATGCCCTGAGGCCGGGCGCCACCTTCGACTGACAGGAAGGGCATTCGGCGAGGGGGAGGCGGACCTGCCCGTCGAGCACACCGTCTTCGAGGTCGATCTCTTCCAGCTTGGCGCTGAGCTGCTCGGCGGTATACCCCTGCTCCTCCAGCAGCGCCCACACGGCACGGACGATCATCAGCAGTTTGTCGACTCGTTCGTTGGTGTCTTTGATGCGGTTGGTGTGGAGGGTGCCATCGGCCACCGCGGCACTACGGGCAAGCGTGGCGGCCCGGGACGCGGTCTTCTGGCCCATGCCGTACCCGATGAAGTATTCGATCATGGCTCAGGTATCGGTGTCAGGCTCGTCAGGCTCAAGTAGAGAAACGATCCCATTCCAACCGGCTGATCGATGCCGTAGGCTCGCTTCGAGTAACGATGAGGACGACTAATGGCTGAGGACTACCCCCCGATCCTCGATGCGGCACAAGTAGCGGAGCTGTTGGGCATGAACGTGCAGATGGTCCGGCGCTACGCCAGGGAGGGGCGGCTCCCCGCCTACAAGCTCCCCGGTGGTCGCACCTTCAAGTTCTTTCGTGACGAGATCTATGACTTCGTCCGCTCCCATCCGGTTGCCGCGGAGAGCGACGATGTCAGAAGCGAGCGTTAGAGCGGATCACCGCAACGATCAACCGGTTGGGCACCACCACCGTGTTCCCGTCCTGGGACATCTCGACGTGATCAGACGCCACCACCTCGATCGACCCGACGAGCGCCCGCCCGTCGGCCACCACCATCCGCACCGACTCGGAGCTCGCCGCGATCTCGGCGAGCCGTCCCTTGAGGCTGAGCGGCTCGCCGCTCTGCTCGGTCCCTCCTTCGGCGCTTCGCTCGATGGTCCACACCGCAGCCGCCAGCACCACCTCGACCCGGTCCTCTCCCCGGTCGATGGTGGCGAAGTCGGACCCGGCGTAGATCACATGACCGGAGAAGGTCTGGGTTCCGGTCTCGGCGCGGACCCGCTCCCCGCGATGGACCAGCTCCAAGGCTCGCTCCCCGAGGGTCAGCCTCCGACGACGCAACAACTCGGTGAGTTGCTCGTCCTCAGCCGCCTCCCCGAGCCACTCCCGACCCGCACCCTGACGGAGGTGTTCATCCATCTCCCGATCAGGCATCTCGATCTCCTCCGCTCCTTTTCGCGCTCTCGACATCAAATGACCACCTGACGATAGGTTCCCAAAAAGTGGCAACGAGTCCCTCCGTGCTATCGAGGGAAGCGGGCACCTCGACGCCGACCGCCAGGCCGGCGCGGCGTTTGCCGTCCGTGCCACACATCCTGGTCGCACTGGCGGCCGTGCTCGCCTTCGGCCTCAACTTCCTGGCGCTGCAGAGCCGCGAAACAACCACCATGGTGGTCGTTGCCGAAGGAGCGATCGCCGAGGGCACCGCGCTTACGGCGGATCTTGTCCGCACGGTTCCGCTCCCGTCCGACTTCGAGGGATTGGAGCACCTGATCGTCGGTGCTGATCTCGACAGACTTCACGGATGGATCGTGAGCCGATCGGTCGCCGACGGTGAGCTGGTAGATCGCTCGATCGTGGTCCGTCCTGGCGCCAACGATGGTCTAAGAACCATGAGCATCCCGGTGCCGGTCGAACATGCAGTCGGGGCAATGCTGGTGGTGAGCGACCGGGTGGACGTCATCTCGGTGATCGATGGGCAACCCAGCTTCGTCGCCGAGGACCTTGAAGTGGTTTCGATCGCCGCGACCAGCCAGGGCGGGTTGTCGGGAGTTGGCCCATATCACATCGTTGTCGCGGTCACCTCCGACGAGGCGCTTGCCTTGGCGAAAGCCATCGACGACGGCTCGATCGAAATCGTTCGCTCAACCGGCGCCCTCTTGTCAACCGGTGATGCCAGTTGAGCCCGGGCCCTGAGTTGGCTCTGGCTGCCTCGGCACGTCAATGGCCCGACCGGGTCCACCGATTCCTGCTCGACCACGGAGGCGGAAGGGTCCGATCCAGGGTCATGAGCCCCGACCAGGCGATGGCCGATCAATACGATGTGCTCCTGATCGACGATGTGTGCTCATTCCTCACGCCACGCTTGGTCAGGTCGATACGCGAGTTGGGTCGCGAGATCGTCGGTGTCTACAGCCCTACTGACGCTCCTGACGCCAAACGGCACCTGCTCGAATGCGGGATAACCGATGTGATCGAGTCGGATGCGGATGCGGCGGAATTCGTCTCTATTGCGGCCGGGACGATGATTCATCACCGTCCGTCAATACGGCTGAAGGCAGGATCGGCCAAGACGTATCGCATCGGTGTGCTCGGTCCGCTGGGAGGAGTGGGTGTCACAGAGGTCGCGATCGGCCTTGCTTCGGGTCTGTCCGCATCGCGTTCCACTCTGCTCGTCGACCTCGATCAACGCAGCCCATCGCTGGCGCAACGTCTCGACCTGCCTCTCCATCCGAACCTGATGACCGCCGTGGATCAGGCCCACCATGCAGGAGAGCTCCGGGATGTGATCTCCAGCTACGACAGGCTGAGCATCATTGGAGGTCTGGCCAGCTCAGCTAGCCCCCACTTGCCCGCAATCGAGATAGAAGGCCTGCTCGATGAGATTGGGAGAGCGGGGTTCGAGACGGTGGTGGCCGACCTGGGTGCGCTGGCACCCGACCGTATGGATGACCCACGATTCGATGCGCTGATAGTGGTGGGTCTGGCCAGCCCCGTCGGGATGTCGAGACTGGTGCGAGCGGTGCAGGAGGTGGTGGCCAGTGGCCAAGCCGTCGACACGGTTGCTGTAGTGAATCGAGTCGCGGCGGGTGGAAGGCGACGGCTGGAGATCAAATCGGAGATGGCTCGCCTGATGCCGCTGGTACCCGTCGTGCTGCTGCCTGAGGACCGAGGTATGGAGAGAGCAGCCTGGGACGGTACTTGTCCGACGCGTGGCCCCTTCGCCCGGTCGGTTGGTCGGATCGCGGCCCTGATCGACCAGGCGACATCGTGAGCGTCGATGCCTATCACGAAATCAGGCGACAGGCGTTGGCTCGGATCGATGGGTCGGGAGTGGATCCAGAGCGCGACACCGAACGGCTGGCCGTTCTGCTTCGAGCTGCGGTCGACGACTACCAGCGCCACGCGCATCTCGGGGAAGGGCGAACTCTGGTCGACCCAGAGGCGACGTTCCAACGCCTGCTCCAGTCCGTTTCCTCACTCGGACCACTCGGTGAACTGCTGGATCGAGACGACATCGAGGAGATCTTCATCGAGGGCGATCAGGTCACGTACCTGGAAGCCGGGGGCCTATTGCGGGGTCTCGAGACTCCCAGCTCCGAACAGGAGAACAGACAGGTCATCGAACGACTGATCGCCGGCACTGATCGCCGGTTGGACGCATCGAGCCCGGTTTCCCAGGCCCGAATCCTTGACGGATCGGCACGACTCACAGCTGTCATTCCGCCAGTCGCCGACCGCTTGTCGGCCACGATCCGTCGGTACGCACTGCGAAGAGAGACCCTCGACTCACTGGTTGACCTCGGCTCCCTCAGCGATAGCGCAGCCAACTTCCTCTCTATTGCCATGCAGTCTTCGGCGTCGATCATCGTTAGTGGCCCGCCAGGTGCTGGGAAGACTTCATTCCTGTCAGCGCTCATCGCCGCCGTCCCCATCGATCACTGTGTGCGCGCTTGTGAGGAAGTCCGCGAGTTGCATGTCCCGCTGGTACATGGGTCGTACTACGAGGCGCGCCCGCCTTCTCTCGACGGGACCGGAGAGATCAGCCTGCGCGATCTGGTCAAGGTCACGCTGGCCATGAGGCCCGACCTCATTGTCGTCGGCGAGGTGAGGGGCTCCGAGGCGTTTGAGCTGACAAGGGCTGTCAACGCCGGTTGCGGCTTGGCATGCACGATCCATGCCAATTCGGCCTCAGATGCCCTCGATGCATTGGTCAATGCCGCCCTCATGGCAGGAGAGAACGTCCCTGAGCGCGTCGTGCGGAAGATCTTCGCTTCATCGATCGACCTCGTGGTTCATCTCGATCGCGATGTCGACCCTCAAGGTGGAAGCATCAGACGGAGGATCGTCGAGATCCGTGCTCTCGTTCCATCGCTCCATGATGACTTCTCATCGGAACCGCTGTTCCTACGAGAGCGACTCGGGGGGCCGCTCGAATGGACCGGAGCCTTGCCTCCTGACGCCTTGATACGTCGCCTGGAGAGGGTGATGCCCTCCTCCCAGGCACTGACTCACGTGATGCAAGGAGCGGCGCCCACGTGGTGAGTGTCGCCGGCTCGGCCGCCTCGGCATTGGCGATTGGCCTCATGGTCCATTTCCTCGTGACCAATCGGAGCGTGCGCAGGGAGAAACGTTCGGATGCGGCCACCTGGCTCAGAGACTCCGGTTTGGAGGTCACTTTGGCCCAGTTCTGGCTGACTTCGATGGGAGTCGGGTTGGGTACCTATCTGGTGGTATTTGCCATCACCGCCTTGCCGGTGGTGTCGCTTATGCCGGCCGTTGTGGTCGCCACGTTGCCCAAGGCCTACTTCGCCAGGAGACGAGCCCGGCGGCTCGAGGAGGTGCAGAAGGCATGGCCTGATGGTTTGAGAGATCTGTTGTCGACGGTGCGCTCGGGCGCGTCGTTGCCCACAGCAATCGAGTCACTGGCGAGCTTTGGCCCTCTCCCGCTCCGAACCGCATTTCACGGGTTTGAGATCTATTCGAGGAGTCTCGGCGTCGTCCCGGCCCTTGAGATGATAAAGGCGGACTTGGCCGACCCGACCTCAGACCGGGTGATCGAGGTTCTGATCCTCGCCTACGAACGTGGCGGCTCCGTGGTGCCCGAGATTCTCTCGGACCTGGCCGAGGCCACCACGCGGGATCTCTGGACTCTGGAAGAGATTCAGACCGATGCGCTCGAGCAGAAGATCAACTCGCGTGTCGTTTTCGTGTTGCCCTGGCTGGTCCTGGTGGCACTGACAGCCAGATCCGGTCCGTTCCGCGAGTTCTATGCGTCGTCAGCCGGAGTCGTCGTGGCCGTAATCGGGGCGGTGATGAGTCTGGTTGGTGTAGTCATTGCCTCGAGACTCGGCCGCCAGCCGACAGAGACCAGGGTCTTCGTCAACCCCCGAGGCGCGGAATGACCGCGTCATCGCTGATGGTGCTCGCCTCCGCGGTCACAGCCCTCACCGCGGCTCTGGCCATGCGCCTTATCTTCCCTCCCGCCCGCGGTCTTTCCTCGCGAGTCGACCCTTACCTCGCTCCCACCAGGCTGCGAACGCAACGTCGCGCCTCGGGGAGTCCGATCGTGGTCGTGTTCGGTCCGATTGTTCGATCGTTGGCCGAGTCGATGGGCCGGGTGCTGGAGCGGTCGGGCGAGGAGGTGACGATCCTCAAGTTACGACAGGCAGGCTGGTATCGCGACGTCCCAGAGGAGGAGAGCGTCGCTGCCTATCGGATGGCCCAACTCCGGTCGGTGGCGATAGCAGCCGGCTTGGCTCTGGCTGCCGGTCAAGTGCTGGGTCTTTCGGCGCTGCAGCGTGTGATCCTCATCGCGTTGGGGTTGATCGTTGGAGGATCCCGCCAACGATCGGCTCTGGACTCGGCTGTCGATCAGAGACGCGAGCAGATGCGAATCGAGATCTACACCGTGAACCAGCTCTTGGCGATGCGGGTCAGAGCGGGAGGTGGAGTCGTGAGTGCCGTCCAACAGGTGGTCAGCCGGGGTGAAGGGGCCGTCATTGCCGAGATGTCCGATGCTCTTCGCCTTCATCGATCGGGCTGGCGTGCTGGGGAGGCCTTTCGGAGGATTGCCGACTTGACCCCAGAGCCCTTCTGCGGGCGGACCTATCGCCTGTTGGCAGCAGCCGAGGAACGTGGAGCAGACCTCGCCCCGGCCTTGCTCGACCTCGCCGAGGACGTGCGGGAGACACGTCGAGAGTCTCTGCGGCGATCGGCCACCAAGCGCCGAGCGGCGATGTTGGTCCCGACCATCGCCATCCTCGCCCCGGTCCTCATTCTGTTCGTGGCGGCACCTCTCCCGTATCTGATCACAGGCTGTTCTAACCGGGGAGATGTCTTGCGGATCGTTCTGGACACATGTCGGACGTTCCGGAGACATGTCTGACACCGCCTGAGTGAGACCGCATCCTTGGCCTCTGAGCCCTGTGCGAGGAGGCAGATGTGGCCTTGAAGGTGG
>DATKEA010000148.1:0-41820 GCA_035544615.1 Acidimicrobiia bacterium | reverse complement strand
AGCGCGACTTCTCGCGAACCGAGGCGTCCTTCACAGCTACCGAGGAGAACTCGACGCCGGTGTCTCAGACCTGGAGGCCGCCATGAGGATCGCGAGAGAGCTCGACCAGCACCTGATCGTGGCTGGATGTGCCCACAACCTCGGCTTTCTCGAGGGAAGACGGGGCGACCTGCCTGCTGCGCTCGGTTGGTTCGACCGCGCCGAGGAGGCATACAACGCACTGGGACGACCGCCAGGCATGGTCGAAGTCCTCCAGGCGAATCGAGCGGAGCTGATGCTCGCTGCCGGTCTGGTGTCCGAAGCCGAGAAGGCGGTCATGGCGGCGATCAGTGGGCTGGAGAAGTCGGACAACAAGACCGACCTGACCGAGGCGCGGCTGCTCGCCGCCGAGGTTGCCCTGGCAAACCACCATTCGGAGGCTGCCCTGGAAGCGGCAACCACGGCCTCGAGGGAGTTCCTCGAGCAAGATCGGTACGCCTGGCACCTGTTGGCCGAGTACGGGGGTCTCAGAGCAAGGTTCGCCCTCGATACGGTTGGCAAGACAACCGCGGACGAAGCGATTGGCCTCGCGCAGGAATTGTTCACGACGGGTCTTTCGTCGGAAGCCATACACTGCACTCTTCTCGCCGGCAGGATTGCCCTGAGGGCGGGGGACGTCGAAACGGCAAGGCTCCATCTCCAGGCGGCCGCCTCAGCGAGACGACGTGGTTCAGCGATGACAAGGGCTCAGGCTTGGCACGCCGAGGCGCTTCTGCGTGAGGCGGAAGGCAATATGTCCGGGTCGGCCAGAGCCATCGACGCCGGTTTCAGAGTTATTCGTGATCACCGACTGACTCTCGGAGCGTCCGAGTTGCGATCTCATGCGGCAGCCCATGGGCTCGATCTCGCCTTGCTGGCAGTCACGAGGGCCCTCGCCTCCGGTTCGCCATGGCGTGTGCTCAAGGCGGTCGAGTCATGGCGATCCGAGAGCACCCGCGTTGCTGCAGCTCGCCCTCCCACCGATCCCGAGCTGAGCCATCTCCTGGCAGAGCTCCGCCGGGTCAAGGCCGAGATCCGCGATGTCGCCGTGGCGGGTCAGGCTCGGCAATCGACCCCTCGGATGCTCGCCGCCGTCACGCGGATCGAATCAGAGATCAGGGCGGTGAGCCGCCGACTGCGGGGTTCCGGGATGCATTTGGCGCCACTTGGACTGACGAGAGAGCGCGTTGTTGCTGGAATGGGTGACCGGCGGCTGATCTCGTACTTCACGTTTGGCGGAGAGATACATGCGGTGTCGATTCTGGATGGCAATATCACCATGAAGCGCCTGGTCCCCGCCAACTGGGTTAGGAACGAAGTCGCTTCGCTCCTGTTCTCGCTGAACCGACTGACTGTGGGTCGTGGGGCTGTCCGCTCTGTCCAGGCCGCCTTTTCGAGCATGGACGCATCACTGCTCGCACTGCGCCGTGCACTGATCGACCCACTCACGACCGGAGACGAAGGATTGGCCGTGGTTCCGACGGGCGCCATGCACCGCCTTCCCTGGCCTGCTCTCGATCACGGCCGTGTCGTTTCCGTTGCACCCTCTCTCGAGGCCGGGATGGCGGCCTTCTCAAAGCGTTTCGCCCTAGACGAAGACGTGGCGGCTTCACTTGTCGCCGGGCCTGGCTTGCCTGGGGCCACCGATGAAGTGTCGCGAATCTCAAGGATCTACAAGAATCGTCGACGGAGAACCGGCCGCAGAGCAGAAACCCGCCGGGTGCTCGATGACATCGAGGGAGCGGCAGTAGTTCATATTGCGGCACACGGGAACTTTCGATACGACAATCCGTCCTTCTCGTCGCTCGAGATGTACGACGGTCCACTGACCGTCTACGACTTCGAGCAGATCCAGACCCCACCTTCGGTCATGGTGTTGTCGTCATGTGACAGCGCAGTTACGAAAGTGGTGGCGGGTGACGAATTGCTAGGGCTCTCATCGGCCCTGATTAGTCTCGGTGTCTCGAGCCTGGTCGCTCCCGTAGTACCCATCGTCGATGACATCTCGGCTGATCTCATGGTCGCCCTCCACCAGAATCTGGTCTCTGGTGACAGCACGCCCGATGCGCTTGCCAAGGCCCTCTCTGATGGCGACGACGGAGATGTCACCAGACGGGCACTCTGCTCTTCATTCGTGGCATTCGGTGCCTGACGGTTTCCTGGCTCGCAAGGGGCGACCAGGTTGAACAGGCAGCGACCCCCGGGAAAAACCCGGAGGTCGCTTTCTGGCCCCCCTCGAGATCAGATTGCGGGGATCCGCGGCCGGCGATCGACCTTGAAGCTCTCTCCGATCGAGGCCAGGCCACGATCGATCGCATGAACCATCCGATCCACAGCTCCGGGTCGTTGTCCGTCGGCAATCCTCGATCTGCGGCGGTCCGCTGCCTCTGCTTGAAGTCGATTCATGCGGTCGTGAGCCAGGGCCAGCTGCATGTCACCACTCATGAAGTTCATTTGATTCCTCCTTTGAAATTCGCGTGGCAGACGCCACTCGGGGAAGGAGCGGTGGGCTGAAGTCCTGATACATTTCGTCGGTTTGCCCGACGATTCCGTCATGCTCGATGCCCACCTGCCTGAGTACGACCTCAGGGCCCACTACTCGATCGAGACCGTCGCCCCGCCAGAGGTCGTCTACCCGATCGCCCGCAACCTCGACCTCTCCGGGTCGTGGCTCACCCGATCGCTGTTGGCGGCTCGAGGTCTTGGTCGCCACACGCGTCTTGGCGACCTGGAGAGCATCGGCTTCACCCTGCTCGCCGAAGAACCTCCCAACGGATTCGTCCACGGTGTGATTGGCCGCTTCTGGAGACCTTCCGGTGAGTTGGTCGGCTTCGATCGGGAGTCATTCTCTGAATTCGACCGACCCGGGTTCGCCAAGGCGGCGTGGAGCTTCGAGATCATCGCGTCCGAGACCGGAGCCAGCCTGACCACCGAAACTCGGGTGTTGTGCCTGGACGAGTCGAGTCGTCGTAGCTTCCTGCGATATTGGCGTTTGATCGGCCCTTTCAGTGGCCTGATCCGCAAGGAGGCTCTGCGAGTCATCAAGACCCAGGCCGAGGGGCACGTCTGACCGTCAGGCCTGGTCCCGCTGTCGGGCTCGGTGTGCAGCCACGTTTTCGCGCGTGGTGCAGGTGTCCGAGCAATGGAGACGAGACCGGTTGCGCGACGTGTCGACGAACACGTCGGCACAAGAGGATGACTGGCAGATTCCGAATCGCTCGAACCCCCCTTCTATCAGCGCAACGCTGAGCCCCATCGCGGTGATCGCCCCCAGGTACCGCCATGGGCTGTCACCTTCGGACTCGAAGTGGAGATGTGGCCCCGGACCGTGGACGCTCAACCTGGGAACGGCGTCGACATCCGACAGGAGATCGTTGAGCACAGCCGCAGCCTCCGCATCGTCGGGTGACTCGAACACCTGGCGCAGCCTGGCTCGCAACGCCCGGGTCTCGTGGAGGTCCCGCTCGCCCGGCTTCCAGCCGGGCCGCGACCACTCGCCATCGTGGGACTCGATGAACACGGCAACATCGGCAGGAGTCGCCAGTTTGTCCACACCACTGACCACGTCCAATGAATTGACGAGATCGACGGCCGTTTGCACCGGCTGATCGCTGTAATGCGAAAAGTCCATTTGGACCCTTACTCGGTTCTGGCTATTCTGTAAGGCACAACCCGAGTATAGCCCCATACAGATAGACGTGACAATGAAGACCTCCACTGCCACCACGCACATCGAAAGAGCGCCCAGGGCCCTGGTCGTGGGTGCGCTGTTGGCGGTCTATTTCATCTGGGGCTCGACCTATCTCGGCTTGCGGTTCGGGCTGGAGAGCTTTCCACCCTTCCTGCTCAACGGGTTCAGATTCCTGATCGCAGGCGGGATCCTCTTCCTCGTCCTGGCCGTGCGTGGCCGGGCGATTGCCACACCTCGCCAGTGGTGGAATGCGGCCCGGATGGGACTGGTCCTCCTGGTCGGTGGTGTCGGTCTGGTCACCATCGCCGAAGACGTCGGTGTGGGCTCGGGGATCGCCGCCACCGCGGTCGCGGTGATCCCGGTGTGGATCGCGTTGATCAGCGGGCTCTTCGGAGACTGGCCACATCGTCGGGAGTGGATCGGCCTGGTCATCGGCCTCGCCGGGGTTCTGGTGCTGGCACAGGAAAGTGACTTTCAGACCAGCACCATGGGCATGATCCTCCTCATCATCTCGCCGATTATCTGGGCGTTTGGGTCGATCTGGGGAGCGAGACTCGACCTTCCCGACTCTTCGATGACTACCGCGATCGAACTGGTCTCGGCGGGTCTGGTGATGTCGATTGTCGGCCCCCTGTTCGGCGAGCGAATCACCGAGCCGCCGACCACCGTGGCCTGGATTGCTCTCGGCTACCTGGCGATCATGGGCTCCCTGGTCGCCTTCACCGCCTACATCTATCTCCTCAAGACAGTTCGCCCGGCCCTGTCCACCAGTTACGCATACGTCAATCCCATCGTGGCAGTGGCGCTTGGGGTGACTCTGGGGCGGGAGACGCTCACCGGTCCGGTCTTCATCGCCCTCCCCCTCATTCTCACCAGTGTGGCCCTGGTTGCGACCACGCAACACCGTCGATCACTGAGAGCCAGTGACTCCCCTCCTTCGTTGACACCGATTCACCGAGAAGACGCGGCGTAGCCCTTCAGTCGAATGCTCTGGTCATGAAGGTGGCCGTCTCGGCTCTGGTGAGCAGACCCTGGGGACAGAAACGGTTGTTGGCCGGAGGGTTGCATCCTTTGGTGATTCCGGCTTCGGCGAGACGATTGATAGCGCCCTCGAGTACGTGGCCGTTGTCGTCGACGAAGTAATCGGTGTCGGTCGCAGGCAAACTCAGCGCCCTGACGATGAACGTGGCGAACTCGGCTCGGGTCATGCGCCGATCCGGGCAGAAACTCGTGTTACCCGGTGGGTTGCACCCGGTAGTGATGCCGGCCTCGGCGACACGGTTGATCCCACCCTCGAGTATGTGTCCGTTGTCATCGTCGAAGTAGTCCTGTAACGGCTCGGGAAGATTCAGGGCACGGGCGAGGAACGTGGCGGCCTGGGCCCGGGTGAGCACACCTCCCGGGCAGAACCTGTCGTTGAATGGCGGATTGCATCCGACGGTGATCCCTGCAGCAGCGATTGCTTCGATGCCATTGCGATGGACACTCGTCTCGTCGTCGTAGAAACGACCCTCGAAGAGCAGTACCACGGGGTCGACACAGTCAGGGTTGCGCAGCGTGAACCAATCCTCGACAGGTCGGCCGGTTGAGGTATTGCCCAGATACACCTCGAGCCGACCCTCAGAGTCGAGGGTTTGGATGTCGGCTCGCCCGTCGCCGTCGTAGTCGCCGGCGCCCAGGGCAAGGATGTCGCCTGCAGACTTGGTGATCGCATGCGTCTGCTCGATCACCCAAAGGCCGCCCGTCAGACGCAGGACCTCGACCGCGCCACCGTCATACAGGGCGAACACCTCGGGGAGGTTGCCGCCGTCGCGGTCTGCCACCGCGATTCGAGCCGGGGCGCCCGAAGGTAACGGTCCTGCGTAAAGAAGCTGGTTCCAACCCTCGCCACCGTGAACCCGAAGGGTCCCGTCGGGAGTCACGCTCCAGAGATCGGCACGGTGGTCACCGTCGAAGTCGGCCCCTGCCACGGTGACCAGGTCCGAAGGCAACGATGTGCTCGAGGCGGTGACATCATCGAATCCACCGCGTCTGGTGGCCACCCGGGCCGTCACCGGCGAGCCCTGGGTCAGGGTGATCAGATCCTGGCCGGAGTCGCCGTCGATGTCGGCGAACAGGGTGTGGTCGGCTCCCAGAACCGATGAGTCCGGAATGTGCCACCGGCTGATCGAGCACGACCCGAACAACCGGGAACCGGTGGCAATGTCGATCACCGCTCCGGTGGGGTGGCTACGGAGACCGACCACGTCCGGAGCCCCGTTCCCTGTGGCATCGGCCACCACAAACTGGTAGCGCTCGAGAACGGGGCCGAAGACCGTCGAACGATTCGAGCTGGCTGATCCGAAAGGTCTGGAGGAGGTTGTCGGGGCACGTGGGGCCATGGCGTCGGCGTCACCCGCCGTGGTCACCGGGCCCATCCAGGAGAAATGCATCGGGTCCTTGGCGCCGAGCCACTCTCCCCCCCAGCAGAACCCGGCGTCCTTCCAAACCTGGACAAACCAGGCGGGCATGTTGGTGATCAGCCTCCCGTCGGAACGGTAAGGGTTCTGTGGATAGTTGATATCGATCGCGGTGCCCAGGGCATGTCGTGACAGCGAGTGGGATCCACCAATCGTGCGTCCGAAGAAGGCGCTGGCCAGGGTGACCGTATAGACCCGACCGGCGGCGGCTTGGGCGGCAAGCCCATCGGCCACCTTCTGGAAAGCGGGCAGAGCCGCCCGGTGAACCTGAACCTGTCGGCCCCCGCTGTGCGGGACCGTCCAGGAGACGAGCTCATTTCGCACCTGGCTCACCGTGCGCCCGAAGTAGGTGCCGAAAGGGCCGAGGATCGGCTCGGTGGTGGAAAGGATGCCCATCTTCGACATGATCGGGGTACGGGTGAACGGCTCACCACAGGCGCTCGACTCGGAGAAGTTCTCCCACCTGGTCGATGTGTCTGAGGCATCGGCCCGACCCGGGATCAGGACCAACACGACCGCCACCACGGTTCCGACCATGACCCAAGGGAAGACGCCGGACGAGCGAGAGCTCACGACTGGCGCTCCCGAATCAAGACCAGACTGTCGGCCGCCGACTCGGGAGCCCACACCTCTCCCGACCGGCCCAGCATCTGGCGCACCTCCCCCGGGTCGTGAGGCAGCGGGAATGCGTCGAACGTCTCGGTGGTGGGGTCGAAGCGTACGATCGAGTTCGACCCGAAGTCGCTGACCCACACCAGGTCCTGGTCGTCGACGTACACGGCATAAGCCTGGGGGCGTTCGCCGGGCAGATGCCAGGTGTCCCAGGTGCCGCTGTCAGGCGTGTACCTGCTCAGGTTGCCGATGTTCCACTCACTGACCCAGATCTGACCCAGGGAATCTGACCAGACCCGGCGGGCTCCCTGATCTGGGCTGGGCGGCTCGAGCACCGTGGTGGTCCCGTCCTCGGTAATGGCTCCCACGAAGGAGCCGGCAAGTGAAGCGTAATAGACCGCTCCCTCAGGGGTGGTGGTGATCCCGTATGGCCCGCGGCCTTCGGGAGCATCGAACACCTCGATGTCGCCGGTAGCGGGATCGAGTCTTCCGTAGATCCCGCCCTGACCCGTGAACCAAAGGTCACCGGCGCCGTCAAAGGTGGCAGTGTTGAGATTGGCATCGGGGCGGTCGTCGGGAAGCGGGTAGACCGTCACCGCCTCGGTGATCGGGTCGACACTGACGATCGAGTTGAGCCCGCTGTCAGTGATCCAGGGAACACCCGTGGCGTCGACGATCACCCCGTGAGGCCGCGAGCCCGAACCGAGGTCGGTGTGCCTGGTCTCGCCTGTGGCCGGGTCGAGCCTGCCGAGCGCAGCGGCGCCTTGGGCCGTGTACCAGACCTCTCCATTGTTGCCGGGCGCCACATCGTGAGGCCTGGATCCGGATGGGACCGGGAACGAAACGAGCTCGAGGTCCGCGGGGTCGGGCACCGGAGGCTGCAGAGTGGTGGCGGTGGTGGCGGCCAGAGGGGCTGGCGCGGTAGTGGTGGGCTCCCGATCGGTGGATGTGGTGGTATCAGGCGGTGGATTCGGCGTGGTCACGACCCGGTCATCGCTGGCAACGGTGCAGGCGGCGGCCGATACGACAACTAGCACCAGAAGCGAACGAGGCATCGGGGCAGCCTATGCCTGTCGCGGCACTAGTGGCTGTCGCGGGTTGGTCAGTCAGCTCTCGGTCGCCACTGACCGAATCCGGCGTAGCGCCTCGGGCACTCCGCCGCTCCACGGCGGTCCGTGACCGGGAAGAACCCATGTGGCCGTGATCGCTTCCAGCTTGGCGAGCGCGACCATCGCCTCTGCCGGCGCCAGAGTGAACGGCGCCGGGCGAGGGCCACCGGCCCCAGTGAGGACATGACCGGTTGTCATCGCGTCGCCGACGAAGAGGGCATCAACGTGAGGCACATGGAGAGCGACACTGCCCGGTGTGTGACCCGGCAGGTGGACGACCCTCGGCGACCCCGGGAGATCGAGGGTCGCTCCGTGTCCGAAGGTCGTCACCTCAGACACCGGTGTGATCTTCAGCCCGCCCCGTCGAGCGAAGTACCAGAAGAATCGGGACATTGGACCGATCTTGATCGGACCCCAGGAGACCCTCTTCTTGACCTCACCTCGAGCTCGTGCGGCGTCGTCCCCATGGACATGGACCGGCACTCCGCCCTCGTGGAGACGATCGGCGAAGCCGATGTGATCGGTATCGCCGTGGGTGAGGACGACAGCGCGGACGTCGTCGAGCGAGCGTCCCATCGCCCCGAGCTCGGCGACGAACTCTCGCCAGTGTCCGGGCAATCCGGCGTCGATGACGGTGATCTCCCCCGCTTCCTCCACGAGATAGATGTTGACGAGGTCGGAACCGACGCGATGGAGGGAGGGGGCAAGCTTCATTTATGGCCGGGCTGAGACCTCAGTAGGCATTGGCCACCATCAGCTCCTCGCACGGGAAGAGAGTGATGACCTTGCAGCCATCGGCCGTGACGACCACCTCCTCCTCGATCCGAGCGGCTGACCGGCCGTCAGCGGCAGGGGCATAGGTTTCCAGAGCGAAGACCATCCCCTCCTGGATCTCGACGGGTGATTCGAGTGAGTTGAGGCGACTGATTATTGGCCGTTCGTGGAGTCCGACCCCGACACCGTGGCCGAACTGGAGACCGAAGGCGTCCATCTCGTTCTCGAAGCCGAACTCCTCGGCTCGTGGCCATACCTTGGCGATCTGGTCTGTTGTGGTCCCCGGCTTGACCAGGTCGATGGCCGCGTCCATCCACTCCCGCGATTGTTTGAAGGCATCGCGCTGGGCCTGGGTGGCTCTACCCACGACGAAGGTGCGGTAGTAACAGGTCCGATAACCGTTGAACACGTGAATGATGTCGAAATAGGCCTGGTCGCCGGGGCGAATCAGGCGATCCGAGAAGACATGGGGATGCGGGCTGCAACGCTCCCCGGCGATGGAGTTGATCGCTTCCACGAACTCTGAGCCCATCTCGAAGAGCCGGGCGTGGGCCAGCCCCACCACGTCGGACTCCCGAATCCCGGGCTTGAGGGCCTCGAATATGTCCTGATAGACACCGTCGACCATGGCGCACGCCTGGGTGAGAAGAAGGATCTCATCGGAGCTCTTTATCTCCCGAGCTTTCATCATCGCCTGTTGTCCATCCACGACATTGAGCCCCTCGGCCTGCAGGGCGAGAAAGACTGCGGTTTCCGCCATGTCGACACCGATACGCTCACCCGCCAGCCCCTCGGCTTCGAGAACCTGTCGTATCTCGGCCGCCGCACGACTGTGGAGCCCGGTCTCGGGGCCGATCGCCCCCTGGAGCCCGGTGTTGCCGCCCACGGAGTTCTCGGTGTCGTACATGTGTGGCAGCTGAAGCCGGTGGGCCTTTGCCGCAGATCCAAAGTCCCAGATGCGGGGCCGTTCTTGCTGGGTGACGAGCGCGTAGCGCTCGCCTTTGTTGAACGCCCAATAGCCGATCTGGGTCGAGGTGGCGTAGCGGATGTTGGACGTCTCGAAGAGAAGGATCGCGCCCAAGTCCTCCTGCTGGAGCATTTGCCTGGTGCGCGCCAGACGATGCTGACGGAGGCGCTCGTAATCGACCCGGGTCTCCCAATCGACCCCCATCACACCCGGGGCAGGGCTGGTCGCCACAGGGAACTCATCGGCCATCTGTGTCTCCTCTCATGGGGTCAACTGTCAACTCACGGGACAGACGGCGATCGGCCGAAGCCATGCAACCGTCCCGCCGAGTCTCTGTGCCGCTCACTGCTTAGTGACACTACACACTTGGGCGCATTCTCACCTACCGAGCCGGCGGCCGGCGATAGCAGCGATGTAGGCCCCTATGGCGAGACTGGAGGTGGCTCCAGGTGACGGGGCATTCAACACGTGGATGCTCGGGCCTGCTTCCTCGATCACGAAGTCGTCGATCAGGCGGCCGCTCGAGTCGACGGCCTGGGCTCGCACTCCGGCCCCACCTCCGGCGAGGTGCCGGGTCTCGACCCCGGGGACCAGGGCGCGAGCCGCCCGGGCATACATCGATCGCGAGCGCGACCTGACCATCTCACTCGCACCGGTCCACAGATGCCGGCGCGCCAGCTTGCGAAACCCGGGCATACCCAGGGTCTCACGGAGCTCCGCCCAATTCGGGCTCGTGCCGCGATAGTGCTCCCTCCCTATGGCGAGCACGGCGTTGGGGCCTACCTCGACTGTGCCGTCGATGCCTCTGGTGAAATGCACGCCGAGAAAGGGGAATCGTGGGTCGGGCACTGGATAGATCAGGGCGCGCACCAGGTGGGCCGCCTCGGGCGTGAGGGTGTAGTACTCACCCCGGAAAGGAACGATGCGAACATCGCTTCGCACACCGGCAAGGGAGGCGATGCGGTCGGATTGGAGACCGGCGCAATTCACCACGACTCTGGCGCGAATCTCCATATCGCCGGATCGAATCCGGGCAACCTGCCCGTCGAGCGAAACCGACTCGACTCTCTGCCCGGTCAAGATTTCGGCGCCTCCAGAAGCGAGGGTCTTGGCCAGGCTCGCCGCCACTTGAGGGAAGTCGACGACGCCCGCCTCCGGCACATGAAGCGCCGCCACTCCAATTGCTGCTGGTTCGATCTCTTGTAAGCCCGCCTGATCCAGTCGCCTCAAGCCGATGAGACCGTTGGCGACACCTCTCCGCTCCAACTCATCCAATGCCGCCAGTTCAGAGCGACGGGTGGCGATCACCACTTTTCCCGATTCGTGGAAGCTGATTCCCTCGGCACTACAGAGCTCTTTGAGCGCCCGCCTCCCTTCAACGCAGAGCTTGGCCTTCAGCGATCCGGGGCGGTAGTAGAGACCCGAGTGCACGACACCGCTGTTGTGACTGCTCTGGTGGGCAGCCACGGTTGGCTCTTTGTCGAGAATTACGAGTCCGATGCCAGGATGAGATTCGGCGAGAGCGCGACCGACACCCAAACCAACGAGCCCGGCGCCGATGATGCACACGTCATAGCTCACGCACGCGCCTGATTTCTGTCGATCTCAATCTCCTCGCGCCGGAGCGCGGGATAACTCGAAACCATCAAGTGCTCAGTCTCACTGCACAGTGCATGCCGCGCCAGGTTAGGATCGGAGCGTATTCAACGAGGAGCGAGATTCGATGGCCGATGGTGCGGTTGTGATCATTGGAGGTACCGGTGGGATGGGGCGTGAGCTTGCCATCCACTACCTGGACGAGGGGCGCGACGTCGTAGTCACCGGCCGGGACCCCGAGAAAGTTCGAGCCGTCGCCTCCGAGTTGGGTGAGAACGCCACCGGAATCGGATTCAACCTGGCCCGACCAGAGACCATCGCATCGGCACTTGCTGACGTGGGACCCGTGGACAGGTTGGTGCTGTCTGCCATCGACCGAGACAACAATCCGGTGCGGGAGTACAACTACGAGAGTGCCACCAATCTGGCGACGATGAAGATCGTCGGATACACCGAGACCGTTCACGCCCTCATCCCGAATCTCTCCGACGACAGCTCGGTGGTGCTGTTCGGTGGGCGGGCAAAGGACAGGCCTTACCCTGGATCGACCACGGTTACCGCGGTAAACGGCGCCGTTGCCACCATGATCACCACTCTGGCGATAGAGCTGGCCCCGATCCGGTTCAACGCGATTCATCCCGGCATCGTGGGTGACAGCCCGTTCTGGGAAGGAAAGGCCCTCGACGCGATCCTGGCCCGGACCCCGACCAATCGGCTTGCCACCATGAGCGACGTTGTCGACGCCACAGTGTTTCTGTTGGAGAACCGCTCGGTGAACGGAGTCAACCTGTACGTAGACGGTGGTTGGCTACTGATGTAGCGCCGGGTCGGGCGCCCTAACCTCGCTCCACATGGAGGAGCCGTGACATGACTGAGGAACTCGACGGCATTGGCGCCCGGCTCCGCGCCGAGCGCACCAAAGCGGGTATCAGCCAACGCGAACTGGCAAGGCGGCTCGGGCTTTCGGCCAGTCTCATCTCCCAACTGGAAAGCGGCCTCTCCAAACCATCGGTGGGAACCCTCTACGCCATTGTCACCGAGCTCGACGTCTCACTCGACAAGCTGCTCCGAGGCGACGAGCATCTGGGCCCCGACGAGTCGAGCCCCGACCGGGCCGACGACTTCGAACGTCCAAGCCCTCTGGTTCACCCCGAGCAGCGAAAGTCCATCGACCTGGCCTCCGGGGTGCGCTGGGAACAGCTCACCTCCGACACCGAGGAGGGAGTCGACTTCCTCCATGCGATTTACGAAGTGGGTGGGGCGTCCACGCCCGACGAGTCGCTGATGAGACATCACGGGCGCGAGTACGGATATGTCATATCGGGCAGAATGGGTATCCAGCTTGGCTTCGACTTCTTCGAGCTGAACCCCGGAGACTCGATCGCATTCGACTCCACCAAACCGCACCGACTCTTCAACATCGGTGACGAGCCGGTCAACGCCATCTGGTTCGTGGCCGGTCGCGGAGCGGACGATCGCTCACCCTCAGTCTGACGAGGCCCGGCACGAGACTGATCGAAGATCGCCACCTGTAGCGTGGAGTGATGATCAGAGACCCGATCAGCCGGGCACCCGTGCTCATCACCGGGGTCTCCGGATTCATCGCGTCACACATCGTCGAACAGCTGCTCGGATCCGGGTATCGGGTGCGGGGGACGGTTCGTGATCCCGAGAAGACCCGGGCCGCAGGTCATGTCACGGGTTTGGCCGGAGCCGCCGAAGGTCTCGAGCTGGTTCGAGCGGATCTACTGAGCCCCGACTCCTTCGACGAGGCAGTCCTCGGATGCGAGTATTTGCTCCACACCGCGTCACCGTATCTGGTGGATGTCGAGGATCCGCAGCGCGATCTCGTCGACCCGGCGGTCAACGGCACCCTGGCCCTGCTGGGAGCAGCTACCCGAGCAGGAGGGGTGAAGCGGGTGGTACTCACCTCCTCGGTGGCCGCGATCACCGATCAGGCCGATGGGCATGTCAACACCGAGCAGGATTGGAACACACGGTCGTCTCTCACCAGGAACCCCTACTACTACTCCAAGCTCCTCGCCGAGCGGGCCGCCTGGGAGTTCATGGACAACCACCAGACGAGTTTCGATCTGGTCGTAATCAACCCTTTCCTGGTCATCGGCCCGTCCCTCGTGCCCGGAGTCAATGCCAGCGCCAGGTCTCTGGTCGCTCTGACCAATGGTGGGATGCCGGGAATCCTGGCCCTGCAGTGGCCGCTGGTAGATGTGCGCGACGTGGCCAGAGCCCACATCCTCGCAATGGAGAAAGGGGAGGCGTCAGGCCGTTACATAGTGGCCGCCGAGTCACGCACGGTGCGCCAGGTGGTCGAGCTCTTGCGGTCCCACGGGTGGAGTGAGCGGTACCGGTTGCCATCGCTTGGCCTCGACTCCGGCATCGGCGTTGGCCTCACCCGTTTGGCAGCCAACTTCCAGCCGGCGGGTACCCGGTCGTATCTCAAGACCCACCTCGGCGGGGAGATGCGATTCGACAACTCCAAGGTCCGCAGCGAGTTGGGGCTCGTGTTCAGAGACGTCGACCAGACGATCCTCGACACCATGGAGGACCTAGATCGCTGGGGCTATCTCGGCAGAAAGCGATAGCCTGAGCCCGTGGAGCATCACGCAGACTTTGCGATAACAGTCAGCCGGAAGCTGGACGTCGAGACCAGCGCCGACCCCGGAGACGGCAAACCGGCGATCGCCGGTCGGGTGATCGCTCTCGGTTGGTGGGTCGACTCTGGGACAGCGCACGATCCCGAGCACGTCGCTTCGGGCACCCTCTATCTAGTGGCCGACCAACGTCGCATGCGGCCCTATTGGGTCAAGCAGTCTGATCTCACCGCGATCCGGTTGGTCGAATAGGCGCCTCGGGCCGACTGTGAGGGCCTATCCGGCTGATCTCGTAATGGAGTACGAGGAAAACCGATCCGGCCAGGGTGAACCGATGCTCGGTCTTCAGCTCCCCGTCGATCACGAACACGTCGATCTCCTCGCCAAACGCCCTGAGTTGAAGAGTGGTCAACTCGCCAGTGGACTCGATCAACGACAGGTAGTGACCAGCGTGCGGGGCATCGGCGTGCGATCGGAGACGAAGACCGTCGCCGAGATGATTGGAGGGCAGCAGGGTCGCGGTGAAGTTGGCGGTCGGTAGGGGGAAACCCACGGCCACATAGGGAACGCCTTCGACCTCCTGGACGGTGTAGATACCGACGTACAGCGGCTCGCCATCCTGATAGGCACGAATCCAGGCGCGGAAGTCGGCTCGCCCATCGCCATCGACATCAATGGTGTCGATCCACGAGACGACTCCTCTCTGCACCGCTTCGATCTCGAAAGGCGCATTGGCCTGACCTAGCGGTCGCGCCACCGTGCGTCGGTAGACCAGGTAGGGAAGACGCATCCAGGGCCGCCACTGCGGGATGATCGAAAGGGTGAACCTGCTGGTGTGCTCATAGAACTCCCTCACAAGGGGATGGGTCATGTCAGGCTCGAAGCTCGGACCGCGGAGAAGGTCGAGACTCTCGATAATCCCGATGTCCTCCGGGTTGCGGGCGAACGTGGCCCCGACAGT
Organism: Acidimicrobiia bacterium; assembly: GCA_035544615.1. GTDB lineage: Bacteria > Actinomycetota > Acidimicrobiia > Spongiisociales > ZC4RG35 > JARDZU01. The sequence continues at coordinate 27,021 of DATKEA010000148.1, read as the reverse complement.
CAGGGCATAGCGCTCCAGATAGTCGACGCCCACGTAGCCGGTCACCTCGGCAAAAGGGACTACATATCGTGCCTCGGTCTGGGTCATCCGCTCTCCCATGATCCGGACCTGATCACGGCCTCGCCACCACCATCCGGCGAAAAAGCGGTAGATCAGAACCGTGAGAGCAACCGGCAACCCCCAACCAACATCCCAAGCCATGAGATCGAATCCGACGCCGACAAGGACGCCGACCCCGGCGCCGAGCAGCAGCTTGACCGGCCGGAAGCCAATCGCCCCCGCCAACGCACCGATCGAGGTCGCGGGAACCCAAGCCGGCCAGTCGGGGAGGACGAGTTCCAGCAACCATCCGACGATGGCGGCCAGGAACACCGAGGCGGCGATCCGGATCCAGATCGGCTGTGGCCTCCCGGGGATACGCCGCGCATCGGCCCAAGCCGACACCAACCCGAGTGCAACCGCCCCGACGATCATTGCCGTGAGTGGTCCCCGACTCGAGGCCGAGCTGATCGCAGCTCCCCCTCCTGCTCCGATCAGGCCGCCGGCGATTCCTGCGGCTGCTACCTGACCGGGGGTTCGACTCGACGCGAGCCGGAGGCTCTTCGATCCAATGCCATTCTCAGCCAAGCTGGGAGAAGAAGTCCGTTATGGCCTGCGTGTCGTCGGAGAAAGCCCAGCGCTCGGTGACTTTTCCGTCTCTGATATGGGAGATCTCGGCAGTTCGATACGAGAAGGATGTGTCGCCGACCGTGACCGTTGCGGTGACCAATCCCACAAGGTGCTCGTCATTGGCGACGACATCGTGCAACTCCACTTCGAAGGCGACGTCCTCCATGGCCTGCATCGACTGTAGGAGCGCCTCCTTGCCGCGCAGCGGTTCGGCGACGCCGATCTGCCACCAAACCACATCGTCGGCTATCGCATCGGCAAAGGCAGTGGTATCTCCTTGGCTGAATCTCTCCATGACGTGTCGATACAAGGCAGCATTGGGATGCTCGCTCATGATTCCTCCTCTGAAATGGAGCGATCCTCGGGAACCTACTCTGCGAGAATCGCCTCATCGTTTCCGACCGCTTACCCCGACTGCGCAGGATCTGCAACGCTCTCCCCTCGGTGGAGGAGCGCCCCAGCCACGGAGAACCATCATGGTTCGTAGCGGGCAAACGGATGTTCGTCACGTACGCCGAGCACCATCACGACGATCGGGTCGCCATTTGGTGTGCCGCTCCCGAGGGGATGCAACCGATACTGGTCGAATCCGACCCCGAGCACTACTTCGTCCCCCCGTATGTTGGAGGACGTGGGTGGGTCGGGTATTACCTCGACGGGGCGGTCGACTGGGACGAGGTGGACGAGCTGGTCCTCGATGCCTTTCTGACAGTGGCACCGGCTCGGCTCGCGGCCCTCGTCAAAGGTGACTGAGGCTCACTGGACACAGAACCAGTTTCCTCCCGGATCGATCATCTCGATCCAGTACTCGCCAGCGATCCCGGTCGCCTCCTTCTTGAAGCGGGCCCCAAGCGCCTCGAGTCTGGCCCTCTCCTCAGCCAGAAGGTCTCTCCGCTCCTCGTCTTTGACGTTCGCCGCAATCACATTGACGTCGACGGGAACTCGCTGATTCGGCTCGCCCCCGTCGTAACGCTCGAAGAGAAAACGCGGCCCAATTCCGTCGGGATCGATCACGGCGCCGATGTCGTTGAGGTTGGCCTCCGGAATTCCGATGGCGTCGGCGAAATCGTGCCACGTGTCGAATCCCTCGGGCGGCGGCTCCGGGATGTAACCCAAGGCCGCTGCCCAGAACTCCACGAGACGAGAGGGATCTTCACAGGCGATGACGACTTGGATCGAATGGCTCATCCGCCGAACCTACCGCGCGGTCTACGAATGGGATGCCGGGCTCAGGCAGCCAGCGACGCCAGCTCTTGGGCTGTCTCACGATCGAGTTCGAACTCGTCGATCAGGCACTCGACCACCTCATCGATCTCGAGACCGTTCTTCTCCAGATAGATCACAGCCCGACTGGCGAAATCGAGGTCCGCCGACTCAGGGTTGGTCATGTGCTCCGGGGAGTTGACATTCATATGGGACCTCCTTTGCATCTCACCCTTACCCATCACCGGGCAAAGGAAAACCGCCGCGCTCCAGCTCCTCGACACGGGATCGGAGGTTTCTGGAATTGTTCGACGCCATGGGGACCCGAATCCTTCGATTCACCGGGGCATAATCGTCCCCCTCGTCTGCCGCGGACCAACCGTCAGCCCACGACCCTCAATCCGGGCTCGGGCAGTTCGCGGACTCTCTCTTCGATCGGGACGAGCCCTTCCACCTGTTCACGCCCGGTTTGCTCGCTCATCCGGGCGAGCTGTGGCGCCACCCTGCTCCCCCACGACCCGATCGCCCCGTTGAAGGCACCCACCGCATTGGTCAAACCGGCCCCCACCCCCTGAAGGTGGGAAGCAAAAGTAGTCATCCGCTTGTGCAACTCCCGGGCGTCTTCCAGGATCTGATCGGCCTGTTGCAGTGCCTTGAACTCGGTGAGGAGGGAGGCGACATTCAACAGCAGCGCATAGAGGGCGCTCGGCCCGGCAATGATCACCCTCATCGCCATCAACCGATCGAGGAGCTCGGGATGAGCCGACGCCGAAGCCTCGTAAACCGCCTGTGACGGCAGATACATCACGACATACCCACCCGAAGCCATATCGGCGTATCCCTTGGTGGCCAAGGTCTTGCCCACCCGCTCCAACTCCTTGCCCTGCTCCATGAGCAAACGAAGACGACGATCGGGGTCGTCCTCCCGCAAGGCCTCGGCGAATCGCGCCACGGGGAACTTGGCATCGATCACGATGTTCCGGCCACCCGGGAGGTGAACGACGGCATCGGGCTGGATCTCCCCACCACTCATCTGCAACGTGAAATCACGACCTTCGACCAGGCCTCCCTGTTCGAACACCCGCTTCATGCTGATCTCGGCCCACCCTCCCCGGGCTCGGTCGTTGGTGAACAGCGATGTGATCCCCTGCATCTGGGCCCCGATCCCACGAACCTGCTCGTCCAGGGCCGCCTCGCGACCGGTTACCGACTGCTGAAGAGCGGCGAGCTTGGCGTCGAGCTGCTCGACCTGAGCCCCCAGCGCTCCATCGCGGCCGACGAGAGCCGTCTGCATCTCCTCCAGACGGCGCGCCATCTCCGGCGTCGCAGGCAAGGGATCGATCGTGGTCCGTCGGCTCCTGGTCACGAGCACCGCGATGGCGAGCAGAACCACACCTATCACGGACGCGGTCGCGATCACGATGGCGAACGTCTCGGTAGTCATGTCTCGATCCTCGTTTCTGGGACGCTTCATAGAGAGCCCTGCCGTCATGCTTCCAGAGGGGTGTGACAAATCCCGGATCTAGTGTCGGGACGATGATCCACTCCGAGAACCCGTTCCAGCCCGAACCCGGTGACCGGGATCAGGCGCGACGATTCCGGGGACGTCTCCCCGCCGGCGTCACCATCGTCACCGCCGGGGCAGGAGCAGCCACCACCGGTCTCACGGTTTCCTCGTTGTTCGTGGTCGAAGGCGAGCCCGCCCTGGTCTATTTGGTGGTGGGACCGACCACCGACCTCTGGACGTCGACCGCCGACAGCGGGCGCTTCATCGTCCACCTCTGCCGTTACGAGGACCATCGGCTGGCGGAGGTGTTCGCCGGCCTATCCCCTTCCCCCGGAGGCCTGTTCACGACCGTCGAGAGCACCCCCTCCGAGTGGGGTCCCGTCCTGTCGGACCTGGGCGACCGTCTCTACTGCAGCTTCCTCACCCGGGAGGAAACCGGGTGGTCGGGTGTGGTGGTAGGCCAGGTCGACCGGGTCGAGGTGTCCGACCTCACCGACCCACTGATCCACTTCCGCAGTGGCTACCACCGGCTCATGCTGTAGCGAGCCGCGCCGGCGGTCCTGGCCCGAACCGGCGTCTCGACCTATTACCTTTCCTTCTCGTGAACCGACCTGAGCTGCGACCGCTGGCCGTGGGGGAGATTATCGATGCCGCCATCAAGGTGGTTTCGAGCAACGCCCGGGTCTTGTTCACGATCGCGGCGATGATCTTCGCCCCCCTCGGGATCCTGCAACTCATGGCATACACCGCTTTCGGAGCGGGCGACATCACATCGCTGGTGAACTCGCTGGCCGTGGACTCCACCCTCACCGATGAGCAGTTCGACCTGTTCCTCGACTCAGCGGTGCAGTTGCTCATCCTCGGGTTGGTGCTGGCCGTGCTCGCCGGTGTGGGATCCGTCCTGGCACAAGGGGCGACGGTCAAAGCGGTGGCCGACGTCTACCAAGGCTCGGTGCCGGAGTGGCAGGAGTCGATCAGATTCGGGTTTCGCCGGTTCTTCGCCATCCTCGGCGCCGTCCTCATGGTCTGGATCGGATCATCGTTCGGTCTGATCTTCTGCCTGGTGCCTGGAGTGTGGCTCTTCATCTCGTGGTCGGTCACCGTACCGGCCCTGGTGGTCGAACACCTCGGGGCCTTCGAAGCCATACAAAGGTCGTACCGATTGGTGAGACAGCGATTCTGGCCGGTGCTCGGGGTGGTGCTCCTGTCGGTCTTGCTCTATGGGACTGTCAGTTACCTGTTCAGCTTGGCGGGGTCGCTGTTCACATTCCTCGGTGACGAGACCAGCGTGGGGATCCCGGTTGCCGCCTCCGTCATCTCGTCGACACTGAGCTCCATCGTCGTGCAGCCCTTCATCGCCGCGGTGCTGATCGTTCTCTACTTCGATCTGCGAGTGCGAGCAGAGGGTTACGACCTCCGTGTGATGGCGACCGAGATGGGCGATGGCACCCCCCCACCGCCCCCAACCAGCAGTCCAGACGACCCGTTCGGCCTCGGCTCGCCCGGCACCTGATGACCCTGTTTCAAACGGTCGACTCCGATCGACTGCGGGCCCAAGCAGAGGAGATCCTCTCCCAGGCCAAATACCGGGTCGAGACCACCACCTCGGAGCGAATCAGCGCCTGGCTCAGAGATCTGTGGTTTCGCTTCCTCGACTTCCTCGACTCGGTCGCCGGTCTGGTCGGTGGTCCAATCGTGCTGGGATCGATCCTGGTCGTGACCGTGGTCGTGGTCTCAATGCTCATCGCCCGCAATCTGGGCAAGCGTCGTGCCCGGGACATGGACCAGCGAATCAGGCGCGAGCACGCCCTCGCCCGCGGCGCCGACCCGAGCGTCCTCGAAGAGGCGGCCGAGCTGGCCGCGGAAGGCGGCGAGATAGGCGAAGCTGTCCGTCTCCGCTTCCGCGCCGGATTGCTTCGTCTCGATGAAGCCGGGCTCATCAGGTTCCGCCCCGGTCTGACCAGCGCGGAGATCACCGACTTGTTGCAGTCGCCGGTCTTCGAGAGCCTGACCCTCCGCTTCGACGAGATCGTCTATGGGCACCAGTCAGCCACGGCCGAGGACTACGAGATCGCTCAGAATGGTTGGAGAGTCCTCCTCGACCAGAGGATCGGGGCAGGTGTCAGGTGATGATTCCGAGATCGACGACGATCGGCGCAGAAGGCAGGCGGCTGCGCAAGGTGCTGGTGGTGCTCGGCCTGGTACTGATAGTCGGCAACCTGACGGCTTTCATCGTTGGCGGTCTGGTGCGGGGCGAGACGGTGGCCGGTCCCCCCGGTTCGTCATACGTGACCACCGCTTTCGGGACCGCCGCCCTGGCCGAGCTGATCGAATCCGAAGGCGACGGAGTTGAGCGGCTTCGGGCGCAATACACCACTTCCCGCCTCGATCCGACCAAGACCTTGCTCCTGATCGAAGTGGGTCTTTCCAGCTTCAGCGAAGCCGAGGCCGCGATCGTCGGCCAGTACCTTCGTGACGGAGGCCGACTGGTACTCGCCGGCCCGGATCCGGATCGGATCGTCGCATCAACCGGCAGGGGGGCCAACGAGATCCCGGGATGGGAGCCGGGCGGGCCCACGATCGCCATCGGCACCCACCTCGATGTCGGTGAGGTGCCTCTCGGCGGGCGGGGCCAGTTTGGCTCGTCGAACGGAGCGACACTGATTCTCGAAGGGGATGAAGGCGAAGTTGTCGGGGTCGAATGGACGGTTGGCCGCGGCGTGTTCGTCTGGCTGGCTGATTCGACACCGCTCCAGAACACCGGCCTGGCCGCCGGAGACTCCGCCGGCCTCGCCATGACGCTGACCGGCGGCCGCGACGTTGTCTTCGACGAGTTCCGGCACGGTTACGGAGGTGACACCTTCTGGCAGCTGCTACCCGACGGGTGGGTGGGGGCGATCGCGCTCCTGACAGTTGCCGCTGGGGCCTGGGGGCTCGCTTATGGGCGACGGCTGGGGCCTCCCGAAGACACCGAGCGCAAGCTGCAACCCGAGCGCGCCGCCTACGTCGAGTCCGTGGCGGCGATACTGGGCAGGTCGGGACCCGCCCGTGAGGCGATCGACCCGGTTCGGGCCAGAGTGAGGCGTTTGTTGTCCAATCGGGCTGGATTGGGACCGGAGGCAACGGAGGACGAGCTGAGGAAGGCGGCCCACGACGCGGGGGTCGATCCCGGTGACATGGAGGCGGTGCTCGATCCTCTCGGGGACCCGGTGCCGGCCGGTAGGGCTCTCGCCCACATCAGCGCTAGGAGATGACGTGAAGGAAGTCAGGGAGAAAGTCCACGCCGAAGTGGCCAAGGTCGTCGTGGGGCAGACGCCGACTATCGACGCCATGCTCGCCGCCGCCGCGGTGGGGGGTCACGTTCTGCTCGAAGGTGTGCCTGGCACCGCCAAGACCCTTCTCGCCCAAGCCGTGGCCCGAGCTTTGGGCCTCACCTTTGCCCGAGCCCAATTCACCCCGGACATGCTTCCTTCCGATTTGACCGGCACGATGACTCTGCGAGGGCACGACCTTGTCTTTCGTCGTGGGCCGGTGTTCACCCAACTCCTTCTCGCCGACGAGATCAATCGCACCCCGCCCAAGACCCAGGCGGCACTGCTTGAAGCAATGTCCGAAGGTCAGGTCTCCGTCGATGGGGTGAGCCATCCGCTCCCCAAGCCGTTCCTGGTCGTGGCCACTCAAAACCCGATCGAATATGAGGGGACTTATCCGCTCCCGGAGGCACAGCTCGACCGCTTTCTGATGAAGATCGAGGTTGGGTATCCCACCGAAGACCAGGAGAGAGAAATGCTCCGCATGGAGCGGGACGGTCTCGCCCCGGCAACCCTGAGCGAAGTGGAGGCGGTCACCGATGCGGATGGCCTCCTGACTCGACGGCGTCTGGTGGAGGCGACGACGGTGAGCGACGAGGTTGTCTCGTACGTCACATCGATCACCCGCCGTTCCCGGGACCTGCCCTCGGTCGAGCTCGGCGCCAGCCCCAGATCGTCGGTCCACCTCCTGGCGGCCGCCAAGGCCATAGCCAGAATGTCCGGGCGGGACTTCGTGACCCCCGACGATGTTGCCCGAATGGCAGTGCCGGTCCTCCGACACCGCATCCTGGTCCGGCCCGAAGCCGAGCTCGACGGGTACACCCCCGACGACGCCGTGCGAGCGGTCCTGGCGTCTGTGGAGGTCCCGCGCTGAGACCGGCCGTGACTTGAGCCCGACCCCGCGCGCGGCAGCGATCCTGGCGCTGCTGGCGTTGACGGCGTTGTTACTGCCCTTCCCGGTGACCGGACTTCTTGTGTTGGCAGCGGCCGCCGCCACCGTTGCCGATGCCTGGTTGGTTCGAGAAGTGCCTGTCCTCGTGAGCCGTACCCCTTCCATCCTCTCTCGAGGTGTGGCTTCCACGCTCACCATCAGACCCTCGGAGCCGAGTACGGATCTACGCATCCGACAGCCATCGGGGCCCGACATCCGCATCCGCCCCCAAGAAGACGACGGCGAAATCGAGGCGGAGATCATGGCGCTGCGTCGGGGAAGGCACGTCCTGCCCGCCCCGGCCACACGCGCCCGGGGACCGCTCGGCCTTGGATGGTGGTTTCACCGAACCGGCCAACCGGCGGAAATCGTGGTCTATCCCGACTTGCCCGCCGCCCGGCGACTGGCGATCGAGGTGCGCATGGGCAGGTTTCGCGGTGAGGGCCGACGTTCTCGGGGACCCCTCGGGCTTGGCACGGAGTTGGAGTCGATCCGCGAGTACTCGCCCGACGACGACATCCGGCAGGTGAACTGGCGGGCGACCGCCAGGGTGGGCCATCCGATGTCGAACACCTATCGCGTCGAACAGGATCGAGAGGTCATCTGCCTGCTCGACACGGGACGACTGATGGCAGCGCCACTCCCTGGGCGAGACGGGAGGCCGGAGCTGACCCGTTTGGATGCCGCGGTCGACGCCATTGCCGCGATGGCTGCCGTGGCGGATGAGATCGGCGACAGGGTGGGTGTTCTCGCCTTTCATAGCAAAGTGGTGCGATGGCTCACCCCGCGTCGGGACGGCGCACGGGCGGTGCTCCAGGCGATCTACGACCTCGAGCCCGAGCCCACCGACAGCTCATACGAGCTGGCCTTCCAGACGGTGACCCACGCCAAGCGTGCCTTTGTCCTGATCATGACCGACCTTCTCGACGAGTCCGCAGCAAGGCCCTTGGCCGACGCGATGCCGATTTTGGCTAGGCATCACGCCGTGGCGGTGGCGTCGGTGGCCGATCCTACGGTGGAGGCAGCCTTACTTCTGGCCGAGGAGACAACGTCGGGGGTCATTCGCCAGTCTGTTGCGGTGGACGTGATCGAAGCCCGTGAGCGGGTGGCGGCGTTACTGGCAGGATTGGGAGTGCGGGTGATAGAGGCTCCGCCTGAGCGGCTGTCGGCTGCGTGCGTTTCCGCCTACCTGACCGCCAAACGACGCGCCCGTCTCTGAGGCAGCCACCCTCGCCAGATGTAAAGACCCCAGAACAGGCCCCCGAGGATGAGCCCGATGATCGTGGTCGGCACCGGGCCGAGACCGACCCGGCTCACGTAGCCCTCCACCAGGCCGGCCAGGACCAGCCAGGGTGCCGTGGCCGCGGCGATAGTCAACGCCGGCACTGCCTCGGCGGCGAGCGCTGCCCGGCGAGTCATGGCGCCCGGGCGCAGCATCGCTCGGGCCATTGAGAGCCCTGCCCCTGCCCCGACCACGATGCAGGTCAATTCGAGCACCCCGTGGCCAACTACTGCCGCCACCAGGAGCCCGCCATTGCCCGAGGCAAGGGCCAGGCCGGAGACACCGCCGAGCAATACCCCGTTGTAGGCCACGAGGAATGCGGTCCCCACCCCGAAGGTGATCCCGAGGGCGAATGCAGCCAGTGAGACCCGGATGTTGTTGACGAGCACATAGGTGGAGAAGCCGGCCAGGCCGAGCGGGCCCAGACCCTGCTCGGTGCTTTCCGCTTCCGCCACCCAGAGAAAGTCGGGAGGGAGGAGCTCGGCCATTGTCTCGGGGTCGGCCACACCCCACCAACCGGAGAGGACCGCGGGGACGAGGAGGAGGAGACCGGCCAGCGCCAGGGGACGGGATCTCTGGAACAGGAGGAGCCAGTAGCGGTCGGCGAACAAATCGACCAGGTTGGCGCGACGGCTGGCCCGCTCGTAGACCAGGCCGCGTCCCTGGCGGACCATTCCTTCCAGTCTCTGCACCACGGGATCATCGGGAAAACGACGCCGCGCCATGGCCAGATCGGCTGCAGTCGCCCGGTAGAGACCAGCCAATTCGCGCAGCTCTCCTGGTGCAAGCCGCTCGGGTCGTCGTCCTGCCGCCGTCAGAAGCTCGTCGAAACGGTCCCAACTCTTCTCTCGCTCGTCCAGATAGCGGGTTAGCTTCATAGGGTGGTTTTCGAAGACCGTCTCAGAATCGACACCCCCGAGGGGGTCGAGCTGGAATTGACGCTAGCTGGGCTCGGGTCCCGGGTCGGGGCGGCGGCGATCGACTCTGTGATCCTCGCCATCGCGACGATCGTGGTGCTGATCGCGGTGGTGATGATTGGCTCGGCGAGTGTGTCCGAAGACATGTTCAGCCTGGTCATCGGGTTCGGCGCATTGCTGGTGTTCGTGATTCTCTTCGGCTACTACTTGCTGTTCGAGACATTGAACTCGGGCAGGACCCCGGGCAAGTCGGCCCTCGGCATCCGGGTGATCAGGGCCGACGGAACCCCGCTCGGATTCGGTGCTGTGGCGATAAGGACGTTGCTCAGGATGGTCGACTCCCTCCCCGCCTTCTATGCGACCGGAATCGTCAGCATCCTCGCTACTCCTCGCAATCAACGAGTTGGCGATCTCGCCGCGGGCACCGTGGTAATCCGTGACCGCGCTCCCGGTACCCTCCTGGCCACATCCGGGTTGATCGGCACCGAGGATCTAGTCGGGTTGTCGAGGTGGGACACATCTGCCCTCAACGACGAGGACGTCGCATTGCTTCGCCGATTCGCCGAGAGACGGAATGCCTTGACCGGGCAGAGTCGTTCGGACCTGGCCGACGTGATCGCGGACCGGCTGCGAGCCAAGGTGGTCGGAGCGGATGCGCCCGACGACAACGAGGCGTTCCTCCTCAGACTGCTTTCGGAGAAGATGCACCGCGAGCGATGACCTGCTCTGGCCACTGACGTTGGCGATGTTCAGGGCGAGCCAGGGGCGCCGCCCGGCAAGGACGCAGGACGAAGGCGCACTGGCCCGTTCGTCGAGGACGAGGACGCAGCCAGCGACGTCATCTGGCCGTCCTGAACCCGCCAAACGTCGGTGGTCGGGGCAGGTCGCTCTGGCACTTGCCCTAGGCCTGGATCTCCCAGATGCGGGCGGTCCACAGGTAGCGGCTGCCTCGTTCGGTGAGCTCGATCACCCGGTCGCGTATGAGACGTATCACTGCCGGCTGCTCGACCAACGCAGAGGGCAGCGGGATGGGGCGCTCGCTGAGCATCTTGATCGAACTAAAGGCGGAACGGGCTTTGTCCATGATCGACGTCTCGTCTTGGAGCGAGCCGGTCGGCAGCAACAGCCTTCCCCCTTTGCGAAGCAGCCTCTTCGCCTCGTCCAGCATTCGCATCGGCAGCTCCGCCCCGGTGGGCCCACCGGCCAGCCCCGAGGGGAACCACCCGGAGACGGTGGCCAGGTCATCGGGGATCCCGGAGACGTCGCCGATCACGACATCGGCGATCTCTCCCTCGGGAAGCGCATCGAACATGTCGCTCTGGAAGAACTCGACTCGGTCGGCGACACCCTGGGCGATGGCGTTGGCGGTGGCCACCTCGACAGTGCCTTCCGCCGCATCGACGCCATAGACCTTCCCGGCACCCAGTTTGGCGGCGACGATCGAGAGGACCCCTGAGCCGCAGCCGGCGTCGATCACGACCGATCGCTCCTCGATATCCAACGCATCGGCAAGGAGGGTTGAGATCGTCGAAGGTCGGAAGGTATGAGGTCCAAGTTTCAACTCGAAAGGACCACAGCGTCCCTTCCAGACAACGGTGTCGGATTCCATAGGTGGACTATACGAACCCACGGCTCCAGGACAAAAGTCTGGGTGCTGGATGGATCAACCGAGGGTCTCCTGGTGGGCCCCGATCGTGACTCGATTCATCATTCCAAGATGGCTGATTTGGAGGGCAACCACGTTTAGACCCGCCTGTTTCAGCTCGATCGGGACGTCACGGTTGTTGCGACAGGCGGAACGTCGGTAGACGCGTTCGACATTGCGATCCTGACGCCGGGCGATCCAACCGGCCGACGACCGGCCATGCTCCAGGAGCAGAATGCGCCCGCCGGGTTTGGTGACCCGGACCATCTCCGTGAAAGCCGCCCGATGGTCGGGAAAGGTGCATGAGGACAGCGCCGAGATCACGGTGTCGAAGCTGTGATCGGGAAACGGCATCTTTTGGGCGTCTCCCACCATCAGGGTGACCTCCATCCGCATCTGTCGTGCCCTGCGCTTGGCCTGGTCCACCATCTCCGGGGACAGGTCGAATGCCGTCACGGATCGACAATGCTCCACGTGCTCGAAGTTCTCCCCGGTGCCACATGCAACGTCCAACACATCACCCGTGGCGCTCGAAAAGTGCTTCTTTCGCAGCCTGTTGACCATCAGCAATGCGTCGACCATCCCCAGCAGCCGCCAATTCCCGGCCATCCCGTCGTAGAGCACGCGCACGTCACGGGTGGTCAACGGCCGCATCATGGGTCTCATGCCGGCATCCCGACCGGTCTCCTCTTGTTTCTGCCTCTGGTTGGAATGTCTAGTTGCACTGTAAGCGCACTGATGTGATTCGCATACACCGTAAGTACGGCAAGCCGCCATTGGCGAACCCGGTGACTTACGATGCAGTGATGTCCACGACCGAGACCCGCCTCCCGCTGAACCGGGAAAGGATCATCGACGCTGCGGTCACATACGCCGATGACAACGGTGTCGAGGAGTTGTCGATGCGAAAGCTCGGTGCCGAACTCGGGGTCGAAGCCATGTCGCTCTACAACCACGTCGAGAACAAGGACGACATCTTCGATGGCATGATCGATCGGGTCTTCGCATCGGTGCCGCTTCCCGCAACCGATGCCGAATGGACAACAGCGATCCGAGAAACCGTGTTGAGGGCCATGGATCAGTTCACCGCTCACCCCTGGATGGTGAGTCTCCTGATGCAGCGTGGAAACTACGGCAACTCTTCGTTGCTTTTCATGGATCGTGCCCTCGGCCTCCTGCGGAACGCCGGCTTCAGCGACGAGGACACGCACCATGCATGGCAGATGCTGGCCAGTCACACCATGGGCTACGCCTTCCAGATGGTCTCCGGGGGTCCCAAGGACAAGGACTGGGAAGGAATCGAAGGGCAGCTCGCCGATCTGGCCGAGGACTATCCCAACGTCGCTCAGCTCGCCCCCTACCTGGGTGACTGTGAGTTTGCCGGCGAGTTCGCCTTCGGGCTCGAGATCATCATCGACGGTCTCAATGCACGATTACATTGACTCGAATGGGTGGACGCGAAGAGGACACGTTGAGTGAACAAGAACCGAGCTTGTTTCGCGCCATTCCCAGTGTCGCCGTCATCGCGTTGCTTGTCACCACACCAATGGCCGTGTTCCTCTACGTGATGGGCTTGGTCGTGTCGGAGTACATCATCTACCCCGCCGCGGCCCTGGCCACTGCGGCAATCGCTGCCCTGGCCGCCGGCTGGGCCGCGAACAGCCTCACCCACGACGAGACACGCACCGACCTCGCAGCCGTGGTAGTCCGCAACCTGGTGTTGGGCGTGCTCCCGGCCGGGGCGGCGGCCTTTCTTGCGGCGAGCTTGGACCGGAGCGTGTGGCTCATCGCTCTCACCCTCGCCTATTGCAGTGCCACCGCCAGCGTTCTCGCCTTCCGTTATCGGAGCGGCGAGGCCACGGCAGTTCAGGACGGCAAACTCACCATCAATTGGCTGGTGGGGACCGTGGTCGGCGTCGGCGTGATCATCTTCGTGGCGTCGCTGTTCGGTCTCACCGGAGCGTGATCGCAGACGTTGGGGAACCCATTCGTGACCTGAGCACGTCGGGAAGACCCCGAACGCGAAGAACCCCGAGGGAGTGCTGGCCGAAGCCCTCACCCTCTCGGGATTCTCGACCCGTCTGACACTCCAACCCCGAAAGGCTGGTCTCCCAGATGGGTTCCAAAGTGACCTCTCGGTCGCTTCGATTCCGGTCCGGGGTTGCCCCCGATCCGGCTACGCCACCATAGGATCGGTGCACCCGGCGGGCAAGTTGAAGGCCTGATTTGTTTTCGCGATTTAGCCCCTATTCTCGCGAACCGCAGGAGGTGGCCGTTTGCCTATCCTGAAAGCACATGGCGGACAGAGACAGCGTGACCCAACTTGGCCGGCTCCTGGCGGCCGCGGCCCGGGCCCACCATGAGGAGACGGGTGGAGTCAACGAGCATTGGGCTGAGTGGTATGCCTCTCGACTCGTGGGCGAGATCGATTCCCACGTTGGCTTCAGCCCGAGCCTCGACCAGGTCACAGAATGGCTGACCAGCGCAGACGAGAAGCACCGCGCCGAGGCACCCGAAGCGCGCTGGCCTTTCTACTACGCGGAGCTCATTCTCGACACGGTCGGCGGGTCAGACCACTAGATGTCTGCTGATTGCACGATCGGCGCCACCTCTTTGCCCAACAGCTCGATGGCGTGGAGGACCTGCTCGTGGGGCAGGGTGCCCACACTGATGTGAAGCATGAAGCGCTGGATCCCGAGGATCTCTCTGATGCGGAGGATCTTGGCGGCCACCGTCTCGACATCTCCGAGCACGAGTGACCCGCCCGGGCCCCGCATCATGTCGTATTGAGGTCGGGTCATGGGCCCCCATCCCCGCTCCCGACCCAATTGGGTCATGGCGACGGCATAGGAGTTGTAGTACTCGTCGGCCGCCTGCTCGTTGCTGTCGGCGATATAGCCGTGAGCGTGGACAGCCAGAGGCGCCGAGGCCGGGTCGTGGCCCGAGTCGACGAGTGTCGACCGGTGAAGATCGGCAAAGTCCGCGAATCGATCCGGATTGCCTCCGATGATGGCCAGAGCGACCGGCAGACCGCGGGTGGCGGCGCGCACGATCGAGGTCGGGCTGCCACCTACCCCGACCCAAATCGGCAACGGATCTTGGTCGGGGCGGGGATAGATCGACTGGTCGTGAAGGGCGGGGCGATGCTTGCCCGACCAAGTGATCCGCTCTTGGTCTCGGATCGCAAGGAGCAGGTCGAGCTTCTCGCTGAACAACTCGTCGTAATCGGAGAGTGAGTATCCGAAAAGTGGAAACGACTCGATGAACGAGCCCCGCCCCACCAGCAGCTCGGCCCGACCCGACGAGACCAGGTCGAGGGTGGCGAAGTCCTGGAAGGTCCGAACCGGGTCGGCGGAGCTGAGAATGATCACCGCCGGGGTGAGACGGATGCGGTCGGTCCTGCCCGCAGCGGCGGCCAGCACTACCGCCGGTGCGGAAGAGGCGAAGTCAGGTCGGTGGTGCTCACCCACCCCGTACACCGCCAGACCGACGTGCTCGGCCAGCACGACCTCCTCGAGCACCTGGCGAAGGCGTTCCCCGTGGCTGATCGTCTCCCCGGTCTTCGGGTCGCGGTAGGTCTCGGCGAAGGTGGTGATTCCCAGTTCCATGTGCCGGCCATTGTGGTCAACCCAAAGCAATGACCAAGCCGAAGGCCCTATTTCGCTTCTTGCCCGCCAATGGATCTTTCATCCGCCAGGTCGGTGCGGTTGCGCGTCAGCCAGGCTCGAACCCACCACAACTCGTCATCAGTGACACCGGCACCGGGTAGTGGCTTTCCTGCCCCGGGAAGATCCTCGAACTCTCCGGCCGCGATCGCCTCCTCGATCAGACGCTCGGCCAAAGACCAGGAAGGACTCGAGTGGTCCGACTCCATGCGGTCACGCTACCCGCCCGAAATGGGAAGCACGCGACTCGATTGTGGACCTTCGACTCTTGGCGAGCGGTGGAGGTCTAAAACGCGGTCGAACCCCCCTCGCCCTCACTCCGTTCGGACGGTCCCCCCTTCCAAAAAGGGGGACAACAAGTTGCTGGAGGTCTAAAACGTGGTCGATTCCGCTTCGAGCCCCAGCCGCCGCGGGCCTTCGGTTGAAGACGGGGGGCACCTTCGGTCGAGGTGCGGCAGAGGAGAAGCGACGCGCCCGGACCAGAGCCGGCTACCTGGCGTACGACCGGGCTTGGTTCAAGTCGCTGTGCCAGATCGGATTGGGTGGGATCAGCATTGCCGTGGTGGTGCGCATGCACCGGGTGTTCCCGTTCGACTTCAGCCGCTCTCAGTTCGACTGGACCTGGACAACCCGATTAGTGCTGGTCCTGGCCATGGTAGGAGTAGGGATTGGAATCGTTGTGGAGCTGGTAAGGCTGTTCAGGGACCTGGCTCTCATCTCGGGGACCGGACCAGAATGATTCACACCTAGGAGGACCAACATGACAGAGAACAGCCAAGACCGAGCCGAGGAGAGCTCCGACCGCAGTCGTTGGGTCGACGAGGTGCAGGAGGCATTCGATCGGACCGGCGAGGCTATCCGAACCGCTTGGGATGCCACTCGTGAAAGCCGAATGAGCGCTCTCGAGGCGGCCAAGCAGGCAGCTTCAGAGCTGTCCGACGTTATCGACCAGGGGATCGCCGCCGCGCGCGAGCGTTGGGCCGCCAGCGAATCGCCCGGTGGAGACGCGACCGCAGACGAGACCTCTGAAGAAGCGAACCCCGGCCACGAGCCGCAGGATCATTGAGTCCGCCCGGGGCGTGTGGACGACTCGATACCGGAAAACCTTCGCACGCTTTCCACAATTCGGTCGCGGTCGTTGACGATCACCAGCGGTTGATCGACTTCGGCCGAGTCGGCCGGGGCACAGATCAGGGTGACTCCCTCGAGGGGAATCGGGACGGGCGCCTCTCCCTCGTAGAGGACAAGCACCGTCAACCCACCGGGCTCGAGGGGGGTCGCTCCCATCACCGCCGCCCCGAGCAGGGTCTCGTTGGTGCCCACCCACTCGTCGACCGCCAGTATCGACCGGTGAGCTTCGGGGTGCTCGAGCATGAGCAGTGCCAGGACCAACTCGTCCCTGGCCTCGGGCACGGTCTCAATCGGTAGACGCTCTCGCAGCACCGGCCGTGCCTCCGCACCCCAACCCCGGGCCAGGGCCCAATAGGCGTGGCCGCGGATCATGGAGGAAGGGTGGGTCGTGTGCGCCAGGGCTGGTCCCCAGCTCCCGGCCTCGCCGGCGTTGCCGGCGGCAACCAGGAGGTTGCGGCGAATGAACCGGCCTTGTCGGCGCGGGACATACCACCATGAGAAACTGTCCAGAAGCTCCTCGTCGTCGAGGGCGAGCATCTCGGCAAACATCAGACCCGCGGGACGGTTCCCTGCTTCGGCGAGAGCCCGCGTGCCGGGCGGGCAGACGGTGAGACACTCATCGCAGCCATAGATCCTTCGTCCGAGCAGCGGTCTGATCCACTGTGGGATGGAGCCCGGTGTCTGGAGCCACGTCGAGAGACAACGTCGTGCGTCGAGACCGTGCTCGTCGAGAGCCTGAGTGGGACAGGCCGGAATGCACGCAACACAGGTCCCACATGAGCGTTGCATTGGATCTGTGGTGGCCAGCGGGGCGTCTGTGATCACCGAGCCGAGCAGCATCCAGGGGCCGAGTCCCGGGGCAAGCACCATGGTGTTCCTACCCGACCATCCCACTCCGGCGCGCACCGCCGCTGCCCGGTCCACCAGGCGGTTGTCGTCGATGAGAACCTCGGCCCGATACCCGTTCCGTCGGAGATGAGCGGCGAGGGCTTCGGCGACCTGTCGCACCGGCTGGTATTGATCGGAGGTGGCGAACCGGCCCACAATTGGCCCGGTGATGTCAGGGGCGGCCGCAACGGCCAGATAGTTCCATCCCACCACGACGAGCCGTTCCGCCCAAGGAAATGACGTTCTGATGTCGGTGGCGGATTCCGGGGCCCCATAGGTGAAACGAAGCGGCCCGGCCCGGCCCGAGGCCTTGTGGTTGTGGAGTGCCAGGAGCTCTCTCTGGAATCGATCGGCCCCCGCCACACCGAAGCCGGCGGCTCCGACGCTCTGGGCCAAGGCACGTAGCTCGGCCGTCAGTCTCTCGGACATCGCCCCAGTCTGCCAGCGGGCCAGAATCGGTCCCCAACAAGTCTCGAGTGGTCAGCCGAGATGAGACGAGGCTCCTTTCGCTCGAGCCCGTAGCCGGTTGGGTCGCCTGGCCGGTCGCGGGGTCCCCTCAACGCTCTCGTAGCGGCACGATGGCGTCGATCTCGACCAGGAATTGGGGTTGAGCCAACCCGGCGACCACTAGCAAGGTATTGGCCGGGGGTGGTGATGGGAAGAACGCTTCTCGGACTTTGCCCACCGGACCGCGGTCCTCGATCCGGGTCAGGTAGAGGGTGGTCCGGGCGACGTCCGCCATGGTGCCACCGGCCGACTCGATCACACGCTTCAGATTGGCCAACACCTGGTGCGCCTGGGCCGCGGCATCGTCGCCACCTATTAGCTCGCCGTTCTGGTCGAGCGCCACCTGGCCGGCCACAAAGAGCAAACGTCCCGAGGCAATGACGCCATGGGAGTAGTGCCCCGCGGGTGGAGCCACCCCAACCGCATCAACCACAGTTCGTTCGAATCCGCCACTCATATCGGACCTTCTCGGCTCGAGCCCGACCATACCTCATCGAGCCAATCACAGACTCGGGGATCAATAGGATTGGAGTCGGCACCGAACCAGGAGGTAATCATGCTGGGTTGGCTCAACGACATGGCGAAGATCACACTCGACAACACCAACTTCCGGACCGTGGTCTTCACCGGCGGGCACACCCAGCTCACCCTGATGAGCCTCGCTCCCGGCGAGGAGATCGGATGGGAGGCCCATGGACATCTGGACCAGTTTCTCCGCCTCGAGCAAGGAACCGCTCGAGTGGAGCTCGGCAAGACCGAGGATGGGGTCGACGAGACCCACGAGGTCCAAGACGACTGGGCATTCATCGTGCCGGCCGGGGTGTGGCACAACGTGGTCAACATCGGAGAGGACGCGGTAAAGCTCTACTCGCTCTACTCGCCACCGGAGCATCCAGATGGAACCGTCCACGTGACCAGGGCCGAGGCCGACGCGGCCGAAGACCATTAGGGCTGGGCTTCCATCCCGACTCGGGCATGGGGCGCGGCGTCACTGGTTGTGGCCGTCTGTTGCGCAACAGTGGCCACCGGGTTGAGGACACCCCAGGCAGACCTGAAACAAACCTGAGCGAGATAGGCTCAGATCCGGAATAGGGTGCCCACCACCGGGGTTGACCTGAAACCCGTAATAGCCAAAGGAATCGGTCCGGATGCCTGAAACCGCTCAACTCACCCTTCCCGTCCTTCCCCTCCACAACGGCGTGGTCTTTCCCCACATGGTGGTCACGCTGCGCATCGAAACAGAGGAGGGCAAGATTGCCCTCGCCGCCGCCCAGGCCGACGGCCGGCTCCTGTTGGTGCCCCGCCTCGATGGCCGCTACGCCTCGGTTGGCACCATCGCCGAGATTCAACAGTCTGACGACAGCGACAACGTGGTGGTGTCCGGTGTGACCCGGGCCCGGGTGGGTGCCGGGTCGGTCGACGAGACCGGCGCCCTCTGGGTCGAGGCGGAGCCGTACCCCGAAATCGACATGCTCGACGACGAATTCGACGCATTGGTCGCCGAGTATCGGGCGGTGGTGAGTGCCGTGCTCGAGAACCGTGGCTTGGCCGGAGTGGCCGAGCGTCTTCTCGCGGTGGACAACCCTTCCCAGCTCGCCGACTTCGCGGTGTACTCCCCCGACCTCAACCTGGAGCAGAAGATCGAGCTCCTCGAAGCGCTCGATATCCGCCAGCGTCTCGGGATGCTCTTGGTTTGGATGCGCGAGGTTCTCGCCGACCTCGAGCTGCGCCGCAAGGTGCGGGACGACGCCACGGAACGGATCGAGAAGGGTCAGAAGGACTACATCCTCCGCCAGCAGCTCGACGCCATCCGAAAGGAGCTCGGCGAGGAAGGCGACGTCGCTTCCGAGTACCGGGCCAAGCTCGCCCAGCGAGAGCTGCCGGAAAAGGTCCACGAGGCGATCGCGCGTGAGATCGACCGGCTCGAGCGGATGAGTGAGCAGTCCCCTGAGACTTCCTGGGTGCGGACCTGGCTCGACACTATGTTCGAGCTGCCTTGGGGGACACTCTCCGAGGATCGACACGACCTCGATGAGGCTCGGGGGGTGCTCGACGCCGATCACACCGGGTTGAAGGATGTCAAGGAGCGGATCATCGAGCACCTGGCCGTGCGAAAGCTACGTGCCGAGCGGGGTCTCAGTGACGAGGCCGACCGCAATGCTGGTGCGATCCTCTTGTTGGTAGGCCCACCTGGCGTCGGAAAGACATCCTTGGGCGAGTCGGTGGCAAGGGCCCTCGGCCGCAAGTTCGTGAGGGTTGCCCTGGGCGGGGTGCGGGACGAGGCCGAAATCCGAGGCCATCGGCGCACCTATGTTGGCGCTCGGCCCGGCCGCATCGCCCGCGCCCTCACCGAAGCTCAGACCATGAACCCCGTCTTCCTGCTGGACGAGATGGACAAGGTCGGCAATGACTGGCGGGGCGACCCGTCCTCGGCGCTGCTCGAGGTGCTCGACCCGGCACAGAACCACACATTCCGCGACCACTATCTCGAAGTCGACCTGGATCTGTCGGACGTGCTGTTCATTGCCACGGCCAACGTAGTGGAGACCATTCCCGGCCCTCTCCTCGACCGAACCGAGCTGATAACGATCGACGGATATACCGACGCGGAAAAGGTCGATATCGCCAGAGACCACCTCCTGCCCCGCCAACTGCGCGGAGCCGGTCTGCAACCAGAGGAGCTGGAGGTGACCGAAACCGCTCTGGCCGCAATCGTCGACCGGTACACCCGGGAGGCCGGGGTGAGGAACCTGGAACGTGAGCTGAGCAAGCTGGCCCGAAAGGTTGCCACCGAGGTGGCCCGAGGCGGCGACGCCGTCGGTTCAGACCGGGATCCGGTCGTGGTCGACGAGCCAGCCGTCAGGGAGTATCTCGGCAAGCCCAAGGTGTGGAAGGACGAGGCGTCGGATCGCACCGACGTGCCCGGAGTGGCGACAGGTTTGGCTGTCACCGGTGCCGGCGGCGACGTGTTGTTCATCGAGGCCACCGCCATGGACGGGGAACCGGGACTCACCTTGACCGGTCAGCTCGGCGACGTGATGAAGGAGTCGGCCCGAATCGCCCTCTCGTATGTCGAGGCGCACTCCGATGAGCTGGGAATCGACCCGGCCGTCCTCACCCGGAGATATCACGTGCACGTGCCGGCAGGCGCTATCCCCAAAGATGGTCCCTCAGCCGGGGTGACCATGCTCACCGCCCTGGTGTCTCTGCTCACCGGTCGCAAAGTGAAGGGCATCGTCGGAATGACCGGGGAGATCACTCTTCAGGGAAAGGTGTTGCCCATTGGCGGGGTGAAACAGAAAGTGTTGGCCGCATATCGGGCCGGTCTGAAAGAGGTGATCGTGCCACGTAGAAACGAAGCCGATCTCGATGACGTCCCGGAAAAGGTGCGGGAGGACATGACATTCCACATCGCCGACACCGTCAGCGACGTTCTGGACGCCGCACTGGGCGAGCCGGGGGATGACCGGTCAGAGCAGTCGGCGGCCTGACCGGCCGCACGAGCTACTCCTCGTCGAACTCGTCGTCGATCAACCCGTGGCCGGGCACCAGGTGCTTTCCCTCGACCCTCTCCACCGGACGGGCGAAACGGTCTCGCTCCACCTCACCGGCCAGGTCGGATACGAAGTGGACGCTGACATGTCCGCATGACTCGCAAACCACACGTTCAACGCCCGAGCTCTGAACGGAAACGGTGCTGCGATGAGCACACTTGCCTTGCCGCCGAAGGCGACGTTGAACCCGCATTACAAATACCCTCCCATTGATAACCACCCGTCGGACATTCTGCCCCAACCGGGTTGGAATTCAATAGGCCACGTGGCCCAGGACCGAACGAAGCACGGTTCCGGGTGGGAGCCGCTAGCCGACGATGTGCAACGGCCGCATCCGCTCGTCGACCAGAGCCAAAACGTCGGCGGGCAACGGACCGAGTTCGGCGGCTCTCAGGCTCTCCCTCAGCTCGTCACGGTTCTTGACCCCGAGCACCACGGTGTCGACTCCGTTCATCGACAATGCATATCGGTAGGCAAGCCTCGCAGACGACTCGCCCAGCTCGGCAGCGAGGGAACGGAAGGGAGCAGCACGATCGAAGTCGGACTGGGCTGGATGGTTGGGAGCTAGATCACGATCGAGACGGTCGGTGAGAGCTCCGGCCTGGACTACCCGTATTCCCATCACGCCGACACCTCTTTGGTCGGCGAGAGCGATCAGATCCCGAGGACGAGCCGGCTCGTCCGACCATCTCATGTCGCCCGGGGCATCGAGGACGTTGGCAACCATCTGTGCCGCGGCAGGGAGAGGCTCCTCAGCGAGCACGGTTTCCACAACACTCGGGGGGTGAGCCGCGGTGATCCCCCAAGCACCGATGAGTCCTTGCTCAACCAGCCGACCCATCGCCGGGCGGATTGCTTCGCGATAGAGCGCGAGCGGCGTCCTCCATGAGTCCCCCTCCTCCTTGGTGGCAACGATCGGGCTGTGAAGAACAAAGAGGTCGACGAACGAGATCGCCATCCGCTCCAAACTCTCGGCGAGCGACCGCTCCAAACCTGCGCCCACGTCCGGGACGGGAACATCTCCGACATGGGATTTGGTGCACACCCGAACCCCGTCCGGCAGACGCCCGTCGAACGCCTGACCCACCACCAACTCGGCCTCACCACTTCCGTAGCTCGGGGCTACATCGATCAGAGTGATCCCCGAGTCCACGGCCTCCCGGACCGTCGCCACTGACTCGTCACGGTCGGTAGCTCCCCAAACCTGGCCTATCCCTCCCCCGCCGATCGTGAGTGAGCTGACCGGCCACAGCTGACCCAGCGCCCTGGTCTCCATCTCCTTCTCACCTCACCTGCTGACATCACCGCAACCCGGCTCCCCAAAGTCACCATAGGCGCCGAGCTGAGGCGGACCTGCCACCGGTAGCATCCCCGGCCGCGATTCTTTCGGAGGGTGTCTGGCGGTCTCCAAAAAGTATGACGCGATCGTCATCGGCGTGGGCGCGATGGGCAGCGCCGCGCTGTACCACCTCGCCGGTAGAGGACTTCGAGTGTTGGGGCTGGAGCAGTTCGACATTCCCCACGACAGGGGCTCTTCGCACGGCGTGAACCGGATCTTTCGCTTGGCTTACTACGAGCACCCTTCATACGTCCCCCTGATGCGCCGGGCCCGCGATTTGTGGATCGAGCTGGAGACCACAGTCGATGAGAAGCTGGTCTATGTCACCGGATCGATCGACGCGGGACCGCCCGAAAGCGAGGTGTTCGCCGGCTCCCGGGAATCCTGCCTGATCCACGCGCTGGACCATGAGGTGTTGGACAGCGACCAGCTCACTCGACGTTATCCCGGCTATCGCCTACCCGAGGACATGATGGCGCTGTTCCAACCCGAGGGCGGTTTCGTGCTCTCGGAGAGGGCCATCGAGGCACAGGTGCGAGTTGCCGTGGCCAACGGCGCCGAAGTCGAGACCCGCCAACCGGTCAGGCAATGGCGCCCGACGCCCGATGGGGCAGTGCAAGTCGACACCGCTACGGGGAGCTACGAAGCCGGAAAGCTGATCATCACCGCCGGTGCCTGGGCCGGCGCGCTGGTTCCCGGTCTGGAGAGCCTGGCGATCCCGGAACGTCAGGTGCTGGGCTGGTTTCAGCCGATTCACGCTCATCTCTTCACCGTCGACAGGTTCCCGGTGTTCAATCTCGCCGCCCCCGAGGGCCGCTATTACGGGTTCCCCGTGTTCGGGGTTCCCGGGTTCAAGATCGGCCGCTACCACCACCTTGACGAGACCACCACACCAGAGACGATCGACCGTGACCTCCACGATCGGGACGAGGCGATCCTGCGGTTGGCCATCACGCGCTATTTCCCGGACGCCGACGGGCCGACCATGGCAATGCAAACATGCATGTTCACCAACAGCCCCGACGAGCACTTTCTGATCGACACCCTGCCGGATCAGCCTCAGGTCGTCTTCGCAGCCGGATTCTCGGGTCACGGGTTCAAGTTCGCCTCGGCCGTCGGCGAGATCCTCGCCGACATGGCCCAAGGGCGCCACACCGATACCGACATCTCCATGTTCAGTCTCAGCCGTTTCAGGTGAGCTCGAGATCGACCACAACTGCAGCGTGATCCGTTCCCCGCACCGGCTCGACCCAAGTTGCCACTCCGCGGACCCCCATCCCCAGGACATGGTCGACCCGCAGCAGCCTTGGCCATCCCGGACGCCAACCCCAGGTAGGCGCGGGCCGGGCTCCCGAGGGCTCCGCGGCCTGGAGGGCCAGATCCTCCCACCGTTCCGCCAAACGCCGATATGCCGGCCACCTCGGAGAGGCGTTGAGGTCGCCGGCAACGACCAGGGAATCCTCACCAACCGTGTCGTCGACCCAGGAGGTCAATGCGTCCATCTGATCGGTGCGTCTCCGCACCGAGACCCACCAGGGAAAATCGATCGGGTTGATCAGGTGAACGGTTGCTAGAAGCAGCCCGCGAGACCCGATCTCCAATCGGGCCCATCGCCCGGAACGCCACGGCATCGACAACTCGCCGAATTCGGTTTCGAATCGGGTGGCGATTCCCATTCCCCGATGATCAAGTGACGGATGGAGATCATGGTGGTGATAGCGAGCAGCGATCACCTTGGCGGCGTCCGGCCCCAACTCTTGACTGGCGATGATGTGAGGTTGGCAACGATCGAGAATCTCGGCGAGATGCCCGGCATCAGCCCTGCCGTTGAGCAGATTCCCCGTCATCAGCCGTACCGGAACGTCCATGTGCGGGCACGCTAACCGTGCCCGCGAGCCAACTTCGAGAGCGCCGCTCAGTCACCCGCCAGAAGGTCGAGCAACTGTTCGCCATAGGCGTCGAGCTTGGCCGGGCCAATCCCGGGGACGCCGAGCAGAGCGGCCTCGCTCGAGGGTCGGATCGAGGCGATCGCCTCCAGCGTCCTGTCGTTGAACACGACATATGCGGGAACTCCTTGTGACCGCGCTTGCTCCAGACGCCACTTCTTCAGTCGCTCCACCACCTCGGGGTCAGACGGACCGCCTACACCCGGAGTGAGACGCCCTGAGTCGTTCGCTCGTCGCACCTTCTCGCCCCAAGGCACCGCCACTGTGGCGCCGGTCTCGACCACCTTGACCAGCACACCTGTCACCAGGATCTCGTCGACCGTGCCCCGATAACCCCCGCTGAGAACGATCTCCTCGCCGATGGAGACAGACACGGCATCCGACGGCGGGCGCGCTGCCCGACGATCACTCCGAGCCGGGCGCGGCTCGGAGTGCATTGGGGCGCTTCCATCGATCTCGTTGAGAAACCGGGACGGTCTGTCTGCGTCGGCCAGGATCGTCACCGATCGCCGCCCCCGGGTGATGGCAACGTGGAACACCCTGCGTTCCTCTTCGGTGTCGTCGGACAGCTCGTGGGGCATGGACCCCCGGTCGGCCCCAAACACCAAGACATGGTTCCACTCGAGGCCCTTGACCCGATGCACCGTCGACAACGTAACGCCGTCGGGCGAACCGGGAGCCCGCAGCCGCTCCCGAAGCCATGCCTCGAACTCCGATGGTGCCGGGCCGAGTGCCGCCACCCTGAGCAGTGCAGTCAGGTCGTCACCCTGAGCGGCGCGATCGGCCCGGGTACGTCCGGCGTCGAGTGCCGCCGCGGCGCGATCGAGCCCGATATGAGCAGCCAACACCTCGACGAGATGAGCCGTGGAGTTGGTCGCCCTGGAGGCGATGAGGATGTCCTCGCAGAACTCGTTCCATCGGTCACTGCGACGACCCTCGAGATCCCGGCCCAACACGACCAGGTCCTCCAATGAGAATGGGCCCCGACGACGTCCGATCATCTCCCCGAACAGCCTGGTGATCCCCCGACCGGGACGTCGGATCGCTTCGAAGAGGTCGTTGCGACTCATCACACCCGGTTCGACAGCAATTCGGATCCAGGAGAGCGCCGCCCTAAGCAGGGTCCGTTCCAGGACGGCTAGGGACAGCGGGCTGTGGAATCTGATGTCGTGCATGGAGAGGGCGACGTGAGCGGGGAGAAGACCGGAGTTCACCCGGGACAGGACAGCGATGTCTGCCGGCTCCACCCCCGCTTCGATCAGGGCCGCGATGCGCTCGACCGCGACCACGCCCAACTCGACACCGGGGGCCAGAACCACTTGCAGACCATCTGTCTCCGAGTCGGCCCGGATCGTCTTGGCAACTCGCCGTTGGTTGTAGCCGAGCAGATTGGCGGTGGACTCGACCACGTCCACGGGGCACCGGTAGTTGACCTCGAGGGCGTGGACCTCCGCCCCCGGGAACAGTTCCTCGAAGTCGATGAGAAAACCCGGGTCGGCGCCGGCATAGCCGTAGATGACCTGATCGTCGTCACCGACCCCGAACACGTTCATGCCGGGGGCGCTCACCAGCCGGATGAGCAACAGGTATGCCGGCGTCAAGTCCTGAAACTCATCAACCAGCAGGTGCCGGCATTGAGATTGCCAGTGAGCTCGTAGGTCGGGATACCGGCACAGGGCTTCGATTGCCCCGTAAATCTGCTCGGCGTGATCCGCTTCGCCCTGATGCTCCAACACAGCCCGGTAGCGGCTGAAGGTTTCGACGAAACCCGGAACATCATCACGCTCGGCCTCGACCTCTTCGGGATCACGCAGCCCGATGCGCACCTCGTCGAGCGCCTCCAGGTAGGGCCCGATCACATCGGTGTTGGCGCGAGGAGGGGCGGCTGCGATGGGCTCGAGCCTCCTTCGCTGCTCCCGGTCGTCGATCAACCTGAGGTGCGGCTTGACCATTCTCAGAATCTCCCAACCAAGCGAATGGATGGTCCGCACACTCAGGCCGCTGCCAGTGGGAAGTCGTTCGACCATCTCGCGCGCCGCGCGTCGGTTGTAGGCAAGGGCGGTGATCAGCTCTGGCTCGATCCCGCGATCCTCGATCAGGTGACGGGCCCGGGCGGTCAAGACTCGGGTCTTGCCTGAACCGGCCGGGGCGATGACCCGGGCGGGGCCCACCAGATGCGACACGGCTTCGAGCTGATCGACGGCCAGATCGAAGGAGGGTGCCTCGAGACTCGGGATCGGGTCGGCGCGGCCCAGGTCGACTGTCTCGTGATGAATCACCATCCCCTCGATATCGAGTGGCTGTCGAGGCCCGCCATCGATCCACGCCGGCGTGCCTTCCGTTGTGACCACATCTGCCGGGGCACCGACGGTGACCGAGAGACGCGAGGCCGCCTTGTGTCCCCACCACCAGATCGGTGGGTGAGCCCTGGCGTCATAGGAGTTGTGCCAGACCGCCTTGATCAGCCGCTCACGGAGAAAGGTGAACCGCCCTCCCAACTCGTGAGGTGCAGCTTCTGTCGTCTCG
>DATKEA010000147.1:0-2968 GCA_035544615.1 Acidimicrobiia bacterium | reverse complement strand
CGGTCACGCCGACCTCTCCACTCTGGTCATCTCGGTCCATGTGCTCGGGATGTTCGGTCTGGCGCCGCTCATCGGGGGCTGGGCCGACCGGTTCGGACGGATCAAGAGCGTGGGAGCAGGGGCCGGAATCCTCGGTGTGGGAACGATCGCAACCGTGGTCGCCGGGTACGTCCCGGCTCTGCTCTTCGTGGGTCTCTTCCTGCTCGGCCTGGGATGGAGCTTTGCTCTGATTGCTGGTTCCGCCCTGCTCACCGAGAGCCTCCCCATCGAGGAGCGAGTGGGGGCTCAGGGTCTTGCCGACGTGGCGATGAGTGCCCTTGCCGCCGTGGCGGCGTTCTCCTCGGGATTCGTCAAGGAGTTCGCCGGCTTTCACTGGCTGGCCAACTTCGCCACCATCGCCGCGGTGCTCATGATCATGGCCGTGCTGCAGGTGAGACGCGTCGAGCTCGAGCCCGCGGTCTGAGCCTGCCTTCGGCAAGGAGCCGCTCCCCCGGTATCATTTCCCTGTCACGGGCTGTGGCGCAGCTTGGTAGCGCGCTTGACTGGGGGTCAAGAGGTCGCCGGTTCAAATCCGGCCAGCCCGACTGAGAAACCCCCTGGTAACAGGTGGTTTCTGTCTGTCTGAGAATGAGGGGACGAAGGTCTCTGCGCACTATCCGCGCACTATCGAGCCTCGAACAAGCGCGCGAGTCGTTCTACTGCTTCCCGCTGCATCCCCGGCAGGACCGACGAGTAGGGGTCCATCGTCACCGAGATCGACGAGTGGCCGAGACGCTCCTGCACGACTTTGGGGTGGGCGCCGGCGCGGAGCAGGGCGGTGGCGTGAGCGTGTCTCAGCCCCTTGATATCGGTACGTGGGAGGCCCGCAGCGGTCGACGCCTTGATGAACATTCTCGTGAGTGTGTCGGGCCGATACGGGGCGCCTAACTCGTCGGTGAAGCACCACTCCCCCGGCTCCCAAGCGGATCCTGCGCGCAGCCGTTCCTCGACCTGCGCAACCTTCCACCGTCGCATGACGGCCACCGTCTCGGAGTCGAGGTCGACCACCCGGCGAGACGAAGCCGTCTTCGGTCCCTTTACCACCGGCTTGCCGTCCACCTGAGTCCGAGCTCGCTTCACCGACAGCACCCCGGCGTCGAGGTCGAGGTCTCCCCATTGCAACCCTGCGAGCTCCGATCGTCTCAACCCGGTCATGAGCGCGGCCTGCAACATCGGACGATGGCGGTCCTCGCGGGTTACCTCGAGGAACGCTGACATGTGGTCCGGCGTCCACACGTCCTCTGTCACGTCGCGGGCGGGGATCTTCGGCTTTGTCGGCCAGGTCTGCCGGGTTCACCGACAGCAACCCCTTCCGGACGGCCGCGGAGAGGGCCTTGGTGAGCGTCACCTGCAATCGCCGCACCGAGGCGGGCCCCAACCCCGCCCCCGCCGTCCAACCGGCCGTTGGCGGCCTTGTCGGCCAGGAAGCTCTCGATCTGGACGGCTGAGAGCTTGGAAAGCTTCACTGAGCCCAGCGACGGGATGATGTGCCTTTCCACATGACCTCGACTACGACCGGAACCCGTACTCCGACCCGGATCGGTTCGAGCGCGACGTTGGGTTGGTCCCGGGCGGCCAGTTCGAGGGCCGGCACATGACCATCAACGGTGAACGCGTCCCGATGGAGTTCCGACCTAGCCGGATCCTCTCGGTTGAGGGTCGGCCAGTAGGGCGCTAATCAGCTTGGCGGGGCTGGGGTTCTGGTCCTAAAGAGTTCCAAGTTCGAACGTCGCGCCCGGCACCTGGTCGGCTAGCTTCGGACCTACAAGTCGGGAGTTTGCCGAGAAGGAAGGCGGACGGCATGTTCGCACGAGTCAGCACATACCAGGAGACAGAAGACAGCATCGCGGAGTCAGTCCGCCGAACGCCCGCTGCTGTGCAAAAAGCGAGATCAATGTCCGGATTCAAAGGCGTGTACAGCCTGGTCGATCGGTCGTCGGGCAAATCCATGACCATCACCCTGTGGGAGACAGAAGAAGCAATGCGAGAGAGCGAAGAAGCCGCCAATCAACTAAGAGATGATGAGGCAGCTGCCACGGGAGCCAATATCGTCAGTGTGGAGCGTTACGAAGTGGCGACTTCGGAACTCTTCTAAACCCGCTGGGTCAGGCATCCTAGATGGGCTTGCAGGCGAATTTCAGTTGGAAGAGCATATGACCGACCGCGACGACATCCTTCGCTGGGTCAAGACCGCGCTGTACGAAGCCGAGCTCGCCCTGCACAACGGCGACGCGGGCCCACGCCGGGCGCTGTGGTCTCGCAACGAGCCAGTGAGTGTCCTGGGTGCGTTGCGCAACGCCTTTGGACAACGTGAGCTCGACGAACTCTTCTCTTCCCTCGAGAGGACCTTCTCCAATTGCACGTCGCACACGTTCGAACTGCAGGCGTACGACGTGGTGGGCGACATGGCCTACACCGCCGGCCTTGAGCACACTTCGTGCTCTATCGACGGTCAGCCGGTCAGTTACACCTTGCGGGCTACACAGGTATACCGCCTCGAGGACGGCGAGTGGAAGGTAGCCCACCGCCATGGTGACATCGTCACCGAGTGACAAGACAAGTTTGGACAAAGAGCAACCCCCCGAAGTCCACCTGATCACACTGGCGGTCGGCGGGGGGTTCGCTTACTCGGACACCATCCCCCGGCGGCAGTTCCCCGGCGTGCGCCAACCCGGTCCCGATCAGCTCAGAGGAGCGATGAAGACAGCGCCGTGACGATGCCAGGCGATGCGACCGCCTGCGACAATTATGACGCGAAGATAGACTCCATCGGCCGTGGGGCGGTGACCGGATCCGCGTGGCGATGGGCGATCTTCCAGCCGCCGTCTTCTCGCCGCCATATCGTGGTCGCACGAAGGGAAAACGGCCTCGAGTGCTCGGCTCCGGCCAATTTTACGCCAGGGCAGTGCTCAATCTCGTGGATGTACGC
>DATKEA010000146.1:0-11453 GCA_035544615.1 Acidimicrobiia bacterium | reverse complement strand
TGATGCTGATGGCCGTTCTCGCCATTCGCAGTTGAGAGCATTCTGGAGTGCTCCGAGCCGAGACTCGGGGGAAACCTCCAGCTGAGCTCGATTGGCACCGCAGGTATCCGATCGAACACCACCAGACCCGACGTCTCGGCTTTGATCAACCCCGCTTTGAGCAGGACAGGCAGGGTCCTGGGCAGCCGGACCGCCTCCCCCTTCTCGGCCGCTCGAACCAGGCGAAGCAGCTCGGCCACGGCACTCGAACCGATCGCGGCCACCCAGAACCTCCTCACATATGGATCCGAGGGCTCGAAGCCGGTCGATCTGTGCACCACCCGCACCGGCACCACCGGTCGGACCCGAGCGGTGGGTCTAATCGAAGTGCCCGGAGGTCTCACAGCACGCAAATGCGGAGGACGAGCATTCTGGCCACCCCCGGACACTTCGATTCCCATGCCTCAAGTTCTACTACGAAACGTAAACCAACGTCAAGAGCAATAGTGCAGGGTCGCGAAACATCGTCTTGTTGGCGGTTCGATTCGAGATGATTGGGGAGTCAAGGGACCGACTATGAGCAATCGGGTCCCCAGAACGTGGCGTCGGCCGGCGGTGGGCGTGGTCGTTTCCGAGCGGCCTCATATTTTCTATTTCTTTCGTGGAACCATTCGCCGCCCGGTAGCGTCTATCGCGGCATAGATGGATCTGCGCGCCAGCTAAAACGGAGGAACTATGCGACGCTTGGTCATTCTGCTGGCCTTGGTGGCACTTGTCATCGCAGCATGCGGGGGTGGCGGTGCCGATCCGGAAACCGATCGGACAACCTCCGGCGAGGAGAGCCTCTCCGACTTCTTTGGCTGGGGCACCGGAGACGACCCGGAGCAGGCCGAGGCTCAGATGCGAGAGTTTCAGGACCAGGAGACTCGGATCCAGGAAGAAATCCGGGTGTGCATGGCGGAGGCCGGTTTCGAGTACCAACCAATGGTCCAGCCTGAAGGATCGTTCGGTTTCGTCGACGAGGAATGGGACGAAGAGGAATGGGTTCGGACTCAAGGCTTCGGCATCACCACCTGGTACGGCAACGAGGAAACCGTGACCGATACCACCATTGTCGATGAGTGGGTCGATCCCAACCAGGAGATGCTGGAAGGCATGTCCGAGTCGGAGAGTCAGGCCTGGTACGACGCCCTCTACGGTACCGAAGAAGAGCAGATGGAAGACATGGTCACCGAGGTCGACCCCGAGACCGGGGAGGAGTACCAGGTGTCCTACGGCTATGGGGCGGGATGTCAGGGGGAAGCCTACGCGACCGAATATGGAGACCAAGAAGAAGCAAACGAGTTGTGGGAGGAGCTGAATCCTGCCATGGAAGCGATGTACGAGCAGGTCCAGGCCGATCCCCGCATCGTGGAGCTCGACCAAGAGTGGTCATCCTGCATGGCGGCGGCCGGCTTCCAATACGAGTCGATGACAAAGATGCAGGAGACGATCTGGCAGGATTTCCAGGAGCGTTTCGATGCGATAGTTGGCCCGGGAGGCGGCTACGCCGACCCGTTCGCCGGCTGGAGCGAGGAGGAGATCAACACCTTCTTCGAGGAGAAGAGCCAGGAGGAGATCGACGCCTTCTTCGCCGAGGCAGAGAATGCATCCCGCGAGAACGTCGACATGGAGGCGCTGGCGGCACTGCAGCAGGAGGAGATCGACCTGGCCGTGGCCGACTTCGAGTGCCGTGGAGACTATTGGGAGGTCTACCAGGAGGTATCCCAGGACTACGAGGCTGACTTCATCGCCGCCAACCGGGAGATCCTCGAGGATATCCGCGATGCCCAGGGCGGTCTCGGCGGTTGACGCCACTCTCGGTCGATGATGAGGTAGAAGGCGGGTCGATTGAGACGTAACTTGCTTCTGGGCGGTGTGATTGCAGCCGTGGTCGTTTCTGCCGGCCTCGGTTGGTTCTTTGGATCCCAGATTCGCTCTCCGGCCGAGATTGCGGCCGATGCCGAGCCTCCGGAGCCTTCGAACATAACCGTGGCGGTGGTGAGCCAGGTGTTGTCAGCCGATGTGATCACTCGGGGCGACATCGTCTACGACGAGCCGGTGTCGGTCTCGCTCTCCGGCTCGTTCGCCGAAACCCCCGAAAAGCTGGTGGTGACCGAAGCCGTCGAGGTAAACAGCGAGCTGGTCGAAGGTGCCATGGCGGTGGAGGTCGTCGGTCGACCGGTGTTCTTGCTCACCGGCGAGATCCCGATGTATCGAGATCTCCGCCCTGGGGCCATCGGTGACGATGTGCTTCAGGTCGAAGAAGCTCTGGCCCGGATGGGGTTCTTCGCCGACACTCCCGATGACACTTGGGATCAGGCGACCGGTGCGGCGGTGGCCGCCTGGTACCAGGAGGCGGGTTACCGACCCAACGGCCTCTCCGAGGCCGACGAGGCTGCTCTCCGATCGGCTCGAGATCGGGTGAGAAACGGCCAGGCCGCGGTAGCCGACTCCGAGGGCGCCCTGCGAGATGCGGCCGCTGGATCGGGAGAATCGTCGGAGGCAAGTGCCCGGGCCGAGATCGACGCCGCCGAAGATGCCCTTGCCCTGGCTGAGATCGACGCCGCCCGAGCCAACCAACTGGCTGCCGAAGCGGTGACCGCAGCCGAAGCCGCCCTGGCCGACGCCGAGGTCGACCTGGCCAACGGCGTGCCGGAGGCCGAGGCGGCAGTGGCCGAGGCGACCGCAGCCTTGGACCAGGCCAATTTCGATGTTGGCCGTACCGCGACCGAGCAACAGGCCCTGGTCGACTCGGCTGCCGGGCGGGTGACCATAGCCAAGGCGGCGCTGGCCGATCTGCAGCGTGGAATCGACACGGCTCCTCTCCGTCGTCAGATCGAGGCGGCACGTGAGGAGCTGGCTTTGGCCCGAGACGACCTGGCCGCGCTCGAGAGCGAGCTGGGAACCTGGCTTCCCGCCGGAGAGGTCGTCTTCCTCAAGGCGATGCCGGTGCGCGTCGACGCGGTGTCCGTGTCGCGAGGGTCGGTCATCGAGGGCTCATTCATCACGGTCTCCGGATCTGAGCTCGCCCTTCGTTCCTCGGTGTCCGAACGCGACGCTCCCCGGGTCGAAGTCGGGATGGAAGTGGAGATCGAAAACCCGGAGACAGGGGAGTCGATCATCGGGGTCATCTCCCAGAAGGCGGACCGGGCGGGCACCGACGGAGTAGCCCAGGATCGGATCTACTTGGAGATCACTCCCTCGGAGCTACCCGAGGAGATCATCGGCGCCAACGTCAGAGTGACCATCCCGGTCAGCTCCACCGGTGGCGAGGTCTTGGCAGTCCCGGCGGCCGCGCTGTCGGCGACGGCCAACGGGTCGACGATTCTTCAGGTGGAGGATGGGGATCGCACTCTCCGCACCGTCACGGTGGAGGCCGGTCTTGCCGCTGGGGGCCTGGTCGAGGTGAGCGCAATCGACGGGCAATTGGCCGAGGGTGACCTGGTCGTCGTTGGGCGGGAAGGCTCCTCGACCGAGCGCTCTACCGGGACCACGACGACGGAGACCACTGAAGACGCATGACCGTCGAGGCCCCGGTCGTCGAACTGAGGGAGGTGAGCCGTACCTTCGCTGCCGGCGACGTGTCGGTTCCGGCATTGAGAGATGCATCCATGTCTATCGACCGTGGAGAGTACGTCGCGGTGATCGGTCCGTCCGGTTCGGGCAAGTCGACCATGCTCAACGTGATCGGGTTGTTGGACCGGCCCACCAAAGGCTCCTACATCCTGGAGGGGATCGACACCTCCACCCTCAACGAAGGCCAACGCGCCGGTCTGCGGAGTCGCCGCATCGGCTTCGTTTTTCAGTCGTTCCACCTGCTGGCACATCGCAGTGTCATCGAGAACGTGCTTCTCTCGACGATCTACAACGGAATGGCTCGACCCGATCGGGTCCCTGCGGCCGAGGCTGCCCTGGTGGAGGTCGGTCTTGCCCATCGGATGGACTTTCTGCCGACCAAGCTGTCCGGCGGCGAACGACAGCGGGTTGCCATCGCCCGGGCCCTTGTTACCCGCCCGGCGATTCTGCTCGCCGATGAGCCCACCGGGAATCTCGACTCGGCCACAGGGGGAGCAGTGCTCGACCTGTTCGACGAGTTGCGGGCACAAGGGCTGACCCTGGTGGTGGTCACCCACGACACCGAGGTCTCCGAGCACGCTGATCGAGCAGTACATCTTCGCGATGGTCGGATCGAGGTGGAGTCATGACCAACGTGGTGGTATCGGTGGGCGCCGACGCCGTCGCTCCGGCCCGCATGTCGCCCCGGGATCTCGCCGCCGAGGCAGTCGCCGGGATCTTCGCCAGACCGGGTCGGACTGTGCTCACGGTGTTGGGCACCGTGCTGGGCATCGGGGCCCTGGTCGCAACACTCGGGGTCGCCAAGACCGCCGGCAACCAGATCGTGGGTCGATTCGACGAGTTGGCGGCGACGTCGGTGGTTGTCACCAACGAGCGTGGGTTCTTCTTCGGTGGCGGCGATGTCCGGATCCAGATCCCCGCAGACGCCGAGGACCGGCTGTTGCGTCTCAACGGCGTGACCGCGGTGGGGGCTATGGGGCCGGTCGACGTGGGTGGTGCTCTGGTCCGTTCAGTGCCGATTCCCGATCCGTTGGCTCAAACCGAGTTTCAGATGAGCGTCTACGGCGCCACCCCGGGGCTGTTCGGGGCAACCCGCGGTGCGTTGTCCACGGGTCGATGGTTCGACTGGGGTCACTCCGAGCGGGCCGATCGGGTCGCCGTCCTCGGAACCGGCTCCGCCCAGCGTCTCAACGTGACCCGTGTCGACCAGCAGCCCGTCGTGTTCATTGGGGACGAGGCCTTCGTCGTGATCGGGATACTCGACTCGGTGCGTCGTCAACCTGAGCTGCTCAACGCTGTCATCTTGCCCGAGGGCACGGCCCGGGAGGTTTACGGCTACACGTCGGCCGCCACCGTGCAGATCGAAGTGGAGATAGGCGCTGCCTCCCTGATCGCCGAGCAGGCCTCCATCGCCCTTTCCCCCGACGAGCCGACGCTGCTTCGGGTCCAGAAGCCACCGGAGCCCGGTGATCTCCGCCGCGACGTCGAGGGTGATGTCAACGCATTGTTTCTGGTGCTTGGGGGGGTGTCCCTACTGGTGGGCGCCATCGGGATCGCCAACGTCACCCTGGTCTCGGTACTGGAACGGGTCGGTGAGATCGGGCTGCGCCGGGCTCTGGGGGCAGCCCGGCGGCACGTGGCCGGTCAGTTCCTGATGGAGTCGACTGCCATGGGCCTGGTAGGAGGGATCATCGGCGCCAGCATGGGAGTGCTGTTGGTGGTGGCGATTTCTGCGACACGTACCTGGACTCCGGTTCTCGACCCATGGGTGCCCCTCGCCGCTCCCTTGGTTGGAGCCATGACCGGCCTGGTTGCTGGTCTCTACCCGGCACTCCGCGCAGCAAGTCTCGAACCGGTGGAGGCCTTGAGGTCCGGCTGACCCCTAACGGCGCGCGTCGGCTCTGGCTGCCAATGCCAGGCTGTGACCGGAGCGCCCCAGCTAGTGGTCTAGGGGACGGTGGTGGTCGTTGTTGTCGGTTCCTGGAACTCGCCGATGAAGGCGACCACCTGAGCCGCGCCCTCCAAACCGGCTCCGGCGGGCGGGTTGGTCTCGACAATTCTGCCGACCAGGTCTTGGTTGCTCGTACCGATCCTCTGTTGGGTCAAAGTGATCCTGACTCCGGTTTCCAACTCGAAATCACGGAGCAGGTCGAGGGCGTCGTCGAAAGTCAACCCGGACAGGTCGGGAAGGGCGCCGACCGGTGTTTCACCGGTTGAAACCCATATCGTCACGAACGAGCCTTGCCTCACCGTGGCCCCGGCCCCCACCGACTGGTTGACCACGGTGCCCTCGGGCTCGAGAGATGCAATCTCGACCACCGACGCGTTCAACTTTGCCTCGGCGAGACGCGCCTTGGCCTGGCTCACCGTAAGCCCGACCACCGAAGGCACAGTCGTCGGTGGAGGAACGAGGTAGTTGCCGATGTTCTCTGGCTCCTCCGGGAACTCGACGACCGGCAGCCCCTCATGGACATAGGCCATGAACTCCGCCCAGATCGGAGCCGGCACCGAGCCACCGAACACCCGAGCGTAGTTTTGACCGTTGATCACCACGTTGGTCAGAGGAACCTGTTGCGCCTCGTATCCCACCCACACTGCTGCGCTGTATTGGGCGGTGTAACCCACAAACCAGGCGTCGCGATAGCTCTGGTGGGTTCCGGTCTTACCCCCCTGGGGAATGCCGATGTTTGCCCTGGGAGCGGTTCCGGAGACGGGAACAACCCGCAATGCGCGGTGTGCGGCCGCGAAGATGGCGGGGTCGGCGACCTGAGTGGCCTCCGGCTCGTGCTCGTAGATCGTCTCACCTTCGCTGTCGACGATCTTGGCAATCACGTAGTCGTCGATATGGAGCCCGTTGGTTGCGAAGTTGGAGTACGCATTGGCCATCTCCTTGGTGCTCACGGCCGAGCTGCCCAGGACGATCGACAGCACCGGATCGAGTGTCGACTCGTCGATCCCCATGCGCTGGGCGACATCGACGATCTTGTCCGGCCCTACCGCCACTGACAGCTGGGCGTAGACGGCGTTGACCGAGTTGTACGTGGCCTGGGTCAGATCGATGACACCGAACGATGCCCCGGCGTTGCTGACGGTCCATATGTTGGAGCCGTTGGGTGCGCAGACAAACGGGCACTCGATCTTGACCGGGCTCCTACCGCTGAAGGTGTGACCCATCGTGTAGTCGTTCTCGAGCGCCGCTACCAGCCCGAACGGCTTGAAGGACGACCCCGGGTTTCGTCGTCCTTGCACCGCGAGGTCGAACTGTGAGAACTCGAAGGGCAGCCCCGACGCCATCACCTTTACCGCACCGGTCCAGTTGTCGACCATGGTCATCGCCCCGGTCGGAGAACAGCTATGGGTCTCTGAGTACTTGGCGATGAACTCGTCGGTCTCGGAAGGAAGGATGGACCGGCAAAGCTGCACGTTCTGCTCGTATGGGGGCAAGGGAAGCCACGAGGCGAGGATCTCGTTGGCCTTCTCCTGCAGCTCCAGGTCGATAGTGGTGAACACCTGGAGGCCGCCTCCGCCCTCGCACGCCACATCGTCGGCGGGGCACCCGAATACCGCCCTCTTCCGCTCTTCGGGGGTGTCGCCCAAGAAGTCGAACTCTGGGTCGTTGAGCAAGTGGCGCTTGACCTCGGCCACGACATGGTCGGCGAGGCCACGACGCAGCGGCGCATCCACGACACCGAGCGGCTCGTTGGCGGCTGCACTCGCCTGAGCCGACGTGATCCACCCGTTCTCCTCCATCTCACGAATCACTTCGTCGCGCCGCTGCAGGGTGAGCTCGGGAAAACGGCGCGGGTTGTACTGAGAGGGATTCCTGACCAGCACCGCCAGTGTTGCCGCCTCATGAACCTCGAGTTGGTCGAGTTCCTTGCCATAGAACTCCTCGGCTGCAGTCTTCACTCCATAGGCACCGGCACCGAAATAGACCGAGTTCATGTAGAACTCGAGGATTCGTTCCTTGGGGAATCTCTTCTCCACCTCTGCCGCGACGAATGCCTCTGTGATCTTGCGCTGGATCGAGATCTCGGAGCCGACGAATGCATTCTTGACCACCTGTTGGGTGATGGTGGACCCGCCCCTGGTCCGGTCGGTGAGCAAGTTGTCGACTGCGGCCGAGGCGATGGCTGAGAAGTCGATCCCCTCATGCTCGAAGAATTCGGAATCCTCGGCGGCAAGGATGGCGAAGACCACCGTCTCGGGCACGCTGTCGTACGAGACCGGCTCCGAGTTGCGCCCATCGTGCAGTTCGGCCAGGACCTCGCCGGATTCGGCATAGATACGGCTGACCCGGCTCAGGTCGGGAAGGGTCAGCTCCATCGACCTGGTGTTCGGCACCCATTCGTCCTTGATCGCCTCGAATGAGCCGTAGGCCGAGTTCGCCCCCAAGAACGCGAAGAGACCCACCCATCCCGAGAGGAGAAGGGAGATCGAGAGCAGCGTGGCGAGGGCGCCGAACCATCGGCCGCGCCGCTCCCGCGCCTCTATTTGGTGGATGAGGGCTTTCCTGGCCATTGAAGAGAGAGGACGTCGTCGGTGTCCTGGAAGTTCCCGACCTACGATCGTCGGGACGATGCCAGGATACCCCTGATATGGAAGAAAACCGTCGCACCTCGAGCAACATCGAGGTCGAAGTCGTCCACGATCGTCCCGGCGACCCAGATCTGATCGGGCGGCCAGGGGAGTATCCATTCACCCGCGGGCCTCATCCGAGCATGTACCGGGGGCGTCTTTGGACGATGCGTCAATACGCCGGCTTTGGAACCGCCGAGCAGACCAACCGCAGGTTTCGAGATCTGCTCGACGCCGGCCAGACCGGTTTGAGCGTTGCCTTTGACCTTCCTACCCAGATGGGCCTCGACTCCGACCAGGCGTTGGCATCGGGGGAGGTGGGCAAGGTTGGAGTGGCCATCGACACTCTGGACGACATGAGAAGGCTCCTGGCGGAGATCCCGCTGGATGAGGTGTCGACGTCGATGACGATCAACGCGACCGCCCCGATGCTTCTCCTCCTCTACCAGTTGGTGGCCGAGGAGCAGGGCGTCGACCCGAAGGAGCTGAACGGGACCATACAGAACGACATTCTCAAGGAATATGTCGCCCGGGGCACTTACATCTACCCGCCCCGGCCCTCGATGCGTCTGGTCACCAATGTCTTCGAGTACGCCGCCGCCGAGTTGCCGCAGTGGAACACGATCTCGATCAGCGGCTATCACATCAGAGAAGCCGGTGCGACGGCGGCACAGGAGTTGGCTTTCACCATCGCCAATGGTCTGGCCTATGTGCGGGCAGCCATGGATGCCGGGCTGGACGTTGACGTGTTCGCCCCCCGACTCTCCTTCTTTTGGAACGGGCACAACCAGTTCTTCGAGGAGGTGGCCAAGTACCGGTCGGCTCGCCGCATCTGGGCCCGTCTGATGCGTGAGGTGGTGGGAGCGAGTGATCCGCGCAGCTGGGCGATGCGGTTCCACACTCAGACAGCCGGCTCCACGTTGACCGCGCAGCAGCCGCTCAACAATGTGGTGAGGACCGCGCTCCAGGCGTTGGCCGCGGTTCTGGGGGGAACCCAGTCGTTGCACACCAACTCCTTTGACGAAGCGGTCGGCCTGCCCACCGACGATTCCGCGCTGCTCGCCCTCCGCACTCAGCAGGTGATCGCCCATGAGTCCGGGGTGGCCGACACCGTCGACCCTCTTGGCGGGTCCTATTACGTCGAGTACCTGACCGACCAGCTCGAACTGGCAGCAAACCAGCTTCTCGACGAGATCGAGGCGATCGGCGGAGCGGTGGCATCAATCGAGCAGGGGTGGATGCAGGCCCGGATCGACGAGTCTGCCTACACGGAGGCGAAACGGCAGGGTGATGGCGAAAGCGTGGTTGTCGGGGTCAATCGTTTCGTGTCTGAGGGGGGCGAAGCGATACCCGTACTGGAGATCGACCCTGCGCTCGAAGAAGATCAGAGACGGCGTCTGGCCGGATGGCGGACAGGCAGGGACCAAGGGGAGGTGGATGCCGCACTCGACCACCTCCAGGATCTGGCCGCCACCGAGAGCAACCTCTTGCCGGCGATGAAGACCGCCCTACGGTCAGGGGCGACGGTGGGTGAGGTCTCGGACCGGCTGCGGTTGGTATTCGGGCTGTATCGCCCGGCATGAATCGAATGCCCCAACGATCCCGGTAGCGTCCTGGCGGTGTGAGCGACTCGAAGGACACCAAGCGGCACCTGCTCGTGATCGGGGGCGGGCCGGCCGGGACCCAGGCTGCCACCACGGCCGCTTCAAAGGGTGGCCGGGTGACTCTCATAGAGAAGGAGATCGTCGGCGGGGCGGCCCACCTCTGGGACTGCATCCCGTCGAAGACCATGGCTGCCAGTGCGCTCCGTCACTCTTCCGTGCGCAATGCCGCTCAACTCGGGCTTACCACCGAGCCAACCCGAGTTGACCCTCTTGTCCTCTCCGGTCGGATCAAGGCCATCACCGGTGACATCAATCGCAACTGGATCGAGTTGCTCGACTCCCAGTCCGTGGAGGTGATCTCAGGGCACGGCAAGTTCGTCTCCGACCGTGAGGTCCTCGTCGACACCGGGTCTGGGGAGCGACGGATTGCATTCGACCGGGCGATGATCTCGACCGGTTCGGCTCCCAGGGTTCCCGATTGGGCACCGGTGGATGGGGTGCGGATGCTGACGACGAGGGATTGTTACGACCTGGAAGGGGTGCCCGAGCACGTCATTGTCATCGGGTCGGGGGTGACCGGCGTCGAGTTCACTCACATCTTCGAAAGCCTGGGCTCGAAGGTCAGCCTGGTGGTCTCTCGTCGCCAAATCCTTCCCCATCGCGACGCCGAGGTGGCGGCAGTGCTCGAGGAGGACTTTCTCGAGCGTGGCGTGCATCTGGTCATCGGGGCTCGAGCCGAGAAGGTCGACGTCAGCGACGAAGGGGTGGCAGTTTTCTGCGACGACGGGCGGATGATCCGGGGATCTCATGCCTTGCTCGCGGTCGGCTCGGTCCCGCTCAGCGACGGCATTGGCCTGGAAGAAGCGGGGGTGGTCACCGACCGGGGATTCGTCCAGGTCGACGAGTACCAGAGGACTTCTGTTCCCCACATCTACGCCGGGGGAGACGTGACCGGCCAGATGCTGCTCAGCTCGGTGGCTTCGATGCAGGGGCGAAAGATCGCCCGCCATGCTCTCGATCTGCCGGTGACACCACTGGACTACTCCAAGGTCGCCGAGGCGATCTTCACCGAGCCAGAGATCGCCTCGGTCGGGCTGGTAGACGTGGACGCGGCAGCACGTGGCCGCAAGGTCCGCACCATGAAGGTGCCGTTCGCCTCCAATGCTCGCTCGGTCCTCCAGCATTTCACACGAGGCTTCGTCAAGGTCACATCTGACCCCGCCACCGGTGTTGTCCTCGGTGGGACCATCGTCGGTCACCGGGCCTCGGAGCTGATCGGCGTCCTCACGCTCGCTGTCCAGGCCGAGGTGACGGTGAAGACTCTGGTCGAGGCTCTAATGGTGCACCCGTCGATGACCGAGGCGCTCTCCGACGCCGCAGAGTGAGACGCTGTCTCCCCTTTCTGAAGGGGGGGTTCGCCTTTGCCCCCCTCGACGCGCTCGCTTTGCTCGCTGGCGTCGGTCCCCCCGCTGGGCAGGGGGACAACCTCCCTCGACGCGCTTGCTTTGCTCGCTGGCGTCGGTCCCCCCGGCGGGCAGGGGGACAACCTCTCTTGACGGGGTTGCTTTGCTCGCTGGCGTCGGTCCCCCCGGCGGGCAGGGGGACAACCTCGCTTGACGGGGTTGCTGTGCTCGCTGGCGTCGGTCCCCCCGCTGGGCAGGGGGACAACCTCCC
>DATKEA010000145.1:0-3460 GCA_035544615.1 Acidimicrobiia bacterium | reverse complement strand
TATCGAGTATCGCTTCGGGCACGGTCGAGGCGACGAGGTCGTCGAATGAGGCGGCGCCCACGGTGGCCAGCATCTTCTCGACGTCGGCGGGCCGGGGCCCTATGTGGCGGTCGGCAAAGGTCTCGGAAGGATTCGGCATCGATGGTTCGAAGACGATGTTAAGGCGCCGACGTCAGCAAGAGTCGAAGGGCGTGCCGGCAATCGTCACTGATCGGACAAATTCGAGGTCTTGGTCGGGGGGAGGCTGACAACGGCCACGGGCAATTCGGACTGGGACAGCATGTAGGATACCCGGTGACCGTAGAAAGGCCGATCGGTCAACGAACGCGTGCTGGCACCCAGCACGAGCAGGTCGAACGCACCCGAGTTGCCGAAGGCCATGATCTCCTGTTCGGCATTGGGGGCCACCCGGACCGCCGTCTCCACAGAGACTCCCAGCCGGTCCCCGAATGCGGCGGCCGCTCCCACCAGCTCTTGGCCGTCGGCGAGACTGGCGTTGACGGACGCATCCTGGCGGAGGACTCCTTGGCCCTCAGGTCGATTGACGACGTGGAGAGCGAACACCCTTCCCGGAGCAGCCTTGGCCAACGAGTAGGCAAACTCCTCGGCCGCCCGCGTGGATCGTGTCGCAGTCACAGGCACGAGCACGCGGGATGGAAGCCGTTCGCCGGGGCCGCGTCCGTCGGGCAATCGAACCACGATCGACGGGATGTCGATGCGAGCGAGCACCCTGTCGATCACGTTGCTGAAGGTGCCCTCGCCGGTCTCGGTGGCTCCCATTGCGACGAGGTCATATCCGAGGGCACTCTCGGCGGCGATAGCCCCGGCCGGGTCGCGTTCCAGCCTTCGGATGACCCTCGGCTCCTCCAGCTCCGACACGACCTCCGCTGGATCGCCTGGCTCACCTTCCAACCGGCGCGTGACCCTGCGGAAGAGCCCCGGTCTGGCGAGGTCGACCACGAGAACCGTAACCTCGGCTTCCGGGAACACCGCATTGACGAGTTTCGCCGCGTAGCGGCTGTTCGAGCCGCCCCTCGTGGGGATCAGGATCCGCCTCGAGCTCAGGATCTCGGATGACTCCTTGATCTCCTCCTCGTCGAGTCTCTGTGCCTCCTCGTGCGGGATGTCCCAGCCGCGCACCACCAACTTGAGGAGCTGTGGCGCGACGATCGAGGTCACCACCGCCGCCAGCACCATCACGGTGTAGCCGGTCTCACTGACGACACCCAGATTGAGCCCGATGATGGCGACCACCACACC
This sequence comes from Acidimicrobiia bacterium, assembly GCA_035544615.1. Taxonomy (GTDB): domain Bacteria; phylum Actinomycetota; class Acidimicrobiia; order Spongiisociales; family ZC4RG35; genus JARDZU01. The sequence continues at coordinate 2,200 of DATKEA010000145.1, read as the reverse complement.
CATCGCTCCTAGGGCGGAGAGCCCCGACCCGAGCGCCAACGCCTCCCGACCGCGCACCCCGGCGAAAAAACCGCCGACAATCGTCCCGGTGATCTTGGCCACTATCGCCGCCCCGATCAGGATCGCAGTCCACGAAATCACCTCCCCGGTCTCGAGAAGGCCGAGGTCGACCCGAAGACCGGAGAAGGCAAAGAACACCGGGGCGAGCAGTGATGTGGTGACGGTCTCGAGAATCGAGCGCACCTGCGGTAGTTGATGACGCAGTCCCGCCAGCAGTATGCCGACGATATAGGCGCCAAGTATCGCCTCGATATGGAGCGCCTGGGTCACCGCTCCACCGACGAGGGCGGCGACGATGGTAATGGAGAGGGCAGCGGTGATCGAGGAGCCCTTCGCCATCACATACCTGAACAGACGGTCGATGACCCATCGGAACAGTGTGAAGCTCAGGATCAAGAAGACGACAAGCCCTCCGAACGAGACACCGAGCTCATCGGGCTGAAATCCGTCGAGGGCGATACCGGACAGGGCGGCAAGAATCAGCCAGCCCACGGCGTCCATGGTCATCCCTGCTGCCAGCGTGATCTGACCGAAGTTCCTGCGCAGAAAGCCCATGTCCTGCAGGATCTTCGCCACCACCGGGAGAGCCGATACGGAGAGGGCGAGGGCGAGAAACCCGGCGAATACCACGCGGTCCACTCCTTCACCCTCTGGTCCCGCGCCGATGAATGAGACAGGGACGAGAAAGGCGAGAGTGCCCGCCACCGTCAATGGCACCAGCAATGCGCCCGCCGACACCGAGAGCGCTGCTTTCCGAAAGCGGGCAATGATCCCGAGATCTGTCTCGAAGCCGATGACGACCAGAAGCATGATCACGCCGAGCCAGGCGATCCCAAAGATCACGGAGGTGACCGTGGGCTCGCCAAATACCCAGTCGAAGGCATCGGGTGCCACCCGCCCGAATAGCGTCGGGCCCAGGATCACACCGGCGAGGAGCTCGCCTACCACCGGGGGCTGGCCGATGATTTTCATCAGCCATCCGAACATGCGAGCTACACCGACGAGGAGAGCTAGTTGGACGAGAAATACCAGGACCTCGTGCTCGCTCAGCGGAGCCGTGACAGACCCGCCTTCCGCTGAGAGTACGACCACGACGTTCAAGCTAGCCATGGCTCAGACGTTGAAGCGGAACTCGACTACGTCGGAGAGCCGCATGACATATGACTTGCCCTCGGTGCGCACCAGGCCTCGGGCACGGGCCGCCTGCCACGAGCCGGCCTCGACCAGCTTGTCGTAATCGACCACCTCGGCGGCGATGAAGCCCCGCTGGAAGTCGGTGTGGATCACGCCGGCTGCCTCGGGGGCGGTGGCGCCGGCCCAGACGGTCCACGCCCTCGCCTCCTTCTCGCCGACGGTGAGAAAGCTCTGCAGGCCCAGCGTCTCATAGGCAGCCCTGACCACACGCTCCAACCCTGGCTCGTCCTGTCCGACGGCCGCCAGCATCTCCTCACGGTCGCCGGTGTCGAGAGCGACCATCTCCGACTCGATCTGGGCGTCGAGGAACAACGCTCGTGCCGGCGCCACCAGGGAAGACAACTCTGCGCGGCGCCGCTCGTCGCCGAGACCCTCTTCGTCCATGTTGAACACGTAGATCACCGGTTTCGCGGTGAGGAGGTGGAAGTCGGGGAGATGCTGGGCATAACGGGCGGTGAGCCCCGGGTCGCGATTGACCATCTCCCCGGATGCCACCACGTCGCGTACCAGGCGGAGGGTGGCCAACCGGGGGGCGAGGGCGCGATCGACGGTTGCCTCCTTCTCCAGCTTGGGCAAGCGGCGCTCGATGGTCTCCAGGTCGGCCAGGGCGAGCTCGGCCTCGATCACCCCGATGTCACGCGCCGGGTCGAGAGCCTCCTCGACATGTGCCACCTGGGTCGATTCGAACGCTCGAACCACGTGACAGATCGCGTCGACCTCCCGGATGGTGGCCAGGAACTGATTGCCCAAACCTTCTCCCTGGCTGGCCCCTTTCACCAGCCCGGCGATGTCCACGAATGTCACCGTGGCAAAGACCGTGCGCGCCGACCCGAACAGCTCTGCCAGCTTCTCAACTCTCGGATCGGGGATGGGGACGATGCCGATGTTGGGGTCGATGGTCGCGAACGGGTAGTTGGCGGCCAGGGTCCCGGCATCGGTGAGAGCG
>DATKEA010000144.1:0-27119 GCA_035544615.1 Acidimicrobiia bacterium | reverse complement strand
CCGGGCGACGCCAGATCTGCTCAGTCGCGACCCGGGGAGATCTGCAGCATGCCGAGTGCACGGTCGATGGCGTCGAGACTGGCGTCGACTACTTCGGGTACCGACATGACCGAGCCCCGAACCGTGAGGCGCCCAAACTCGGCTTCGCCGAGCACACTGAGAAGGTCATCCAGCAGTGGTGGGTGGGGTTGGGTGAGGACGGAGCGGGTCTCGGTGAGGAGGGCACCGCTGAGAATCGCCGCCTCGTCGGCGAGCCCGACGTCGGCCAGTGCCCTCACCAGATAGCGCCAGGCGAGCCGAAGCTGTGTGTCGTCTCCGACCCGGTGCCAGTGGTCGATGACGCCGGTGAACTCCTGCAACCCGGAACGCAGATCACCATGGGTGGCCATCGGTGACCCATGTAGCCAGGCTGTGGGAGGTTCTCCGGTCGCCCTGAGCGATGCTGCGCGCCGAGTCACCGTTGTAGGTGGCTGCATCCTCGGCGGTGGTCATCGTTTGGCCCCGTGGCCTTTACCGAGCCGCTACGGGCCGTCTAGCTCTCCTCTTGGTTAGCCGTAGTCTTCTCGCGCCCGGTCCGGGCTGACGAGGCCTTCGGCGACGTCCTTGGCGAGGGCCTCTCGTGAACGTTCTGTGGGATCGTGGAATCCACCGCCGCCTGGCAATTCCAGCGTGAAGGACTCGTCTGCCGCCATTTGGACGCTCAGCTTTGGGTTGAGCACCCGCCCCGACGACGTCGCGAAGCCGCCGTTGGCGCCGCTCTCCCCGCCGGCATATCCCCGGGCGGCGAACCTGAAGCGGTCGGAGAGTGCCGAGACCACATAGGGCTCCCCGGTTCGCACGCCGACCTCGATTGTCTGCCCGAGGCCGCCGCGGTATCGACCTGGTCCTCCGGAGTCGGGTCGGAATTCTTTCCGTCTGAAGACGAGAGGCGAGGAAGCCTCGATGACCTCGACCGGAGTGGTCGCGATCCCGCTGGGGAAGCTGGTCGTGGACAGCCCGTCCTTGCTGGGCCGTGCGCCCATTCCTCCCGATGCGAAGAAGACCGTGACAAAGCGATTCGCTCCGGTTCCCCGCACGGTGGTGAGCCAGACGTTGCCGGATCCTTCGGCAACGACCCGATCGGGCAGGATCGGTGCGAGCGCGCCGAGCACCGCATGGGGGAGAAAATGCCCGACTATGTGCCTTGCCGCGACCGGGGCGGGATGGAGCGGGTTGAGAATGCTGCCTTCGGGAGCGGTTACGGTCACCGGCCGGAAGCTGCCATCGTTGTGAGGCACTTCAGGTGAGATTGCGCACTTGATCGCATACGAGGTGTATGCGGTGGTGTAGTTGAGGACCACGTTCATTCCCCGGTCGACCTGACCGGAGCTCCCCTCGTAATCGACGACGATCTCGTCTCCGTCGACATGGACGGCGCATGCGATCGTTATCGGCTCGTCTAGGCCATCGGTCTGGATCACGTGCCGGTAGGTCCCGTCGGGGACTTCTGAGATCGCCTGCCTGGTCGCCTGCTCGGATCGGTCTGTGATCTCGTCTCCGAGTGAGACCAGGTCTTCGAGAGCGAACTCCTCGAGGTAGTCCAATAGCCGCTCGGCGCCGACCTGGTTCCCGGCGACCTGGGCGTGGATGTCTCCGAGGACCTCTCGAGGTGCCCGTACGTTCGCACTCAGGATTCGGAACAGCTCGTCGTTGGGCTCGCCGCCGGAGTACATCTTGGTCATCGGGATCCAAAGACCCTCTTCGTAGACCTCGTGAGCATCGGCGGACAGCCCCCGTCCTCCGATGTCGACGGCGTGACAGCAATTCCCGAAGAACCCGACGACGCTCTTCCCGCTGAAGACCGGGGTGACGACCGAGAGGTCATTGAGTTGGCCGGAGGTCTTCCATGGATCGTTGGTAACCAGAACGTCGCCAGGCGCCAGGCTCTTGACGGGGAAGGCATTGAGGAAGTGGTGCATCGACGTTGCCAGCGAATTGATATGCCCTGGCGTGCCGGTGACTGCCTGGGCGAGCATCCGCCCGCTCGCATCGAAGACGGCCGCCGACAGATCCCCCGAGTCGCGGACGATCGGGGTGAACGAGGTTCGCTGCAGCGCCGCCGCCTGCTCGTTGGCGACGGTGATCAGGCGGCTCCAGAGAATCTCGAGGGACACCGGATCGAGGACCGGATCAGTCAACTTCCACCTCCAGGTTCCCGTTTTCGCCGACGACACCAACGCCCCCAGGACCTATGACGATTGTGGACTCACGTTCCTCGACCACCGCCGGACCACGAACCTCATCACTGGCTGACATCTGGTACCGGTCGTACACAGTTGCCTCGCCATAGCCGGATTCGGCGAACCAGGCCATTCTATGCCTTTTGACGCCGGGCCCGCCGCCGAGGCGGGCCGCGATGTCCGGATGGGGTCGTGGTCCGCTTATCCGAAGGCGCCAGGTGAGGACTTCGGGCTCTACGTTGGTCGGCATCGACCCATACAGCGTGCGGTAGCGTTTCGTGAACGATTCCGCGACCGGCGCGGCGGGATTCTCGGCGAGGCGGCGGCCGAGCTCGATTCGCAGCGCCTCGCCCTGTCCCTGAAAACGTATGTCGGCGGAGATCTCGACCTCGGCTTCGCCGACACCGGATTCATCGAGGAGCCGGCGTCCGTCGGCCAGCATCCCGTCGAGAGCCTCTCGGACCTCGGCCCACTCCACCTCAGAGAGAATGGCAGGGAGGCTTCGGGCGAACTCGAACGAGATCGGGGCGGTGAGCATCCCGAAGGCCGACGCCACTCCGGCACGAGGGGGGAACACGATCCGGGGAATGCCCAACGCCTTTGCCACGCCCCAGGCATGTACGGGTCCGGCACCCCCGGTGGCCACCAGCGTGTATTCCCGGATGTCGCGGCCGCGTTCGATGGCGTGCATCCGCGCTGCGCTTGCCATGTTCTCGTTGACAACCCGATGGACGGCCCCGGCGGTTTCCTCCGGGGAGAACCCCATCTGCTCCCCGAGCTCGCCCAGTGCGATACGCGCCGCCTCGATGTCGAGGTCCATCTCGCCTCCCAGGAAGTACCTCGCGTCCAGGTACCCGAGTACGAGATCGGCATCGGTGACGGTAGGATGAGAGCCACCGAGGCCATAACAGACCGGCCCGGGATCCGAGCCTGCCGAATCGGGCCCTACCTTGGGTAGCCCGAAAGGCCCTACCCTGGCGATCGAGCCCCCGCCGGCTCCGATCTCGATCATGTCGATGACCGGGAGCCGGATCGGGAGGCCGCTTCCCTTGGTGAACCTGTATACCCTTGCCGCTTCGAACTCATTGGCGATCAGCGGGTTCCCGCTCTCGACGAGCGCGGCCTTGGCGGTCGTGCCCCCCATGTCGAACGCCATCACGGGACGGTCCGCGTTCGCCGCTCCGAGGAAGGCCGCACCCAGGACACCGGCTGCAGGCCCCGACTCGAGCAGCCTCACAGGGAAGCGCTGCGCCGTCTCGGTGGCGACCAGGCCGCCAGTCGACAGCATGATCCGGAGCGGCCCTCGAATCCCGATTTCCTCGAGCGAGTGCTCCAGGGAGCCCAGGTACTGGCTCACAACCGGGAGGACGAATGCGTTGGCCACGGTCGTCGACACGCGTTGGTACTCGCCGATCTCGGGCGAGACCTCGCTCGATATGGTGACCGCGACTCCGGGAAGTCGCTTCTCCAAGAGCTCTCTGATCGCCAGCTCGTGCTCGGGGTTCCGGTAGCTGTGGAGGAGGCACACCGCGATTGCGTCGACCTCCGCCTGCTGCGCCGCTGCCACCACGTCGGCCAGGGAGTCCCGTTCCAGGGGCTGATCGACCAAGCCCGAGGCGAGAACTCGCTCTTTCACCCCCCAGCGACGCTGCCGGGGAACCAGGGGAGCGGGCATCTCGAGGAACAGGTCGTAGAGGTCGTAGCGTTGCTCCCGTCCCGACTCGAGGACGTCCCGGAACCCCTCGGTGGTGATCAACCCGGTCACGGCTCCCTTTCTCTCGATGAGGGAGTTGGAAACCAACGTCGTCCCGTGGACCACGTCGGCCACACTGCCTGCGTCCAAGTCGGCGAGGAGGCCCTCGACACCGGCAACGACGCCCCGAGCCGGATCATCGGTGGTGGTGAGGATCTTGTCGGTGGCGACGACCCGTCCCCGCTCGGTGAGGACCAAGTCTGTGAATGTGCCACCGATATCAACCGCCACTCTTCGGAATCGAGCGGCGGGACCTTGGCCTTCCCTCGTCGGCCCTTCTCCAGTCTCCGGTGGTTGCTGGGTCAGCCGTTCACCTGCGGTATGACGAGCTTGGCGAGAAGGTCCAACTGCTCAGGATCGTCGCTGGTTGGCCCGATGACGGTGTATTCACACCCGGCATCCTTGAGGTCGACGAGCCTGGCGACGATGTCGTCGATCGACCCGAACAGGTATGACTGCTCCAAATGCTCCGGGCTACGGTGCGTCCCCATCACCTGGGCGAAGTACTTGTGTTGCACCTCTTTTGCGGCGTCGCTGTCAGCGGTGTCGACGAGCATGGTGAAATTACAGTGGCCGAACCGGGGAGGGGTGGTGCCGGCCTTCTTGGCCTCATCTTGGATCATCTCCCAGTCCCGTTTCACCCATTCCTGTTTTCCAGAGCAACGGGAAAGCCACCAGTCCGCACCGAGTATCCGCTCCGTGACCGACCTGGCCAGGACGGGCACGTCGTTGTCGAAGGCCCCGTCGGGGATGCGGGAGCCTCCCGCAACCCACACCGGCGGCATCTTCGGCGGCCGCGGCTCGATGGTTACGTCTTCGAACTGATAGAAATCCCCTTCGAAAGTCACGTTGTCCCGGGTGAGCAACTGTCGGACCGCCTCGAGTATCTCATCGGCCCTCCGGCCTCTTTCCCCCAACTTGGTTCCCATAGCCTCGAATTCCGGTCCATACCAACCGGGGCCGATGCCGAACTGGAAGCGTCCCCCATAGAGGAGATCGATGGTCGCCACCTCTTTGGCAAGCATCACCGGGTGTCTGCTGGGTAGCACCAGTATCCCGGTTCCCACCAGGACGTCGGGAGCCACGGCCGCAGCCCATGTGCAGACGTGGAGCGGCTCGAGCCAGGACATCCCGTAGAGCCCGGGAGCATGCAGGAGGTGGTCGATGGTCCACAGGTCGATCCCGTAGTCGTTCGCCTTTCGAGAGAAGGTATCGACATCCTGTTTGACTCGGGCGTAGTCGAGATTGGGGTAGGTGAAAGAAGGTATCCAGGCACCAAATCGCATAATCACATCACTCCGACGACAGCCTTGCTCGGATTGAATATAATATGCTCTTCCACTCGGCGTCTACCAGGGAGATGGATTGCGCGGCCTAGCAATGATCAGCATCGGACGTCTTCGGCTATTGAACGGCCGCGATCAAGGACGCGACCATGGTTGATATCCGGGTCACTGCGGTGCAGCTCTCCTCTCTCGAGGGTCTGGATCTCGCTGATGCCTTCCGGTCCGTCTCCGATGCAACCGCCGGTCTGGAGAGCGATCTGGTCGTCCTTCCGGAGATGTGGACACCGGGATATTTCGACTTCGACAGGTACCATGCTGCCGCCGACTCCGCCCCCCGGATACGAGACTTTCTCTCCGAAACGGCGAAGCAGCTCGCCTCCCATCTCCACGGCGGCTCTTTCGTCGAGCGCCGGGGCGACGAGTTCTACAACACCAGCGTCCTCTTCGGTCCCGACGGCTCGGAGATCGCTTCCTACTCCAAGATCCACCTGTTCGGCTACGGAAGCCGCGAACCAGAAGTCCTCACTCCCGGCGTGGAGCCGACTGTCGCCGATACCGAGTTCGGCAAGGTCGGCATGGTGGTCTGCTACGACCTCCGCTTCCCGGAGCTGTTCCGACTCATGACCGATCGCGGAGCGGAGATGGTGCTGGTGGCCTCGGCATGGCCCTTCCCCCGTGTCAACGCCTGGTCGACCCTGCTCCGGGCCAGAGCCATCGAGAATCAGATCTATGTGGTTGCCTCCAACGGCGTCGGTCCGACGCGATCTGGCCCTGCGCTCTGCGGGAATTCGGCGATCGTCGACCCGTGGGGGACGGTGGTTGCCGCGGCCGGAGAGGAGCCGGGGATCGCCGAGGCGAAGCTCGGCCTCGACAGAGTTGGCGAAGCCCGCAAGCGCTTCCGGCAATTGGCAGACCGCAGGATTGTCAGCCAGTCCGGTCCCGAGCTCGGTTTCCGCCGTCCCGGCGAGCGCCCGTTGCTGATGCCTGTCACCAAAGTGGCCATCGCCGGCTACACCGGGAGGGATCAAGACGCGGTGGCACGCTATGTGGCCAAACTGGAGGAAGAGGGGATCGCTGCTCCCGAATCGACACCGGCCGTGTTCCCCTGCGGAGCCGATCGCGTCGTGAGCCACGACGTCATCGATGTGACCGGGGACCGGACGTGTGGCGAGGTCGAGTTCGTCCTCCTCATCACCGATGACGGGATCCATGTCACGCTGGGATCGGATCACACCGACCGAGCCCTCGAGCAGGACTCGATCGTCCTCTCCAAGCAGGTCGTGCCCAAGGTGGTCGCAGACACCGCTTGGAGGCTCGATGAGATCGCCGATCATTGGGATCAGCTCATTCTCAAGTCCTGGGTCGGAGAGGAACGCCGACCGTATCAAGAGACGGGGGTGGATTTCTTCCTCGAGCCCGGAGATATCATCGAATTGGTCGATGCCCGCCCGGGAACCGTCATCTTCGGAGGAACGGTGTCCTCGTCAACCGGAGGATTCGACTTCGACCCGGTATTCAGTGCCAGCCTGATCGACCCGGTTTTGGGCCGTTCCATCGACCTCGAATACCGAACACGTCCCCTGGAGGTGCAATGATCCAAAAAGAGCCGGTCGGATTCATCGACCCTGACCTCATCCCTTGGGTGCCCGAGGCGAACATCGATGGCTTGTATGCCAAGACCCTGGCCAAATGCCCTACAACGGGTTCGTACACCCGGCTGCTCAAGTTCCTCCCGGGAACCGACACTTCTTCGGCCGGTCCGCAGTCACACGATCATCTCGAAGAGCTCTGGATAGTGAGCGGAGCCATTCATGACTTGACCCTCGACCAGAACTTCGTCGCCGGCATGTATGCCAACCGCCTTTACGACATGGCGCACGGGCCCTGGCGGGCGCCGGACGGTGCCATAGCCTTCGAGCTTCGTGACTTCGACCCGGAGGCACGGATCACCAAAGAGCAGCTCGAGTTCATCGACCCGGACCTGCTGGCATGGGAGCCCGCCGGGGAGGGCAGTGGCGTTTTCGTCAAATCGCTCACCCGATGTAAGGACACGGGGTCCTACGGGCGACTGGTCAAATTCCAGCCGGGAGCATCCACGCCTGGGGGGTCGGATGCCGGAGATGGCCGGAGTGAGATCTGGATAGTGAGCGGCGAGTTGGAAGAGCGAGATGGACGGGTGCATCCTACCGGCTGGTACGGCAACCTCGACGTCGACCTTCTCGACGGATCGTGGACTTCATCCCGGGGCTGTGTCGTCTTCGAAGTGAGGAACTCGATCTAGTCGCCTGCACCAAGGGTGAGGTCTCCTTGCCTGTGTAGGGATTTCACCCGCATGAGCAGTTCCTCGTCACGCCGATCCATCAGCTGCCTGGCATCACGCTGCGACCAGTCGTAGAAGCCGGCCCCGGTCTTCACCCCGAAATTGCCCTGGTCGACCAGAGCAGCGAGGAGTTCCTGTGGCTCCTGTGAGCAGTCCAGATCGGGCAGCAAGTATTCGTGGATCGCCGCGATCACATCCAAACCGCCGAGATCGGTGGTCTCGAGCGGACCGAGGACCGGGAAGCGGGCCCCGAAGCTCAGCCTGGTCGCTGCGTCGATGTCTTCGGCCGAGGCGACACCCGCTTCCAGCAGTGCGATTGCCTCCCTGACCACGGCCTGTTGCAGCCTCGCCCCGATGAATCCCGGGACATACTTCTCGAGGCGAACCGGGTACTTGCCGAGCCTGCGAAGCAGGTCGGAGACGTCGTCGATGAGACCTGGCTCGGTGACCTCGCTCCCGACCAATTCGACGAGCGGAACGAGATGGGCCGGGTTCCAGAAATGCATCACGACGAATCTGGAGGGGTTCCGGGCTTCCGCTGAGATATCGGCAATGTCCAGCCCCGACGTGGTTGACGCCAGAACCGAGTCCGCCGCGACGAGGCGCTCGACATCGCGGAATAGCGCTTGTTTTGCCGCAACGTTCTCGGCAATGGCTTCGATCACGATGTCGGCCTTGGAAACTGCCTCCGCCAGATCATCGGTAGATCCGATCGAGGACGACATCGTGCTTGCGAGCTCATTGTCGTACAGAACCTGCCGCTGCGCCCCGGCTCGGTCTCGCGCCGATTCGCCGGCCTCTGGCCGGCGGGCGTAGATCATCGTTTCGAATCCGCCGGCTGAGAAGACCGCGGCGATCCCCGGTGCCATGCTTCCTGCGCCGAGAACAGCGACGCGTGCGGCGCTGTATAGATCTCTGTAGGCCAAGGGTTTACAGTATACGTTTGTGGATCTGAGCTTCTTGCGCCCTGCCGTCGTGGAACAATGTAGATATGGCCGATAGATCAACCCAGCCGGGCGAGCGCAACCATCGGCACAGTCGGCTGGATAGACCCCTCACCACCCAAGAGGCGGTGGTGCGGGCGCTACGCGAATCGATCGCCACCGGTGAGCTCCGTCCGGGGGAACGGTTGTATCAAGATGCGATAGCCGAGCAAATGGGGGTGAGCAGAGTCCCCGTCAGGGAAGCTCTCAACGTGCTCAAAGCCGATGGGCAACTCGACTACTCGCCGCATCGCGGCTACTGGGTCAGCGCACTCTCACGGGAGAGCGTCGAGGAGATAAAACTGATTCGGGGATTGCTCGAAAGAGAGGCGCTCATAATCGCATTCCCGAAGATCGACGATGAGCTGGTCGATGCGATGGGGGTCCTCAACGATGAAATGACCAAGGCCCATGCCCTGGACGAGGTGTCGAGTTTCGCCCGGCTCAATCACGAATTTCACTTTGCCCTCTTCGACCGCGCCGGATTGCCCAGACTCTCACAGCACATCGACATCCTCTGGAAGAGCGCCGACATCTATCGGATGTCGATCTTCACCGACCATTCCGACCGCGAGGAGATGCTCGCCGAGCATTCCGACCTGGTGGAGGCATGCCGCGACCGGGACGTGGACCGCGCTCTCGAAGTGATGGAGCACCACCGTCTCAAGGCCGTTGAGACATTGACCAACCTCGTGCACTCCGACGGCTCGGACAGCGCCCGTGGAGAAGCCGCAGCGGCCGGCGACGGCTGAGCAGGGGTCGAGCGACATGGCGATCGACCGCCTGAGGACCGGGGAGACCAGTTACAGCGATTCGGTGGCTGTGAGCGGCCCGGGCACATGGCTGCACATCGCGGGCCAGCTCGCCTTCGACGACGATCGGCGGCTCATCGAAGGTGGCGTGGCGGCGCAAGCCCATCGTTGCCTGGATCGAATCGACGCCCTCGTCGTCGAGGCGGGAGGATCGGGGCTTGCCAACGTGGTCGCGATAACCGTCTATCTGCTGAGCCTGGAGGATTATCCAGCTTTCAATCGAGTTCGTGCCGAGCGGTTTGGCGAGGATCGGCCTGCCAGCGCTGCAGTGCAGGTCGCCGGGCTGCTGTTCGGAGGAGAGATAGAGATCGCTGCGGTTGCCTTCGTGCCCGACCAGTAGCGAACCGACCGCCGCGCCACCCTGGCCGGTCACATGGAAGAGCGGTCCTCCAACATCACTTCTTCGAGGCGTCCGGGCTTGAGGAGCTCCGAGCTCTCCATCTCCCGGGTTACCTGGCCGCCCTCCATAAGATAGGTTCTCTGTGAGATCCCCAGGATCACTTCCGGGTTCTGTTCGAGCACCCAGATCACCCCGGTCCCGCGCTCGGCGAATTCGACAACCCAGCCGACGATCTGGTCGACGAACTTCGGCGCCAAGCCCGCAGTCGTCTCATCCAACAGGAGAAGATCCGACCCTGTTATCAGAGCACTGCTCACTGCAAGGGCCTGGCGCTCGCCACCGGAGAGGGTGGAGGCACGTTGCTGTCTCCGTTCGCTGAGTATCGGGAATCTCTCGAACACGGCGTCGAGCAGGCCGGCTGCATCCCGTCCCACTCCGAAGGCTCCCAGCTCCAGGTTCTCGAGGACGGTCATCTCGCCGAAGACGTTGTTGTCCTCGGGCACGTAGCCGACCCCGCGGGAGGCGACCTGGAAGGGGCTCCGGTCGTCGAGGCTTTCACCCTTGAGCGATACCGAACCGCGGCTCAACTGAAGATGAGCGGCAATCGACTTCATCAGGGTCGATTTCCCGGCGCCGTTGGGGCCCAGGATCGACACGACCTCGCCTGCGTCGACGTGGATGGTCACCCCGTGGAGAACGGTTAGCTTCCCGTACCCCGACTCGATGTCGTTGACTTCAAGCAGCATCGCCGCCCCGCCTTCCCAAATAGGCGTTGATGACCTCTGGATCGGAACGGATGCTGCCCGGCTCACCTTGGGTGAGGACCCGTCCCTTGACCATCACCACGACCCGTTCCACCAGGTTGAGCAGAAAACCGAGGTTGTGCTCGACGACTATGACGGTGAGGCCCCCGGCGTGAAGCTGCTTCAGCGCCTCGGTCAACCGCACCTGAAGAGTCGGGGTGACCCCTGCGGTGGGCTCGTCGAGCAGGAGTATCTTCGGGTCGCGCATCAACTGACGGGCCACCTCGAGCATCCTGAGCTCACCGCCCGACAGCTCGTCGGCGCGATCATCAGCCCGGCCCTGAAGTCCCACCAGCTCCAGATGCTGCCGAGCTGCGGCGATGGATTCCCTCTCGCCGGCCCGATACGTGCCGAGAATCGCAGAGGTGATCTGCTCACCGCGAGATGGCACGGAGGCGAGCAGATTCTCCAAGCAACTCAACGTGGAGAAGGAGCGGGGGGTCTGGAAGGTTCGGGCCAGGCCAAGACCTGCGATCTCGTGGGGCGCCCGTCCCACCAGCTCGTCACTTTCCAGCCGTATCGAGCCCGCCTCCGGCCCGTGGAGACCCGATACCAGATTGAACAGCGTCGACTTTCCAGCTCCATTGGGGCCGATCAATCCCACGAGCGAGCCCCGATTGACGCTGAAGGAGCATTGATCCACGGCTTGGAGGCCGCCGAAGCGTTTCGACACGCTCTCGATTCGGAGCAGCTCGGCCATCGTCAACTCCTCGCGACCCGTTTCGGTGCCTTGGTCCAAGCAGCGAATGGCTGCCAGCGGAGGAAGATGATCAGGAGAAGGCCCAATGCAGCCACTTCGAGCTCGGCAGCAACCTGGGCCGCTCGAATCGTGCTGAACGGGATTGCTCGCACCAGTTCTTCGAACAGCGTCACGAGGGTGATCCCGATCAGAGCTCCTCGGTTGGATCCTTCGCCGCCGAGGACCAGGGCGATCCAGACGATGAAGGTGACTTCGGCGGTGAACAGATCGGGGATGACCAGCGTGGTGTACCAAACGTAGAAGGCTCCGGCCATTCCGGCGAACGGGGCGGTGAACAGGAAGATCTCCATGCGGAAGCGGCGGCTTCGCTTCCCCGATGTGATCAGGGCGAGCTCATCGTCTCTCAAGGCCTCCAGCGCCCGTCCGTACGGCGACTTGACGATTCGTTCGAAAATCACGTACACGACGATCAGGAAGACGAGCGCGCCGATCGCGAGGACTATGTCGTAATCGACGAAATCCAGAGTCTCGCGATAGGGCCGCGGAACGCCCACCAGGCCCCTGGTGCCGTTGGCGAATCGCTGCTCGTTGACGATGAATGAGTGGAACACCTCGGCGAAAGCAAACGTGGTCAACGCCAAGTACTCGCCCCTCAGTCGCAGGGTCGGCCAGCCGGTGATCGCAGCAAAGACCAGGCCGGCCAGGGCGGCTCCAATGAGCCCCGCCCACGGTGGGAGACCGAGGCCGATCACATACTGGTCGAGAGATGCCTCACTGGGAGGGGCCTGGGTGACCAGGACGTAGGCATAGGCGCCGACCGCGAAATAGGCGACCACACCAAAGTTGATCATCCCGGCATGGCCATATTGCATGTTGAGCACCAGAGTGAGCACTCCCAATATGGAGACAACGGTGACAACGGTGATCGCCAGCTGGCCCCAGTTCATGCCGTCACCTCTTCCCGGGATCCGGCGAAACCCTGGGGTCGGATCAGCAGCACGACGATCACTATGGCGAATGCGATGACCGGTCGGTAACCACCGGGAAGTGCCAATAGTGACAGGTCCATGGCGAAAGCGACGATGAAGGCTGCAGCTATCACTCCGTATAGCGAGCCGAGGCCCGCGACGATCGCCACTGCGAGGATCACCAGGATCTGCTGGAAGGCGATGTCGGTGGTCAAGGTGCCCAGGACGCCCAGAGCCACGCCACCGAGACCGGCGAGCACACCGGAGACGAGCCAGGTGGCCCGGCTCGTCCTGACGACGTTTATCCCCCGGGACCCGGCCAGCTCCCGGTTGATCGCCATCGCCCGGATCGACTTGCCGGTGCGCGTCTTGTTGAGGAATAGGGCCAGGCCCACCGATGTCGCTGCCGCGAGCACGAGTAGGACCATCCGGTATGGGGTGACCAGAACCCCTCCGATCCGCCAGGCGTCGAGGCGAGGGATCTCGAACGATCGGATTCCTACTCCGACCACCGCAGCCGTGATCCCATGGAGTAGGAAGGCGACACCGACGGAGCTGATCAGCAGAATCGGCGCGCCCAAATGCTTGATCGGGTCGTAGATGACACGGGCGATCACCAATGCGACCAGCGCGGTGATGGCAACGGCGATGGTGGCGGCAATGAGGAAGTGCCACCCCAAGCTGGAATTGAAATACCAGGTCACAAAGGCCGCCAGCGACATCAGCTCGACGTGAGCGATGTTGAGAAAGCCTTCTACCCGGCGTATCAGTGCGAACCCAAGGGTGGCAATGAGCAGGAAGGCCCCCGTTCCCAACCCGAAGACGAGCAGCTGAACTACCCGCATCGTGTCACCGGTTTCTCCCATTTCCGGTCGACCGGACACGGGTCAGCGTCGATCGTGTTCCAGGTGACCCGGGTCATTGTCGGGCAGCTGTCTCCCGTGCCGACTCGAGGTATCCCAACACTCGCTGCGGGGTGAGGGGAATCGTGTCGACCATAACGCTCCCGACCGGGGCCAGGGCGTCTTCAACTGCACCGGCGATAACAGCGCCCGGAGCGATGGCGCCCCCTTCTCCCATGCCTTTGATGCCACCCACTGTAAAAGGTGATGGCGTCTCGAGATGGAACACTTCGATGGACGGCACCTCCGTCGTGCCAGGAAGCAGGTAGTCCATGAACGTGGTCGTCATCAGGTGCCCGTCTTCGTCGTAGACGAACTCTTCGTAGATCGCAGAGCCGATTCCCTGCGCTATCCCACCGAAGATTTGCCCCTCCACGATCATTGGGTTGATCATCGGGCCGCAGTCTTCGACGATTGCGTACCTGAGAATCTCGATCCCACCGGTCCCCGGGTCGACCTCGATCACAGCGATCTGCGTCGCATTGGTGAAGGTCCCGGTTCCCGGCGGAGCGTCGTAGGCGACGGTCGCCTCGAGGATCGGCTGTTGGCCCTCGGGCACCAGCTCGGGACGGTGATAGACCATACGGCAGAGCTGGGCGAAATCGAAGCCCTTGTCCGGTGAGCCGGCGACGAAAACCCGTCCCGACTCGAATTCGATGTCCGACGGTGCCGCTTCCAGATTGTGAGCCGCAACGTTCGCCAACTGTTCACGCAGCTGCTCCGAGGCCCGGCGGGCGGCTCCACCTGCCATCACCGCAGACCTGCTGGCGAACGTTCCGCTGCCATATGCCGCTTGAGACGTGTCGCCATACTCCACTCGGATATCCGCTAAGTCGATGCCGAGAGCGTCGGCTGCCATCTGCCCGAGCGTGGTCTCCAGACCCTGACCATGATTGTGGATCGAGGAGTTGATCACCAACGTGCCCTGCGGGTCGAGTCGCAACGTGGAGGTCTCGTAGCCGAACACGATCGGAACGCCGCGCTGGACGAACTCCTTGGTGGCGTGGGCCGTTTGCTCGGTATAAGCCCCAAACCCGATCCCGATGAGTCTCCCGTTGGCCCGTTCGGACTCCTGCCACTCTCTGAGACCCCGATAGTCGAGTTTCTCGAGAAGCAGGTCCTGGGACTCGACCATGGAACCTGAGTCGTATTCGAGCCCACCCGCCGATTTGTACGGGTAGTCATCGCCCGTCACATAGTTGCGGCGACGGACCTCGGCAGGATCCAGGCCCCGGTGGCGTGCCACCTGATCCATGAGCCGCTCGATGGTGAAGCAGGCAGCCGGTCTCGAGACGCCACGGTAAGCGCCATAGGGAGCCTTGTTGGTAGCCACCGGATATCCGAGGACCGAATAGTGCTTGATCTTGTAAGGGCCGGGGAGAATCCCCATAGCCATGCCGGTGTCCATCGTCGCAGTCCACGGGAATACCGAATACGGGCCCATGTTGACCACGATCTTGGCCTCCAAGGCATCCACGATCCCGTCGTCGTCGAAGTAGACCGTCGCCTCGTGGACGTGCTCTCGGGCATGGTGGGAGGCGAGAAAATGCTCTCTGCGGTCCTCAACCCACTTCACGGGCCGGCCCAGCTCGATCGACGCCAAGGAACAGGCGAGCTCCTCGGGATACAACTGAGCCTTGACCCCGAATCCGCCGCCCACGTCCGGAGAGATGATTCTGATCCTGTTCTCGGGCAGGCCTATCGCATCGGCGAGGCCGGTCCGGATCAGATACGGGATCTGTGTCGTGGTCCAGAGCGTCAACCGCTGCGACCCTTTGTCGTAGTCGCCGATGGCGGCCCTCGTCTCGAGCGGAATACCTGAGTGGCGTGCCATCACGAACCGGCCGCTGACGGAGTGTTTCGCTGCCTCCTTGGCTTCACCGAATCCGGGCGACTGGTAGCGGCGTTCGACGAAGGCGTTGCTGTGCCAGCCCTCGTGCACGAGAGGGCTGTCCTCGAGAAGGGCCTTCTCGGCGTTGACGACAGGTGTCAGCGGCTCATAGTCGACGACCACCCCCTCCGCAGCGTCCTCGGCGAGATAGGGATCATTGGCCACGACCATGGCCAATGCTTCACCGTTGAACCTTGCCTCGGTCTCGGCGAGGGCGGGATAACCCGAGACCTGGAATCCGTCGTAAGACGAGACGCATCGGACCTCTTTGCCCGAGAAATCACGTCCGGTGAAGACCCTGACCACTCCAGGCATCTTCTCTGCCTCGGTGATGTCGATCCCGTTGATCTTGGCCCTGGCCTCGACGGAGCGAACGAACGATGCATAGAGCATGTCTACTCGCTCGATATCGTCGACAAAGGTTCCCTTTCCGATGAGAAGCCGCGGATCCTCGACCCTTTTGACGCGGGCGCCGAAGAACTTGGGGGCTTGACCTTCAGCGGTCACCGGGCACCTCCCTCCGCCGCCATCGACTCTGCGGCTGCCTTGACCGACTGGACGATGTGCACATACCCGGTGCAACGGCAGATGTTCCCGGCGAGTGCAGTCCTGATCTCGCTCTCATCTGGCGACGGGTTGGCTCCCAGCAGCTCCTTCGTGGCGAGGAGCATCCCGGGTGTGCAGAAACCGCATTGGAGGCCGTGGTTCTCCCAGAACGCCTTCTGAATCGGGTGGAGCTTGCCGGGATCGTCGGACAGAGACTCCACGGTCTCCACCCGGTGCCCGTCCGCCTGGACGGCGAACATGATGCAGGAGCGCACGGTCTCACCGTCGAGTAGGACGGTACATGCACCGCACACTCCGTGTTCGCAACCAATGTGGGTTCCGGTCAAGCCCAAGTCGTGACGTAAGAAGTCGACAAGCAACCGGCGCGGCGTGACCGATCGGGTCACTTCCTCGCCGTTGACCTGCAGCGTTATCTCCGTCATTTCGTCGTCAACTCCTATCTTCGGTCCTATCTCCGGCTTGGCGCAAGGCTCGACCGACGGCGACGCCGACCAGCTTCTTGCGGTACGACGAAGACCCATGGATGTCCTCGAACGGCTCGACGGCCTCAGCAGCGGCGTCGCCAGCGAGGTCCGCCGTCTCCGGTGTTAGCGCTCTTCCCACGATCGCCGCCTCGGCTTCGGCGACCCGAAGGGGACGATCACTGGCGCCGGCGACCGAGACGCGGGCTCCTTTGACCGAATCGCCCTCGATCTCGAGTGCCACCATCGCGGCAATGATCGCGAAGTCACCATGTCTCCTGGCGAACTCATAAAAGCCGAAGGCATCGAAGTCGGTCCGGAAGGAGACTCCGGTTAGGAGCTCGCCCGGCTCTTTCACCGTGGTCAGCATGGTCGTGAAGAATCCATCGGCCCCGACGACGCGCTCCGCGCCGTGGCTGCGGAGGGTTATCTCTGCGTCGAGGGCCACGGCCACACATGGCCATTCCGCCGCCGGATCGGCATGTGCCAGGCTGCCCACCACCGTCCCGCGATGTCTGATCGCCGGGTAGCCGATGAAGGGAACGACGGTGGAGAGGATAGGAAGCTCGTCTCGTGCTTCCGGCGATGCCTCGATCTGAGAATGGCGGACGAGCGGGCCGACGGTGAGCCGTCCCTCCTCGACGCCGATCTGGTCTAGCCCGGCGATGCGGTTGATGTCGACGACATTGGCCGGCCGCGCCAGGCGAAGGTTCATGAGGGGCACCAGACTCTGCCCCCCCGCCAGTGGAACGGCATCCGAGCCAAGCGAATCCAGTATCTCCAAAGCCTCATCGAGGGAAGTCGGCGCGTGGTACTCGAAAGGCGGTGGCTTCATGCGTGACCCCTGGTGGCGATCGTCTCAGCGGGCAGTCCCACCGAGACGATCGTCACATTCACTGTTTCCCGTGGACCCACTTACTCGACGAAGAAGCTGGCGGGGTAGAACGCCACCCTCTCGAAGGTGCCGTTCAGCACCTGGAAGATCGCAAAGGATCCAGGTGGTGTCCCGGCATCGTCGAACTCGAGGACACCGGAGGCTCCGTTGTAGTCGATCTCCTCTCCATTCATGAGAGCTTGCGCCCCTTCTTCGAAGCTGCCGACGACGGTCCCCGGAGGACCGGCCACGTCGCGGAACGCGGCGTTGATGCCTGCTCCGGTGCATTCGTCGGCTGCCATCATCGCCAGGCCGAACAGCATCGCTGCGTCGTAGGCGTTGGGGGAGAAGACCTTGGGCTCGACATCGAATTCGTCCATGTAGAGGTCGGCGAACCGCTGGTATTCCGGCAGATCCGGGTCTGACTCTGCGCCTTCTGCGTAGACTTTCTCCTCGACGATGTCGGGACCGGTCAGGTCGATGGTGTCTTGACCGACGAGGTCGGCACTGAGCATCCAGTTCCCGTCGTACCCCAAGGAGTTCGCTTCACGAAGGATCGTCACACCGGATTCGATGCCGACACTCATGTAGATCACTTCCGGGCTATCGGCGATCACTCCGCTGAACTCAGCCTCATAGGAAGCCTGCCCGGCAACGATCTCGACATCGGCCAAGACGTTGACGCCCGCATCGGCGAGCAGCTGACGGACCACGTTGGCGGACGAGAGGGGGGACTCGGCCACCTGCGCGATGATGGCCGCGGTTTCCCAACCCTGGTCGATGATAAAGGCGGCCGCTGCCTCGCCGTCGGCGAGGTCGGAGGCCACGGTTCTGTAGACGAAGTCGCCTCCAAGCTCGTTCAGCTCGGTAGTGCCCGCGTAAGGCGACACCAGCATCAGCTCCTCTTCATGTGCGGTGTCGACGAGTGCAACCATCTCTCCGGAGCTCGGTCCGAAGAACCCCACCAGATTCTCCGTGCTGCCAATCATCTGATCGGCCCCACGAATCGCGACCTCGGGGTTCGTCTCGGTGTCGGCGAACTGGAGCCGGATCTCGCCGCAGGTGTTGAGGCCGGAGGCATTGATCTCGTTGATACCCATCTCAAACGCCTCGCTGACGATCTGGCCGAACTCGCCGATCTCCCCTGTCAGGGGAGCGAGCACTCCGATCGTGACGAAGTCTCCTTCTCCACCGCCTCCACCGGCGGTGGTCGTTTCGCCGCCAGAGGCGGCCGTGGTCGTGGTCTCGCCGGCCGTAGTCGTATCGGTTGTCCCGTCGCTACATGCGGCAACCACAAGGGCTAGCACGGAGACAAGGACCAGTGCTCTCAGTCCTCGTGATCTCATCGCATTCATTCTCGATCTTCCTCCTCGCAGGGTGAGTGCGTAACGAGCATACCGAATGGTTTCGCAGGATGCGATGAAAGTATCCAATCTGCACAATGCGCTGCCCGGGCCACCTAATGTGGGGCTTCCTCGGGACGAACAAGAGGCTTGTTGTGGTGTATCAGCGCACATTTCCCATCACCATGGAGTCCGTCGATGCCGTCGGCATCGTGTTCTTTGGTGCCTACTGGAACTGGTATGAGAGCGTCTTCGAGGGCTTGATCGCAGCGGCGTCGGGCCAGAGCTGGAACGATCTCCTCGCCTCGGGTCTCGCCATCCCTGTGGTCCACGCCGAGATCGACTACGTCAAGGCATTGAGACTCTCCGATGAGGTGACCGTGTCGATTAAGATCACTAAGTTGGGGTCACGTTCCGTTCACTTCGACGCCAGGTTCCAGGACGGAAGCCGTAACACGGTCGCCGAGGCCAAGACCGTCAACGTGCTCACCTCCGTCGATCTGGGCCGGCTCGAGACGCCGGCCTGGCTCGAGGCGGCAGTGGAGAGCGAAGCGGAATGACGGCGGCAACCCGCTCACACAAACGCCCGTCGAGAAGAGGCATGACCAGATGAAAACGAACAACAACCAGGAGGCAACGGCACATGGCAAATAAGCCGGACTTCTACCTAGTGACACCGCGCATGCGTCTGCAGTCCCCGGGGATCAAGAACGAGATCACCGAGCTCACCTCGCTCGCCGAGTCGATGGGTTACGACAGGGTCTGGATCATCGAGACGAATGACCGCGATGCATTCGCGGTAGCCACCGAGATGGCACTCGCCACCGAGAGCGTCGTGATCGGCACCAACATCGTGAGTGTGTTCACCCGGACGCCAACCCTCTTGGCCATGGGCGCTTTCACTCTCGATGAGATAAGCGACGGGCGGTTCGTCCTGGGAATCGGACCGGGGGGCACCGAGATCGTCAGAAACGGGCATGGAGTCCCCTTCTCCAAGCCACTGACCAGGGTCAGCGAGTCCATCGACATCATCAGGGGCCTGATCCCCGGTGATCGCCTCGACTACGAGGGCAGTCAATTCACTATCAAGGACGGATTTCGGCTCCGGGAAGGAGCGCGTAACCCGGGAATGCCCATCTACATCAGCGCGCTCAACCCAAAGATGCTTGAGCTTTCTGGTGAGAAGGCGGATGGCGTCATTCTGTCTCATGCCCCGATCGAGGCGGTCGCAGCCATCAAGGAGCGGGTTGCGGAAGGTGCCCGAAGGACCGGGCGCAGCATCGAAGATGTCGAGATCTGCATCAACCTCCCGGTCGGCGTCGACGAGAAGCAGGGGATTCTGAATTTGCGCAAGGCAGTCGCGTGGCACCTGGCTGCGCCAACCTACGACTGGCTCGTCTCCCATACCCGGTACCCGGACGAAGTGGAGAAAGTCCGATCGTTGTGGTGGTCGGGGAGCCGCGAGGAGGCCGCCTCGCTCATCGACGACGACATCCTGCTCACGTTCGGCCTCGGATACACCGAGGACATGATCCAGACGCGACTCGATAGCTATCTCGAAGCAGGAATCACCCCGATCATCGACTCCCATGGCATTCGTAAAGAGCACGAGAAGGACGACACCGTCAGGATCATGGAGGCTGCGATCAGCGGCCGAAGTTGAAGGAGAACACGGTGGAGGCCCTTCCCGAGCTGCCCTCGCACTTCAACATCGCCGTCGCCTGCGTGGACCGATGGGTCGACGAGGGTCACGGCGACGAGCCGGCGATCCGAACCGAGGATCGTGTCCTCACCTATGACGACGTCAAGGAGTTGGTCGATCGACTGGGGAACGGGTTCAAGGCTCTCGGACTCGGTCGTGGTGACCGGTTCCTGATCCGCCTCAGCGGCGGTATCCACTTCTATGCAGCGTTTCTCGCCGGTCTCAAGATCGGCGCCGTTGCCATTCCCACACCCGAGCTGCTCCGGGAAAGAGAGCTGAGGCACATCGCAACCGTGGCGAAGGTTCGACTCGTTGTCACCTCGGATCAACTCGCCGGGCCGATCCGGGCGCTACGAGGGGAGCTCGCTGACCTGAGGGAGGTCGCTTGCCTGGGCGGTGACCAGGGTTCCGAGATCGACCTGGCAGACCTGATCGAGAGTGGCGGTCATCGGCTCGACCCGGCAGAAACCGGCCCTCAGGATCCGGCATTCATCCTCTTCTCCTCGGGGACCACCGGGGTCCCCAAGGGCATCGCACATGCCCATCGCGGCTTCAACATCGCAGCGGGCAACCCCTGCGGCAGAGAGGGCATGGGTCTCGATCGCTCCGATGTGGTCTTCCACCCGCACGACCCGGCGTGGTCGTACTCGTTGGGCTGCGGCTTTCTCTTCCCGCTTGCGGAAGGCGCATCGATCGTCGGTTCGGTGACACGAGTATCTCCTGAAGACGTCCTGAAATGGGTCGAGGACCACAGGGTTTCCATCCTCGCCTGTGTGCCCACGTTCTACCGGGCCATCCTGGCGCACGGCGACGTGGAGCGGGGCCGGGACCTGAGCTCACTGCGCCATTGCCTCAGTGCAGGTGAGCCTCTCACCAGCAACACATTCCATGAATGGCAGAGAAGAATGGGAGCTCCCATCCTCGACCACATCGGTCAGGGGGAGATATCGATGTTCTGCGCCAACAAGCCCGGCACCGAGATTCGAACCGCCTCGATCGGAAAGCCTTTGAACGGCTACAACGTCGCTGTCATCGATGAGGAGGAGAACCCGGTCGTTGATGAGGTCGGCCACCTGGTTATCTCCGACGACAACCCGGGCCTCTTCTTCGACTATCTCGACATGCCCGAGAATTGGGCAGAGACCCACCGGAACGGCTGGTACTACACGGGGGATCTGGCTCGAAGAGATGACGAGGGCTATTTCTGGTACGTCTCCAGATCAGATGACCTGATCACGAGCCGGGGATATTTGATCTCGCCTGCCGAAGTGGAAGATTCCCTCGTAGACCACCCTGCGGTTCTCGAGGCCGGTGTGGTTGGCCATCCTCACGAGCAATGGGGCGAAATCGTGACCGCGTATGTCGCACTCCAACCCGGCCTTGATTCGTCCCCGGGATTGGAGCAAGAGCTCACCGATCATGTCCGCGATCAACTCGCCCCGTTCAAGACCCCCAAGAAGTGGGTGTTCCTATCGGAGCTGCCCAAGACCTCGACTGGAAAGATTCTCCGCCGTCGCCTCAGAGAGAGCGGCCGATGACGTCCGGCCTCGACAACAAGTCGGCACGCTCCCGCCCATCGGGGGTGTCAATCGCCCATCCCCGTTGTGCTCGCGCTCAAAGATCGGGGATCGCGCAGATGCCAGCGTCCCGCCTCGGCAGCTGCCAGGAACTCGCCCAGAGTCGAGTTGAAGAGCCGTGGCTCTTCGAGATTGAGGGTATGGCCGGTTCGGGGGAAGACCATCAGCCCCGACGTGAGGATCTGTCGCTTCATCATCACCGACGGCTCGATAGCTCCTTCGTCTTCGTCGCCGACCATGATGAGGAACGGCGTCGCAATCCGGCTCATGTCCGACTGGAAGTCGAACACCGATGGGCGGCCCTTCTGGAATCCGCGCATCGTGCCCGCCGAACCGAGAGCGGAGTGCTCGGCGAGCATGCGAGCGAACTCAGCGTGCCCCTTAGGGTCCTTTTTCTGAAATTGGACTCTCGCCGGGCCTACGGCATACCGCTGGGCAACCGCCGCCGCCCCTTCGGATTCGAAGGCTGTGGCGATGACCTCGCATTCGGCCCGGAAAGCGTCTCCTGTCCCGGGAAGGGCACCGTATCCCACGCCTCCGATCGCCGTCGAGAGGACTCGCTTAGGATGGGACAGGGTCAGGTGAAGTGCGCAGAACCCACCCATCGAAAGCCCGACGATGTGGGCCTGGTCGATGCCAAGACCGTCGAGAACCGCGATCGCGTCCGATACAGCATTGTCTTGCGAGTAGGCAGTGGGCTCATCAGGGACGTCAGATGGTGGGTATCCGCGAGCGGTGTAGGCTACGCAGCGATGAAGCCTGGAGAATGCCCGTACCTGAGGCTCCCAGCTTCGATGGTCTCCTGCGAACTCATGGATGAACAGAATCGGGGTGCCCGATCCGGTGCTCTCCACATAGAGGCGAGTTCCGTCCCCTGCCGTGACTTGGTGGGTCGTCGTCATGGGCGCCATGTTATGGCTCATGTCCGGGAACCTTTGCTGGCGGTTGGTTCACCTCGATGAGAGCGCCGGTCCGCGTCGAAGACGACCCGCTCGGATTCCGGCGAATTCTGCTCGATCGGCCAGATACGAAGAATGCGATCGACTCCGTTGTGGTCTCACTGCTCCGACGGGGCATCGCCGACGCCCCCGGAGGGGTTGTCGTCCTCGGGTCAGCCGATCCGAGCATTTTTTGCTCCGGGGCGGATCTCAAGCTCGGCGCCGGCGACCGCGCCGACGTAAGCGAGGAGCTGTACCTGCTGTATGAGGAGATGAGAGCCACCGACAAGGTAATCGTCGCCGCGGTATCAGGACCGGCAGTCGGCGGTGGAGCTCAACTTCTGGTGGCGTCGGATCTGCGCCTTGCGTCGCCAAGCGCCATGATCAGGTTCGTCGGCCCGGGCCACGGGCTCGTCGTCGGGGCATGGGGCCTTCCAGCTCTGATCGGTCGGGGCCGCGCCGCCGATCTTTGCCTGTCGATGCGCCCGGTCGGAGTCGAAGAGGCGCTGGCCATTGGGCTCGTCGATCAACTGGTCGAGGATCCTCGGGGCGCAGCAGACGAGTATGCGGCCGCAATCTGCAAGCTCGACCCCGACTCGGTCGCGACCGTCAAGCGGGTCGTCTCGATGAGCGATAGCGGCGAAGCCATGAGTGCGGAAAGACGTCACAACTCGCGATGGGACGGTTCGATACCGGAGCAGACCTGAGTGGCCGCACTCAGCGATCTCGGAGACCAAGAGGTAGCAGGCGAGACCCGTGAGGCATGGGCGAAACACTGCAGCCGAGACTCCGTCGACGCCACAGAGCTCCGTGCGGCGCTGAGTGCCGGCTCGCTCCCGGAGGCGTTCGCCGCAACCGCCCGACGGGTCCCCGAAGCCCCGGCCATCACCGTGCACCACCGGACAGTCGCCCATGGGGAATTGGACGAGCTGGCCGGTCGATATGCATCCGGACTCGAACATCTCGGAGTTGACGCCGGGTCCCGGGTATTGCTCATTTCCGAAGTCGGGGTCGAGGAGATCGCCGCCTACCTCGCCGTGCTCCGAGTCGGGGCGACCGCGGTCCTCGCCAACCCCGCGCTCACTGCCCTCGAGATCGTCGGCCTTCATGAAAAGGCCGGGTCGGAGTGGCTATTCGGTTCCGGACCAGCTCTCGCATCAGCAGCCGGATCCGGCGCGGCGGATTTTCGAGCGGTCGTGGGGCTGCGACCCGACGACAAGGCAGTGACGTCGGTGTTGATCGGTGAGATCGACCGGGATTTTAAGCCTCCCACCCCCACCGACCCTGGGTCGGCGGCGGTCCTCGCTTTCACCTCCGGTACGACGGGAGCTGCCAAGCCCTCGCCGCTGTCTCACACCAACCTTTTGGCATCGGTGCGTTCGGCGATGGTGGCGTGGCGATGGTCGGAGCGGGATCATCTCGTCCACTCCCTTCCAATCAGTCACCAGCACGGTCTCAGTGGGATTCATGCCACTCTCCTCAGCGGGAGCCACATCACTCTGCTGGGCGCCTTCGACGCCGATCGAACGATCCAAACGGTGGTCGATGGAGGCGCCTCGGTGCACTTTGGCGTGCCGACGATCTATGGGCGACTACTCGAGGCTCTCGGCGCCGGCCTGTCGGCGATGCGGGGGTTGCGGCTGGCCACATCCGGCTCCGGCCCGTTGCCGATCGAGCTCGCAGAACGTTATCGCGATCGAGTTGGGAGCGCCCTGTTAGAGCGATACGGAACCACTGAGTCCGGTCTGAACATCTCCAACCCGTACGACGGCGATCGGGTGGCAGGCTCAGTGGGTTTCCCCCTTCCCGGGGTGGAAGTCGCTGCTGTGAAACCAGATGGCACTTTCTGCGACCTCGATGAGATCGGCGAGATCGTGATTCGGGGCCCCCAGGTATTCGCCGGCTACGAAGGGGTGTCCGATGCTGACCAGCCTTTCTTCGGCGGTTGGTTCCGCACCGGCGATCTCGGGGCCCGCAACCCGGAGAATGGGTACTTTCGCATCCTCGGGAGGACCAAAGAGGTCATCATCACCGGTGGCATGAACGTGTACCCGAGGGAGGTTGAGGAAGTCCTGCGGGGCCATCCCGAGGTGACTGATGCAATCGTCTTGGGCGTTGAGTCGCCTGCATGGGGTGAGGAAGTCGTGGCTGTCGTCTCCCCGGCAACGGTCGACACTGCGAATCTTTCGACGTATCTCTCGGAGCGATTGGCCGGCTACAAGAGGCCGAAAAGGACGCTTGCAGTAGACGACGTGCCCCGCACTTCGGTGGGGAAAGTCAATGCGGATGCGGTCAGAAGCCTGATCGGTGGGGCCCGCTCCGGTCCAACCGAGACGGAATAGCATCGCCCGGCGAACCGACACCAGGAGGAAATGATGGAACTTGGCCTCGACGGAAAGAATGTCCTGATCACTGGCGGAAGCAAAGGAATCGGGAAGGCATGTGCCCTGCTCTTCGCCGCCGAAGGGGCAAACGTGGCCATCACAGCCCGCACCCCCGGCCCGCTCGAGGCGGCGGTTGCAGAGATCGGCGAGGCCGGCTCGGGCGAAGCGGTGGGCTACCCCGGCGACATGACCCGGTGGGACGACGTCAGGCGAGTTGTCGACAGCACCATCGAGCAGCTCGGGCCGATCGACATCTTGGTCACCTGTGCCGGAAGCTCTCCCGGCGGCTTGATCGAAGAGCTGACCGAAGATGATTGGGAATCATCATTGAATCTGAAGTTCATGGGCTATGTGCGCGCCATGAGAGCGGTTCTGCCACACATGCGAGAGCGAGGGTCCGGGGCCGTCGTGTTGGTCGTGGGCAACGACGGGATCAAACCGACATTCTGGGAGACCACCGCCGGCGCCGCCAATGCAGCCGGGATCAATGTCGCCTCCTCATTGGCCGAGCAGTACGGCCCATACGGAGTGCGGGTCAACACGGTCAATCCCGGGCCGGTGGACACCGAGCGTTGGGATGGTTTGGAGAAGGCGATGGCTCGAGACATGGACATCACCCAGGAGCAGGCACACGAATTCGCAGTTTCCAGTATCCCTTTGGGTCGAATCGCTAAAGCTGATGAGGTGGCAGACCTCGTGGTCTTTCTCGCTTCGGAGCGGGCGAGCTTCGTCAATGGTGCACACGTGGTGATCGATGGCGCCCAGCGCAAAGCAAAGATGGATCGAGAGTCGAGAGGCGAATGAGCCGACGCTGCCCTTCGATTTGTGTCTCTAACCCGGATCTCTGATCCCCGATGACGATCATCGCCGCGTTGCGGCCGTTGATGCCGATCACCGAGCCACCCGGGTAGGTGCCGGCCCCACAGAGATAAACCCCCGGTGCCCGGTGCGGTAGGGCAACCGGCGGTCCCACATGTGCTCGGGGAGACATGACCCATGGAAGATGTGTCCGCCGGTGAGACCGACCCGGGTCTCCAGGTCGGGTGGCCCGTCGACGTGGACCTGCTCCACCAGGTCAGCGAAGCCGGGTGCGAATCGTTCTATCGAGGCGATGACCCGCCTGCCTACGTCGTACCGGTGGTCGTCCCAGATCAGACCTTGGTCGAGGACGATCAGCTTGCAGACAGCGACGCGCGCATCGCCAACCTCGAGGAAGCCATTGGGGCAAGAGCTGCAGAAGCCCTCAGAGCAGGACTGTCGCAGGAGACGAATAGGCGAGCCGTCACCCAGTTGGAGCAGGAACTTGACGCGCTTCGCCGCCACCGCGCCCAACTTCATGCACGGGCAGATCGCAGCGCAGCAGAATCGGAGCGAACGGCCAGTCTCGCGAAGCTGGCGGAGGTTGCCCATAAACGCTTGGACAACATGAGTTCAGGGTGAGCGTCGCGCGGTTCTCGACTTGCTCGATGTGAAAGTGTCCGTGTTGGATGCCGGTGACCGGAAACGCTGCCCTCAGATCCGTATCGAGGGACAAGTGCCTGAGAAGCTTGTGCTGGACGTGGCCAACGAGGTCCGGGACGGCGGGCACCACCCATACCCAACTTCGCCACCGACGCCCTCGACGATGTTGTGACAGCTCAACGGATCTCGGACCTTCTGTTTGGTTACGCGTGTAGTCGGTGGCAACAACGCGGGAGGTTCGTGTCCACTATTTGTCCACAATCGCGTCAGTCGGAAACTGGATGTGACACGTTGGGAGGAACTAGAACCAATTGGGGAGCAAATCCCCCGGTGGAGGGTTGGATCGAGTGACTGGGGATGACTGGGCATGACGGGCTGGCACGAGGGCGTTTGGACTGGCGGTCAAGGTACCAGGTTCAAAAACCGGCGTAGTGGGGTCACTACTCCGGTTTCCAGAATCATGGAAACGAGGGCGGTCGCCCTGAGTTCGAATTCCACGACGATCAACGCATTCGGATCCGCGGAGTCGCGTATGCCCATAGGAGGGCGGTCTCGGTTCGTTCCTCGCGTTCCGCGGATATTCCGCGAGAGGACGGAATACGGCGCGAGATGACGCGTAGTAATGACAAGCGTGTTATTTCCCCAGGTCACAGTATATTTTGAGTGACAACGATGAACGACCAGCACCTTGCCCTCAAATGAGCTACATAACACTAGATATGCACGTGATCCTTCCGAGGTCGGCGCTCTGAGTGGCGAGTGGCGCTAGTTGCCTGTGTCTCGAGATCCAGTGTGGTGTCAGGCTCGGCCTCTGGGCATACTGAGAAACACAGCG
>DATKEA010000143.1:0-3683 GCA_035544615.1 Acidimicrobiia bacterium | reverse complement strand
ACAACGCAGCGGCGATCCGAATGCCTCCTCCACGGCATCGATGCGGCGGGCGCTCTCCTCGTCGTGATTTCCCCAGGCGATCCAGAAATGGGATCTTCTGCTGCAACACCCACTCCATCGGCTCGAGCAACAACTCGGCGTTGTCCGAATAGAAGTTGTCACTGGTGGTGAGGATGGCAGCCACCCGGTTCTCCTCGGCGTAGCGGGCTATCGCCCCGGCCACCGCCTCTTGGTCGCCGGTTCCAGAGCCTCAGTCACCAAGGACCAGGATCGAGCCCAGCTCCTCGGTTGGAGCGATGGAGGTGGTGGTGGTCTCCAAGGTCGCTGGTGGACTGTCCACTGGCGCACATCCCGCCAGAGTGAAGAGGAGAAGGGTCAAAGGCAGGTACCGCGAGCGAGGTTGTCCGATCCCTCATTGGCCAGTGCCCTCGGTCAGGGGACTCGGGCTACGGCGAGCAGACTCAGACCACGGCTAGGTAACATCGGCTCCAGGCGTTTCGCCAGAGGCACCAGCAGGTCGAAGGTCCGGGCCTCCGTGGCAGCGATGCCACCTCTGCCCAGAGCGTGATGGGCCTTCCAACCCAATCGGCCCAGCTTGTTGAACTCCTCGATCCACACGGTGTGCAACCCGGCAGCCCTGATCGTCTCCTCGAGATCCTCCCGGGTGAAGCGTCGTCGGTGACCCGCCATCTCGTCGGTGGGTCCAAACAACGAAGGATCGGCTGGGACCTGGATGAGGATGTGCCCGCCGGCCTCAATGACACCAGCCACGTCGGCCAGGAAAGCCTTGGGTTCCTCGACACGCTGCAAGTCGTCGAACAACACCGCGGTGTCGAAAGCGCCGCTTGTCACCTCCACCGAACCATGAACCACTTCCAGATTCTCCAGGTGCCCAAACCGCCGTCGCAGAGTCTCCACATGCACCGGGTCGACATCAGTGACCACCAGCCGCTTTCGGTCCAGCAGATGTGATGTTATATGACCCGGCCCGGCGCTCAGCTCGAGCACCGAATCGCCGAGGAAATGGGTGAACCGGTCGAGGACCCACCGTCGGAACCGACGAGCTCGACCCAGGCTCTGCCGGGTGACTACGGCGTCTTCATTGGTGGCCTTGGTGTCGAGGAAGCGGAACTTGAGGATGAGCCACAGAGCCTCGATCCCGTCCCGCCAGCCGATGTTCTTGCCTTCGGCATATGTCCGACCGTGGTAGCTGATCGGCACCTCGTAAATGCGGGCTCCCCACTGCGCCAGGCGGGCGGTGATCTCTGGCTCGAGACCGAAACGGTCACTGGTGAGACGGAGACGCTTGAGGATGTCGCCCCGCACGGCCTTGTAGCAGGTCTCCATATCGGTCAGGTTGAGGTCATTGGCCATGTTGGAGAGGGTGGTCAAGATGCGGTTGCCCAGAGCGTGCCAGAAGAAGAGGACTCGTCGCTGCTCACTGGCGGCGAATCGCGATCCGTAGACGGCATCAGCCCTGCCGTCGAGGAGCGGCTGGAGGACGCGAGGATAGTCCGCCGGGTCGTACTCCAGGTCGGCGTCCTGGATGATGGCCACATCGCCGGTCATGTGCTCGATGGCGGTCGTGATCGCCCTCCCCTTGCCCATGTTTACCGGCTGTGTCACCACCTTGATTCGGTCGTCTTCCCGGGCCAGCTCCTCCAGGATCTGCAACGAGTCGTCACTGGAATGGTCGTCGACACAGATGACTTCGAGCTCGAAGTCAATGGGCGCTGCCAGGACCTTGCCCAGAATGGAGCGAAGGGTTCGCGACTCGTTGTACACCGGCATGAGCACGGAGAGTTTCATTGTCGCGGTCAGAGTACGGAGATCGGCTGCGCACGGCCAGCATGATGCGAACCAGCCCGCAAACCACGAGCGGCTTCGGTGGTTGCCGGAGACAGCCGATGTAGAGCCATGTGTCGTACCGATCGAGCTGCGATCTCTGTCACCGAGCTTTGCCCAGAGCTTTCCTCTTATGCCGATACCATCGCATGACCTCATGTTGCCCCATGTCGGATTGGTCACCGCTTTCATGGCGCTTCTCGCTCTGGCCGGTTTGTACAAGCTCGTCGACCACAGCCCCACGTCCGGTGCGCTCCGAGCGGCCGGCCTGCCCAGCTCCCCGATCGTGGTGAGGCTGCTCGGAGGTCTCGAGTTGGTGGTTGGGATTGCCGGGATCGTCGACGGCGGCCCCATTCCCGCACTTGCCGGCGCCCTCCTCTACGCAGGGTTTCTCGTCTTCGTCCTCGAGGCTCTGCGGCGCCGGCTCCCCATATCGAGCTGTGGATGCCTGGGTGCCACCGAGACGCCCCCCACCGTGGCCCATGTCATCGTGAATCTGGCAGCCGTTGCCACACTCGTTCTCGGCGCGTTGTTCCCCATAGGGATGCTTGGCGGCCTCCACGAGGCGGAATTGTCGACTGCGGTCGCCTTTCTCCTCTTCACCGGGGCCGTGGTCTATCTGCTCCACGCTGTGATAACGGTCCTGCCCCTACGCCGGGGAGCGAGGAGGTCGGCGTCGGTGCAGCTCACGGGTCGGGGGCCGCGGGTCACGTGATCAGCCAGACCCTGGTGCGCAGGGCCTCGGAAGCTCTCGACCGGCCGATCAGCCGTCGCAACTTCCTGCAACGGATGACGCTGGGTGCAGCGGCGATCAGCGTCGCCCCGGTGACCTACCTCTTCAAGCCGGTCACTGCCTACGCCGCGATCTGCTCCTGCTCGGGCCAGAGCTGTGATTGCGGCGATCTCTGCTGCGACGGTTACACCGCCTTCTGCTGTGAGATCACCGGTCAGAACGCCTGCCCTTCGGGAACCGTTCCTGCCGGGTGGTGGAAGGCGGACGGCTCAGGCATCTGCGACGATGCTTCCGGGGCCCAGCCTCGCTACTACATCGACTGCAATGTCTCGGACTGCGGAGGCTGCAGTTGCGGATCGGGCGGGGTCTGCTCGGGGAGCTGTCAGAACCCGCAGGTCTTTGCCTGTGGCTGCGCCAACGGAGACTGCCATTTGCGCAAGGCTTCTTGCACCCACTTTCGCTACGGGCAGTGCAACCAGGACATCAGATGTGTGGGGCCCATCGTCTGTCGTGTCGTCACCTGCACCGCCCCCTGGGTGTGGGACAGCAGCTGCACCACCACCTCGGCCACCGACAACAACACCAGGTTCCACGACGCCCCCTGTCTCAACGGAGGGAGTGGGGGCGGCGGAGCCACCGCCCTTCCCTCCGGCATCCCCCTGATCGGTGATTGGACCGGGAGCGGCATCGAGACCCCGGGAGTCTTCGCCAGGGGCCGATGGCATCTGAGACGGGCCGACGGCGGGCCCAACATCGTCTTCGATTACGGGCTGTCGACCGACACTCCCATCGTCGGCGACTGGAACGGCGACGGCATCGACACTCCCGGCGTGGTGCGCAACGGGCAGTGGTTCTTGCGCAACTCGAACAGCGCCGGGATGGCCCATCTCTCCTTCTACTACGGAGTCCCCGGAGACTCCCCATTCGCCGGGGACTGGACCGGCAACGGCATCGATACTCCCGGTCTCCACCGCCGCTCCGACGGCAAGGTCTATCTTCGGAACACCAACACCCAGGGGGTGGCCGACATCGAGTTCTTCTTCGGGATCCCCAACGACATCGCGGTCCCGGGCGATTTCGACGGGGACGGCAGGGACACCGTCTC
>DATKEA010000142.1:0-17972 GCA_035544615.1 Acidimicrobiia bacterium | reverse complement strand
AGGTTGTGGGCACATCCAGCCACGATCAGGTGCTGGTCGAGCTCTCTCGCGATCCTCATGGCGGCCTCCAGGTCTGAGACACCGGCGTCGAGTTCTCCTCGGTAGCTGTGAAGGACGCCTCGGTTCGCGAGAAGTCGCGCTTCGGCCAGCCGATCGCCGAATCGCCGCAGGGCGGCCAATGCGGTTTTGTAACGAGCCAGCGACCCGTCCAGCCTCCCCAGTCGCTGCAGGATCAGGCCGATCTGCATCTCATTCCGGGCAAAATCTGCGTCGGACAGTCCGGCGGATGCATTCTCCGCCTCTTCGAGGGCCGAGTGGGTGTCACCCTTATAAAGCAGTACAAGGGCGAGACTCGAACGGATCTGACCGACGCGACGTTTCAGACGAGCCTCGCTAGCGATATCGAGGCCGGATCTGAGGGCCTGCTCGGCGTCGGCGAGCTCGTTCAATTGCCGAGCTGCTAGTCCAAGTGCCCACCACAGCACCGCAGCGGTCTCAGGATCGAGGTCAGTCCGATCGACCAACTCCCGAGCACTTCTCCGAACACGCTTCGGGTCCTCTTGCACCGCGTCGACGAGACTCTGAGCCAGATCTAGGTCAGCCTTTCGCTCATGGAGCATGGCTAGAAGACTAGGTTCCGACTGGCTCGGATCGACACGCAACGGAGGTTGCGTGCGCGTTTAGTGAGAGGGGCACATCATGGCTGCTTTCGACCCGGAAGCGATCGCGGAACGAGTACGACAGCGACTCGATGAGCGAGACATCGCCATCTCTCCAGACGGCAGCCCTTATCGTCCTCACGGGCTCATTGAGACCGCGGAGGGCAATCCGACCAGGCCCCGCCCTATCGCCGAGCAGCAGGGCGCCGAGGGGCGGACCCATTACCTATACGAGCTTGGAGAAGACGAGGATCCGGTTGAGATCGTCAATTCGCAGGACAAGGGCGAGACCCGTCGCTTTTCGCTGAACAATGTTCTCTTCGGTGAGCCGGTCTATTTCGGCAACCCGGTCTATTTCGGCAACCCGTTCGACACCAACAGCGCACGCCCTGCGACTGCGCCGGACGAGTGGCCCGAACGTGCAGATTGCGAGACTCCTCCCAACGTCCTCGTTCTCGATACAGGACTGAGCACCGCTAAGACCATGAAGGGGCCCCGGGAACCCGCCCATACCCGGCTTATGGGTCATGCCGATATTCACTCATCATGGACCTCCCGCGACACACACCCAGGTCTCGACGGCTCACGACTCGACGAAGATGAGATGGATACGAACGCCGACGGCAGTCTGGACCGGCAGGCCGGACACGGGACTTTTGTGGCCGGGATCATTCGAAAACATGCCCCCGATGCGGTGATCCACACCCAAGGTGTTCTTTCCAGTTTTGGGGACGGGGATGATTGGACTATTTCCGAGGGTATCAACGAGGCTCTCAACAGAGGTGTCACCATTGACGTGGTCAACATGTCTCTAGGGGGCTACACCGACGACGACAGAGCGTTTCCTGCCCTTGCCGACGCCGTGATCCGAGCCCAGGGTCAGGGTGCTGTGGTCGTAGCTGCGGCGGGGAATTCCAACTCTTGCCGACCCTTCTGGCCGGCATGCTTGCCAGATGTGATCGCTGTAGGAGCAACTCACTGTGGGAAGCGTGCCTGGTTCTCCAACTTCGGGCCTTGGGTCAAGGCATGTGCGCCTGGCGTCGACATCGTCAGCACGTTCTTTGATTTCAACGGACCGGCGAGCAGCCTGGCCGGCATCGATCCCGATAAGTACACGAGCTGGGCTCTCTGGTCCGGAACCTCGTTCGCCGCCCCTCAAGTGGCCGCCGCCATCGCAGAGCGGATGTGCCAGCAGGGGGTCGATGCTGTCAGCGCCGCCGCCGCGGTCATCGATGAGGGGACGCCGGTCGAGGACCTTGGCAGACATATACGAGTTCCGGGGCCGACGCAACTTTGAGGTCTGTGTCCATGGATATTGCCCCGCATACTGAAGAGCACATTGGGGCCGGCTGAGGTTC
The DNA here is from genome assembly GCA_035544615.1 of Acidimicrobiia bacterium. Taxonomy (GTDB): domain Bacteria; phylum Actinomycetota; class Acidimicrobiia; order Spongiisociales; family ZC4RG35; genus JARDZU01. Next base: position 15,955 of record DATKEA010000142.1, on the reverse strand, counting down.
TTGGTATTTAGGGGGCCATCTCGCCCTCTGATCCGTACGATGACCCACATGGCCTCCTTGGCGCGAGCCACGCATGGCGAGTTACTCGCCAGGGCTGCCGAGGGCGACCAGGCGGCGTGGAACGCGTTGGTCGATCGGTTCAGTCAACTGGTGTGGTCGATCGCGCGCGGGTTCAGGCTGGATGAGGCCACCGCCAAGGACGTGAGCCAAACCGTCTGGCTTCGCCTCGTGGAGAACGCCGATCGCATCACCGACCCCGAGCGGCTACCTGGATGGTTGGCTACGACCTGTCGTCGTGAGGCGCTTCGAGTGAAAGCGGCCCGGGACCGGATGGTCCCAACCGACTTCGAATACGACGTGGTTGACGACTCACCGTCACTCGAGGCGATGCTTGTTGAGGACGAAGAGGCGCGAGAGGTAGTGGCAGCCTTCAGCACCCTCAGCGAGGAGTGTCAGCAGCTGTTGCGCTTGCTTGGCGCCGAGCCTCCTCTGAGTTATGAGGAGATCTCTGACATCCTCGACCGACCGATAGGCAGTCTCGGCCCAACCCGCGCCAGATGCCTCGAGCGCCTCAAGGCCGCGATGACATCGCGTATCAGCGGAGCCGACGACGGCTCTTATCTGGCAGGAGGAGATGCCCCATGAGAGAATCAACACCTCGGAGTGAAGATCGGCTCATCTCCCTTCTTCGAAAGGGTCTCGACGATGCAGACCCGGTACCGATGGATGTGACGGACTTCGCAAAGGCCGCCCTCTCCTGGAGGACCATCGATGCGGAACTGGCAGAGATCGCCTATGACTCCAGCGAAGAGACGACACCAGCCGGTGTGCGCAGTGCGGCCACCGCCCGCATGATCTCCTTCGAGGTCGGACACTGGACGATCGATATCGAATACAACGCTGCCACCGGTCGGCTCATCGGTCAGGTCGAGCCTGCCCGTGACGTCATCGTCGAGCTCCACCTCGCCGGTGGTCCCGTCATTTCACTTGCCGACGAGCTGGGACGATTTGATTTCGATGGTGTCCTGCCAGGCCCGGTCAGTCTGGTGTTCCGCACGCCTGGAGACCCCGAAGTTGTCAAGACCGAATGGACGGTTCTCTGACCGCCTCTCAGACACTCCCGGTATCAGCACCGGGTTGTGAGCCTCTCCTCCAACGAACGTCGTCACCCGACGACGCGCCGTAAGCGAGGAAAGGCAGAACATGGCCAACATGTCCGAATCTCAAGGTCGGAGAATCACTCGGAGCTTGGCTTGGGCGTACCGGTCTTCAACCCGACCCGACAATCCAGTGCAAAGGTGGCTGGGTCATCGTCAGGCGGAGAACCGGTTGCAGGAGAAGCACCGACCCCGGGCCTCGAGACGCCTCATTGTTCGCCCGGCCATCTAGATGATGGAGGAGGCAATAGCCTCGCTAGCGGAGTGATCGACCCCCCGCCCCGGCGGGGGGTCACCCTTGTCTTTACGCGAAGAAGGGGACCGTCCTTGCGGGCGGGTCCCCTTCTTGACCTGTGGCGACTGACCGTTATTTGGCGAGCCGCTGGATAGGGTTCTGCGCTTCGCCATTTGCGCTACCAGCGCTTTGCCCTTCGAGGAGCTCGTGGGCCAGACGCTGCCTGAGGACAGTCTGCTGCGCCGCCTTCTTCGCGGCGTAATCCTCAGCCAATTGCTGGACGAAGTCCAGGTAGCGAAGGTTGAAGACGTCGCCGGCATTCACGCCGCCAGTCTGAGTCGAGGCTCCGACCGACGCCGCCTGCTCCATCCTGAACTTCTCGATGTTGAACGCGGGGTGAGCTGCCATATTGGCGGCCTCGATCTGCGCCATCACGCGCTTCAACTCCGCCGGATAGTTCGCTGGATCCCGTCGGGCGTAGTAGCCGGCGAGACCGGTCAAGCGATCGGCCTCGGCGACGGACGCACGCTCAACTCCTGGAGTTGGGGCTGCGTTCCGCTGGTTGACTGCGAACACAAAGCCAAGGGTGATCACTACCGCCAGCCCAACGGCAGCGAGCCCAAGGAACCGGCCGGAGCGTCCGGTCTGGGGTGTGGTACCCGGGTGGATAACACTCGTAGACATGGTTTCCTCCTGTCCATCCGACGAGGACCTTGTGCCCTCATCAGACGGACAGAGGAAGGGAGCCCGCCCCTGATACCAACGATTGCACAATCAAGGGAGGGTCGTCCCGGACGACCCTCCCTTGATGGAGTCTGATCGACTGTGCCGAGACAGGGAGCCCCGGCAGGTGTCCTAGTTGTTCGTCTGTTCGAGCCGGAACCGTTCGATGTTTGCGCCTGGTGATTCTGCCCTGCCGGTGACGCCGGCTTGTTCGAGCCGGAATCGTTCGATGTTTGCGCCTGGTGATTCTGCCCTGCTGATGACGCCGGCTTGTTCGAGCCGGAATCGTTCGATGTTTGCGCCTGGTGATGTCGAACGAGCCAGTGCACGGTCGGCGAGCACGTCAGTCTTCGCCCGGTGAGCGTCGACCACCACGGGGTGGGCAGGCTGCACACCCGAGCTGGTGGCCTCGTTTCCCTGGTTGAAGGCGAATACGAAGCCAAGGGCGATCACTGCGGCCAGACCGACGGCTGCCACCCCGAGTAGGCGGCTTGAACGTCGGGTCGGGACTGTGCGCCCAGTGCGGGTCACGTTTGTAGACATGGTTTCCTCCTGTCCTCGACCAGGACCTTCTGTCCTCGTCGGTGGAGAGAGGCCAGAACTGTCTCGGTGATACGGGCGATCTCGGCTGTGTCATGCCAAAGTGGGGTCATGGTTGTCGAGAGGTTGACCGAGCCGGGGGCCGCCCTTGGGGAGGGCCCGGTATGGGACAGCGACCAGGGCACTTTGCTCTGGGTGGACATCCTCGGTCAACAAGTCCACCGAACCGATCCCGGCACAGGCATCAACCACTCCATTGGTACCCCGAGCGCGGTGGGAGCGGTAGCGATAGACCGCTCAGGTGGGCTGGTAGCAAGCCTGGTCGATGGTGTCTACAGACACGACGGCTCGGGGTGGGTCAGCCTGGTCGACATCGAATCGGACGAGGCGGACAACCGGTCCAACGAGTCGAAGTGTGATCCCTTCGGCAATTACCTGGTCGGCACCATGGCATGGAGCGCCGACAAACCGACCGGCGCCCTCTATCGAGTTCATCCCGATCTGATGGTCGACACGCTGCGAACAGGTTTGACCATCGCCAACGGGTTGGCCTGGGTCGACGAGACCATGTGGCACATCGACACACCCACCGGCCAGGTGGTCGGATTCCGTTACGACCCTTCAGCTCCTCTGGGTGATGTGGTCGGTGTCATCGACGTTGAGCCACCGGGCCACCCTGACGGGATGTGTCTCGATGCCGACAGTTGTCTCTGGGTGGCGGTGTGGGGCTCGGGTACGGTCCGTCGATATTCCCTCGATGGCCGGCTGCTGGCTCAGATCGAGGTTCCGGCGAGTCAGGTGAGCTCGTGTGCCTTCGGTGGCTCCGATCTCTCGTCCTTGTTCATAACCACCGCCCGGGAGAATCTCGATGATCCGACAGTCGAGCCGGAGGCCGGTGCGGTCTTTGTCACCGATCCCGGGGTGAAGGGTTTGGAGCCGGATCGCTTTGCCGGCTGAGTGGTCCCGTCAACGTCGAATCGTTCGCGTTAGGTTGGGCTCATGAATCTGATCCTCAAGCTGGCCATCACCGCCCTCGGGGTGTGGGTGGCAGTGTCCATCGTTCCCGGTCTCGACTTCGACGGGTCCTTCTGGAAGCTGGCGCTAATCGCCGTGGTGCTGTCGTTGGTGAATGCCATCGTCCGACCGATCATGGTGATGCTCAGTCTCCCCATCGTGCTCCTGTCACTGGGTCTCTTCCTGCTGGTGACCAACGCCCTGGCTCTGGCTCTTGTGATCTGGCTGGCCGCGCCCGAGCGCATGGACCTGGGTCTGACCTCGACCGGGTTCTTCTGGGCCACCTTCCTCGGCGCCCTGGTGATCAGCCTGGTCCGTTTCGCCGTGGAGAAGCTGGTCAAGGTCGACTGAAGCCATCCCCGGGCTCTCGACAGGAGCGCCCTCCCACTCGACGGTCTCGACGACACCGAGTGCGTGTGTCATCCGGGACGATGGGTGGTGGCCTACGACGACAACCGGGCACCTCCGGTGTGGCAGCGGTCAGTTCTGCCAGGAGCGGATCCGGTCGATTCTGAGCCGGATCAGCACCGGATAGCCGGCGGCGAACTCGGGAGGGGTCCATCCGAGACGAACGATCTCGCCCTCGTACTTGGCAAGGTACCTGGGGTCTTCATAGGCCGGGATGGGGGAGTGATCGATGGTGGCGGTGGCCTCCATAGTGGCGATCTTGTCCCCGTGGGCATCTCCGCGTAGGTTGAATGCCACCCTCGGGTTGGCCGCGATGTTGTCCAGCTTCTTGGCCGCGGCCTGGCTGTAAATGAGCAGGTCGTCGCCGTCTCGGAGAAACCAAACCACCGAGCTCTGCGGATTACCGGTCGGGGTGACTGTGGTCATCCACCCAACCAACTCCTCGTCGAGATGGGTGGCGACTTCGGGGCGTGTCTCGAACATGGGGAGAAGCTAGCCACTCGAGGGAATCGGGCGCGATCAGGGCTCCGTGGAGCCAACCACCAAGATTGGCACCAGGAACGGACTACTAGTGTCGCCACGTGTCCGTCGCCTGGGCAACCGAGATTCGTCGCGATCCGAAGTCCTTCGTTGAGCTCTCCGAATGGTGGGATCGTCAACAGGCCGTCCTTGACTGCCCGTTTCTCCACTCGGGCATCCTCGGTCGTTGGAAGCCGGAGTTCGAGCGTCCCAACGGCGGACTTCAGTTGCGACTCCTGAAGCGAGACGGCGAACTTGTGGCCGCCTTGCCTCTATACCGGGCCCGGGGCCTTGCCTACACCCTGTCCCGGAATCATGCCGACTGGATCGATGTTGTTGCCATCGACGACGAAGAGGTCCGCGCCTACCTGCCCCGGTGGCTCAACTCGGTGGCCATGGCCTACCTCCACGGCTTCCGCGAGGACTCTCCCGTTGTGGCTGCAGCCTCGGAGCACCCACGTTGGGTGGTTCAGAAGGAATTGCCAAGCCCATATGTCGACTTGAGTCAGGGGATTGAAGCCGTCCGATCAGGCTGGAGCAGAAACTTCCATCGCTCGCTCCGCCGAAGACGTCGCCGGCTCGAGGAACTCGGCCCGGTCACCTATGTCGATCATCCCCGTCCGGAAGAGATCGAGCAGGTACTCAACAAAGGGCTGCGAATCGAGGTCGCTGGGTGGAAAGGGAGAAAAGGCGTCGCCGTTCTCAATAGACCAGATTATGAACACTGGTATCGCTCGTTAGCCCAAGTGGCACAGGACAAGGGGTGGCTCAGGCTGAGCGCCCTCTACCTCGACCAGCGCATGCTCTCGTTCAGTTTCGACCTCCAATACGGGAAGCGCCGATTCACGCAGCTCAGCGGATACGACGAAGACATTGCTGGTTCTCTCTCGACCGGTTCTCTTCTCCTCGAAGAAATCATTGGTCGAAGCGTCTCGGACGGGTTGGAGTCCTATGAGTTCGGATTCGGAGCCGAGCGGTGGAAACAGGATTGGACCAAGCGGGAGCGTCGGGTGTTTGACCTCCTCGTATTCGGCGCCGGTGGTGCCGGCAGGGCTCTTGCCGCGGCGCGACGCGTAAAGAAGCGACGATCCCTGGCACACTCAGCGGGTGCCGATCAGTAGTTCGAAGCGGTCGCCACGCCTGCCTCGCCCCACACTTGGAAACCGGCTGCCGACCGCTTGCCGATGATCTCGCCCGAAGCCAGGTCGATGATGCTTGTGTTGGACCAGGTGCTGAGGTACCCGAATCGCCCGTTGCCACTGAACGAAATCGGGTAGTACCAGTCGTCGGGGCCTTCGTGGTGGGCCAGGACCTCCATCGAGGTGGTGTCGATGACGAACACGCCATGGGACTCGAATGTGGTGGTGGAGAGTCGGTCTTCCTGAGTGAAACCCCATCCAATCAGACGTGTCCCGTCCGGAGACAGATGCACCTCGCCGATCGGGGCGTCGAGACGATCGACCCGGCTCCAGGTCTCGGTGTCGATGACCTGCAGCCCGGTTGATCGGGTGCCGAGATACCACTCATCCTCACTTTCGACGACGGCTTCCCCAACCCGGGTGGCTACATAGAGCAGCCGGCCATTCGGGCTCAGCGCCGCCGACCGGGTGCTGTCTGCCATGGGCACGCCACCGGCCTGTGCCGGATTGGCCAACCAAGTGAAGAGTCGCCCCCATGCTGAGGCCTCCGGCCCAAACCGATGGTCCGTCACCTCGCCTCCGACCAGGTCGACCTCGGTGACCACATCGCGATCGGCATGGACGATCAGAGCGCGTCCCCGATCCCACACCAGCCCGGGGTACGCCCCCACGAAGGGGCTCCAGCTCTCCCCGATGTCGACTTCCTCGATCGGGCCGTAGGTCACCTGAGGCAACTCGATCGCTGTCAGCTCACCGCTGCTCAGGTCTACGGTGGCGATCATTGGCTCCTCGCTGGTGAGGCCCCAATCCCCGGTTGTTCCGAACACCGCGATCAGAGGTCCGTGCTGGTGGATCGGGCTCAATGGCGAGAATCCCTCGGGAAGGTTCGACGCCACCTCCTCCTCGGCCCCGGGTCTCAATCGCTTCAACATTGGCCAGCTCGGCCCACCCTGCGCGTAGTAGACGACACCTCGATCGGTGACATATGGCTCGCCGGAGCCGATGGGTTGCCAACTGGCGACGACCTCCCAGTTGATGACATCCAACAAGCGAACCTCGATGAGGCCACCGTCCTCGTTGCTGGCATAGCCGGCGAGCCAGCGACCATTGTCGGACACCGAGCCCCAGAAGTAGTCGCCGGCCGGGATCGGGTTGAACCCGGGTAGAGGCTCCAGCGTCATCGGGTCGACCCGGAAGAGGGCGGTCTGCTCCACGTTGATGGTCGTGGTCGGAATGGGACGGGTGGTGGTAGTCGACCGGGCCGGGTCGGGGGCGATGGTCGGTGTCGGGGCGAAGACGTCCGGTGCCGCCAGTGGCTCCTCAACAGCTCCGGGATCGGTGCACGCGGCTGCGATGGTCACGATCAGGGCAATCGCGATCAGGTTCCGGTTTGGGGTCATGGGCATCTCCGGTCTCTGCCGCTATAGACGCCCACTCACCCCGATTCGTTCATCACCGGGGCGGCCGGCTACTTCTTCTTCTTGGAGAGGTCGCCGAGGATCTGTTGGGAGGCGAACCGACCGGGAGCGCCCATGACACAGCCCCCGGGGTGGGTTCCCGAGCCGCACTGGTAGTAGCCCTCGATCGGGGTGCGGTACTGGTTCCAACCAGGGGCAGGACGGAAGAAGAACATCTGGGGGGCGAGGAACTCGCCGGCGAAGATGTTGCCCTCGCTCAGCCCGACAACCCGTTCGATGTCGAGCGGGGTCACCACCTCCCGGTGGAGCACCAGGTCGCCAAAACCGGGGAAGAAGCTCTCCAGCGTCTTCTGCACCACATCACCGAATCTGTCCCGCTCGCTGTCCCAGTCGCTCTCCTTGAGGTGATATGGCGCGTACTGGATGAAGCACGACATCACCGCCTTGCCCGGAGGTGCCATGTCGGGATCGACGTTCGACTGGATGCAGGCATCGATGTATGGCTTCTGGGAGTACCACCCGTACTTGGCGTCGTCGAAGGCGCGCTCGAGGTAGTCGAGAGAGGGCCCCATGTTGATGAACCCGCGGTACTGGTCGGAGCGCCCGTCCAACGCCGGGTATGTCGGGTTGGCGTCCAAGGCGAAGTTGACCTTGGCCGACGTTCCCTGGAATTTGAAGCGCCGGATGTTGTCCACGAGGTCGGTTGGCAACTCCCTGGGATCTACCAACTCCATGAAGGTGCGACGCGGATCGACAGCTGAGACCACCGTCTTGGCTTCGATCTCGCTCCCGTCCATCAGGACCACCCCGGTGGCCCGTCCGTTTTTGGTGACGACATGGTCCACCGGAGACTCGAGGCGGATTTCGGCGCCGAATCCCCCGGCGGCGCGGGCCAGGACCTGGGTGAAGCCGCCATTGCCCCCTTTGTGGAACGACCAGGCGCCATAGGCACCGTCGTGCTCGCCGAAAGAGTGATAGAGCAGGACCAAACCCGATCCTTGAGATCGGGGACCGACCTTGGTCCCGATGATCCCCGAAGAGGCGTGGAGACCCTGCATGATGTCCGACTCGAAGTAGTCCTCGAGAATGTCGGCTGCGCTTCCTGTCATCAGCCGAATCAGGTTGTGCAGGACGTTGGGAGGCAGATCCGCCAGATATGAGCCGATGGCTGCCATTCGCGCCCGCTCCTCGGGGTCCTTGGAGGTGATGTCGGGGGGGATCGAGTCCATGAGCGGCCGGATGGCGTGGACCGCCTGTTCCATCATGTGCCCGTATGCGTCGTAGGCGTCGGCGTCGTGTGGGGAATGTCGTGCGATCTCGTGGTGGTTCTCGCTCTTGTCCTGACCGAGGAGCAGGTAGTCGCCGTTCTCCATCGGGGCGAAGGTCGAGGGCATCAGGATCGGCATGAAGCCGTGTTTGGTCAGCTCCAACTCGTGGATGATCTCCGGTCTGAGCAGGCTTAGCGCATAGGAGAAGGTGGTGAAGCTGAACCCTGGGTGCAGCTCCTCGGTTATGGCCGCCCCGCCGACCAGATGTCGACGTTCGAGAATCAGGGTGCTGAGCCCGGCCTTGGCCAGGTAGGCGCCGTTCACCAGACCGTTGTGGCCACCGCCGATGACCACCGCGTCGTACTTCTTCTTCTCTGCCATCTCTACCTCAGGCTGTCTTTCTCGGGGGGTTGAAGAAGGGGAGACGGGTCACATTGGCCTTGACCACGTCATAGCGGTGGTCGATGGTGACTTCCAGGCCGACCTCTGAGCCGAGCGTCGCGTGCTCGGGGCGGACCCGGGCTATCCCGATGTGGCGCTGGAGCATCGGTGAGTAGACGAAGCTCGGGGTGTAGCCGATGCGCTGCAGCTTGTCGTCGTAGATCATCATCCCGCCGTGCTCGGGGGTGTGGTCTTTGGGTGGCACTAGTCCTCGTTCGTTGTAGAGACCGTCCCACGCCAGCCAGTCGACCATGATGCCCACCGTCTTCCAGCGAGACCTGCCCTCTTTGATCTCATTCTCTATCGCCCGCCGGCCGATGAAGGCGCGGTCGTCCGTCTCCAGGTCGCGGAGCATCCAGCCCATGCCCAACTCGTGGGGAGTGGTGCGTTGGTCGTCGTTCCATGCGTACCGGGAGGAGTAGAAGTCCACGTCGATGAGCACCAGGCCTGCCTCGATCCTGGTGATGAGAAGGGCGGTCTGACCGGCGGGGACCGCCCCATAGGGAGTGGCGATCTCGAACACCATGTCCCAGACGTTGACGGCATCGTCACGTCCCACCCAGATCTCGTATCCGAGATCACCGGTGTAGCCGGTGCGGGAGATGGTGACCGCGGCATCTCCGATCTTGGCCGGCGCCAAATGGAAGTACCCGACTCCCTCCACCTCGGGAGCGAGTTGTGTGAGGATCTCACGGGCATACGGCCCTTGCAGGGCCAGTGCGCCGTATTGGTCCGAGACGTCTTCTATCTCGACCGACATCCGGCCAGTCAGGTCCTGGAGATAGGCCATGTTTGGCTCGGCGGCACTGAGCAGGAACTCGTCGTCAGAGTGGCGGAGAATCACACCATCCTCGACGACGTACCCGTCTTCGTCGCACCAGAGGGTGTAATGAGCCTGACCCGGGCGACACTTCCGGATGTCACGGGCCAACACCCCGGCCAGGAACCTCTCGGCATCCTTTCCCGCGATGCGATACTTGTACAAAGGTGAGGTGTCGATCACCGCGGCAGCGTTACGGATGGCGAAGTACTCGAACTTGTCGGCCATCTGGTACTTGTCGGTGGCCAAATAGCCCGACCAATGGCTCCAAAGACCGGTCTGGTTGGCGGCACTGGTCCTGGGATGAAACGGCGTCTCACGGATCAATTCTGCAACCTCGGGTCGGTCCGCTCACTGTAACCCCGCCTCGCTTGGCTCCGCCGGGAGGTAAGCGAGTTTTCTGAATGGCCGTTCAGCTTAGCCTCCGTGGCGCCGGGCTCTTCCAACCGAAACCCCTTCCCACACAAACCGGTCACATAACGCATCGGGGAGCCGCAAAGGCGGATACATTCAGGCAGTCATATCTTGAATGGAGAATCAGCCCTATGAGACGCCTGGTCGTTTTGTCCCTTGCCGTGTTGGTCGCGGCATTACTCGTTCCCGCCGCTTCAGCCCAGGAGGAGGGCGATGAGGTCGTGCTCCGAATCGGCTTGACCCAGGACTGGGAGACCCTGAACCCGACCTCGGGCTTTGCGGTCAGTGAGTACGAGATCTGGAATGTGCACTACGCCACCCTCACCGACAAGGCCGCGGCCGACTTCGAGACGAGTCCCGGGTTGGCCGAGTCATGGACCGAGTCGGACGATGGGCTCACATTCACCTACACGCTGCGCGAGGGGTTGCTGTGGTCGGATGGCGAGCCGTTGACCTCAGAGGACGTCGCTTGGAACATCAACACCGGACGGGACCAGGGCTGGGACAACACGGCCTCCACCGTGGGCAACCTCGATGCCGTCGTCATCGATGAGCGAACCGTTGAAGTCACCTCTTCGGTTCCGGATCCCAAGCTGCCTACGTTGGATGTGTACCTGGTGCCACAGCACGTCTGGGAGCCAATAGCCACCGACTACGACGCGGCGACCCAATACGACGCGCTCGACGGGGTGGGAAGCGGGCCGTTCGTTGTCAGCGATTTTCGCAAGGGTCAGTCGGTGACCATGGTCGCCAACCCGAACTACTGGGGCTATGAGGGCGGGGAGCCGGCGATCGATCAGGTGATCTTCCAACTCTTCGAGAATCCCGACGCCATGGTCGCCGCCCTGCAACAAGGCCAGCTCGACGCCATCCAAGGGTTCCCGGCCGGGTCGGCCGACGCGCTCGAGGCCGATCCCAACGTCGAAATAGTCGCCGGCCAGCAAGGAGGATTCGACGAGATCGCGATCAACGGCGGGGCGATCGAGGGCCAGCCGCACCCGGCCCTCCTCGACCTCGAGGTGCGACGGGCAATCAACTTCGCGATCGACAAAGAGGCCGTGATCGAGGATCTCTGGTTCGGCCTCGCCTCCCCCTTGGAGACGATGAGCCCGTCTGCCGATCCCAAATGGCTGCCGGATATCCCGGAAGAGAATCGCTTCACATACGATCCGGACCGGGCCAACCAGATCCTCGACGACGCCGGGTACCTCGACACCGATGACGACGGGATCCGTGAGATGCCCGACGGGACCAGCCCGATCGTGCTCCGTCACGCCGTCAACACCGACTCGGATCTGGCCGGGCCGATCGGCGAACTGTTCCTGGGCTGGATGGAGCAGGTCGGAATCGGAGTGGAACTGGCGTCCTATGACCAGGATGCCCTGTTCGGGGTGATCATCGAAGGCACCTATGACACCTTCTTCTGGGGCTGGGTGCCGTTCGTCGACCCGGACCCGATGCTGTCCTACTTCACCGAGGCCGAGCTGTACAACTACAACGACGCCAACTGGTCCGATCCGGTATACGAGGAGCTGTATCTGGAGCAAAAAGAGGAACTCGATCCCGATCGTCGGGTCGAGATCGTCCATGAGATGCTCACCGTCCTGCATGATGCCGCGGTCTACATCCCGATGTATCTCGGACCCGACCTCCAGGCGTATCGGACCGACACATTCGAAGGGTGGGTGCAGCAACCTGCGGAAATCGGGCCGGTCTTCTTCTCCAACTCCTCCCCGAGCTACGCCCGGCTCACCCCGGTCGGCGGCGACGGCGGCGTTCTTGGGACAGGCAACCTCTTGCTCTGGGGCGGGATCGCAGCGGGGGTGATCGTCCTGATCGTGATCTTCGTCGCAGTCCGCAGGAGCTCGACCAAGGACGAGCGGGAGTGACCAGCTGACCGCGGAACACCCGAGAAGGCGGGGGAGGGCGCGGCTCATCCGGCGCAAGGTGCTGGGGTCGCTGCTCACCCTCGTCTTCGTCCTCGTGTTCAACTTCTTTCTGTTCCGGGTGGTACAGACAGATCCGATCGGATCGTTGTTCCGCGGCCGCAACGTGCCGGCGGCGACCCTGGACAACCTGCGCAGCGCCTTCGGGTTGGATCAATCGCTCGGAGCCCAGTTCCTCTATTACCTCCGGGAAACGGCGCAGCTCAACTTCGGCATCTCCTACCAGAGCCGTCAGCCGGTGTGGGACGAGATCGTCGCCGCCATTCCCGCCACCGTGGCACTGGTCGGTGTCTCCGCGATCCTGTCGGCGGTCATCGGCACCATCGGAGGTGTCATCGCCGCCTGGCGCAGGAATACCTGGAAGGACCACACCATCACTTCGGGGACGATGGTGTTCTATTCGATGCCCGACTTCTGGCTGGGGATGATCCTGCTCGTCGGGTTTGCGGTGGTGTTGGGGTGGTTCCCGGTCGGTGGGATGGTCAGCGCCGGGTCGAATGCGACCGGGCTTGCCCTTCTTGTCGACCAACTCCACCACATGTTCCTCCCCGCGATCACCCTCACTCTTGCCTACCTGGGCGAATACACCCTCGTCACCCGGAGCTCGTTGCTCGACGTCATGGGTGAGGACTACCTCACTGTTGCCCGGGCCAAGGGTTTGCGAGACGTCGTGGTTCGTAACCGGCATGCCGTGCCCAACGCCTTGCTCCCGGTGGTGACCCTGACGGCGATCAACTTCGGGTTCGTGCTCTCCGGGGCGATCGCGGTGGAGGCGGTCTTTTCATGGCCGGGTTTGGGCAAGGCCACTGCCGACGCAATTCGCGGCCCCGATCTCCCGATGCTCCAGGGTCTGTTCCTTTTGTTCAGCACCGCGGTGATCGTCTTCAACCTGCTGGCCGACCTCACCTACAGCTGGCTTGACCCGAGGGTGGGGGAGGCATGACCAGTATTGCCATGAAGCGGCGGCGGGCCACGGCGGGGCGGGTGTGGAAGGAGTTCCGTGACTCACGCGAAGGCATGATCGGCCTGGCGGTGCTCGCGGTCTTTGTCCTGTTGGCGTTGGCCGCTCCGCTGCTCGCCGACCTCCGGGAGCTCAATCCGGTGTTTGCCCGCGCCCAGGGCAATCCCCAGTGGGGCTCACCTGGTGAGTTTGGGCCCCTCGGCACCGATCATATTCGTCGTTCGGTGTGGGCTCAGTTCGTCTGGGGATCGCGAGTGAGCCTGTTCGTGGGCCTCGCCGCCACTCTGCTGACCATTCTCATCGGCTCGGTAACAGGGATCGTCTCCGGGTTCGTCGGGGGCAAGGCCGATGGTGCGCTGATGCGGGTCACCGAGTGGTTTCTCGTCATCCCATTCCTACCCCTGGCCATCGTCCTGGCTTCGGTGCTGGGACGATCGGTGTGGAACATCATCTTCGTGATCGGTGTCACTTCTTGGCCGTCGACGGCTCGTCTGGTCCGAGCTCAGGTTCTGACCGTCAAGCAGAGGCTCTTCGTGGACCGCGCCCGATCTCTGGGTGCGAGCGGCCCCCATATCGTCGCCCACCACATTCTGCCCAATGTGAGCGGGCTGATCCTGGCCAACGCCACCCTGGCAGTTCCCATCTCGATCCTCACCGAGACAACGCTCGCTTTCCTCGGGTTGGGCGATCCGTCGCGCGCCTCCTGGGGCAAGACGCTGGAGGAGGCATTCGTAAATGGGGCAATGGTGCGCAACGCCTGGTGGTACTTCTTGCCGGCCGGCCTTGGCATCCTGGCGGTGGTTCTGGCCTTCACCATGATCGGCCGCACCCTCGAGCAGATCGCCAACCCCAGACTGAGTCGGTCCCGGTGACCGAGCCGCTGCTCACCGTCCGCGACCTCACCATTACCTATCACGGGCATGGTGGTTCGGTTCCGGCGGTGAGGGGTGTGAGTTTCGACATCGAGAAGGGCGGGTCGCTCGGTCTTGCCGGTGAGTCAGGGTGTGGGAAGTCCACACTGGCCAACTCGCTGCTCCGTCTGCTCCCGGCTGGTACCGAGGTGAGCGGCGAGATCATCCTGGGGGGCCAGGACGTTCTCAGTCTCTCCCCGGGTGGGCTGCGGGCGGTGCGCTGGACGTCGGGGGCAATCATCTTCCAAGGAGCCCTCCACGCGCTCAATCCGGTGCAAACGGTCGGAGACCAGATCGCGGAGCCGATGCTGGTCCACGAGACGACACCGTCGCAGTCGGAGGCCGGGGAACGAGCGATCGAGCTGCTGAGAAGGGTGGGCCTCCCGGCGGCGAGGGCCGATTCGTATCCCCATCAGCTATCCGGGGGCCAGCGTCAACGGGTGCTGATCGCGATGGCCCTGGCTTGTGATCCCCATCTGCTGATCGCGGACGAGCCGACCACGGCTCTCGATCTGATGGTCCAAGCTCAGGTGCTGGCCCTTCTCGACGACCTGAAGCAGGAGCGGGATCTGACCCTCATGTTCATCACCCACGACCTTTCAGTCCTCACCTACGCATGTCAGCGTCTCGCCATCATGTATGCGGGGCGGATCGTCGAGCAGGGTCCGTCGTGGGAGGTGTTCGCCGATCCTTCCCACCCTTACACCCGGGCCTTAGCGGCAGCCTTTCCCACCATTGGTGACACCGCATCGCGTATGGCCCCGTCGGGTCTCGGTGGGGACCCCCCCACCCCCGGCAGCCTTCCCCAGGGCTGTCCCTTTCATCCCCGTTGCCCGCTGGCCGAAGAGGGCTGCCTCGTCAATGAGCCCGAGCTCCGCCGCTCCGGCGTCGAGAGGAGCGCGGCGTGCATCCTGGTGTGACCGCTCTCGTCGAGGTCGAGGGTCTCCACGTTCACTTCGGGGCGGCGAGGGCCGTGGATGGCGCCTCGCTACAGGTTGCTCCGGGTGAGGTGCTGGCCTTGGTCGGGGAGTCGGGCTCGGGCAAGACCACTCTCATACGGGCGATACAGGGTCTGCAGAAGCCGACCGCCGGGGAGATCCGCGTCGAGGGAGCCTCGATCGATACCAAGGCAAAACGCCCGATCCAGACCATCTTTGAGAATCCAGCGGTCCAGATGGTGTTTCAGGACCCGACCGGTGCCCTCAACCCCCGGCAGACGATCTATGAGATCGTGGCGGAGGGTCTGAGGATCCACGGTCAGCCCAAGGACGAGACCGATCGCGTCGCCGGCGCCCTGTCACGGGCCGGTCTCCGCCCTCCGGAGCGGTTCTTTCAGATGTACCCCCACGAGATCTCCGGTGGGCAGAGACAACGGGTGGTGATAGCGGGGGCGATGGTGATGCAACCCAGGCTTCTGTTGGCGGACGAGCCAGTGGCCAGTCTCGACGCCTCGATCAGGGGCGAGATCCTCGCCCTGATGCGTCAACTGGTCGACGACACCGGCCTGGCGATCCTCGTCGTCACTCACGATCTCGGGTTGGCCTGGAACATCGCAGATCGGGTGGCTGTGATGTACCTGGGACGTATCGTCGAGACCGGGGCGACGGAGCAGATACTCGGCGATCCCAAGCATCCTTACACGCGTGCCCTGCTCTCCGTGGTCCCCGAGACCAAGGAGATGGAACAGCAGATCCTGACCGGCGAGATCCCCGATCCGGCGCGTATCCCCGACGGATGTCGTTTTCATCCGAGATGCCCACTGTTCCAGTCGGACACCCTGGCAGCTGATGTCTCCAGCCGGTGCCCCACCGAGGATCCGGGCCCGGTCGCCGTCGGCGCTGCCTCAGCCGCCGCCTGTTGGGCCGTCTGAGCCGGCGACGCCGGAACCCCCTCCGGCCCACTAAGCCGAGGCGTGGGGCAACTCGAGGTGAAAGATGGACTCGCCGTCGAAACGGTAGATGAGGTCACCACCCATGACCCGGGCGAGGCTTCTGGCCACGGCAAGGCCCAGACCCACCGAGTTGGGTGTCCGCCCCACGTT
>DATKEA010000141.1:0-8174 GCA_035544615.1 Acidimicrobiia bacterium | reverse complement strand
TCAGGGCCAGGGTGCTTCCCACCCGGATCGGCTCTCCGCTGGCAGTCGTGGTCTCGGTGGCGGCCGTCGTCTCCGTCCCCCCTTGCGTGGTGGACGACGCCACCGTGGTGCCCGTGCCCAGGGTGGTGGTGTCACCGCCTTGGTCGTCGCCACAGGCGGCGACGATCAAGGCCAGGGCTGTGATCAAGGTCAGGTAGGTCAAACTCCTGCGTGGTCTCATCGGATTCTCCTCCTGCGTCCGTGGAACGCTCGATGACCGACAGTGTTCAGTGAAGCTACACACTTCGGCGAGAACGTGCAGCCCTACTTAAGCGAAATGCGTCGAGATCGACACCGGTGTGTAATGCCACTCATCCGCCGAGGCAGCGTGGGTTAGGGTGCCGGGGTTGTCGCGAGGAGCAAGAATGCAGATCGAATCGATACATGTCGAGGGCAACGACCCGCGCTGGAACATGCCCTACACACCGGCGATCAAGGTGCGTGGCGGCTCCCTGGTCTTCGTCTCCGGCGTGACCGCGGCTCCGGTCTACCACTCCCATCCACACGATCCGGCCGAGTTCGAGCAGATACCGGACGACGCCGGGCTGCAGGCGGAGTTGACGATGAAGAACCTGGGCGCGGTCCTGACCGCTTCCGGGGCAGACTTCAGTTCGATGGTGCAGTTGATCCGGTTCATCGTCGACATCGATCTGAACCAGGACGCGATCAACCGGGTGATCGCCGAGCATCTCGGCGAGCATCGGGCTGCCAGTACAACCGTGGAGGTGGTGAGACTGGCCACCGATCCCCGCCTGGTTCTGGAGTTGCAGGCGATCGCGGTGGTTCCTGAGTAGCCGTTGCTTAGTACTTTGAGCACATGACCGGCAGCACCGTCTTCAATGTGATCCTGGCCCTCGCCCTCGGATACCTGATATGGCGAGGGTCGTTGGCTGTGATCCGGATGCTGTCGACTCCGCCACCTGAGGTGAACCCCGAGGATGTGGTTGCGGTCGATCAGGACTTCAAGTGCTCCGTTTGCGGGGCAGAGCTGACGATGAGGGCGATGAACGTCCAAGACGACGCGCCGCCACGCCACTGTCGGGAAGACATGGATCCGGTGTGGCGGCCGGCATGACCTCGCATAATCACAGTCGTGTAGTTTTCCCACGAGTTCTCCCCAGGATGGGGAGAACTACATGCGTGTAACTCAGGTGTATCGCGGTTTCTGAGCGACTACGCTCGATTTCGTGCCCGAGTCCAAGAGACGCAAGCCCAAGAGCCCTCCCTCATCGGCCAAGGCGGCAATGGCGTCGGTCAAGGCCAAGGAGCCCAGCCCCACCTGGTACGTGGGTGTGATGGCCGGTCTCATGGTCCTCGGCGTGCTGTTGGTGCTGCTCCGATTCGTGTTCGAGTGGAGCCAGCTGGTGCTGGTGGCAGGACTCGTTGCCATCGCTGCCGGCTTCTTAATGACCACCAACTACCGCTGAGGTCGATCAGGGCGCGGTCGTTGTCGTCGTTGGTGTAGTAGTCGTGGTGGTCGTCGTCGAAGTCGTGGTGGTGGTGGGCGGCGGGGTGAACTCGCCGAGCGTCACCCGCACAATGTCACCGGGGAAGACGGTGGCGCCGACCGAGGGGACCTGGGAGACGACCACACCATCCTGACCGGGGTCGGCTACCGGCTGGGTTGTGCCCGACACCTGCAGCTCCAGACCCAGGTCGTCGAGGATGTCCTCTGCCTGTCCGGGGGTGAGCCCGGTCAAGTTGGGTACCTCCACTGGTGGCGGGCCCTGGGAGATGACGAGAAGAACCGTGTCTCCGGACCGCATCTCGGTGTCCGGCACCGGATCGGTCCGGATCACGAGGCCCTCTGCCACCGTGCTCGAGTGCTCTTCGTTCCCAAAGGTGAACCGCAACCCGAGTAGGTTCAGCTCGGCGACCGCATCACGCTCGCTGAGCCCGGTGAGATCGGGGAGGATGACCAGCTCGGGACCGGTGGACACCACGACGTTGACCGGCGCCCCGCGTCCCACCTCGACCCCGGCCGACGGTGTCTGCTCGATGACGATGCCTTCGGCGCGGTCGGAGTCGGGTCTCTCGTCCACCGTGCCCAATGTGAGATTGGCCTCCTCGAGCAGTCGCTCCGCGTTCTCCAGGGTCTGGCCGACCAGAGGGGGAACCGGGAACTCCTCGATCCCCGAGGAGATAAAGACGTCGATGGTCGAGCCGGACTCGACCTCGGTTCCGGCCGGCGGCTCGGTTCGAGTGACCGTGTCGACATCTTCCGTGTCGCTCGGCTCGAAGAACACTCTCCACTGAAAGTCGTCTAGTTGAAGTCGGTCGAGAGCCTCCTGTTGGGTAAGACCGGTCAGATCGGGTACTGAAATCAGCTCAGGGTCGCCCTCCCCACCCCCGGCAAGTCGGAATAGGAAGAACAGGAGGATGCCCAGGGCGATCAGCAGCCCGAAGGCGGTCAGGATGAACGGCATCTGGGAGCGTGGCTCTTCCTCGAGACCGCGGTACACCTCGTCGGGCGGCATAGTGGCCGGAGGAACCGTGCTGGTCATCAACCTGGTGGAATTGTCGCCGTTCCCGGGGTTCGGAGCCGGGACCGGGACCGGCATGCCGACCGGTTCGCCCCTGAGCACCGAGTGCAGATCCGCCCTCATCTCGTCGGCCGTCTGATATCGGGCGATCGGATCCTTGCGCATCGCCTTGGCCACCACCGAATCCAGCGAAGGCGGCACATCGGTGTTGAGCGAGCTGGGCGGCGCCGCTTCGGTCGAGACGTGCTGGAAGGCGACCGACATCGGACTGTCGCCGGTAAAGGGCGGGCGCCCAGTGAGCATCTCGTAGAGAACGACTCCCAGGGCGTAGACGTCGCTGCGAGCGTCGGCGGCCGCCCCTTGCGCCTGCTCGGGGCTGAAGTAGGTGGCGGTGCCAATGACTGCCCCGGTGCGAGTCAATTCCTGGCTGTCATCCCAGGCGCGGGCGATTCCGAAGTCGGTGACCTTCACCGTTCCGTCCTTGGCCAGCAGGATGTTGCCCGGCTTGACGTCGCGGTGGACCAGACCCGCTTGATGGGCCACTGAGAGGGCGGCGGCGACTTCGGCGGTGATCTCGGTGGCCCTCCTCGCCAGGAGGGCGCCGTCAGATCGGAGCACATCGCGCAAGGATCGGCCGTCGACCAGCTCCATCACGATGAAATAGGTGTTCTGGGCTTGGCCCCAGTCATAGATGCCGACGATGTTGGGGTGGCTCAGATTGGCCGCGGCCTGCGCCTCACGACGGAACCGCTTCACGAAGGCCTCGTCGGCCGAGTACTGCGAGTGGAGCACCTTGATCGCCACCCTGCGGTTGAGAAGGGTGTCGATGCCCTCGTACACGTCGGCCATCCCGCCGCGGGCGAGGTGCGAGCTGATCACGTAACGATCGGTGAGGGCTGTTTGGGATTCCATGGAAGTCGATGGATTGTAGGAACGGTTGATTGCCAACCTATGGGGATCTCTGAAACCAGACCTCGAACAGGCGGGCCGCGATGGGTGCTGCCACCGCGCCGCCGGAGGCGGACTCGCCCAGATCTCCGCCGCCCTCGATGAGGACCGCGATGGCGATCTGGGGATCCTCGACCGGTGCGAATCCTATGAACCAGGGGTTGGGCAGACCGTCGGGGCCCATCGAGGTCCCCGTCTTTCCCCCGACGCGGACACCACGCACTGCGGCAGCCCTGCCGGTTCCCTCGGTGACGACTCGTTCCATCATCTGGGACATGATCGAGGCTGTGGCCGGAGCCATTGCCCGGCCGATCGGGCTTGGTTGAAACGACTCCACCGTGTTCCCGTCGGCATCAAAGATGCGGTTGACCAGATAGGGGGTCGGGGTGACTCCATCATTCGCCACCGCCGCCGCCACCATCGCCATGTGTAACGGCGCGGCCCGCACGTCACGTTCCCCGATGCCGCTCTGGGCCAGGGCGGCATCATCCTCGGCCAGCTCTTCGATCGGGTAGGCCGCCCGGGGAATCGTCCAGGCGAAGGGGATATCGGTGTTGAATCCGAGGGCGTTGGCGGTGATGCCAACGTTCTCGGCGCCGAGACGCACGGATAGGTCGGCGAACACCGTGTTGCAGGAGACCACGAATGCCTTGAGCAGGGTTATCCCCTGCCCGTCGTTGCAAACACCGCCACCTGCATTGGAGATGGTGGCCGTCGAGCCGGGGAGCTCGAACTGGGCCGGGTCGGGAAAGACGGTGCTTGGTTCGGCCTCGCCGGTATCGACCGCCGCCGAAGCCACCACGGTCTTGAATGTCGATCCGGGGGGGAAGATCTCCCTGGTCGCCCGGTCACTCAATGGCCGGTTGGGGTCGGCCAACAGGTTCTCCCAGACTGTCGCGGTGTCAGGCCCGAGCAGCGACTCGGGGTCGAAGGACGGTGACGAGACGGAGGCCAGGACCGCCCCGGTCCTCGGGTCGAGGGCGAGCACCGCACCTTTCTGGCCCCCCAAGGCCTGGTAGGCAGCCAACTGCAGCTCGGAGTGAACTGTCATCTCGACGCTCTCCGGGCGGAGATCCCGGCCCAGGATGACCGTCACCAGGTCGCTGATGGTCAGGTCTCGTTTCGATCGCAGGTCCCCGGCATGGGCGTTTTCCAGACCGGACGAGCCGACCAGGAAGGAGTTGTACCCGACCACATGGGCGAAGGCCTCCCCGGCGGGATACTGGCGGATGAACGAACGCGGGTCGTCCGGGTCTTCCACTGACTGGGCGACGACGACCCCATCGATAGTGACTATCAGACCTCTTTCCTTGCCCCGGTCGGCGAGGGCGGGGCGTGAGTTGCGGGGGTCGGCTTTCAGAGCGTCGGCATTGATCACCTGGATCCAGGTCACCGCGACCAGCAGGACGAAGAAGGAGGTGAAGATCCCGACCGAGAGACGGCGAATCGGGCCGTTCATGGTGCTTCCTCGTGGCTGATGCGCAGCAGCAGAGCGATCAGGATGAGATTGCCCACGAGTGCGGAGCCTCCGTAGGACATGAAGGGCAGAGTGATGCCGGTGAGGGGGACCAGGCGCACTATCCCGCCGATGATGAGAAAGGTCTGAACTGCCAGGACGAAGGTGAGACCCGCTGCGAGCAGCTTGCGGAACGTGTCACGGCTGCGGAAGGCGATGCCGAGCCCGACGGTCACGACAAGCGCGAACAGCGCAAGTACCGAGACGGTACCGGCGAACCCCAGCTCCTCACCGACCGCAGCGAAGATGAAGTCCGTGGACGCGTTGGGGATCAGGTCGGGTCTCCCCAGTCCCGGGCCTGAGCCGGTGAGGCTGCCGGTTCCCATGGCGAACAGCCCCTGGGCGATCTGATACCCCTCGTCCTGGTAATGCTCGAAGGGTGACAACCAGGCGAGGACCCGGCGTTGGACATGACCGAAGGCCAGGAACGAGGCGACGGCGGCGACCAGCCCGAGAAATGTCCCCGCCACCAAATACCCGGTGGTTCCGGTGGCGGCATAGAGCAGGAGCACAAAGCCGACAAACAGGAGAAGAGACGCCCCCAGATCTCTTTGCGAGATGAGGATCAACACACTGATCCCCCAAGTGACGAGGAGCGGGATCAGCTGGCGTGGCTCGGGGAAACGGATCGGCCCCAGATGCCGGCGAGCTTCGCGCAAGGCGCGCTGGTGGTCGGCCAGATAGCCGGCGACGTAGGCAACCAGCCCCAGCTTGGCCAGCTCCGCCGGTTGGAACTGGAGACTGGTGAATCCCACGTCGAGGATGATCCACAATCTCGACCCGTTCACTTCGAGGCCACGGAGCGGGAAACCCCAGTCGGAGGGGAGATTGGGGAGGAGGAGCAGGATGAAAGACACCATCAGCGTGATGTTTCGGTAGCGGCGGAGCACCGAGATCGACCTTCGCGCCAGCAGGGCGAGGGTGAGAGCAGCGACGCCGGCCCCGATCAGGATCCACCATCTCTGTAGCCCGGCCCGGTTGGTGCCCAGCGCCAGGTCGAGCCGGTATACCTGGAAGAAGCCGAGGGCGGTCAAGGCCGCCACCGGGGCCAGGAGAAGAGGCGTGGCCTTGGGGGCGAAGGCACGTACCGCCAGGTAGAGGCCGCCGAAAGCGATCAGGAATACCAGGAAGGTGAGCGCGACCTGAGCGTCGATGCTTCGATCGCGGGCGAAGTTCACCAAAGAGACCGCAAAACCGGCAAGCACCGAAGCCGCCACGATGGTCGCGCCCTCTGCGTTACGGGTCATGGGTCAGGAGAGGACGTCGATGAGGATGATGGTGATGTTGTCATGGCCGCCGGCCTTGTTGGCCAGCTCGATCAGCCGCCAAGCCACCTCGTCTGCGGTTCCTTCACCGAGCGTCTGGGAGATGGTCGCCTGGGGGACCATCGAGTTGAGCCCGTCCGAGCAAAGCAGGATCCGATCTCCCGGCTCCAGCTCGTGCTCGATCTCGTCGACGTTCACGAACCGGGTGAGACCCAGACAGCGGACGATCATGTGGCTGCGCGGGTGGTCTTCGGCCTCTTCGGCAGTGATTTGGCCCAAGGCCACCATCTCGGCGGCGACGGTGTGATCCGCGGTCAGCTGTTTCAGACCGCCGTCGCGGAACAGGTACGCCCTGCTGTCTCCGACATGCCCGAAGTGGGCAACACCCTCGGGGGTGAGCTCGACCAGGGTCATGGTGGTGCCCATTCCCTCCAGATCCGGTTGACGAGCCACCTCTTCGCGTATGGCGCGATTTGCCGCCGCCACCCGATCCCCAGGTTCCAGGCTCGAGGAGGCCGCGGCGTTCACGGCAAGCCGTGAGGCGACTTCGCCGGCCACGTGGCCGCCCATCCCGTCGGCGACCATCAGCACCACTGGACCTTCCGACTCACCAGATTTCTCCGGGTATAGGGAGTCTTCGTTGTTCTGGCGGACCATCCCCTTGTGGGTGGCGGAAGCCCAGACGTATTTCATCGGACCTCCATGACCGTTTTGCCCACCTGGATCGTATCCCCACGGCGCAGAGTGGTGGGTGCGGTCACGCGTCTCCCATTGATATAGGTCCCGTTGGTGCTTCCCAGGTCGTGAAGAACCAAGCCCTTCTCGTTGGCCACCAGCCTCATGTGGAATTCGGAAGCGTAGGGGTCGTCCAACAGCACGTCGGCTTCGGCCGAGCGGCCGAGCACTGTCACGTCCTCGACCTCCAACTCGGTCCCCTGTTGCGACTCGGACTTGACCATGACCAGCTTGGTGCCCTCCCGACGACTTCGTTTGAGAGATATTCCTAGATGTGAGCCGATAGCGCGGGCTACCTGCCAGACGAAGAGGTAGACCAGGCCCAGGAAGATGATCCGGAGCAGGGCGAGGATGACGTCAGGCACGGACTAACCCTCGAGGAACCGGTAACGACGACCAGCAAGCGTGATGGTGGCCCCGTGGGACAGTGGCACCGGCCGATCGCCCACGGCGTTCCCGTCGATCAGGGTGCCATTGGCCGATCCCAGGTCGCGTATCCAAGCCTGACCTTCGGCCCGCCAGATGAGGGCGTGTTTGCGTGACACTTCGTCGAAGGGAAGCACGAGATCCGCCTCGGCGGAGCGCCCGATGGTTACCCGATTGGCACCGATCTCGAATGTCGAGCCCGAAGCGGTGAGCCGCGCCCAACGGGGCAGTCTTCCCGGCTCTACCGAGGGCTCACATTTGAACTGCCCGGCGGAGACCGAGTCGGAGGTCTGGATTCGGACCGTGGGCGGTCCCTCGAAGAGGAGCCCGGTAGAGGCGGCGTGTTCGGCCAGGGCTTTCTCGAGTTGGGCCTCGAGCGCGGAAGGGTCGACGTCGAGATCGGACGAGTTCACCGTCAGGAGGTACTTGTTGGCGGTAGCCGGTCCCGACTCGTGGTGGTAGCGGCTGAGATCGGCCTCCCGGGCAATCCGTCCCGCCAGTTCCGAGGGATGGAGCCGGCCCGAGAAGACCCGACCGGTGGCGCCTTCGAATAGGCGCTCCAGGGTTCTCTCGAGACTTCGGACCAGATTCACGGGTGTGAGGTTACGGTGGGTGGGGGTCAGTGTCGCCGACTACCGGAACCAGTGTGCCAACGGTACGATTTTGGGTCGCACCAGGGCGAGTGGCGGAATTGGCAGACGCGCAGGATTCAGGTTCCTGTGATCGCAAGATCGTGGGGGTTCAAGTCCCCCCTCGCCCACC
>DATKEA010000140.1:0-84195 GCA_035544615.1 Acidimicrobiia bacterium | reverse complement strand
GGGTTTCATGCTTGCTTTGTGGACCAAGGTAAATAGTTGGATGCGGGATGACAGGGGCGCCTCGATGGTTGAGTACGCTCTGCTCGTTGTTCTGATCGCCATCGTCGCTCTCGTGGCCGTGCGTCTCGCCGGCACCGAGGTCTCGGCGACCTTCAGCGAGATCGGTTCCGGCCTCAGCTAAGAAGCAGCCAAAATCGATTGAGAAAGGGTCCGCAACAGCGGGCCCTTTCCTATTTGCAGGCGCCCGCTGTTTCCACCCCCCAGGAGCGAGCGGACGTTGCGGTAGGTGAGCGGGGGACCCGGAAAGGGCTACGACGGCCCTTACGGCCGCATGACGACGTAGAACTCGTCTTCATAGGCAATAGACCAACCCGCGCTGGCGAGCTCACCCAGGAGCTCCTCATCGGCCTTGAGGAGGACCTGTTCGATCCCGTCACGCTCGAATACGGGCCGCCAGTCACGATCCAGGTCCCGGATCTCGACGAATTCACCTAGCCGCTCGCCGTACAGCTCAGCCCGATCGTCCAAGAAGACCAGCCGTTCCGGCCCCTCCGACCAGATCAGATAGCCACCCGCCACATCATCGTGGAAGGTGGGCACAGCCTCGAGCGCCGCGGCAGCCGCCACCGGGAACCTCTCTTCGTCGATCGAGGGACTTGTGACCAGCAGGAACGGGGCGACAAGGACGAAGACGGTGAAGATCGTCGCCGCCGGCAAGGAGAACCTTGGCCGCTCGAGGATCTTCATACCCGCCATGGCGGTGCCAATCAGCGGCACCAACGCGATCCACGCCGGGGGAACCGCCCTGGTGGCGCTGAGGGCCAGCAGCAGGAAGGGCACCAGGATCCAGAGATGTCTGGGCGTCACCCTCGCTCGGACCGCTCCGACGAGAATCAAACCGATTCCTATCACAAAGGGCATGAACACGATCGAGAACAGCTCGGGACGTCTCCACTCGGTCAGCAGCGCCAGGGCCGGACCCGCATCCGAGAACTCGAACAGGATTCGAAGCACACCCAGGCCATGAGCCGTGAAGAAGGTGGTCGTACCAGCCACTAGGGCCGTAGGAAGCGCCTTCCAGTCGGCCTCGGCGATGATGGTAAGGCCTACATAGGCGAGCCCAATAACAAAAGAGCCGTGAACCGAAGCCCAGATCCAGAACAACAGGGGGACAGTCCACCGGGTCGACGGCCGGTCCCAGGCGACGATGACCAGCGCGAAGAGGGCAAAGGAGAAGATGACCGGTCTCGGGACGAGAAAGCTGACCATGAGCATCGTGGTCAGCAGAAGGACGATTGCTGTTGCGCTGATACTCCGGGAACGCCGATAGGCGGCCAGTGCCACGCCGAGAAAGGTGATCGAGCTCAAAAGCAACAGCATGGGCGGCACGAAACCCAGGCCCCAATTCGACTCCCCCCAGGCGTAGAGAACCTCCGACAGCCAGCTTTGCGTCAGCCAGGACTCACCAAATACCGTGAACGAGAAGGGATCGACCACCAGAACCTCGCCCTGTGCCACCTGGAGCTCACCGGCCCTGATGTGCCACAGGAACGAGTTGTCCCTGATCGGTGCCCAGGCGTCGATGGCAAGAGCGACCCACGGAACGACGAGGACGAGATGAGCCAGCGAGAAACGCCGGGGCGACGGCACGACCGCCGTCTCAGCCATCAGTCGGCGAAGGCGGCGCCGATGGAGATAGCAGCCGGGCCCAGCAGCACGATGAACAGCGCCGGGAAGATGCAGAACACCAATGGGAAGACCAGTTTCACCGGGGCGGCAAAGGCCTTCTCCTGAGCTCGCTGACGACGCTTGACCCGCATCTCGTCGGCCTGCACCCGGAGCACCCGGGCAATGGTGACACCAAACGCTTCGGCCTGGATCATGGCCAGGATGAACGAGCGCAACTCGTCGATGTCGGTGCGGTCCATCAGATGACGCATGGCATCGCGGCGACTGACGCCAACCCTGGTCTCCTGGAGCATCCTGAAGAACTCTTCGGACAGGGGGCCGGGAACTGTAGCCACCACTCTGGACAGGGCCGAGTCGAAGCCAAGACCGGCTTCCACCGAGATGACCAACAGGTCGAGGATGTCGGGCAGGGCACGCAGCATGGTGTGTGCACGGTCGTCGATCTTTCGCTTCATCCATGCATCCGGCCCGAAGAAGCCGAGGACGATCGGCATGATGAAGAGAGCGGTGCGCTGCAGGGCGTCAGCCCCGTAGCTGGTCAGGAAGAACGCCCCGAACAGACCGGCGATGGTGGTCAGCAGTTTGATAACGACAAACGAAGGTGCGTCCAGGTTGGCCGGGTTTCCGGCCAGGGTCAGTTGGTGCTGCTTCTTCTCGAGATAGCCCACCGGGGTGAACCGTCGGAGGAAATTGGAGATCTTGAGGACCACCGGGCCAATGGTTCGGGCGGCCAGCGGCTTGGCCAGCTCCTCGTCACGAAGTGTCCCGGGACCACCGGTGCGCCGGCCGTAGACCGCCAGCCGGTTGGTCATGTCCTCTCGGGCCCTGGTGACACCCAGGCCGACCCAGACGATCACGAAGAAGACCAACGCAGTGACCGTGACCACGGCGAGCATTTGACCGTCAAGTGCAGTGATGTTCATACCTCGATGTTCACAATCTTCCGGAGCCAGAGGATTCCCCCGGCCATGAGGACCAATCCGGCGACCAAAGCCACCCTGCCCATCGTTGCATCGATGAGCGGCTGGAGGTAGTCCCGGTTGTTGAACCAAAGGAACACTCCCAAGGCAAACGGGAGCGAGCCCAGGACGATGGCCGAGATGCGGCCTTCTGCGGTGAGAGCATTGATCTCACCCTTGAGCCGGTTTCTCGCCATCATCGTGTCGGCCACGGTCTGAAGGACCTCGGCCAGGTTTCCGCCGACCTCACGCTGGATCTCGACTGCCATCGTCGCCCACTCGAAGTCTTTCGACTGAGTGCGGGCCACGATCCCGGAGAGTGCGTCAGGCACCGACCGGCCGAGACGTGCCTCGGCGACGGACCGGCTGAACTCCCTGGCGGTTGGGTCGGGTGCCTCCTGCGCCACGGCCTCGATCGCCTGAAGCAGCGAGTACCCGGCTCGTAGGGAGGTCGAGAGCAAGGTCAAGGTGTCCGGCAGCTGCTTCTCGAAACGCTTCCGCTCACGGTTGCCCGCATAGTTGATCAGGAAGATGAAGACGAGGAGCAGCAGACCAAAGGCAACCGCCCCGAACAGCGCCGAGTTGAAGATGGCGAGGAACACGCCTCCGACTGCGGCGAGGCCAAACATGGCGAGAATCGCCTCCCCCGGAGTCATCGGCACGTTCGCCTGCTCCAGGGCTGCGTTGACCCCGGAAAGGAGCCCACGTCTCCGCACCTCTTCTTCTGCAGCCTGACTGAAGCGGTTGAGCAGCGGGATGCGCTGGAGGAAGGGCTTCTTCTCGGTCTCACTGGACTTGGTCCGCCGCCCGTATGCCTGGAGACGCTTGGCGAATCGCCCGCCACCCTGGTCCTCGTCGCGACCGAAGAGGATCACGATGAACAAGAAGGCGGTGAGGCCTATTCCCGCCGCGCCGATGAGGGCGAGGTTCCCCAAGGTCAACGGAGACGTGCTCTCGACGACTTCACCGGTCACCGGCACCGGTACCGCAGTGGTGGTCACCACTTCGGACACCGTGGTGGTCGTGGCGTATCCGGAGACGGGGAACGAGACTGTGGACGTCAGTCCACCGGGATAAGAGACAGCAAATGCGGCCTCCCCGGGAGTGGCGATCGGGGAGATGAACCTGGCTACGAGGGTGTTGCTGATCTCCCGACTGATCTGGTTGTAGAGACCGGAAAGCTGGGCCGGGTCAGGGGTGGACAAGAAGAGGCCGTTACCGGCACCGGCTACTGCGCCCACCGCATCGGGGTTGAAGTCCGATGACTCCAATGCGACACCAAATACCCTGACATCGCTCGCCTCAACGGCACCGATGGCGTCGTCCGGTGTCGCCTGGGACACCGTGTCTTCACCGTCGGTGAGGACGATCATGTTGGGGAGTAGGTTGTCCACCGAAGAAGACTCGAACAGGGAAAGGCCCAGGATCACCCCGTCGTTGAACGCCGTCTCGCCGTCGGCGGTGATGGCGTCGATGCGGGCGTTCAAGTCGTTGGCGTTGGTGGTGAAACCGGTCTGGACGATGGCGGTGTCAGCGAAGGTGACGATGGCGATGGAGTCTTCGGGTCGCTTCTGGGAGACGAAGCTCGTGGCGGCAGCCTTGGCAGCGTCGATCGCGGCTCCCTCCATCGATCCCGAGGTGTCTATGACAAGGACCACACCGACCGGGACACTCGACTCGCCCAAGGGCGCCACCTCGAGGTTCGAGACCGGCTCGCCACCGACAGTGATGCTGAGCTGGGACGGATCGGGAGACTCGGCGATATTACGGAACTCCACGACCATCAACGTCTGCCCGCCGTCGGCATAGCGAGCGCCGTTGATGTCGACGATCTCGATCTCAGGGCTGGTTGTCTGCGCCGAGGCGACAGCACTCAACCCGAGGACCAGGGCCGCAACTAAGGCGGAAACTCGCTTCAACCTACCGGCCCCTGGCAAACGGCTCTGGATCGAAGAGGTCGGCGGGAAGCCTGATCCCCTGGTTCTCCAGATCCTCGGAGAAGGTTGGGCGAATCCCGGTTGCCTTGAGTCGACCCTTGTAGACGCCGTCCTCGTCGACACCCATGCCGTAGTCGAAGAGGAAGATGTCCTGAAGGGTGATGATGTCGCCCTCCATGCCTTCGACCTCGGTGACATAGGTGACACGACGGGTTCCGTCACGGAGTCGGGAGACGTGGATGATCAGGTCGACAGCCGCAGCGATCTGCTCGCGGATCGCCCGGATCGGCAGGTCGAACCCGGCCATCAACACCATGGTCTCGATACGGGACAGGGTGTCGCGCGGGCTGTTGGAGTGAACCGTGGTCAAAGATCCATCATGACCGGTGTTCATGGCCTGGAGCATGTCGAGCGCCTCGGCGCCACGAACCTCACCAACCACGATGCGGTCGGGACGCATACGCAGGGTGTTCCGGACCAGCTCCCTGATAGTGACCGCACCCTTGCCTTCGATGTTGGCTGGGCGGGACTCGAGACTGAGCACGTGCTCCTGGTGGAGCTGGAGCTCGGCGGCGTCCTCGACGGTGACTATCCGCTCGTCGCCGGGGATATAGGAGGACATCACGTTCAGAGTCGTGGTCTTACCCGAACCGGTACCACCAGAGATGAGGATGTTGAGCCGGCCACGGACACATGCACGTGAGAAGTCGGCGACACGCTGGGTGATCGTCCCGAAGTTGATCAGGTCGGCCTCTTGGTAGGGGTCGACCGCGAACTTACGAATCGTCAGGAAGGGACCGCCGATGGCCAGCGGGTGGATGACCGCGTTGACACGAGAGCCGTCTGGGAGACGGGCATCGACCATGGGCGTCGCCTCGTCGACACGACGTCCGATCTGACCGACGATCTTGTCGATGATTCGCCGGAGGTGGACCTCGTCGACGAACTTGACATCGGAGAGGATGATCTTGCCCCTCTTCTCGAAGTAGATGTCGTAGGGACCGTTGGCCATGACCTCAGTCACGTCGGGGTCATTGAGCAGCGGGTCGATCGGACCGTATCCGAGGACGTCGGATGCGATCTCGTTGAGCAACGCTCGACGATCGGCCGAGGTGAGGGGAAGCCCCTGCTCCTGATCGACGGCCCACTCCAGCATCTCCAGGACGCGAAGCCGCAGCTCGGCGTCGGACATCTGGCGGTCGTAGAGGGTGGGGCCGAGCTCTTCGACGACCTTGAAGTGAAGACGCCCGCGCAGCTCGCTGAGGGCATCGGTACGATTGGCGCCGATGTCTTGGGTCTCGGTGGACCTGGCTGCTGCAACTCTCTCAGATAACGATGGCACGGCTCTCTACTCCCCTATTTCCGACCGAAGAGGCCGCCCTTGGACGTGCCTTCCGGGATCTTTCCGGCGATTAGCTCTGCGACACTTTCGAAGCCCTTGGCAACCTTGCCCTTGGGGTCCGTCTCGACGATCGGGCGCCCCTCGTTGACCGAGTTGGGCACAGCTGCATCCGAAGGGATGGCTGCCGCGATCTCCATCTTGAGGGCACCCTCGATCTCCTTGTTGTCGAGCTTGGCCTTCGAGTTGTTTCTGTTCATCACCAGCTGGATGTTGGCGGTGGAGAACTTCAAGAGTCGAAGCGTTTCCAGGGCCAGCTTGGCGTTCTTCACCGACGGCAGGTCCATGTCCACCACCATCAACACCTGATCAGATTTCTCGATGAGCGACAGAATCAGCTCGTCGAGCATGGAGGCCGTGTCGACGACGATGTAGTCGTAGGTGTCCTGGAGGATGTCCAACATCTGCATCAGACCGGCGGTTGTGATGTCGTCGGCGAAGGCAGGCTCGAGCGGGGCGGCGAGGACCTTGAGTCCGCTTGGGTGCTCGGTGAGCAACGAGTCGAGCATCTCCCCGTCGAGCTGGTGCAGCTCGTGGGCCGCGTTCACCATCGTGAATCGAGGCTCCAACTGGAGCAGCAGGCAGACGTCACCGAATTGCAGGTCGGCGTCGACCAGGACGATCTTCTTGTCCGGGAGCCGGTTCAAGAGGAGCGCCACGTTGGTGGCGACCACGGTCTTGCCGCTCCCGCCTTTGGCTGAGCTCACCGTGATGATCGAGCCCCGTTCCGAACGACCCGTGACCGCCAACGCCTTGGACGTGCCCTGACGTTTGAGCAGGTCATGACCGAACTGCTCGAAAGCCGCCTCGATCTTTGCTTCGTCGAGGGGCGCCTCGATCACGTCGGAGACGCCCGCCCGCATCGCGGTGCGGAGCAGATCGGCGGTCACCAGCTCGGCGACCAGCATCAGAACCAGTCCCGGGTCGTGGTTGTGGAGGCTCCGGACTTGCTCCATCGACGACGCGTCGTTGGCGAACGACGGGCCGAGGAGGAGCATCCGCAGCTCTCCGGACTCGATGGTTTGGCTCGCCTCGTCTAGGGAGCGAGCAACCGGTAGCCGGCCCTCGAAGAGCTCCTTGGCCGCGGTAACGAACTCATCATCCTTATCCACGACCAGCAAGTTGTGCTCAGCCATTGACATGGTCGAACCTCAATCAATCATCCGAAAATATCTTCAACCAGGTTGCCACCGAAGAGGTTATCGATGATGACACCCGAAGTCTCCACTTCGACAAAGTCTCCCGGCACCAATGTCAACCAAATAGAACCATTGTCGAACGCATATGCGATCCGCTCGGCCTGCTCTGGTGTCACCTCGAGGGTGAATGTGGTGGCGTTGCCGGTTTCCTCGGCCGCAGGCTGACCTTCCGCGCCCTCATCGGTCACGGCCGGGTCCTGGACTTCCACTGTCGGCGCGGCGTCCGCATCGGCCCTGATGTCGCGACCGGTGGCAATGACCGGCAGCCCTTGCAGGACGAATCGGGTGTAGGTGACAACGGTCTGATCGGCCTCTGCCGCAGGGTCTTCACCTTCAACGGCCGGCCCGGGATCGACTGTCACGCCGGAAAAGTCGTCAGGCAACAGCTCGAAGCCTATGTCCAGGGTGATCATCATATTGATCCGGTCCCCGGGCTCGACGAAGCCGTTGACGCCACGCACGTTGTCGACCGAGATCGTCATCGCTTGCTTGCCGGACGGAATCTCGTCCGCCAGCGGGATGACCTCAGAAGTGATCGTGGTCCACTGTGCATCGGTCAGGATCGTCCGGGCCGATATCGGACCAGCCGCAACCCGGCCGGTGAGGACCTGGTTGAGTTGCTCGGCGGTGGTGATGGCTCCTTCGGGCACGTCTTCCTGTTGATCCTTGCTGACCTCGATCAACTCGCCTCCGGCGTTGAAGTCGGACAGGAGTATGCCTCCGTCCGTGCCTTCGGCTATGGCCGCGCCTGCGCGGTAGACCTCGACTATTTCCTGACCCGCCGTGATCTCGTTTTCGACGTTCTGGAGATAATTCCAGACCGCCCACGCGGCAAGGCCAGCCAATATCAAGGCCACCAACAATACGATGGCTCTCCTACCCATTGAGTCCCCTTCGTTTGTCCCCTCGGTAAGACGCAGACTCGATGTCGATCCACGCCCTGGAGCATGCTACCGACGATGACGCGCCGTCCCTGTGTTTGAAGTCCGATTCCACACGAATGATTCGGACCATATGGCTTGAGTCTTGAGGATTTCCCCAGCCACATCCATAGTTCGGTCGTCTCATATCGTTACCGGCCGACCGCCCCCGGGCTACGGCCGGTCTGCTTTCGCCCCACAGTGACTAGTCCGCGTGGTCCCAAGGGGATTCCGGCGGCAGCGTGGAGGTCAGCTGCGCCCGATGCCTCGCTCCTTGAGCTCTTGGAGGATCGCCTCGAGTGAGGCGTCCACGGGCATCGGTGGGCGCTCCTCTTCGGTGGGCCCGAACTCGCGCTCGAATTCCTTCGGAGGTCGACGACGGCCCTTCTTCTGCTCCTCCATCTGAGCTTCGCGCTCTTTCCAATCGGGTGACGCCTGCTTGATGGAGAGCGAGATGCGGCGACGCTCGTCTTCCTTCTCGGTGATTTTCACCTTCACCTGCTGACCGATGGAGAGCTCGAGCTCGGGCGACTCGACCCTATGGGCCGCGATCTCCGACACGTGAACCAGACCTTCGACGCCATCGGAAACCGAGATGAACGCACCGAACGGCACAGTCTTGGTGACGACGCCGTCGACCACGTCACCGACTTCGTGCTCGCGGGCGAAGACGTCCCATGGGTCGTCGCTGGTCTGTCGGATCGAGAGCGAGATCCGCTCCCGCTCGCGGTCCACTTCGAGGACTTTGACCAGGACTTTGTCGCCGACCTTGACCAACTCGCCGGGATGGTTGACATGTTGCCAGGAGAGCTCGGAGACATGAACCAGGCCGTCCATCCCTCCCAGGTCGACGAAGGCGCCGAAGTTGACGACCGAAGAGATGACACCGTCCCGCACTTCACCTTCGGCCAGCCCGTCGAGGAAGGCATTGCGCTCCTCGGCCTGTGCCTCCTCGAGGTAGGCCCGTCGGGAGAGGACGACATTGTTGCGAGCTCGGTCGAGCTCGATCACTTTGGCGGTGATGCTCTCACCGATGAACGGGTCGAGATCTCGGACCCGGCGAAGATCCACCAGGGAAGCCGGAAGAAATCCTCTGAGCCCGATGTCGACGATCAGGCCACCCTTGACCACTTCGATGACAGTTCCATCGACGGTGCCACCCTCTTTGGCCACTTCTTGGATCCGTCCCCAGGCGCGTTCGTACATGGCGCGCTTCTTGGAGAGGATCAGTCTGCCTTCGTCGTCTTCCTTGTTGAGAACTACCGCTTCGACCCTGTCCCCAGTCTTCACTGCGTCGTTGGGGTCCACGTTGTTTCGGATCGAGAGCTCCCGAGTGGGAATGAGGCCCTCGGACTTGTAGCCGATGTCGACCATGGCGCCATCGGCATCGACGCTCACGACGCTTCCCTCGACGATGTCGCCCTCTTTGAACTCGAGGACCGTCGCTTCGATGGCGCGTTCGAAGTCGTCTCCGATGTCGTCGGGAAGATGACTCAGATCGGGAGCGACCAAGGCCTCGCGGTGAACGATCTCTCGTACGACCGGCTCCTCCGATGCATCGTCGGGATCAGGAGCTGCCTCCTCTGTCACCGGGGCTTCAGCCTGCTGCTCATCCACTTCCGCCGACGTTTCGGGTGCGTCGGGCTCGGTGGCCTCGGGCGCCTCTGCGTTCCCGGTTTCCGGGGCGCTAGCGGGCGCGTTATCTAGCTCATTGGTCATGCGTAGGTGGTTACCTCCAAGAGAACTCTGCAGACGCAAGGCCAGCAGGCCTTTTGAGTGTACGCACCTTTCTCCACAACCGCCAACGGATTAGCACAGGCGAGGAAGACCCCTCTCACCTAGGGCGCGGTGAGCGCGAGCAGTTCGCCGATGAGCGACGCCACTTCGTCAGGTTGCCAGCCCATCGTGGATTCGGCGACGGTCAACTCGACGAACGACCAGCCCGGCACCTCCGCCGGCCAAAACTTGGCCCAGGTCCACACCTTGTGCTGTTCTGCGTGTTCAAGCACCGCCTCGGTGAGGGCTTCGTCGTCCGCCTCGACATAGATCCGGAACGCGTTCGTGTCCGGCGGATCGGGGTGGACCCGCACCCGATCCA
The DNA here is from genome assembly GCA_035544615.1 of Acidimicrobiia bacterium. Classification (GTDB taxonomy): domain Bacteria; phylum Actinomycetota; class Acidimicrobiia; order Spongiisociales; family ZC4RG35; genus JARDZU01. Next base: position 73,994 of record DATKEA010000140.1, on the reverse strand, counting down.
GGGCAGTCAGGGCGACCGCTAAGTCCCGGGCGTGCTCGACGTAGAGAGGGATCCGGGGCAGTGTGATGTCCAGCGCACGGTGCGCGGAGATCAGTGCAGGGAACTGTGTGAAGAGCGTCCCGCCATGCCGGCGCCGCCAGCGTCGGGTGGCGTCGATGAACCCTGACGGCCCGGCCACCGCCGCGCCGGAGATCGCACCGAGGCTCTTGTAGAACGAGACGTAGACGCTGTCAGCGAGGCCCGCGACATCGGCCAGCGCATGACCGAGGCGGGGTGTGCTCTCCCATAGCCGGGCGCCGTCGAAATGGACAATGGCTTCGCGTTCACGAGCCGCCGCGCACAGTGCCGTCAACTCCTCCCAGGTCGGGAGCACATGCCCGGCAAGTGACAGCGGTAGCTCGACCACCAGCGTTCCCACCCTCTCGGGGAGCGCGGCCAGGTCTGCCACCGACGGTTGGCGGCGTTCTTGGTTGAGCATGAGGGGGCGGAGGCGGTGCAGCTCCCACACAGCACGCAGCTCGTCGTGGTCGATGTGCGACAAAGGATGCAGCGCGACCGTGTCGACACCGGTCTTCTCGGACCAGACGCGAAGGGCGGCCTGCTGCGCCATTGTGCCGCTCGGGAAAAATGCCGCCGCCTCGGTGCCGAGCAACCCCGCAACCCTGCCCTCCAGCGATTCGATCAGCTCGCCCTCGGCGTAGAGGTCCGCCATGCGATCGCCGGCGTACTCGGTTAGGTCGGCAAGTATCGCTCCGGTCGTCCGCCGCGGGTGGGAGGCCAGGAACCGGTCGCATCGATCGCGAACCTCGTATGCGCGTTCCAGTCCACCGGCCATAGAGCCACGCTACTGCCACCTGCCTGCCCAGCCACCCGGATTAGTGCTGCCGGGCAACCCCCTGACTGGGCAGTCATGGTCCTGTCAGCCCTTTACGCTTGCGAGGTCGGGACCCGTCGCCACGTCCACCCTGAGCGGCACGTCGAGAGTGACCACCCCCTCCATCGTGTCCACCACCAGTTTCTCCGCCACCTCGATCTCCTCGAGCGGAGACTCCAGGATCAGCTCGTCGTGGATCTGGAGAAGCAGTGTTGAGGCCAGACCTTCGGAGCGGAGACTGTTGTCGAGGTCGATCATCGACTTTTTGATTATGTCGGCCGCGGTCCCCTGGACCGGTGCGTTGAGCGCCATGCGCTCGCCCATCTGGCGGATGCGGTAGTTGTCCGACTTCAACTCGGGCAAATAGCGTCTGCGCCCGAAGAGAGTCGTCGTGTACCCCTGGTTGCGGGCCTGGGTGACGACCGACGACATGAACTCTTTCACCTGGACGAACTGGGAGAAGTAGGCGTCCATGTGCTCCTGGGCCTCGGCTCGCCCTATCCCGAGGCGATCGGCAAGCCCAAACGCCTCCATGCCGTAGAGAAGGCCGAAGTTGATCATCTTGGCGGTGCGGCGGAGGTCGGTGGTCACCTCGGACTCGTCGAGACCCCAGACTCTGGCTGCCGTCGCGGTGTGGATGTCCGAACCTCCCCGAAAAGCCCCCACCAGGAACGGGTCACCGCTCATGTGAGCCAGGACCCGCAGCTCGATCTGGGAATAGTCGGCGACCAGGAACTCGGAGCCCTCGCCGGCGATGAAGGCCCTTCTGATGGTGCGCCCCGACTCGGAGCGGATCGGGATGTTCTGCAGGTTGGGGCGATCGGAGGACAACCTTCCGGTGGTGGCCGCCATCTGGTTGAACCGGGTTCGTATCCGGCCGTCGGCTTCGACCAGGGGCAGATAGCCATCGACGTAGGTGCTCCGCAACTTCTCGTACTCCCGGTACTCGAGCAGCGCTTCCACCAGCGGGTGCTCCAGCTTCTTGAGGACCGACGCGTCGGTCGAAGGCTTCCCGGTGGAGGTCTTCTTGATCACCGGCAGGCCGAGCTTCTCGAAGAGGATGAATCTGAGCTGATCGGTGGAGTTCACGTTGATCGGCTCACCTGCCAGCTCTTGGATCTGCGCGTCGAGCGCCGAGAGCTTTTCTCGGAGGTCGGCCCCCATCTCTTCCAGATAGGCGCGATCGACTCCGATCCCCGCGTGCTCCATCCGGGCCAGCACCGGCACCAGCGGCAACTCGAATTCCTCGAACAGCTCCCGCTCGTCCCGATCATTGAGCTCGACCCGCATCACCTCGACCAGACGGCGGACCGCCTCGATCCGCCGGCCTTCGACCTCGAGGTCGGGCCCGGCCTGGAATGGGAGCATCCCCGCTGCTTCGGCTTCTTCATCAGGTGAAACCAACTCCAGACCCAGCAGCCGCTCGGCCAGTTCCTCCAGTGCGTAGGTGCGCTGGCTCGGGTTGACCACGTAGGCGGCCAGGGCGGTGTCCATCTCCAGCTTGGCGCAGTCGTGATCGAGGTCGAGCAGTGCCCTCACCAAATCCTTGACGTCGTGACCGGCCAAGGAGATTGCCCCCGTTTCCAAGGACTCGAACAACGGTCCTGCCGCATCGAAGGGAATCACCGCCGCTTGGCCGGGACCGGTCGACACCGCGAATCCGAATGGCTCTCCCCCATCGGTGACCAGGGCGGCGATCAGCACTTGGTTGCCGGAGATGGCTGCCACCTCCTCCGCATCCGTGACCAGACGTGCTTCCACCTCCACCAACTCCGACACCGGAGTGGCGGAGGGAAGTGCTTCCTCCAGATCTCCCCACATCGAGTGGAACTCGAGACTGTCGAAGAGATCCTTCACCTGCGACCGATCCCACTCCACCGTGCGGAAGTCCTCGATGGTCACCCCCAGGTCGAGATCGTCGACCAGACCCATCAACTGCCGGTTGAGAAACACCTGATCCCGATGGGCGGAGAGATTGTCCCTGAGCTTGGGGGTCTGCTCGGTGACGGCGAGATACACGTTGTCGAGATCGCCGTATTGGGCGATCAACCGCGCCGCGGTCTTCTCACCCACCCCGGGGACACCGGGCAGGTTGTCCGAGTTGTCACCGCGGAGGGCGGCATAGTCGACGTACTGATCGGGACGTATCCCATATCGCTCCTCGACATAACCCTCGTCGGCGAGGACGATGTCACTGATCCCGCGTCGGGTGTACACCACCTTGACCGGGCCGGAGATGAGCTGAAAGGCGTCACGGTCGCCGGTCACGATCAGCACCTCCCACCCGTCGGCCACCGCCGATTTGGTGAGGGTGGCGATCAAGTCGTCGGCCTCGAATCCCTCTTGGCGCAACTGGGCTATGTCGAGAGTCTGGAGGACCTCGTCCATCAGCGGCAACTGGCTCCTGAAGTGCTCGGGGGCCTTCTCCCGCTGGGCCTTGTACTCGGGATAGGAGTCGGTGCGGAAGGTGTGACGGGACACATCCCAGGCCACGGCGATGCCGTCGGGGTGGTACTCCTTGAGCAACCGGATCAGCATTCGGGTGAAGCCGAAAACCGCGTTTGTCACCTGACCGCTCTTGGTCGCCAGGTCCTCGGGAAGGGCGAAGAAGGCTCGATATGCGATCGAGTTGCCGTCGATCAGGGCGAGAGTGGGCACGGGGCAGACGGTAGCGGTGTGAGGTTCAGACGGGCAGCCGGGTGAGAAGCCGATCGCGTTTGTCAGTCAGCTTGTCGCGACGGACCTGGAGCTCGCGGATCGTCCTCTCGAAGCGACGGACATCACCGGCGGTCAGCCCGGCTTCTTCCCGGTCGATGTAGTTGCCAACCGCGGCGTCGCGTTGAGCGTCGTCGTTGATCGAACGATGATGTCCGAGCTCGGCGAGAACCAATCTGAGCTCGGACTCGATCGATTGGATCTTGTCGTTGAGCCGGAAGATTCGGCGGTGAACACGGTTCAAGTCACCGAGAGTATCCGATCTGTCGCCAATACCCTCTGTGGTTTCATAGACTTCGATCTCCAAGCCGGAGTGGCGGAATTGGTATACGCGCGGCACTCAAAATGCCGTGTCCTAGTGGCATGCGGGTTCGAGTCCCGCCTCCGGCACCACTGACTCAGCCTGCGACCTGGTCGATGATCTCGTCGATGCCTGAGATGTCAACCACGACATCACCGATCCACGACGTCACCCTGGTTCCGCTCGTCTCGGGGGCGAAGCCGACGAACATGTCATATGTGGTCACTTGCTTTGCGCCGGCGACATGCCAGGTTGGAAGCCACTCTGAGGCGTCCTCGGGGTGGCTGAGGATCACGACCACCGTCGCCTCGAGCGACTGCCGGTCGATACGGAACAGGGTCGAATTGGGGAGGGCTCCGTCGCCGATCCGGCCGCCGTACACCGACTCTTCTGTCGCGTGTATCCAAAAGGGTGTCCCGCCCGGCATGGGGAAGGCACGGACGATCTGCCCCTCACCGTCCACCAGCAGGATCTCGCCATATTCAACGACACAGATGACCTCGGTCGGGTAGGCGCCGTCGAGATTGCCGAACCCACACCCGTTCTCCCAAGCCAGTTCCGTCAACTCCGGAGTCGGCACGGCCACGATCCAGGTGCCTTCATCCGTGGGCACCTCGGACCGTGCCTCAACCCGCAGCGAGTAAGGAAGCGCCGCCAAATCGGGGACCACCCCGTCACGATTCGCTTCGGCCGGCGTTTGGCTCGGAGTTACGTCAGCCGGCGTGATCGTCGTCGTCTCGGTCGTGACAACATTGGTGGTCGTCGGCGTGTCCGCGTTCGAGACGCAAGACGCCAGAAGTGTTAGTGCGACCAAACTCCGGATCACACCACTTCGCTTGACCGAGCGGCGGCTCACTTCAGACATTCTCGTCAAACGTCCCACGGAGTCAGATAGTTGCCGCCCCAAGGCCCAAGAAACGCCTACCACCCTCCGTCGTCCGAGCTGGCCAGACTGAAGCGGCGACAACCCTCACAGATCGCCCGGTTGGAAACTACGACTGAGGCCGGTCTGAGACCTGGATTGTTCCCTGCCAGACTTCCAGCGGCCCGGTGCTGTCGGTGGCGGGACCGATGTGTGGGGTGGCGAATACGGTGAGGATCCCGGCGTCGTAGCTCATCCGGCCGTAGCGACTCTCCAGCTCGGGGAGCTCCACTCGTTTCCACAGTCGACCGTCGTTGGAGGTCCAGTATCCGGTCGCCAGCATTCCATTGCTCGGGGAGCCAGCGGGGTCGGTGATCATTCCCTGGGCGAGAAACCCTCCGTCGATGGCGATGACGTCGATGATCCAGGACTCTGTTGAGTCGCCCAGCTCGATGTCTGCCCGTTGCCAGGTGTTACCGTCAGGACTCCACAGGATGATTGCCTGCGAGGTCTCCTCGACGGAAGTCGCGACAGTAGTTTCGGTGCCGACGCTGTCTTCGGTCTGGGTGGCGAATGTGTCTTCAGTCTGGGTGCCGGCGCCTTCTTCAGTCTGGGTGCTGGCACTGTCTTCGCCCTCTGGGACCACCCTCTCGCCGCCGCCGGCAACCATTCCGGCGCCTGACGCCGCCACCGCGTTGAGTGCTTCAAGGGGCAGTCCTGCCACCTCCGGGGCGGAGCTGGGGATCCAGGTGTGACCCCCATCGGAGGAGCTGATCACCGTAGGTGCATCCGACCCGGCCGGAACCCCGATTGCAACCAACTCGATGCCGAACCGGGCGACGCTCTGCAGGGTGTAGGCATCACCCACGCTGAGCGCGGTGACATTGGTGAACCCTAGGGCGAATGCGTCGGGCCCCGTTATCTCCCGGCTCGCCCAGGTCTCGAGGTCGGACGACTCGACCACGAGCAGCCGCCGGCTAGCCGGGTCCCCGTCGTACTCGAGGATGTCGAGGGCAAGGATCGCAAGCTGTCCATCCATCTCCTTGACATCGAGGAACAACTCGACCCCGGTGAGATCGACGAGGCTCAAGTCGATAGCCGACCAGTTGCCCTCATCCGGGGCGATCCATGCCTTTGGTTGGCTGTCAAACTCGGTGTGATGACCCACCGCCACCATCCCGAAGCCGGCCAACCCGGCCCCCTCGACGAAGTCGCGCGGCTCGGAGAACCCTGCCACGGCCGGGGCCTTCGTGAACTCGCCGACAATCGTCTCGAAGTCGGTGTCGACTGGGGTCGGCTGGGTTGCCTCGGTTCCGGTGGTCGCCGGCTCATCTGACCGGAGAAGCCCTGACACCGGAAGGATGACGGCCACGGTGACAGCGGCCGCGGCCAGTCCCGCCCGCAGCCTCGAGGCTGGTTTGGGCTGTCGAAACGTGGGAGTGGGGAAGGCGGCGACATGAGCCTTCAGCTGCCGGGACCCGAGGTCGAGGTGTCTATCTAGGTCGATCATGTCTCCTCCAGATGCGCTAATAGTTCGGCGAGTCTCTTTCGCGCTCGCCGCAGATGGGTGTTGGCCGACTCCTTGGAAACCCCAAGGATCGAGCCGACTTCAGAAAGGGAAACGCCGTCCAGATAGTGGAGAGCTACTACTTGAGCCTGACGCCGCGGGAGCGTTCGGACCGCGGCCCATAGTTCGGCGGCCGGAGAGGGAAGCTCCGGCTCGTTCGGTGGTGGCCTCTCGTTGAAGACGCGGACCAATGCTCTTGTCTCTCGAAGCTGTCGTCGAAACAGTGACACAGACCGGTTGGCAACCACCCGACGCACGAAGGCGCCAGGATTGTCGTATCCGCCTATGCGATCCCACCTGGAATAGGCCGCCGAGAAGGCTTCCTGTGCCAGGTCCTCCGCGGTTGCAAGATCCCCGCTCAGCGCATAGGCCAGCCCAACCACGGGGCGTATCTCCGAGGCGTAGAAGGAAGAGAAACTGGGATGGCCATCTGAGCTCAGCACGATGTCATCGGGTCGGTCAGGCAAGGCCGGCTGCTGGTTCGCGCTCATTCAGGAGTCACTCGCCATACCGCTCGATTCGTGTGACGCGCTTCAAGAAGAATTTCTCATCGGCCGGGTCAAGGGTATGGAATCTGTCGTGGGCGGCTTGTGGATCGAACGTATGTTCGAGGATGAGAGGCTACCGGTAGGTTTGGCTGAATTGCAGCCTGGTCCCGAGTTGGCTGCCTTGTTGGCAGTGGTCGACCGGGATCGCCTGCCCGGGTATGACCGAGTCGATCTACTGCAGGCTCGCTCCCGGCAGGTGGCCCACGATCAGGCCGAGATGCACGCCGACATGGTGGCCGTGGCCGAGTCGGTAGGCGAGGAGTTGAGCTCTGAGGGTTGTGACCTGGCCGAGATCGAGGACTCGGCAGCTTCTGAGATCCGGGCGTGTCTGGTTTGGACCCGGCGTGCTGCTGAATCTCAGCTTGGGTTCGCCCGGGACCTTTGTCAGCGACTCCCCCAGGTTTGGCGGGCTCTCGATGCCGGGCTGATCGATCTTCCGAGGGCACGGGTGATCGTCAACCAAACCTTGCATCTCGATTCCGAATTGGCAGAACGAGTGGCCGATCAGGCACTCGAGCAGGCTTCGACCCAGACCACCGGTCAGTTGCGGGCGAGGATCCAACAACTGTGTATCACCATGGATCCCGAATCGGCCAAGCATCGATATGAAGAGGGTTTGAAGGAGAGATTGGTGGCGGTCGAAGCCAACAATGACGGCACCGCAGGTCTCTATGGGATGCAGTTGCCCGCGGCTGATACTCATGCCGCCATGCGGCGCATCAACCTGTTGGCCCGGGCGGCACGCTCCAAGGACGACCCGCGCAGTATGGACCAGATCCGCGCCGACGTGTTCTTGGATCTGCTTAACGGCCGACACCAGCAACACTCCGTCGACGGGACCCTGGGTGGGGTGGAGCTCCGGGTGGATCTCACCACCCTGGCCGGTCTTGCTGAAGACCCCGGAGAGCTAGCCGGGTACGGGCCGGTCATTGCCGACATCGCCCGGCAGGTCACTGACGACCAGGGAGACAGTCCATGGCGGTGGACCGTCACCGACCCCGAGACCGGGGCGGTCATCGACTCCGGGACCACCAGACGCCGACCCACTGCCGGATTGAAACGTCACATCCAGTCACGCAACCCCACCTGTGTCTTCCCGGGATGTCGTATGCCATCGGTCGAATGCGACCTCGACCACAACCATCCCTGGGCCCACGGTGGAGCGACCAATGATCCCAATCTGGGGCCACTCTGCCGCCACGACCATCAGGTCAAAGAACGAGGGTGGAAGATCATCCAACCCCGCCCGGGCTTCTATCAGTGGACCAGCCCCCTCGGACACAGCTACACCGTCGGGCCCGGGCCCCCTTGATCATCACTCGGGCCGCTCCGGGGAACCGCTTCCACCACTGCCCGGGACTCACCCACCGTCACCACATCTCCCGGCTCAACCCCACGTCTCAGCTTGGAGAGCCCGACCCCTTGGGCCGCCGAAGTGAGAACCCCCACCGACTCGCCATCCTTGATGATCTCGCTGCCCGGATCCGGCGTACCGGCATCGAACCGCAGGATCCGAAGATGATGATTGACCCGACCCCCGCGGCTGTCGAGACGGGCCACCAGCTCCTGACCAAGAAAACAGCCCTTGTCGAAGGACACGGTGGTGGCCACCAGACCGGTCTCTTGAGGAATGGTCGCATCGGTCACGTCCACGCCCATCAGGGGCTCACCGGCTTCGATGCGAAGCAGCTCATATGACTCGAGATCGAGCACCGGCAGATCCGGCTTCTCCCCCACCACCAGGGTGCGGGCGACAGTAGGCCAGGACACGTCGGCAATGAGAGCCGAGCGATCCCCCGACCACCGCCCTTCTTCATGTTGATAGGGCCCCACCACAAGCCATATGTCTTCTCCGACAGGTTCGATCTCGACGTCGACCCTGATCCGGTACCGGCCCAAAGTTGACATCAGGGCCTCTCCCCGGCCGCGGTCCACGACCAGACCCACCTCTTCGTGGCCACGGAGCGCCCAAAACAAGTGGTCCAGTTTTCCCTGCGGAGTCAGCAGGAGGGAACGTCCAACTGAACCCGGCTCGGCGTCCCCGATCTCCTGACTGATCAGATCGTTGAGGAATCGGATGGCATCGGGTCCGGTGAACCAGATCAACTCGGGAGCGGTCGGTGCCAGGAACGGCTCTTTCAACGTCATCAGATCGCCGCCAAATCCTCGAGCAACGGTATCGAGAAGAAGACATCGGACAGCCATCCTGAGATGACACTCAGGTTCCCAGTGAGAAGCACCACCCCGAACCCGGCGAGCAGGACACCCGAGACGATGTTGATGGTCCGAAGGTGCGGCTTGAGCTTGCCGAAGACCTTGAACAGCCCGAGCCCGGCGAGCAGGAACGGGATCCCGAGACCCAGGGAGTAGGCCAGCAGCAGCCCCATCCCCTGGAACAGCGTCTCCTGCAACGACGCCGTGGCCAGGATCACGGTGAGCACCGGCCCGATACACGGTGTCCAGGCGAATCCAAAGGCGGCGCCCATCACCGGTGGCGCCCAGCCGCCGAGACGGGATGGCCTCACATCCACCCGCCGGTCCTGACTGAAAGACGCCAGCAGCCCTCTGCTGGAGACTGCCATTGCCACCATGAGCAGACCGAACACCACGATGACCAGACCGGCCACACGTGTAAAGGTGTCCAGGTTCTGCACCAGAAACGTTCTCAGCCCGGTCGCCACCGCCCCCAACGCCACGAAGACGACCGTGAACCCAGCGATGAAGAGAAGGATCACCCGCAACATCCGACCGGTCGACACGTCACCGGTCTCGAGCTGGCTGGCCGAGTAGCCCGACATCATCGACAGGTACCCGGGGAGAAGTGGCAACACGCATGGTGAGACGAAGGAGATGACTCCTGCGCCGAAAGCGACCAGAAGCTGAATTGCGTACGCGGCGGAATCGACGTTCTCAAACACTTTGGTTCCCCGGCGGATCAGCCGAAGTGTGCTGATGATCGCACGCGCGCCGCTCTACTCTCGGCTGGTGGCTCCATGGATGCGACGCACGCTCGACCCGTTGTTGCCGGTGGATCGCTTCAGCCGGGCCGACCGAAGGATCGTGTTCATCATCTGGACGGCCGGCGTGGTCCAGGGGTTCGCCCAATCCCAGGCAGCGGCGACACTGCCGTTTACCCGCGCCGGTCTCGGGTTGACCGAGGGAGAGATGAGCCTCCTTCTGGGAATCGCCCGGCTCGCCGCGTTCGCCGCTCTCCCCCTCGGTTGGATCGGTGATCACAAGGGCCGGCGGCGTCCCTTCCTGTGGGCGGTGACACTGGTCATCGCCGGCGGGACTCTCGCCGGCCTGGCTTTTGAGTCGTGGCAGTTCGGAACCGCCCAGGCCATCCTGCGCACCGGCACCGCAGGCATGTCGGGTCTTGCCATAGTGCTGTTGGCGGAGCAGGTGGCGCCCACCATCCGTGCCTATGCCATCTCCTTCTATGGCGCGGCTGTGTCCTTTGGCGGTGGGCTCGCCTTGATGACCCTTCCCCTGGCCGATGGCGGAGGCAGCAACTGGCGTACTCCCCATCTCATGATCGGGGCTGCCCTGCTCGTCCTCCCTTTCTTGGTGCGCAACGTTCCCGAAAGCCACATCTTCATCGAAGCCCACGATCAACGGCACTGGCGGGAGCTGGCCACCGGGGAATGGGCGAGACGATTCTGGATCGTTGCCGGCATCGGGTTCCTGGTGTCGGCCTACTCCGCCGTGGCGTTGGCCTTCTCAACGTCGAGGATGATCGAGGAGCTCGAGATCACAACCGGTTCGACCGTGCTCATCGGCCTGCTCGGCGGCACGGTTGGCGGTATCGGCTTCTTCGTAGGCGGGCATCTCGCCGACGCCTGGGGCCGGCGTAAGACAACGGTGATCAGCCTCCTTCTCGCCCTGGCCGGGGGGCTGGTCATCTACTGGTCAGAATCGATATTGTTCCTCGTCCTGGCCGTGATGGTGTCGTCGTTCGGGACCTTCGCCTTCGTCCCCGCCGGCGGGTCGCATCGCGCCGAGCTCTTTCCGACGGGCCTCCGGGCGAGCGCCAACACCGCGGCTACCAACTTTGCTCTCGTCGGGTCGGCCACCGGGCTCATTCTCGGGATCTTCACCATCGACCGCTTCGGCCTTTCCGAGACCGTCACCGCACTCGGGGTCGGCATGGCAGCCGCCGCGTTCATGACCTTGCTGCTCCCCGAGACCCGTGGTCAGGACCTGACCGCTGCCTCCACCGACCGGCGATAGGCGAACAAATAGACGAGGCCTCTGGCGACCAGCATTGCTGCGATCGCCCACCAGATCCCGTCGAGCGAGTCACCCAAAGGCGTCAATGAGATCAACAGCACCACCACCACTGCTCCGAGCGAAGTCGAAGCCACGACGGTGCCCAAGGCGAGGAGACCGAAGAAGATCCCGTCGGCTACGAAGAGCGGCGCCGCCACCGGCATCATCCAGCCCGCCACCTCGCCGGCCGAGACCGTCAGGTCGGCCACCTGCGGATCGTCGACCAGCAAGGCGAGCAGCGGATTACCGACGAAGAAGACAGACAGCAGCAGCAGACCGGTCACCCCGCCCCACAGCAGCAGCCGCCAAGACAAGCGGTCCGTGCCCGAGCGATCACCCGCCCCTACGGCATCGCCAACCATCGCCTGGCCGGCAATGGCAAACGAGTCGGCGATCATTGCCGCCAGGAGCCAAACCTGCATCACTACTTGGTGAGCTGCGATCTCGGCGGCGCCGATGCGGGTGGCCGTGGCTGCGGCAAAGGTGAGTGCCAGAAGAAGGACACCGGTGCGAAGGGCGACCAGGACTCCGCTTCGACCCAGAGCCAGCAACGTGGGCACCGCCTCCCGAAGACCCGCCGGGCGATCGGCCATGCGACGGGAACGGAGCAACCTCAGGAACCAAACCGCACCCACGTACTGGGCGACCAGAGTGGCCAGGGCTGCTCCCTCCACCCCCAACCCTGCCCAGAAGATCAGCAGTGGGTCGAGCACCAGATTGATCAGGTTCACGCCGATCGCGACCAGAAGCGGGGTTCGGGTGTCCTGATAGCCGCGGAAGGCCCCGTGGCCTGTAGTCACGATCAGGACTGCCGGCGTTGCCAGCACCCGAATCCTCAGATAGGAGACGGCAGGGCCGGCGACCTCTGGATCTGCGCCCATCAGGGAGACCAGACCCGGGGCCAGAACCAGGATCACCACCATCGCCGCCAAACCGAGGATCACCGCCAGGACCAGCGCATCCCCCACCCAGCGCCTCGCCTGCGGTCGGTCCCCTTGGCCCAGAGCCTGGGCGACGAGCGGGGTGGTCACGTAGGCGAGGAAGTTGAAGCCGAAGAAGGCAAAGCCGAGAATCGCCGTGTCGACTCCCAGGGCGGCCAACTCGATCACCCCGACTCGGGCTACGAATGCGGTGTCCGTCAATGTGAGGATCGGGTCGATGGCGAGAGTGCCCAGGGCGGGAAGGGCAAGGCGGAGGATGGCCCGATTGCCGCCGCGGGCGACGGTCATTTCCTCGGAGCCCGGCCCGCAGCCTCGAAGCGATCTGGCCACTCGCAAAGACCGAACAACTCGCACTCACCACAGCGGGGGCGTCTCGCATCACATGTGTCGCGACCGAATTGGATGAACCGCATCGACAGGCCGGACCAGGTGCTCTTCGGGTACAGGGCTTTCAGGTCCTCCTCGATCTTGACCGGATTGGCCCAGGTGGTGAGACCGAGCCGTCGCGCCACCCGATTCACATGGGTGTCCACCGCGATCGCCGGGACATCCCAAACCTCAGCGAGCACGACACTCGCTGTCTTCCGCCCCACACCGGGTAGCTTGACCAGCTCGTCGAGATCCGTCGGGACGTCGCCTCCGAACAGCTCTTCGATGCCCTGGGCGAGCTTGATGATCGACTTGGTCTTCTGGCGGAAGAACCCCGTGGAGTAGACGATCCGCTCCACATCCTCGGGGTTGGCCTCGGCGAGGTCAGCCGGATTCGGGTAAGCCTCGAACAGGACAGGGGCAACCTTGTTCACGTTCTCGTCGGTGGTCTGGGCGGACAACACAGTCACCACCAGCAGGTGGTAGGGGGACTGGTATGCGAGAGCGGTGCCGATGGTCGGGTATCGCCTGCGCAGTCGATTGAGGACGGCGCGCGCTTTGCCCTTTTCCGCCCTGCTGGGGATCGATCCGTCTGCTCTGCTCAACGGCATGAAGCGGCATCGTATTGGGTTCGCCCTACGCTCCCACCCGCCAATGTTCAGATCTGACCGGAGCCGGGCGATCCTGGCCCTCCTCGCCGCTTCCTTTCTGTTCGGGGCCACCTTCGTGGTGGTCAAGTCGGCAATCGAGCGTTTCCCCCCAATCTCGTTCGTCGCCTGGAGATTCCTGCTCGGCGCCTTGCTCCTATCGGCGTTCACCCTTCCTCGCGGCAAGAAGATGTGGCTCCACGGCTCGATCTCCGGCTTGGCGCTCTTCGCCGGTTATGCCCTGCAGACAACAGGGCTGGCTTTTACCACCGCCAGCAACTCCGCGTTGATCACGGGTCTTTACGTGGTGATCACCCCATCCCTGGCGTCGCTGTTCGCCCGGCGGACACCCAGTTGGTGGAGTGTCGGGGCGGCGGCCCTGTCGTTCTTCGGCCTGATCCTCCTCACCGACACCGACGGATTCAGGTTTCAAGAGGGGGACCTCCTCACCTTGGGATGCGCCCTGTCCTTCGCGCTTCACATCGTCGCCCTTTCAAGGTTCGCCCGCCATCATCCGGTCGTCCCGTTCACCACGGTGCAGCTGGCGGTCACATCGGTTCTCGCCTTCGGGCTCTCGATGATGCTCGAGACGCAGACCGTGCCGCCCCCCTCCGTCTGGGGCGCCCTACTGCTCACCGGGCTCGGTGCCAGTGCGGGCTGCTTCGTCCTCCAGATCTGGTCTCAGACGATCGTGGGCGCCACCACCGCCGCGGTGGTCTTGGCGGCCGAGCCCGCCTTTGCCGTGGCGACGGCTTGGATCGTGTTGGGCGAGAGACTCACCATCGGGGGATGGGGCGGAGCCGGGCTCATCCTCGTTGCCATCTTCGTCGTGCTCACCAAGCAGAAGGACTACGCCTCAGTGGAGGCCGAGGCTGTCTCCCCGGCTCACTGACTCACTTGGTAGTCATCGGAGCGGAGACGGCGCGCCAGCTTCATCAGCAAACGTATCCCCAGCACCGAGAGCAACAACCCGAGGGTGAGCATCACTGCGAACTCGGCGGCAGTGGTGTAGGGGTTGTTGCAGGCCTCGATACCGTCGGGGCACAACCCCCACCCGGTCCCGCCGTCGAGCAGATCGATGAGCACCAGCATCGGAATCAGCGCGATGCCGATAGCGGTGGCTGAAAGGAGGACGACTCCCAGACGTATGACGAACACAGGCACGACAACGAAACGGTAACCGGCCTGCGTTCCGATCCCGGCATACAATCGCCGACCCGTGTCGGACTACCACCAGGAAGAGTTCACCCCTGAGGAGCAGGCGGTGCTCGGACGGTTCTTCACCAACCTCGACCTCCCGGTGTTCGGTCTCGTCAACCTCCCCGAAGTGGTCAAGGGCGCACTCTTTGCCAGGTACTCCCGAACCTCCAAGTCGTTGCGGCGGCTGTTTCTCGACGAGTTCGTGGCCGACCCCGAATCAGGCATCGACACCATTGCGCTCGCCGTCGGCGATGACCCGTTGATCGCGACCAGAAAGGCAGAGCAGCTCTATCAGCGGATCTTCTTCGATTACGGCGACGACTCGGTGGCTCAGTTGGGAGGGGCACACCTGGCCTGCGAGCAAGCCTCCAACCTCCTGACCAAAGTGCTCGAATGGGGTCGTCTCGCTGCCTACCTCGAGCAGTCGACTCGCTACATCCGCTACGACGCGAGACTCGGTGACCGCTACCGCTACTTCGTGCCGGACGAGATAGCCCGTTCTCCTCACGCCGACCGTTATCTCCGCCACATGGAGCTCGTCTTCGACACTTACTCGGACATGGTTTCCACGATGATGGCCCACTACGAGGAGCTCCACCCTCGTGGCGAAGAGGACTCCAAGCTGGTTTGGACCTCGACGATCCGGGCCAAGGCGTGCGACACGGTTCGTGGCCTGCTTCCGGTCTCGACTCTTTCCAACGTCGGGATATACGCGACTGGTCAGGCGTACGAGATGGCCCTGGTTCGCATGGCGGCCCACCCCCTGAGCGAGGTTCGGGACTATGGGTCGATGATGCTCGGAGAGCTACGGAAGGTCATCCCCTCTTTTCTCACCCGTGTCGATCTGCAGGATCGTGGTGTTCGGTGGTCGCGATACCTGGAGGAGGTTCGGGGCGATCTCGAGCAACATGGACGGGAGCTCGGCGCGCCCAACGACCAGGGCCCGTCGGTGGTCCTCACCGATTGGGATCCCGAGGCGGAGCTGAAGATCGCTGCCGCCGCCCTCTACTCGGTCTCGGAGCTGCCGGGTCGTGAGCTGCTCGACGTGGTCAGGGCGATGACCCCCGTCGAGCGGGCCGAATTGATAGGAGCTCTGGTGGGTGATCGAGCCAACCGGCGCCACAAGCCGGGACGTCCCATGGAGCGGACCACCTATCGATTCGACGTGAGCTGTGACATCGGTGCTTTCAGAGATCTGCAGCGTCATCGACTGATGACCCTCGAGTGGCAGCGTTTCTCGACGAGGCTCGGCTACGACCTTCCGCCGGAGTTGGAGGAAAGGGGGCTGGTAGATCGGTGGCAATCGACCATGGACGAGTCAGGCGTCTTCTACGAAGACCTGCGAGCCGACCTCGGTCCCGATGTCGCCCAATATGTTGTCCCCTTTGCCTTCAATGTCCGGTTCGTGATGGAGATGAACCCTCGTCAGGCGTTTCACCTGATCGAGTTGCGGAGTCAGGCCGCGGGACATTCCGCCTATCGCCGAGTGGCCCATGACATGCACCGTGCCATCCGCGACGTGGCCGGTCATCACCTCATCGCCGACGCCATGACCTATGTCGACTACAGCGAAGTCGAGCTGGAACGTCTGGTCGGTGAGCGGAAAGCCGAGGAGCGACGGAGCCGTGCTCGATAGGACCTGACCCGCAGAGGGGTATAACGTCTCGTCATGGCTCAATTCGACGTCGATGCGATGCTCCAGAGATACCAGGAGCGGGCGGCGGCAGTAAAGGACCGCCCGCTGCCACCAGTTGCCGGTGAAGATCGCAAGCGGCTGATAGAACAAGCTCAGATCGACTACACCGATTTCGCCCTGATCGGGAGTGCGGCATGGGCCGTGGAAGAGGACAAGCTCGTCCTCCGCATCCCGTTGGGTGGCCCGGGCTAAGCCACACCCATGCTCGACAAGAGACTGATCCTGGTTTCAGGAAAAGGAGGGGTTGGCAAGTCGGCGGTCGCCGCCGGGCTCGCCCTGCTCGGTCAACGGCGCGGGCTGAGAGTCCTGGCCATGGAGATGGACTCGTCTGGCGGTCTCTCCGCCCACTTCGGCACCGGACCGCTCGAGTTCGAGCCGCGCGAGGTACGGCCCGGTCTGCACGCGATGCAGATGGTCAGATCCGATGCACTTCTCGAGTACCTGGCTCTTCAGTTGAACATCAAGGGCATGAGCCGACTGGGCGCCCTGGCCCGTGCCTTCGACGCTCTCGCCACCACCGCCCCCGGGATCCGCGAGATCATCACCATCGGCAAGGCAGTCTGGGAGGTGAGGGAGGACCGCTGGGACGTCGTGATCGCCGACGCTCCGCCCACCGGGCAGATCGGGTCGTTTCTCCGGGCCCCGGTCACCATCTCCGAGTTGGTGCCGACCGGGCGGATTCGGACTCAGGCCGACTTCATGAGCGGAACGCTCAAGGACCCCAAGCTCACCGAGCTGATCTTGATGTGTCTGCCGGAAGAGCTCCCGGTGACCGAGACCGAAGAGACCATGCGATGGCTGGCCAAGGAAGATGTGGTGACCAAGCCGAGAGTCATCGCCAACCGGGTGTTACAGGAGCTGACCGATCCCGAAACGCCCCCTGGGCCGGTCGGTGAGGCCGCCGCCCTCCACCGATCCTGGTGGCGAGAGCAACAGCATTGGCTGGACCGGCTCCCCCCCGACCACTCACTTCCTTATCTCTACGGGTTGTTCACCCCCGGCGAGGTGGCTGCTCACATGGCGGACGAATTGGAGGCGATTGCGTGACACGCACTCTCCTGGTCACCGGCGGCGGAGGCGTGGGCAAGACCACCGTGGCGGCGGCCATCGGGGTTCGGGCGGCGCGGAGCGGTCTGAGAACACTGGTGGTCACGGTCGACCCGGCGCGGCGTCTCGCCAGCGCCCTCGGCGTCGAGGAGTTAGGCAACGAGCCCCAGCCCCACGCCGAGGAGCCCAACCTATGGGCGGCCATGCTCGACGCCACCGCCTCGTGGAGAGCGGTAGCGATGCGGCACGCCGAGCCCGAGGTCGCCGCACGGCTCGCCGACAACGAGTTCTTCCGGGCGGCGTCCGAGCACTTTCCGGCGTCGCAGTCCTACGCCGCCGCCGATCAAGCTGCGACATTCGTCCAGGCCAAAGCCTGGGATCTGGTGGTGGTGGACACGCCCCCATCCGGCGGCGGCATCGACTTCTTCACCGCGCCGGCCCAGATGGCCGACCTGGTCGGGGGCCGGCTCCTCAGGTGGATCACCGGCGGGCCGCTTCCCGGGCGACGGGTCTTCTTCAATCTCGCCGCCCGGCCGATGCTGAGGATCGCCGACACCATCTTGGGCTCCGACCTGCTCGAACGGGTTGCCGAGTTCCTCCTCGACCTCAGAACCACCTACGACGGCGTCTCCAGGAGGGGTCGTGAGTTAGAGGGTGTCCTTCGCTCGGCTTCGATTCTCGTCGTCACCACCTCCGACCCGGCTCCCGTACGCGAGGCGATCAAGTTCTATCGGGAACTGCCCGGCCTTGCCTCCATCCCGGTGGCGGTCCTCTTCAACCGAATCCTCCCACCCAGCTGGGCGGACGCCACCGCTCCGGCAGGCACCTCGGCCGCCCTCGACGCCAACCTGGCGCGATGGAGCGCCGAGACGGTGAGGCAGCGAGATACTCGCGAGGAATTCTCATCCCGGTACGGGGCACACATTGCGACCATCCGTTGGTCATCGACTCCACCGACCGACCTCGGCGGCCTCGTCGGGCTTCTCGATCAGGCCGACGGCTTGCCTTGGGTCGAGCTCGGGCTCGCCACCACAGGCAGCTGACTGCAAACCTTGATGCCCACGAGCTAGACCAGCGTCTCGGCCATCGCCCGCAGGTCGGCGTCCTCGCCGGTCTTCTCGATGTGGCGAAGCAGGATGTGGCCGATGGTCGAGGCCAGAACTCGCGCATCGTCCCGGACCATGGCCGCGGCCTCGTCCGGCGAGCGCCCGTCCAGATAGCCTCTGGCCACCTCCGCCTCGAGTGGGCCGGCCAGCTGCTCAGCGGCCGCGAGCGACGAGGTGCTCAGACCGGTGGAGTGCGCGGCTGCGATGTGTCGTCTCGCTTCGAAGAGCATTCCGGTGCGGGCGTAGGCCAGGGCCAGGTTTCCGTGGCTGGCGCCCCTCCGCTCGAAGGGGATCGACTCCAGAGTGGGCTCCATCAAGGCGATGCCCTGCTCGTCGTGACCGAGCCCGATCAGGACCGCGCCGCGGGTGTTCCTGATGGCCGGTACATCGGTTAGAAGCTGCATGGCCTCGGCACTGGCCCGATCCGCCTCCTGAAGCCACTTGGGATCCTCGAGGGCGAGGTCGATCACCGCCAGATTGTTGAGGCTGGTCGCCCGATCACGGTCGGAGACGTTGGGGTCGGAAAGGTGCTCGAGAAAGGCCTCGCGGTGAGATTCGCTCGGAGCAGCCATTCCTTGCTCGACCGCCTGGAGCTCTATGGCCACTTCCATGACGCTCGCAGTCTTGAGCATGCCCGCCACCTCGGCGTCGGGCATGACTAGGAACTTCAGGATCGCGTGGCCGTCGACCCCACGAAACGGAATCAGGTTGATCAACCCGATCAGCAAGATGTATCGCACCGCAAACGGGGCATAGGGCTGCCATCCCGGATGGGCGCTGAGGATTTGATCTGCCAACCAGGCAAGCGGGATGTGCGAAAGGGGCCCGGCCGCGGTGACCACTATTGCCCGGGCTCGTGTGGCGCGCCCGCGCGGCAGATATGCGGTGTGCCCGCCAAGCGGATAGAGCCTCAGGATGAGCCTCATTCCCCCCAAGGTGAGACTGCCGAGACGGAGACCGATCCCTATCGAGATCTCCCGAATCCGGAATCCCACCGCCCGACCGGTCACAGCATGAGCTGCCTCGTGGACCAGGCTGGTCACGAATCCGATCAGGTCGAAGAAGGCGAAGACGAAGAGGAGAAATGCGACGACACCCTCGCGACCGGTGACCGTCACGTACACCCCGGAGAGCAGTAGTGCGGTGTGGACGATGGAGGATCGAACCTGCCGGTTCGCCTTCAGCTTGGTGGCACAGGTCTCACATAGCTGCCGGCGGAAGCTGGATGCGCTTCCTTTCTGAGCACCGCACCGGGAGCAGAGAGGAGAAGACTCGGTCATCGCATGAATCATCGGACCGACCAGGAGGCTTCTTTATCAAGGCCCGTTCCGGTTTATCCTGGGTTGATGGCTAACTCAGCCGCATTCTTCGATCTCGATCGGACCCTGATCTCGGGCGCATCGGCTTTTCCCCTGGGAGTGGAGGCCTGGCGCCAAGGATTGGCCAGCAACCCGGATATCGGGCGCTGGGCGATCTCGGCTCTGAGCTTCAAACTCCTCGGGGACAAGGGTGATGCCACCGACGATGTGAAAGGTGACTTCTTGAATCGGATCGCCGGTGCCTCCGTCGCCGCTCTCGAGGTGGTCAGTGCCGCAGTCCTCCCCAAGCTGGTATCGAGGGTGAGACCGGAGTCACGCAAGCTGATCAAGATGCATCACGACTCCGGGCGCGAAACCTGGATCGTCTCCGCCGCCCCCCATGAGGTCGTGGAGCCTTTGGCTCGATCTCTCGGCATGACGGGCGCCATAGGAACCAAGGGCCGGGTGGTGGCGGGCCACTACACGGGCGAGCTCGACGGTCCGTTCGTCTACGGGGCCGGCAAAGCCGAAACCATCGAGAAGCTCGCCTCCGACCGTGACTATGACTTGGAGCGCAGCTACGCCTACTCCGATTCCATCTCGGACCTCCCGATGATGGAAGCGGTAGGCCACCCCGTTGCCGTGAATCCCGACTCCGAGCTCGACGCCCTGGCCCACGAGCGCGCCTGGCCGGTGGTCATCTTTGCCAGGAAGACCAAACGGGCCATCGCGGTGAGCGCCATGTCGACGGCGGGCGCTTCCGCTGCTGCCTTGGCCTATGCCCTGGGACGGAAGCACGGGCGCGCCAGCGCCCTGGCCCAGATGGCCCAACGACAGATCCGGGTTCGCAAGGGCTGACTCGTGGGGGGCGATCCCGCCCTCAGATGATCGCGCTGGGCCCGAGCAGTTCTTTCAGCTCGGCGAACAAGGCCGTCCGGGGCTCGACCCGGTGGGCGTCGCTCAGCTTCAGGACCTTTATCCCCTGTTCGCTGGTCATGTTGAGGTACACCGGCGCCGGCCCCGGATGATTCGAGAGGATCGATTTGAGCCGCGAAACCATCTCCGGCGTGAGGGTTGCCGCCGGCGTCTTGAGACGGACCATGGTGTCGTCACGGACTTCGAGCTCCTTGATCTCGCGTGCCATGACCTTCACCTCGTCGCCGCGGTGGTCGAGATAGCCACTGACTACAACCACCGCGTCCTCGATGACCGCTTGGCCGTAGTCGGCGACCGTCCTGGGGAATGCAACCACCTCGACCGAGCCCTCCAGATCCTCGAGCTGGAAGAAGATCATCGGGTCTCCGTTACGGGTCCAACGTCTCGTGATCGAGGCGACGAGACCCCCAACGGTGACATTGGCCCGATCCGATAGCTCCTCCAACTGGCTGATGGTGACGGTGGTGGCCGCCGCCAACGCCTGGCCCACCGAGAGCAGGGGATGATCGGAAACGTAGAGGCCGAGCATCTCCTTTTCGAACGCGAGGCGAATCTTCTGGGGCCACATCAGATCCGGGATCTCGATCCGGCTGTTGGAGACGGCTTCGGAGTCACCGGCAAACAAGCTGAACTGGCCCATGTCCTCGTTACGTCTTCGTTCCAGGGTTGCATCGAGTATCTGCTCGTAGACCAGGGTGAGGCCCTTCCTCGTCTCACCGGTCCCATCGAAGGCCCCGGCCTTGATCAGGGACTCCACGGTCCGTTTGTTGAGCGCCGAGACGTCGACTCGGTCCACGAAGTCCTGGAACGTGGTGAAGGGGCCGTCTGCCCGGGCCTCGACGATCTTCTCCACCACTCCCTCGCCCACGTTGCGCACCGCCGAGAGCCCGAAGCGAATCCGCCCGTCGCGGACGGTGAAGTCGGAATCGGACTCGTTCACATCCGGGACGAGCACCTTGATCCCCATCTGTCGGCACTCGTTCAGATACACCGCGGTCCGGTCCTTGTCCTTCTTGGTGGCGGTGAGGAGCGCCGCCAGGTACTCGGCAGGATGATGCGCCTTCAGATAGGCGGTCTGGTAGGCAACCAACCCGTAGCCGGCGCTGTGGCTGCGATTGAACCCATAACCCGCGAAGTGCTCGATGAGCCCGAAGATCTCCCGCCCCACTTCTTCGGTATGACCTTGGGCCCGGCACCCGGCAACGAACTTCTCCTCCTCGGCGAGCATGACCGCTTTGATCTTCTTCCCCATCGCCCGACGCAGATTGTCGGCGTCGACCATCGAGTAGCCGGCCATCTCCTGGGCCACCGTCATCACCTGTTCCTGGTAGACCATGATCTGGTAAGTGTCGGCCAATTTGTCGGTCAGCGCCGGATGGAGTTGCTCGATGGGAGCCCGACCGTTCTTGCGGTCGGCGTAGAGGTTGTGCATATTCGCCCCCATCGGCCCGGGCCGGTAGAGGGCGACGAGTGCGATCACATCGTTGAAGGAATCGGGCTTGAGCGACCGGATCAGTGATCGCATCGCGGTGCCCTCGAGTTGGAACACGCCGATCGTGTTGCCCGACTGGAGGAGCTCGAACGTCTTGTCGTCATCGAGAGGAACCGAATCGATGTCGACTCGGTCACCGGTGCTCTCCTCGACCAATTCGAGGCAGCGCTCGATGATCGAAAGGTTGCGCAACCCGAGGAAGTCCATCTTGAGCAACCCCAGGGCCTCGACCCCATACATCTCGAACTGGGTCACCACCTCGGCGCCGTCGCCCTTCTGTTGGATGGGGACGATATTGATCAGCGGCTCGGGTGCGATGACCACCGCGGCGGCGTGGATCGAGTCCTGGCGGCGGAGACCTTCCAGACCGACGGCGGCATCCACCGTCTCCCGGACCGCGGGATCGCTCTCGTAGAGATCACGCAAACCCTGGCCGTTGGCGTACCAATCCTTGATCGTGGAGTCGGCGTCTGGCGACGGTGCCGCTAAAACTTGTTGCAGGGTCGCCTCGCGGCCGAGGATCGAAGGAGGCATGGCCTTGGCCACCCGGTCCCCCACCCCGTAGGGGTGGCCGAGCACGCGGGCGGCGTCTCTCAGTGCCTGTTTCCCCTTGATGGTGGAGAAGGTGACGATCTGGGCCACCCGGTCTGCGCCGTATTTGTCCGCCGCGTAGCGGATCATCTCGGCGCGGTATCTCTCGTCGAAGTCCATGTCGATGTCGGGCATCTGGACCCGGCCCGGGTTGAGGAAGCGCTCGAAGATGAGACCGTAGGCCAAGGGGTCGAGATCGGTGATGCGAAGGCAGTATGAGACGATCGATCCGGCGGCGGAGCCCCGCCCGGGACCGACCCTGATCGAGCTCTCCCGGGCGTAGCGGATCAAATCCCACACGATCAGGAAGTAGGCCGGGAATCCCATCTCTTCGATGATCTTCAGCTCGTGCTCGATGCGGTCGCTGACCTCTCCGCTCGGGTCGGGCCCGTACCGCTCACGTGCACCGTTGTCGACCAGCTTGCGCAGATAGCTGACCTCGGTCTCGCCGGACGGAACAGGAAAGCTCGGCAGCAAGATCTTGCCGAACTCGAGGTCGACCTGAGAGCGCTCGGCTATCCAGAGCGTGTTGTCGCACGCCTTGGGGTAGCGGTCGTCGGGGAACAGCCGGCGCATCTCCGCCGCCGTCTTCAAGTAGTGGGCGTCCCCTTCGAATCGGAGTCGGCTGGTGTCGTCCCGGAGCGACCCGGTCTGGATACAGAGGAGGACGTCATGCGCTTCGTGCTCGGCCTGGCTGGTGTAGTGGGCGTCGTTGGTCGCCAGCAGGGGGGCTCCGGTGCGGCGAGAGATCTCGAGCAGATCGGGCATGATCGCCCGCTGAGCGGCGAGGCCGTGATCCTGGACCTCGATGAAGAAGTTGTCCCGACCGAAGATGTCCTGGAACTTGCCGGCGGCGGCCAGGGCGGCGTCGATGTCCCGAATCTGCCCCTTGTTCCCTTCTTCGCTCATCGAATCAGGGGCGAGCAACTGCGGGACCAGCCCGCCCAAACAGCCCGAGGTGGCGATGATCCCCTCGGCGTGCTCGGCGAGCAGCTCGAAGTCCATGCGTGGCTTGTAGTAGTAGCCCTCGAGAAAGGCTCGCGATGAGAGTTGGAGCAGGTTGCGGTAGCCCACTTCGTTCTCGGCCAGCAGGTTCATGTGGAAGCGCTTGTTGGCGCTCATCGGCGGTCGGTCGAAGCGTGAGCCGTCGGTGAAATAGGCCTCGATCCCGATGATCGGCTTGATCCCGGCTGTCTTGGCGGCCTTGACGAAGTCGACCACGCCGTAGAGCACGCCATGATCGGTGATGGCGATCGCTGGTTGCTCGTCGGCTGCGGCCGCCGCTATCACGTCTTTGATCCGCGCCGCTCCGTCGAGCATCGAGTATTCGGTGTGAACGTGGAGGTGGGCGAATGACACGGCTGTGATTCAGACTAACAGTTTGACCTCGAGCCAGGGTTTGGGCCGGAGCCAATCCTGATGAGGCTCCGACCGCCTGGCCGACACGGCATCGAGCCGGCCCCCCGTTGCCTAGACCAAGACCGATATCGTGGCCAGGAGTGCAACGGCCAGCGCCGCCGCGGTCCTCAGACGATCGGCGTCGGGTCCCTTTATCCGGCTCCAGATCTCACCGAGCACGAAGCCGGCGATGAGGCCTCCGAGGTGTGCCTGCCATGAGATGTTCCTGAAGATGAACGGGATCGTGGCATTGATCAGGAGGAGGAAGCCCAGTTGGCCGAGCAGGGCTCGCCCATGCATGGTGTTCCTTCGGTGCAGGGCCCAACTCAGCCAAATCCCGAACAGACCGAAGATGGCACCGGAAGCCCCAACGCCGACATCACCCAGGTTGCCGAAGTGATATGCGAAGGCGCCACCGACTGCGGCCGAGGCGAGATACAAGCCGACGAAAGGCCTGGTCCCAACTCCCCGCTCGACCTGGGGCCCGAGCACCCACAGCGCCCACATGTTGAACAGGATGTGGGTGATCGGCCCGTGGAGCAGGACCACCGTGAAGATGCGCCACCACTCGCCCACAGCCACCGCCGCGTTGATCTGGGCGAACCGTCGAAGCAGCTCCTGCTCGAGCCCGAGAGCACCCAGGACGTAGAAGCCCACCGCCAGACCGATGAAAGTCAGAGTGGCGGGGGCACGCGAAGAGGCCAGGGCACTTCGCCGCGAGCCGGTCGGGATCACCTTCTGGGTCCCTTCGGCACGCAGGCACTCCGGGCACCGCTGGCCGACCGGAGCGTCTGTCGAGCAGTCCGAGCAGATCGGCCTCCCGCAACGGCTGCAGCCGAGCAGGGTTTGACGGTCTGGATGCCGGTAGCAAACCGGCATGGCAGTGGTGTGATCCTGGGTCAAAGACGAAACGGTAGATCGGTCATCGCATTATCCGGACCCGGCGGCGGTCAGCTCATCCAGGACCTCCCTCAGATCGCCGGGTAGGGGCGCCTCGTAGGCGACAGGCTTGCCACTCCCCGGGTGCTTCAGCTCGACCCGTCTGGCGTGAAGGAAGATACGGGGCGACTTGACCGGCTGGTTGAAGCTCGCATAGAGACGATCAGCAATGACCGGGTGACCGATCGCCGCCATGTGGACCCTTATCTGATGGGTTCTGCCGGTATCCAGCCTCACCTCCACCAGGGTGACATCGGCCCCGGGGAACTCGGTCACCACCTCATAGTGAGTCGTCGCCGGCTTCCCGCCCGCGATGACCGCCCTTCGGGTGGGCCGGGCGGGATCGCGCCCGATCGGCGCCTCGATGGTCCCGGTTTGGGTGGCGAACCTGCCCTTCACCAAGGCGTTGTAAACGCGCCCGATGCGTCGCCCGGCCAGGTCGGAGGTGAGCTTCTCATAGGCCTCGGCGGTCCGGCCGACCAGCAACACACCCGAAGTGTCGCGATCGAGCCGGTGGACCAAACCCCAGCGCCCGGGGGTGCCCACCCCGAGCAAATCGGGGTATCGATCGAGCAACCCGGCCACCAGTGTGCCCTCGGTCCTCCCGGCGCCGGGGTGAACGACGAGCCCGGGCGGCTTGTCCACCACGATCAACTCCTCGTCGGCGTGGATGACCTCGAACGCCACCGGCTCGGGTTTCAACTCGACGACCAGAGCGGGTTCCGGCGACTCGATCATTGCCCCGGCAGTCACCCGATCGCTTGGCTTCGCTCCCCGCCCATCGAGCATCACTCCCGCTTCGATCAGCTGGCGCGCTTGGGCTCGGCTCACCTCGAGCAGCATGGCCAGTGACCTGTCGAGACGCTCTCCAGCCAGCTCCTCGGGTACCTCGAGTCTCAGCGAGTCCGCCACCCATGAATCACTAGCAGGGCGACGGCGAACGTGATCGACATATCTGCGATGTTGAACGTGGGGATCCACCACAGCTCGATCCAGTCGATCACTTTGCCGTCGAGAAAGCCTGATCCCCGGAATACCCGGTCGACGAGGTTGCCCAACGCTCCCCCGATGATCAGCCCGAAGGCGACCGTTTCGGGCCAAGGACGGTCGTTGCGAAGTGACCACAGGAGCCCGATGCTCACCGCGATGGCGGCCAGACCGAGGACCGGGCCTGCGTTCTGGAAGAGCGAGAAGGCGGCGCCGGGGTTCTCGGTGTGGGTGAGCACCAAGAAGTCCGGGATGATGACCACCGGGCTGTCGACGAAGCGTATCGATGCAAGACGCTTGGTCACCACGTCGAGCAGCACCACGCAGGTGGCGATACCGCCGGCGACCGCAACCCTTCGGGTCAAGCTTTGCGCGCGCAGTCGATGCAGTGCGTCGCGTAAGGCAGGACGTCGAGCCGGTTCAGGGGTATCGACTTGCCGCAACTCTCACAAATCCCGTACGACCCGGCCCTCACCATCTCCAGGGCACGTTCCACCTTGCCCAGCAGATCGAGGGTGTTCTGCTCGATGGAGAGCTCCTTGGCGTATTCCAGCTTGGTCGAACTGGCCTCGGCATTGCCCGGGTCAGGGCTTCGATCCGAAGAGCTCTCGGAGAGCCGGGCATCTTCCAGCTCCTGCTCATAGTCCTCGATCAGCCCGAGGAGACGCACCCGTTCCTCCTCGAGCCGTGCCTGGAACTTCTCGACAGTTGATTTGGCAAGTTGTCGCGCCACGACTCTTTCCCCTGGTGAAGGGCGGAAACCCTACCAACGCTCGACGGTTACATAGCGTGTTTGGCCCGGGCCGCTTCGACGTCGATGCCGTGGGCAAGGAACAGCTTGTCCCTGCTGGCTAAACCACCAATCAGCTCGACTTCCGCTTCGAGATGCTGGGCGAGGAGGCGGATCGCTTCCGCATTGGCGCGCCCCTCCTCGGGAGGAGCCGCGACCCGCACCTTGATCCGACCGTTGTGCACACCCTTGATTTCCGACCTCGAGGAGCGCGGCACCACCCACACTTTGACCAGGACCCCCTCGGGGTGGGCGGTGAACGGCGTTTCGGTCACCATGTCACGCTATCGCTATCGAAAACCGGCGAAGCCCTACCATTCCCGCCTCCCATGCCGTCTGATGACAAAGACCTTTTGAATCCCGATACCGGCTTCTCCCGTGTCAATCCGGTTGTGGACATCCCGGCCATGGAGCGGGAGGTCCTCAGACTGTGGCGGGACACCAATGCCTTCGCCGAGTCCATTCGCCGGCGGCCGGCCGACAACGAGTACGTCTTCTACGATGGGCCGCCCTTTCCCACCGGCAGCCCACACTACGGGAACCTCCTGGCCGGCGTGATCAAGGACATGGTGCCTCGCTACTGGACGATGCGTGGCTACCGGGTCGAGCGGCGATTCGGCTGGGACACCCACGGTCTGCCCATCGAGATGGAGGTGGAGAAACGTCTCGGCATTTCCGGGCCCGATGAGATCGCCGCGTACGGGATCGATCGATTCAACCAAGCCGCCAGGAGCGTGGTCCAGGCCAATACCGAGAACTGGGAGGTTCTCACCGAGCGCATCGGCCGTTGGGTCGATTTCGAGAACGACTACAAGACCATGGACCCCGAGTTCATGGAATCCGTGTGGTGGGTCTTCAAGCAGCTCTGGGACAAGGGTCTCGTCTACAAGGACTTCAAGGTGCTCCCCTACTCCTGGGGGGCCGCCACCCCGCTGTCCAATTTCGAGGCGAACAAGGACTACCGCGATGTGGAAGATCCTTCGATAACCGTCCGGTTGGTGGTGCTCGACGGGGTGGGGCCGGTTCAAACAGGGGACTACCTGCTGATCTGGACGACCACGCCATGGACCCTTCCCGGGAACCTGGCGATCGCAGTCGGGGAAGACAACGAATACGTGCGGGTGAAGGACAACGGCGACCACTACTGGATAGCGCGGGAGCGGGCGTCGACTGTGTTCGGCGAGGACCATGTGGTGGTCGAGAAGGCCCGCGGCTCCGAGCTCCTCGGTGTCTCCTATCAGCCTCCTTTTGACTACTTCGCCGGGGAGAGAGAACGCGGGGCGTTTGTGACCATCGCCTCCTCGGAGGTGACCGTCTCGGAGGGCACCGGGTTGGTTCACATGGCCCCTGCCTACGGCGAGGCCGACTTCTACGCCCTGAAACACGCCGGTCTCGACACATTGGTGGATCCGGTCAATGCCGGAGGCAACTTCACCGAGGCGGTGCCCGAAGTTGCCGGTCTGAACGTCAAGGAGGCCGATGCTGTTCTCATCGAGCTGTTGAAGGCATCGGGCAATCTGGTCCACTCGTCCCGGATCGTCCATTCCTATCCCTTCTGTGAGCGCACCGGGACCCCGCTGATCTACAAGGCGATCCCCACCTGGTTCGTGGCGGTGGAGCGCTTCCGTGAGCGCATGGTCGAGCTCAACGAGACGATTCATTGGGTTCCCGATTACGTCGGGACCCGACGGTTCGGGAACTGGCTGGTGAACGCCCGTGATTGGGCGATCAGCCGCAATCGCTACTGGGGATCCTGCATCCCGGTCTGGGAGTGCGATCGCTGTGATGAGCAGGTGGCGATCGGCTCGCTCGACGAGCTGGAGGCTTTGTCGGGCCAGCGGCCCGACGACCTGCACAAACACGTGGTCGACGAAATCGGTTGGGCCTGCCCCTCTTGTGCTGGGGCGATGATCCGGGTGCCCGAGGTGCTGGACGGATGGTTCGAGTCGGGATCAATGCCATACGGGATGCACCACTATCCGTTCGAGAACGCCGAGCGGTTCGAGGCGGCATTCCCGGCGAAGTTCATCGCCGAAGGCCTCGACCAGACCAGGGGATGGTTCTATACGCTGATAGTCCTCTCCACGGCACTCTTCGACAAACCCGCATTCGAGAACTGTGTCGTCAACGGCCTGATCCTGGCTGAGGACGGGCGCAAGATGTCGAAGAGCCTCAAGAACTACCCCGACCCCTCCGAGATCTTCGACGTCATGGGGGCGGATGCCTTGCGCGCTTTCCTCATCAACTCACCGGTGCTCAGAGCCGAGCCCCTTCGTTTCACCAGCGACGGCGTGGCCGACGTGGTGCGCACGGTCTTGTTGCCGATGTGGAACACGTACAGCTTCTTCACCACCTACGCCCAGGCCGACGGGATCACCATCGCCGACCTGAGGTCTGCCCCATCCCCCGCCGATCGGCCGGAGATGGATCGCTGGATCCTGTCGGTGTTGCAGAGCCTGGTGTCGGAGGTCAACGAGCAGATGGAGGGCTACTACCTGTACAACGTGGTGCCCCCCACCCTCGGCTTCATCGATCATCTCACCAACTGGTATGTGCGGCGCTCGCGGCGCAGGTTCTGGCGCACCCGGGGTGAATCCGGTGAAGGCGATGCCGACAAGCTGGCGGCTTTCGCCACCCTGTACGAGGTGCTCACCACCTTCATCGAGGTGCTGGCGCCGGTGCTGCCATTCATCACCGAGCACCTGTATCAGGATCTGGTGGCGCGTCACTATCCCGATTCGGTCTCCAGCGTTCACCATCGCGACTTCCCCGACGCCGACAGCTCGCTCATCGACACCGGGCTCGAGGAAGCGATGGCGGTGGTGCGCGAGGTGGTCCACCTCGGGCGCACCCTGCGCAAGAAGGAGGGTCACCGGGTCCGCCAGCCTTTGGGTCGGCTCACGGTGCTGACCCGCGACCCGAGGTTGGCCGGATCGATCGAGACACATACCGATGTCATCGCCGAGGAACTCAATGTGAAAGAGGTGGTGACCTCCTCGGACGAAGGCGAGCTGGTGGTTCTCTCGGCCAAGGCCAACTTCAGGAAGCTGGGGCCGTTGCTCGGTGCCGACATGAATCAGGTGGCCGCCGCCATAGCCGAGCTCGACCATGCCCAACTGGAGTCGGTCCTCGGGGGCGGCACGGTGACCGCAGCCGGGCGGGAGCTCGGCGGCGACGACCTTCTCATCGAGAGAACGGCGCGTGAAGGGACGATCGTCGAGACCGGCAACCACGTCGCGGTGGCGCTCGACACCCGCATCTCGGACGAGCTTCTCCACGAAGGCGTCGCCAGGGAGCTGATCAGCAGGCTGCAGAGGATGCGTAGGGAGGCCGACCTGGACGTCACCGATCGGATCGCGGTCTCATGGTCCAGCGAGGACCCCACCATTCGGGCCGCGATCTCAGCCCACCGCGAGCTCCTGGCGTCAGAGGTGCTCGCTGCGCTGGTGGAAGAGGCCGATCAATTGGACGAACAGTTCGAAATCGACGACCGGCCGGTCGCGCTCCGCATCAGCCGCGTCTGACCCGACAGACTCAGGCCTCTTCGTCAGCTTCGTCGTCGTCGCCGTCAGCGTCGACAAGACCCTCGATGTGAGACAGGCCCGCCGCCTCGTGATCCTCGTCGGCATCGAGATCGAGCTCGGCTTCGACCACATCGTCGATGTCTGATTCGGCAGAAAGCTCCTCATCAACATCGACATCGACATCGGCCTCGACTTCACCTTCGCCACCAAGGTCAATCGTGTCGAAGCCGATCTCCTCATCCGCGGTGAAGCTCAGACCTTCGCTCGGCTCTTCACCAGTGAGATCCGCGTCCGGGTGCGCATCGTTGGCGGCCAACGATCCGGCCACTACCGCGTCCATCTCGTCGAGCTTGTCCGCCACCGAGGTCGCCAACATGGCAAGGCGGGTGCGAACCCCGGCCACCAAGCTGTTCAACTGCGCCATCTCGGCTTCGATCGCCGCCTTCTTCTCGTCACGGTCCCGGACGAAGGTGTCCGCCTCGGTGCGGGCGCCTTCCAGGATTCGATCGGCTTCGGTCTGGGTCTCAGCGAGCTTGCGATCGGCATCGAGCCGCGCCTCCTCGAGCAGCCTGTCGGCGGCCACCTGGGCCGTCACCAGGGCGCGTCCCACTGCTGACTCGTCGGGGCCGGTAGCCGGGACCGGAGCCGGGGCAGGGGCCGCGGGGTCTCGTTCCAGCTCTGCTATTCGGACCCGTGCCTGGGTCAGCTCGGTCTCCAGCTCCCTGACCGCAACCACCATCTCGTCGAGAAAGTCGTCGACCTCGTCGAGGTCGTAACCCCGCAACGCGGTGGAGAAGGTCTTCTTCTCGATGTCAGCCGGTGTGATAGCCATTCCGTTTTCCCCTTGGTTCTGGTGGGAGGATACGAACGCGGGGAGCTTGCGCCAAGGATCAGATCCTCGACACCACCCCGATCAGGATGTTGAGCCCGATCAGTAGGACGATCGGGGACAGGTCGAGCATGCCGCCGCCGAGCCGGAGCGGCGGGATCACCCTCCGCAGCGGGAGGATCACCGGATAGATGATCCGATCGAGAAAGACGTTGACGCGGCCCAGGGGGTGGGTCGACGAGGTGGGGATCCAGGAAAGGATCACCCACGCCAGGACGGCATAGAAGTAGACCTGCAACAGCAGCACCAGAACTTCGCCGATGATCACGAGTCAGTAATCGACGTCGTCGAGTTCATAGACCCCTAATGAGACAAGACGACGCTTCTCGTCTCTACTCAGTGTGACCCGTGGCGGAAGCACCACCACCAAACCGTCACCGACCTTTCTCATCGACCCGTCGAGGGCGTAGATGAGACCAGAGGAGAAATCGATCACCCGGCGCATGAGATCGTGATCGGACTCCCTCATGTCCAGCACCACCGGAATGCGTTCTCGAACTCGGTCGGCGAGAATCCGGGCGTCGCCGAACTCCTCGACCAAGATGACGTCCGATTGGACCTCGACCGGCCGTACCAGCCCGACCCCCTCGTTCCCCTCGTATCGTGATTGGGGGCGGGTAGCAGCCCGTGAGGTGGGTGGCGGCTCGACTCTTCGACTCTGAGGGAGCGCCTCGACTGTTCTCGGCTCCACCCTACGCGTGGGTGCCTCGATGTAGTCGGGCTGCTGGCGTTCTCCGCCGCCCTCTTCTTCCATCTGATCCTCATCTACCAATCCCAGGTAGACGAGGGCTTTTGAGAACAGTGACGACATCGATCGCTCCGTTACGTGCGGGCACCAAAGATAGCCCGTCCGACCCGAATCATAGAGGCGCCCTCTTCTACAGCGACTTCAAAGTCGTCGGTCATACCCATCGACAGCTCTACCAGCTCCGGGTGATCACCCGCCATGCCATCACGCAGCCGCCTCAGAGCTTCGAAGTGCGGGCGTTGCTGCTCGGGGTCGTCGGCCATTGGTGGGATTGCCATCAGGCCGCGCACTACGAGACCCAGGGTCGTCAATCGGTCGATCAGTGCGGCGGCGCCCTCGGGGAGCACGCCGGACTTCTGTGGCTCGCGACCGGTGTTCACTTCGACCAGGACCGGTGGAGGGAGACCGTTGCCCTTGATCCAGGCTCCGGCCAGGGATTCTCGGTCCATCGAATGGAGGAGGTAGGTGATCGGCCGGACCAAACGGGCCTTGTTCGACTGAAGTGCACCAACGAAATGCCAACGGATGTCGGCTGGGAGCAGGCCGGCCTTCTCGGACATCTCCTGAGCCCGATTCTCCCCGAAGTCTCGATGACCGAGCTCATACAGACTCTCGATGGCTGAGACCGGCTTCGACTTCGACACTGCGACGACCGTGATCGACGACGGGTCGCGCCCGGCCCGACGGGCGGCAGAAGCGGTGCGGTCCAGGACGTCCTGGTAGCTCATGACAACCAGCCGATGCCGGCCATCCTCAACCGCGTTTGGCTCTCCCGGTAGCTGAGCAATCCATGGGTGTGCATCGTGCAAGCACCGGCCATCCAAACATCGAGCCCGCTCAACTCACGTCGGATCGAGTTGGCGATGTCGACAGATGATGTTCCCCAGGTCGTCGAGGTCACGTCCCTCGGGAACATCTCGGCCACCTCGTGGCCCACCTCGAAACAACAAGGGCCGATCCCGGGGCCGACGGCGGCGCCGGTTGGGTCGTGTCCTGAGCTCTCCATCTCGGCTCGGAGGGCGGTCACGACCTTGGCCGCCGCCCCGCGCCATCCAGAGTGCGCCACCCCGACCGCCCCCTCTGAGAACAAGACCACTGCGAAACAATCGGCGGTGAACACGGCCAGAGGCAGCCCCACCAGGTCGGTCCACAAACCGTCGGCCTCACCCAATTCGCCCGGTTCCTCGGCCTTAACGATGCGAGCACCGTGCACCTGCCTGACGGTGGCCCATCGCCGTGATACTCCCAGCCAAGACGAGACCGCCGAACGGGCAGTCAGATCGTGGCGTTGGTCGCCTTCGGCTCCGTCGGTGAACGCCACCCCGTCCCTGCCGGGGGGACGATTCATCCCTGAACGAAGGTCGGGATGTCGATACTGTCGTCCTCGTCGTCGACACCCGAGTAAACCGGTCTGGACGGGCGTGACGCCGCAGGGCGGCCCGACGAGCGGCGTCGCTCGAATCCGGCCGCGATCACGGTCACCTTCATCTCCTCCCCGAGGTCATCGTCGACGATGGCGCCGAAGATGATGTCGGCTTCGGGGTCGGCATGGTCCGAGATCACCCTGGCGGCCTCGGTGGCCTCATGCAATGTCATCGACGAAGGACCGGCCACGGAGAGCAAGACCCCCTTCGCCCCTTCCATCGAGGTTTCCAGCATCGGGCTCGAGATTGCCCGCTCCGCAGCCTGCTTGGCCCGGTTCTCGCCGGTGGCTATTCCTATCCCCATCACCGCCGATCCGGCATCGGCCATGATGGTGCGGACGTCGGCGAAGTCGACATTGATCAGACCTGGAGTAGTAATCAAGTCGGTTATACCGGCCACACCGCTCATCAGGACATCGTCGGCGAGACGAAAGGTCTCGGTGATCGGCGCCGCCGGGTCGCCCACGTCGAGCAGTCGGTCGTTGGGGATCACGATCAGGGTGTCGACCGAGTCCTTGAGCAGGTCGATTCCCTGTTCGGCATGCACTGCCCGCCGTCTCCCCTCGAAGCCAAATGGCCGGGTGACGACACCTACGGTCAAGGCGCCGACAGACCTGGCGACCTCGGCCACGATCGGAGCACCACCGGTCCCGGTTCCGCCCCCCTCACCGGCAGTGATGAACACCATGTCCGAGCCCTTGAGAGCGTCCTCCAACTCCGCCTTGTGCTCCTCGGCGGCGGCCCGACCGATCTCGGGGTTGGCTCCGGCCCCCAGCCCGCGGGTCACCTCACGACCGATGTCGAGCTTCACGTCGGCATCACTCATAAGTAGAGCTTGAGCGTCGGTGTTCAGTGCGATGAACTCGACACCACGGATGCCTGCCTCCACCATTCGGTTGACGGCGTTGACCCCACCACCACCTATCCCCACCACTTTTATCACGGCTAAATAGCCACCGCTCGACGTGCTCACAACAAGTCCTCCAGTTTCTATACGAAGCTAAAGTAGAGGTTTACCGTTCGGGTTTGGTTAAGTAAAGCCATAATCTATAAGCCTCAACTAGACCTTCAGGGTTCGTCGTCCTCGCTGACCGGCTCATCAACAGGCGAGGAGGTTGCGGGATGGGTGGGGGCAATCAGGGTCAGTATCGAGCCCGGGGGCGGCTCTTCGCGGAGCAGAGCGACCAAGCTGAGCCCCTTGGCGGCCATCTCCACCGGGCGCCCCAACCTGACATCGAACCCGGAAACATTGGCCCACATCTCGCCGTTGGCCTCGGGCCACACCCGGGTGCCCGATATGAGCTCATCGGGAAGGGCGGCCGCGAATTCCAGCGCACCCAGCACCTGTTTGGAGCCGGAAGCCTCGGAGTCCTCGATCGTGGAGAAGTCCAGCCACGGCAACGAGTCGTCTGGCTCTCCCGACGAGGGCACGGCGACGCCATCGATCGCCCGGCGGGCCCAACCGTCCCCGGTCTCGACCCAGGCCACCGGCACTCGCTCCTCCACCCGAACCACGACTCGGTTTGGCCAATCGAGCTCGACCACCGCCTCCCGGACCCAAGGATCCCGCTCCAAATCGGC
Source organism: Acidimicrobiia bacterium (assembly GCA_035544615.1). Taxonomy (GTDB): domain Bacteria; phylum Actinomycetota; class Acidimicrobiia; order Spongiisociales; family ZC4RG35; genus JARDZU01. The sequence goes on along the minus strand of DATKEA010000140.1, from coordinate 39,255 downwards.
GGCGATGTCCCCGGAGGGGATCAGGATCATCGGCGTGCCCGCCAGGACACCCTCCTCGGCCAGGGCCAGGTGGGTCGAGCTGGCGACAACGCCCGTGGTGGTCACCTCCTTCACGCTCAAGAGGGGTGACAGGAAGAGCCATACCACCGCTCCCGCCAGGCCGAGGATTATCAGGAAACGGATCAGGCGACGGACGTTTCTTCGAGCCCGGTCCTCTGCAACCTCTCGACGACGTTCGGTCAAACGCGGATCAATTGTCATCTTCGAATCCCACGAATTGGATTTCCGGCTCCAGGATGGTGCCGGTCTCCTCGAAAACGCGGTCTTTCACCACATCGACAAGTCTCCGAATATCACCCGAAGTGGCATTGGGCCCGGCAACGAAGAAATTGGCGTGCTTGGAGGAGACCGCGACGTCGCCGACCTTGGTCCCCTTGAGCCCCAATGAATCGATGAGCTCGCCGGCCGTGGCCCCGGGTGGGTTCTTGAAGACACTGCCGGCGTTGAAGGTGCCGCCGGGTTGATTGTCACGCCGCCACCTGGTGATCCGTCTCAACTCCTCGAGCCCCTTCGCCACGTCGCCGGGTCGGGTCGCGAAGGTGGCGGTGAGGACTACTCGGGTAGCGTCGATATTGGAGTGCCGATACGACATCTCGAGATCATCGGGGCTTCTGGTCCCGATGACACCTGAGGCCAAGTCGAGGATGGATGCCTCGATCAGCCGGTCTTTCGTCTCCACCCCGAAACAACCTGCGTTCTGACGGACGGCACCACCCACCGAGCCCGGGATGCCGACGAAGAACTCGAGACCGGTCAGACCGGCTTTGACACTGGCTCTGGCTACCTGGGCGAGCGGGGCCGAGCCGCCGGCGGAAACCACCGACCCGTCTATCTCGATCTTTGAGAACCCGGGGCCGAGACGAATGACCAGACCGGGAAAGCCCGAATCTGAGACCACGATGTTTGACCCGCGACCCAACATCAGGAGCGGCATTTCGGACAGGACGTCGCTGGAAGTCAGACGCTCGAGATCCTCGAGGTTCTCGACCTCGATCAAGTATCGCGCCGGGCCCCCGGACTTGTATGTCGTCAGAGGCCCCAGGGCCACGTTCTCGACGATGAAGCCGGAAGCGACCAGGGCCTCCAGCCCGCTCACCGGCTCTCCGCGAGTCTCAAAGCCAATTCGGTGGGGACCAAGGTGATGTCCCCGGCGCCCATGGTCAGGACCAGATCACCCTTCTCGACCCGCTCCGCCAGGAATCGAGCCAGGTCGACCATGTGGGGCACGTAGTGAACGCTCGCCCCGTGGCTCCGGGCGGCATCCGCCACCAGCCGTCCGGTGACACCGGGAACCGGCTCCTCCCGCGAGCCGTACACATCCGTTACCACGACCTCGTCGGCCTGGCTCAGCGCCTCGCCGAACTCCCGCTGGAACCTCTCGGTCCGGCTATAGAGATGAGGTTGGAAGACCGCCCACAGCCGGCCCGGGACGATGCCCGAGGCCGCGGCCAGCGTGGCAGCCACCTCGGTCGGATGATGGGCATAGTCGTCGATGAGGGTGACACCCGAGACCGTTCCCCGGTTCTCCCATCGGCGACTCACCCCCCGGAACGAGGCGAGCCCCCGCACCGATGCCTCGATGTCACGCCCCATGGCTGAAGTGAGGGCAAGTACACCTGCCGCGTTCCTGGCCACGTGGGCGCCCGGTCGGTTCAGGCTGACCCGAGTCGTGTCGTCCGGGCCGACCAGGTCGAACTCGATGCCCCCGTTCGAAGCCACGAGGTCGACTATCCGCCAGTCCGAGCCGGCGTCGATGCCATAGGTGATAGCGCCGACCTCTCGGGCCACGGCGAGGGCGCCGGGGTCATCGGCGCAAGCCACCACCGGCCCGGCCACGGATCTGGCGACCGTGACGAAGCTGGCGGCGAGATCGTCCTCGGTCCCGAAATGCTCGAGATGCTCGGCCTCGATGTTGGTGATGACGAGGCCGACGAGATGCAGGCTCTCGAAGGTGCGAAACGCTTCGTCTGCTTCGATAACCAGCAGATCCGTCGACCCATAGTGCCCATTCGTGTTCCAGTCGGCCAGATCCCCGCCGACGATGAAGCTGGGGTCCTCCCCGGCCGCTTGCAACGCCGAGATCAGGAGCGCGGTCGTGGTGGTCTTCCCATGGGTACCCGTGGCCCCGACGGTGGGGATGCCGGCGGTGAGGGCGGCCAGCAACTCGGGACGTCGCCACCGTGGGACCCCAGCCTCGGTCGCCGCGACCAGCTCCGGGTCATAGTTGGGCACTGCAGACGAAGCGACGACCAGGTCGGCGGTGCGAGCAGCTTCAGGGTGATGCCCGGTGTAGGTGGTGATGCCGAAGTCGGCCAGTCGATCGAGTGTCGAGCCTCCGCGCAGATCGGATCCAGACACCACATGTCCCATGCCGGCCAGCACTTTGGCGATCGCGCTCATGCCCGCTCCCCCGGCCCCGATCAGGTGCACCCGGCGATAGTTGATTCTCATCACGCCAATTCCAGCATCGCCCTGGCGATGGTCATCGCCGCCTCGGGTTTGGCGATAGCGCGCGCCGCATCCCTCATCGCTCGCAACTGGTCGGAGTCGAGGAGCGTCCGCTCGATGAGCCCGGTCAGCTCTCCGATCCGATCCTCCGAGAGGACCAGGGCGGCGCCGGACCCTGCAATGAACGCCGCGTTCGCCGTCTGATGGCCCGAAGAGCCAAAGGCCCCGGGGACCAGGATCGACGGGGTCCCGGTGGCGGTCAGTTCAGCCACACCACCACCGGCGCGGGCGACCACGAGGTCGCACGCCGCGTAGAACAGCTCCATGCGCTCTTCGAAGGCAACTTGATGCCATCGAACATTCCCGCTCAACCGGTCGCCCGGGCCGAGATTCCCCTGCCCGGTGAGATGGAGCATCTGAATGGTGGGGCCCTGCCACGAAGCAGCGAGATCTCGGGCGGCCGTGTTGAGGACACTCGCTCCCAGCGACCCCCCGACGACACCCAGCACCGGTAGGCCGGGGTCGAGCCCGCGTCGCGCCAGCCCCTTGGGACGAAGTCCCTCTCGGTCGAAGTCGACCATCGCCTTTCGCACCGGGTTGCCCACCCATTCGCCATCCGTCAACCCATGGGTGTGGGGGAAGGAGACGAAGACCCTATCTGCCCAACGCGAGGCGAGACGGTTGGCCAGGCCTGCGCCGGCGTTTTGCTCGGCGAGGAGCAGCGGGACCCGCGTCTTGTGAGCGGCCAGGGCTGTCGGGACCGTGACATATCCCCCCAATCCCAACGCAGCTTTGGCTTCACGCTGGTGGATCTGGTGGACGACCTGGTTTCGGGCGCGCCACACCAGTTGAGGCAGACCCAGGTTCTTCGTGGTCAGGGATCGCTGCAGCCCCCTCAGCTCGAGACGTAGGAAGGGGAAGCCGGCATCGGGATAGACATTGGCCTCGATCCGCTGCCCACCAACGAAGAGCACCCGATCGCGGTCGACTCCGAGCTCGATCAGAGCCTCGCCTACCGCCAGCCCAGGAAACACGTGGCCACCGGTGCCGGCTGCGGCGATGAGAAACGTCATGTCTTCGGCGGGACTCCGGCCTGGGCGATGTTGACCAGGATGCCGAGCGCAGCCATGGACACGATCAATGCAGTGCTCCCATACGAGACAAAGGGCAGCGCTATTCCGGTGATAGGAATCACACCGAGCACACCACCGACGTTGACCAGGGCCTGGAACGACAGCCAAGCGGTGATGCCGGCGGCAACCATTCTCCCGAATCGATCGGGGGCACGAGAGGCCACCAACCAACCGGCCAGGGCCAGGACCACGAAAAGGCCGATGACTGTCAGGGCGCCGATCAGCCCGGTCTCCTCGCCGATGATGGCGAAGATGAAATCGGTGTGAGCGTTGGGAAGGTAGAACCAGCGGGCGCGACTCGCACCGAGCCCCACGCCGAAGATCCCGCCGTTGGACAGGGCGTAGTAACCCTGGATCAGTTGGTAGCCATCGCCGCTGGCGTTACCCCAAGGGTCGAGGAACCCGGCAATCCGATCGACCCGATACTCATCGCTGAACGCCAACAGCCAGGCCACCCCCACGACCATCACCGATAGAAGGAGCACATACTTGAACGGGGCGTCGGAGGCCAGGATCACTGCCATGGCAGCGGCACCGATGATGATCGTGGTGCCCAGGTCTGGCTGCAGCATCACGAGGCCACCGACAACACCAACGGTGAAGACGACGGGGACCACGAAGTGCCCGAAGGTCGTCAGAAGCTTGTGCTTCCTCTCGAGGAGGTAGGCCAGGATGACGATCACCGAGACCTTGGCCAGCTCCGAGGGCTGGAAGCTGAACTGCCCGAGGTACAGCCACCGCTGGGCCCCACCGATGACCGGTCCCATGGCGAGGACTGCCACCAGGAGCCCAACCGCGGCCACGAACGCCGGGACTGCCAGGCGCCGGTAGAAGCCATAGGGGATGCGGCTGGTGATCAACAAGGCGATCGTGCCGATTCCCACCCCGAACAACTGCCGTTTGAAGAAGAAGAATCGATCCTGACCTTGATCGATAGCCACTGCCGAGGACGCCGATTGAGTGGCACCCAGACCGATCACGACCAGGACCACAACCAGGACCAGAAGCGTGGTCGCCGTTCGATTGTTGACCTTGAGCAACTCGGCCCGGTCTCGCGCCGCCGCCCGCACCCGGGCGATCGAAGTGACGTTCGCTGTCATCTGGCTGCTGCCTCCTCAGTGATCTTCCGGGCAAGCTGCGAGAACCTCTCGCCCCGGCTCTGGTATGACTCGAACTGGTCGAAGCTGGCGCAGCCCGGTGCCAACAGCACCGTGTCGCCGGGCTCCGCCAATTGTGAGGCCATCTCCACCGCGTGCACCAGATCGCCGGCGAGCCGGCCCCGTTCCCCCGCGGCCTCGACCAGCAGCGGCCCGGCGTCTCCGATGCCGATCAAGACACGAACCCGTGGCTCGAGGGCTAGCGGTCGGAGGTCGAGACCCTTGGATAGCCCTCCGGCAATCAACACCACAGAGTTATGAGCTCGAATCGAAGCGAGGGCGGCGTGGGGGTTGGTGGCCTTCGAATCGTCGATCCATGTCACCCCATGGGCACGCGCGACCACGGTTCGCCGATGGGGGCCTGGTGTGAAGGACCCAGCCGTCTTGACCACCGCTTCGGGGCTGGCACCCATACGCAGAGCGAGGGCGGCGGCCGCTGCCAGGTTGACCAGATGGATGGGGTCGTTCGATGTGAAATCGCCGATCGACATCGACATCTCCCCGATGATGAGGCGACCGTGATCGACTCCCCCTCCCCCTGGCGGCAGGTGATCCCCCGATACCGGGAACAGCTCGCTCCTGGCGCCGGAGACGAGTGAGGTGGCGCCCTCGTCGTCGGCGTCGTAGACCAGGAGATCTTCCTCGCCTTGGTTGAGGAAGATCCGTGATTTGGCCGATCGATAGGAGTGCTCCGAACCGTGCCAGTCGAGGTGGTCGACCGATACGTTGGTGATAGCCGCGGCAATCGGATGGAACTGCTCGCAAAACCGCAGCTGAAAGCTGGAGACCTCGACCACAACGGCTTCGTGGCCCTCGTCGACGTGATCTGACAGCGCGGATCCGATGTTTCCGGTCGCCGGCGCATCGATCCCGGACGCGATGAGCATGGCCGATGTGGCCTCGGTCACGGTCGTCTTGCCGTTGGTTCCGGTGATGGCTGCAACCGGGACATCGAGTTGGCGCCAGGCGAACTCGATCTCACTCCAGACCGGGAGACCCGATTCCAACGCCTCCACGATCGGGAGGGAGCGCTCGGAGAATCCGGGGCTGGCGATCACCAGATCGACCCCATTGAGCAGAACGGGGTCCCATTCGCCGCCAGCCACCGAGAAGCCCTCATTCAAGAGGCCGAGGGAGGGGCCCTCGGAATAGACGGTGACCGCCATGTCACGGCTTCGTGCCAGCCGGGCCGCAGCCACACCGGAGACTCCGGCGCCGAGCACCAGCACCCGCGTCACAACAGCCCCTCGAGAAGGAGGAAGTCGCCATAGAAGAATCCGAGCCCGAGGGCAACCCCGATACCGGTCAAGATCCAGAATCTGATGACCACGGTCGTCTCCGGCCAACCACCGAGATCGAAGTGGTAGTGCAGCGGCGACATCCGGAAGATCCGCTTGCCGAACATCTTGAAGCTGGCCACTTGCAGGATCACCGAAGCGGTCTCCGCTACGAATATGGCGCCGAGGACTGCCAGGAGTAGATGGGTGTTGGTGAGCAGGGCCAGTGCTGCCAACAGGCCGCCGATGCCTTGGGCACCCACATCGCCCATGATGATCTTGGCCGGTGGCGCGTTCCACCAGAGAAAGCCCAGTATCGCACCGAACATCGCCGCCGAGACGATCGCCAGGCCGAGCGGGTCCACCGCGTCGTAGATGTCAGGGTTCCTGAACTGCCAGAAACCGATCACCGTGTACGAAGCCACCACCAGGGCCGACGAGCCACCCGCCAGACCATCCATTCCGTCGGCCAGATTCACCCCGTTGGCGAAGCCGGTGAGCATGAGAAGCACCCAGATGACGAAAAAGGCGCCCAGGTCGATTCCCAGAGGTCTGACGAAGGAGACCTCGGTGACCACCCCGGCCATCGAAGCTCCCCAGGCAAAAAGCGCAGCGATCGCCAACTGGCCCCCGAATTTCGCCGCCTTGGACAGCCCGAGACTCCGCTGGTTCGAGTACTTGATCCAGTCGTCGAGCAGCCCGACCACGGCCATGCCGGCGAGAGCGAACACGGCCAGAAGACCCCCCGAGCTCATCGGCTGGAACTCGAACTCGATCCGCCCCGAAGGACCGAGCAGCCGGATGTGTGACACGGTATAACCGATGATCGCCGCCGAGACGAACACCACTCCCCCCATGGTCGGGGTTCCCTGCTTGTGACCATGCATCCCGACGATCTCGTCCTGGATGAATTGACCGATCTCGCGGCGACGGAAGTAGCGAATGGCGTAGGGAGTCCCGAAGATCGACACCAGAAGACCGACCGCAGCGGCGATGAGAAGCGATATCACAGGGACATGCTCCCTGAATCGGGACCGGATTCGGGGGAACTCGGAGCGATGCCAAGTAACTCCCTGGCCACATCACGATCGTCGAACGGAAACACACGGCCATCGATCTCCTGGCCGGTCTCGTGACCTTTGCCCAGGATGAGCACCACGTCGCCTCGTTCAGCCGAGCCAATCGCCCTGGCGATGGCGCGCCGCCGGTCGACTTCGAGCACCGTTTTGGCCGTCGTGGCGCCGGCCGCCACGTCATTCAGTATCCGATCAGGGTCCTCGGTTCTCGGATTGTCACTGGTGATGATGGCGACATCCGCTTCCGACGCGGCGCGGCCCATGAGCGGCCGCTTCTCACGGTCCCGATCGCCTCCCGCCCCGACCACGGCGATGACGCGACCGTCGGAGAGCGCCCGGGCGACCGAGATCGCCTCATGGATGCCATTCGGCGTATGGGCATAGTCGACTACGACACTCGTCCCTTCCCGCTCCCCTACCAGTTCGAACCTGCCCGGGACGTCCCTCAACTCACTCAATCCGAGGACGATCTCATCGAGACTCGAGCCAAAGGCGAGACAGCAACCGACCGCCACCAACGCGTTCTCGACATTGAAAGCACCTATCAGCGGCGAGCTGACCACCGCGTTGCCCAGGGGCGTGACGAGCTGGAACGATGTCCCGTCGAACGAGGAGTGGATGTCGCCGGCGCTCACCTCGCCGCGCTGCCCAACCAGGATTTTCGGCCCGCTGACCCAACCCGCGATGTCAGCTCCGACGGGGTCGTCGACGTTGATGACCGAGGTGCCGATGTCGAAGTCGCGGAACAGACGCTCCTTGGCGGATCGGTAGGACTCCATGGTCCCGTGGAAGTCGAGGTGATCCTGGGAGAGATTGGTGAATGCCGCCACGGCAAAACGAGTCGACGCCACCCGATTCATCTCGAGTGCATGAGAGGAGATCTCGGCCGCGATCAGTTCGGCGCCCATCTCTCGCATGGTGGCGAGCAGCCGTTGGAAATCGGTTGCCTCGGGAGTCGTGCGCTCTGAGGGAATGACTGTCGACCCGACCCTGGTCTCGACGGTGCCGATGAGCCCGGCAACACGGCCGGCAGATCGCATCAGAGATTCGATGTAGTGAGTGACGGTGGTCTTGCCGTTGGTCCCCGTCACCCCGATCACCGCAACTTGGTGGGATGGGTCGTTGTGGACTTCGGCCGCGATCAGCGACATCACCGCTCTGGTGTCGTCGACGATCAACTGGCCGGCGTCGATCGGCATCGGATGCTCCACAGCAACTGCCGGTGAGCCGGAGGTCACCGCGGCCTCCACGTAGTCGTGACCGTCGTGTTCGGCTCCGCGCACCGCGACGAAGAGCACTTCGGGACCCGCGCTCCTCGAGTCGTGCGTGACATCGGCGAGCCAAGTGTCGGGGTCACCTATCACCTCGCCTCCGACCCGCCGGGAGACGTCTCCCAGCGTGCTACCCATTGTCGGCATCGGGTGTCACTCCCAACCGGTGAAGCGCCTGCTCCATGACCTCGGCGAACACGGGAGCAGCTGACGCTCCACCGGTGCGGTACTCGAAGGATGGTGCGTCGATCAATACCGCAACCACGACCTTGGGATCGTCTATGGGGGCCAAACCGACGAAGGAGGCGCGGGTGATCTCGGTATACCGCAGCCCGTCGTCGCTCAGGATGTTCGCCGTTCCCGTCTTCCCCCCAACCCGATACCCGTCGATGCCGGCCGCCTGACCCGTTCCCTCCTCCACCACGTTGGCCAGGAGTTCCTGCATCAGACGGGCCGTCTCTTCGGAGACGACCCGTCTGGTCTCGAGACCGCTGACATCCTCCTTGCCGTCGACATCGGTCTTGGAGGCGACGATGTGTGGCTTGGTCCAGACCCCGTCATTCCCGATGGCCGCATAGGCCGCGGCCATCTGCAAGGGCGTGGCGGCGACCGAGTAGCCGATGGCAGCCGACGCCCAACATGTCTCACAACCCGCCTCGAAGTTGAGGAAACCCGGCGCCTCGACCGAGTAATCCACCCCGGTGATCGAACCGAGCCCGAACTTCTCGATATACCCCTTGAGCCGGTCCTCGCCGAGCTTCTCGCCGATCAGGATGGTGCCCACGTTCGAAGAGCGGGTGAAGATGTCGGCCACCGTCATGTCGGCCGTGTCGTGCTTGTCGAAGTCCTGATAGCAGCCGTAGACATCATCGTCCCCGTCAAGGCAAGCGCCTTCGCGTAGCTCGAGGACGTCGGCAACCTGGGGAATCCAGGTCCCCGTTCTGACCTCGCCCTCCTCGAGGGCCGCGGCCACCGTGATCAACTTCTGGGTCGATCCCGGCTCGTACACGTTGCGGACCACGAAGTTGGAGAAGCTGTGGCAGGTCGGGTCTGCCTCCAGGTCGCAGGTTGCGTCCACCGTCTTTCGGGTCTGAGGGTCGAACACCGGAGCTCCGGCCATGGCCAGGATGCCGCCATTCTCGACATCCAGCACGACAATCCAACACGAGTCGGCCTGGGTCCGCTCAACCGCCGACAGGCAAGCCTGCTGCGACTGATACTGAAGAGGCAGATCGACGGTTGTGTTGAGATCGGTGCCGGGCACCGCGGGAACGATGTCGCTTATGCCCTGGGGGATGATTCGGCCCTCGAGATCGCGTTCGAAGACCGCCTTGCCCGGGGTGCCGCGGAGTTCCTCGTCGTACACGTATTCGAGACCCTCCAGCCCGTTGCCGTCGATATCGACGAAACCGGTCACGTGAGAGGCAACCTCACCGGCGGGGTAGATCCGCGTCGCTTCCGGATGGGCATGAAGACCGCGGACCTCCAGAGCCGTGATCTGCTCGGCCAGACCCGGCTCCACCTGACGTTTCAAGTAGACGAAGTCTCGATTCGAGGTCAGGCGCTGGTAGAGGCTCTCGGAATCGACCCCGAGCAAGCCACCGATCTGTTGCGCCACCCACAGGGGCTCTTCGATCTGGGCCGGGTTGGCCCAGATGCTTTGCGCTTCGACGGTCATCGCCAGAAGCTCGCCGTTGCGGTCGAAGATCTTGCCCCGTTGTGGAGCCAAGTCACGGGTAACGAGTCGTTGGCTCAGGCCCTGATCGGCGAGGTCCGCCGCCTGCACCACTTGCACCTGCACCAGGCGATAGGCCATTCCGAGCCACGCCGCCACCAGGAACAATCCGATGAGTGCGACACGCACCTTGCCCGATGAGGGTCGGCCGGTGGCCTTGCCGCTGGCCACGACCTAGGTTCCCAGCCGTGACTCCGGTGGTTCGAAGCGATCTGCTCCGTCCGCGAGCCCGGCTCCAGCGCGCCGTCGGGTCATCATTGTGTTTCGCTCTCGTTGTCGATTGAGGCAACCGCGGCGCCTTGACCGAGATCGACCAGGAGCTGGCGGGTGTCGGCGGGGATAACCAGACCCAACTCCTCGGCGAGCGGAGCGATCCGGGCCGGGTTCTCGAGACGGGCGATCTCGAGCCGGAGCTGCTCGTTGATCGCTCCTTGCTCCTCGATAGCCCGGGTGAGCTGGTCCAGCTCGAAGGCGGATTTGTCCAGAGATGTGCGGGCAAAACCCAGTCCCAGGAAGGCCACTACTCCAATGAGGACCATGATCATCCACGGAGCCAAGGTGACCCGCTGGGGTCGCTGGCCTTTGAGTACTCTCAAGTTCTCCTTGGCCGACGGGGCTCGAAGCGGGAGAGCGGTCATGCTGCCACCTTCTCCGCGGCGCGCATCACCGCGGAACGGGCCCTGTTGTTGGACGCGATCTCGTCGGCCGAGGCGCGTATCGGCTTGCGGGTGAGGATCCGCAACTCTGCGCTCTTGCCACACCCACATACCGGGAGTTCCGGTGGGCAGGTGCACCCGGTCGATCCTTCTTTGAACCGCTGCTTGACTATCCGATCCTCCAGTGAGTGATAGGAGATGGCGACCACGCGGCCCAGGGGCATCACTACGTCGATCGCCTGGTCGAGACCTCGGGCTATGGATTCCAACTCGCTGTTTACAACGATTCGTAGTGCCTGAAAGGTCCGTCGGGCGGGATGTCCCACCCGACGGCGGGCCGCAGGCATTGCGTCGGCGATGACGGTGGATAGCTGGCTGGTGGTCCGATAAGGGCGTCCGGAGACGATGGCTCGTGCGATCCGACCGGCAAGCGGTTCCTCACCGAAGCGCCGGATGACATCGGCGAGCCGGTCCTCGGGCCATTCATTGACGATTTCTGCCGCGCCAAGGGTCGCGTCGGGACCCATGCGCATGTCCAGCGGTCCTTCCTTCCGATATGAGAAGCCCCGATCAGCCCGGTCGAGCTGATGTGATGAAACTCCGAAGTCGAAGAGGACCGCCGATACCGGGAGGTCGGTGGATGTGGACACCAACTGCCCCAGATCAGAGAAGTTGCCCTGGACTGCGAGCACGCCCAGCTCCCCGGCGTTGGCCAGGGCCTCCGGATCGCGGTCTATTCCGATAATGGTCACGTCTTCTCCGAACTCATCCAACAAACGGCGACTGTGTCCCCCACCACCGAAAGTCGCGTCCACCACGACTCCCGGCAGCACCGGGGCCAACAGATCGACCACCTCCTGCTCCAGAACCGGCCGGTGATAGTCCCGGTCTCTGTTGTTCCGGTCCTGGCTCATGGCCAGCCCCCCGGGCGCTGGTACCAAGGAAGCGGGCGGAGTCAGGGGCCTTCCTTTGGTTCCGGGGGGCTGGCGATGACCCAGCCGACGGGTGATGTGGGTTACTCGTCCTCCTCGAGATAGCTTTCGTCGCCGGCAGCCCGGTCAGCCAGGTACCGCTCGCTATTCCACAACTCAACGTGGTCGAAGACCCCGATGACAGTGATCTCGGTCGAGGTGTCGAGCCCGGCGAACCGGCGCAGATCGGGCTTGACCAGTACCCGGCCCGACTTGTCCAGTGTCTGCGGATCGGCGCCGGAGAACACGGTTCGGGAGAAACGTCGCCCGGAGCGGTCCTGGGGCATGGCCCTCACCTCTGCCGCCCTTGCCTCGAACTCAGCGGTCGGGAAGAGTGCGAGCTGACCGTCCTGTCCCTTGGCAACGACACAACCGTCTTCGAGACGACGGCGAAACCCGGAGGGCATGACCACCCGGCCCTTCTCGTCGAGGCTGTGGAAGTACTCACCGAGGAACACTTCTGGTTTTCTCCGTCCATTCTGTTTGCTCCATCCCCTTCTCGCTGGGGCGCTGACCCCGATCTCATAGGTCAGATCGCCACTATGACCCACTTTGCCCCACTTGTCAACCCTTTCCCCCACCTAGACCCATCAAGGCCCCGACCGGGCCACCAGGTCACCAGGATGAAGATGCCCGAAGGGACGAGACCAGACCGGCTTCTAGAGCTCTGGGTCTAGAGGGGTTTAGTCGTGGTGCGGGGAGCCTCGCCGGTGGTCAGAGGGCGGTACCACCAACTCACGTCGTGCCACTGGTCGAATTTGAATCCCACCCGAGGAAACACCCCGATTCGACTGAATCCAACCGAAGCATGAAGAGCTTCGCTGGCGGGGTTGGGCAAGGCGACCCCGGCGTAAGCGTTGGCATAGCCCCAATCTCGGGCCAGGTCCAATAGAGCGGTGTAGAGGGTTTTCCCCAAGCCCTGACCACGATGGTCGGCGTCCAGGTACACGGTGGTCTCCACCGACCAGTGATACGCCGGTCGCTGTCTATGTACTCCCGCGTAGGCGTAACCGAGGACCGAGCCCTCACCGTCCTCGAATACGATCCAGGGATAGGTTCGGGACACGTTCTCGATTCGACGAGCCATCTCCTCGGGGCTGGGGGGCTTCATCTCGAAGGACACCGCCGTCTCCCTCACCACCGGGGCGTAGATAGCTGCCAGCCGGGCAGCATCCTCAGACCTGACGTATCGGATCCCGGCCATGGAGGGGTTTAGGCCACCTCGAGGTAGGGATGCCAGGCCGGGTCGACCTGAAAACCGGTCGAGGCGTAGATCCAGGCGTAACGACGCGGAGGCCCGGGATTGCTGTTGAGACGAAGCCCGGCTTCCATCGGCAATCGGTCCCCCTTGTAGATGTTGCACGGGCGACAGCAGGCCACGACGTTCTCCCAGGTGTGATTGCCACCCTTGGATCGAGGAAGCACATGATCGAGCGACTCGGCCGGCCCTCCGCAGTACTGACAGCGGTGCCCATCGCGGCCGAAGACGGCGCGGCGGGTAACCGGGGCCGTTCGCCGATACGGGACTTTCACGAACCGATTGAGCCGGACCACCGAGGGAACGTCGACCAACGCGCTCTCCGAGCTCCAAACCTCGTCCTTGCCCACGACGATGCTGGCCTTCTGGTTCAGCACGAGGACGACTGCCCTGCGCGCGGTCACCACCGAGAGCGGTTCATAACTGGCGTTTAGTACGAGAACCCTGGCCATATGGTGCGCTTGTCGCTGGGGGCGACGTTACCAACCAGAAGAAGTCAATTCCGCATCTTTGCGCCCGATTCGACGTCGAGGACGCCAATTGCCTTGCCCACGGCCAGGGCGAGAGCGTAGGTCCGGCCGAAGGCCAACTCGCCGGTACCGACACGCTCGGTGTCACCGTCTGAAGCCACGACACGCAGCGTGTCTCGATCGGCCAGCGACACGTCGACGATCTCGACCGGGATCCTGCCCAGCACCTGGCACCAGGCGTCGGACAAGCCCTGGGCGATGGCGGCTGGCGTAGGTGGGACTACCCGAACGGACCTGACAGAGTGGCCGATCACCTCGACCCGAACCCCACCCTTGACGGGACTGACCTCGACGGCAACACCGATGTCCACTCCCAATCGGCCGATGCGTGACTGCCCGACGTGGAGCATTGGGTGGTCGTGAGAACGCACCCCGTAGGCCACCAGGAGCTCCCTCACCCGATCCAACACCTCGGCTTCGTCGGCCTCATCCTCGAGTTTGACCTTGATACCTGAGTCGACATCGTCGAGATCGAGCGAAACCGAGGCGACACCAGGTATGTCCTCGAGACGCGCTCTCAGTTTTGCTCTCACGAAAGGGCCCGCATTCGTCGCCGCCATTTGAGATAAGACTCCACATCCTCGTGTCGGGTTTCCGACATGCCGGCGCCGTATGCGGTATGAAACCTCCAGTCGATGTACACCGAAGAGGGAAGCACACCACGATGAGCCCGCATGGCGAAACCGGCCCGAAAGGCCTCCCAGAGCAAAACAGGCCGACGAGTCAACGCCAGCAAAACTCCGCCAAACCCCTGCCCAACGCTCATGAAATGGCCACTCCCGTCGCTGAGTCTAGCTCCCACAACGGGCAGTCATCGGTAGAGTCTCGGCGCAAGGAGACAACGCGGGAGCTTGATTTGACCGAGGCATCACCACAGCAGATCGAGGTGTTCAGCGAGCGTTTCGATCGGATCGCCTCCAATGTGGAGAAGGTCATCCAAGGAAAACGGGATGTGATCGAGCTGGTGTTGCTAGCGCTGGTGGCCGAAGGGCACGTCCTGGTCGAGGACGTGCCCGGGGTCGGCAAGACCCAGCTGGCCAAATCGGTGGCCCGCTCGATTCACAGTTTGTTCCAACGCATCCAGTTCACACCCGATCTACTGCCCTCCGACGTCACCGGTGTCTCGGTCTGGGACCGAAACCGCAACGAGTTCGAGTTCAAGCCTGGCCCGATCTTTGCCAACATCGTGGTTGGTGACGAGATCAATCGCGCCAGCCCGAAGACACAATCCGCCCTTCTCGAGGCGATGGAAGAAAGGCAGGTGACCTCCGACGGCGTAACCCGCGCCCTCCCCCTGCCCTTCATGGTCATGGCCACCCAGAACCCCCTCGAGCATGAGGGCACCTACCCGCTGCCTGAGGCACAGCTCGATCGATTCATGATGAGAGTGGTCATCGGCTATCCCAGCCGGCAGAAGGAGCTGGAGATCCTGGACACCCATGGTGTGCGCTCCACCTTCCTCGACCTCGAGCCGGTGGTATCCGTCGAGGAAGTAGAGGAGATGGTGGCGGTCGCCCGAGCAGTCTCGGTGTCCCAATCGGTGAAGACCTACATCGTCGACCTTGTCGAGGGGACCCGCACCCATGCCGATGTCCTGCTCGGTGCCTCCCCCCGCTCGGCTCTGTTCCTGCAGCGACTGGCGCGGGCGCGGGCGGCAGCCGCGGGACGCGAGTATGTGACTCCCGACGATGTCAAAGCCCTGGCCCATCCGGTGCTGGAGCACCGCATGGCTCTTCGGCCCGAGGCCCAAATGCGTGGCGAGTCGCTTCCTGAGGCGATCGACGAGCTGATGACCCGGCTTCGTGTCCCCGGAACCACGGCGAGGATCGCCACCTGATGCCCACTCTGCGGGGCTGGGCGCTCTCCGGGGCCGGTCTCGCCCTCATCCTCCTCTGGTACGCCCTCGGGGAGGCCGAACTTCTCATGGCCGGGCTCTTCCTGCTGATAGCCCAGTTGGTGGCGCTCGGATACGTGCGGAGCCGCAAGCCCGAGCTGGAGGTGAACCGGCGGCTGGGCTCGTCGACCGTGCACGACGGCGAAACCACCACGGTCACCTTGCTCATCGAGAATCGGTCACGACATGCGATCAGCTATCTGACCATCGACGACGACGTCAACCGTCTTGGAGTAGCCACCTTCGAGGTTGCCCGTCTCAAGAAGCGGGAGACGACCACGGCCACATACCGGGTGACATGTCGGCCCAGAGGGGTCTACCGCGTCGGGCCCACCATGGTCAGGGTCAATGACCCATTGGGTTTGGCCGAGTTGAGCGGAGGAAGCGGCCCGGTAGACAGGATCGTCGTCTACCCGGCGGTGGAAGAGCTCAACGGATTTCCCATCATCCGCGGACAGGATCCCGCCATGCAAGCGTCGAGACCGGAGCACAGCACCAGGGGCGGCGAAGACTTCTACACCCTCAGGGAATACCAACGTGGTGACGACTTGCGACGAGTCCACTGGCCGTCTTCGGCCAAGACCGACGAGCTCATGATCCGCCAGTTGGAGACACCCTGGCAGTCACGGGCCCTGGTTCTGCTCGACGTGCGAAGTGCGTGCTACGAGTCTCAGGATGCCTTCGAGACGGCTGTCTCGGGCGCTGCCACCATCGTGACCCATCTGGTGGGCGCAGGGTTCGACGCCGATCTGTGGGCCGGTGACGCCGAGCCAATTGACGCCACGCGTTACTCGTCGGCAATGGAGAGGCTCGCCCTGGTTCAGCCAGACCCGGCGATCGACATCGAAGCGGTGGCGGGCCGGATCAGACAGAAGGGCGGCGGGGGTGCCCTGGTCATTGTCACCGGTGTCGCCGACCGCTCGCTCCTCGGCGTACAACAGCTTTTGGCCGGGGATTACCCGACGACCGTGCTGATGACGGCGTCCGAATCGACTTCACAGACCCTGGTCTCGTTCCACAGGTTGGGCGTCACCACAACTTCAGTGCGGCCCGGTCAAGCCTGGGCGCCGGCTTGGATGTCATCGATGAGGAGCTCATGGACAACCGCCTCGGCCGGATAGCCGGCATCGCCGCCTTTGTCTTGATGCTGTTGAGGCTGGGCCGCCTGCTCGACACCGGTACCGAGGCCCCGGCCTGGCAGCTGATCATGATCGCCTCGGCGTTCCTCGGAGGCGTGATCTGGTGGCTGCTCAGGCAGACGGTGAGCAGCCGACGAGTGGTGATACTGGTCTTCTCACTGGCTGGTGCCGCGCTCTTCATGCGGATATCGGTGTCGCACACCCTGGTGGCGGGGTTTGTCCCCACAGCTGACACGTTGGGGGCGCTCGGTCGCGAGATGTCCCAGGCCCTGGACCTGATTCGTTTCGGCGTCGCCCCGGTGTTCCCCACCTCGGGAATCGTCGCCATCCTTTCGATCCTGATGTGGCTGACTGGAGCGCTCTATGTTTGGGGCGCGGCCGGTGGGCCCTCGATTGCCATGATCGTCCCCCCGTTCGGGCTGTATCTCCAGTTCGCCGTCATGGACCGCGTGCCAGCCGGACGGGGTTGGATGGCGGCGGCCGGTGGGGTCATGGCCCTGGCCATTGCCTCGATTGGCGTGGAGCGCCGTCACGAGGCCGGAAGGGTGCGTGATCTCGAGGGAAGACCTCTCGCCCGCAGAGCCGGAGTGCTCGCCGTCGTCGTGGCTCTGGTGGTCGCAGTCGGCTCTTTCGCCGCAACCGACAACGCCTCGTCGCTCGTGCCCGAGAACGGCAACATGCGCTGGAGGTACGGGGGGGGTTATGGCCCCGGATTCGGGGGGGTAAGCTTCGACCGGCTCGCCGACCTCCAACAGAGCGTCATCCGCCGCAACAACACGGTGCTGTTTCGCGCCACGCTCGACCCCCAAGCACCGCCCGCCAACGAGATCTATTGGCGAATGGAGAGCCTCGACTACTTCGATGGCACGGCCTGGCGACCGTCTGCCAGCAGGGCTGACTTCTATGAGCCCGGCGTAGGCGGCGGGGACCCCGAGCACGCCTATCAGGGAACGACCAGGAGTATCACCCAGCGGGTTCAGGTCGTGAGTCTTCGCTCACAGGTCATCCCCACGGCGGGAATCGGGCAGTTCTTCCGCTCCAGCTCGGTGAACGTGTCCGGTTTCCAGATAACCCCCGACGGCTCGGCGGTGTACCAGGCTCAGTTGGACGAGGGTGACGAATACGAGGTCCAGGCTGTCCTCACCATGAGCAAAGAGGATCTCGGGGCGCTGGCCACGAGACCCGACGGGAGTCTCAGCCCGCTCTTCGCCAACGCCTCAGACGCCGGCGTCTCCTCGATCCAGCCCGGGGAGCCGCCGGGTGAAGTCACGGTCCCCTCGGACATCGATCGCTTCCTCGAGCTTCCCCAAGAGATGCCGGTGGGCTTGACCCAGGTAGCCAGGCTTCAGACCGCAGGAGCGACTACGCCTTTCGAAGCAGCCTGGCTCCTCCAGCGTTGGTTCCGGGACAGTGGCGACTTCACCTACTCCACCGATGTCACCACCGGTCACGCCAACCTCGACCTCGAAGACTGGCTCACCGAACCGACCAGCATCAACTACCGGGTCGGATATTGCGAGCAGTTCGCCGCGGCCATGGCGGTCCTCGGCCGCTGGGTCGGGATTCCAAGCCGCGTGGTGTGGGGCTTCACCCCCGGCACCGTCGAGCAGCAGTCTGACGGGACCGATGTGGTCGTGGTTCGCGACAACAACGCCCACGCCTGGGTGGAGATGTGGATGAATGGTTTCGGATGGGTGCGGTTCGACCCGACGCCCAGGGGCGACGGTGCACTCCCCGAGAGCCTCACCGCCGAGTTCGACCCGGTTCCGTTCCTGCCCCCGCCCGGCTCACTGATCCCTTTGACGCTCGACCAGCCCAACTTCTTCGAGGAATCCTTGAACCCCCTCGAAGGAACGGACCTTATCGACAACCCGATCGGCGAAAGGTCGTCCGGTATCGAGCTCAGCTGGGCGTGGCTCGCACTGCCCATCCTGGCCCTCCTCGTCGGGCTCGTGCCGCTGATCAAGGGTCTGCGTCGGCGGCGGCGTCTCGGTCGGCTGCGCAAGGGAGATATCACGGCGGCCTGGGACGAGATCGTCGACCGCCTCGCCGATCTGGGGTCGCCGGTGCCCTCATATCAAACCCCCCTGGAGTTCGCTACCGCCACCGACCGCTCACTGGTACCGCTTGCGGTCTCTTACTCGGCTGCGGTCTATGGAAATCGCAACGGTCATGCCGAGGAGTCGGATCTGGTCAACGTCGAGACCTGGATCAAGCTTCGCTATGAGAGTGGCTCGAGGACGCGGGCCGCGTTCAACCCCCGCTCCTTGCTGGGACGCGAGTGAGCCCGTCTTCAGCCTGAGGCGCGCTGTTCCTCGCTGATGTCGTCTTCGACGCGGCGAAGCATGTCGAGGAACCGGGTCCGATCCAGCTCGAAGCGAGTCACATCCTCTTCGACCTCGCGGGCGATCTCGTCGATCGCCACGAAGAACGCCAGCTGACCCTGGCGCAAGGCGTCCATCAACTCCCCCTCGTCAGAACTGACCTGGAAGATCGTCATGCCATCGGTAACCAGCTTGACGTCGGCGAGATGGTCCTCCATCCCGCCCTCCCGTCTCAGGTAGTCCCAGGCCCGGCGGACCCGCTGCAGGGACATGCCGTTGTCGAGAAGGCTGCGGACGACACGCAGGGCCACCAGATCACGGAAGGAATAGAGACGTCTGACTCCGGGTCTGCCACCGGTGGTTTGTATCGAGGGTTTGACCAGTCCTACTCGGTCCCAATAGCGAAGTTGATGATGTGTGCAATTCGTCAGCCGGCAGGCCTGCTCGGCTGTAAATGACTGGTCCACGCGTCCCTTCCTGCAACCAACAACACCGACCCAGAATCGTGAATCGGGCCCTCCTCCTCACTCAACGGAATCTCCCGAAAACTGCCGTTGGAGGGCGGAACACTAGCCGTTTGAAATCAGTCGCGACGGAAGGGGTCGCGCCAACCCGACTCGGGCTCCTCGCCCTCAGTCTCACCGGTCGCTGCTCGCCAGCCGCGCGCCTTGATCCCGGTGGCGAGGGCGGCTGCCGATCCGACCAGGACCCCGAAACCGACGAAGGCGACCACGGTGTTGGAGGTGAAGAACGCGATGACGATTGCCAGACCTGCCGCCACGCCAAGCATGGCCAGCCGGACACCGATACGCGACGGTCGGGCGATCTGCCGAACCGCTCGCGCCAGTTCCGGATCCTCCTCGTAGAACTGACGCTCTATCTCGGCAAGGATCTTCTGTTCATGGTCATCGAGGGCCATCTAAACCTCGTCGTCGACATGGGCCAGAATCCTCTTATACAATACACCCGAGACGGAGACAGTTCATCGGTCGGATTCCTTATCTTGCCCATCTTGCTCCAGGAGACGGGCCGGCTCGACGAGGTGCTCGCCAAACCTCTCCCGCACCTCGGCCACGGCCTGAGAGACCTTGACCCAATCCGCATCGGTGCCCAGGTCTAGTTGCCTTGGCTCGTCGCCCGGCTCCAACCCCGACCCACCGAGGCCCAGCAGCCGCACCGGTCGAGTCAGATCCACCGAGCTGAGCAGGACTCCCCCGGCCTGGTAGAGGTCACGTGGGCTGTCGACCGGGCTTCCGAGTGTGACGCTGCGGGTGATCGTCGTGAAATCCTGATAGCGCACCTTCACCGTCACGGTGCGCGCGGCCATGCCCGATCGTCGGAGACGCCCCGAGAGACTTTGCGCGTGGGCGAGGAGCGCGGTTTCGACCGTCTCCCGACCCTCGAGATCCCGATCGTAGGTCTCCTCCACCGAGATCGACTTGGCCTCGGTGCCCCCAATCACCGGACGGGGGTCTATCCCACGGGCAAGGTCGAGGAGATGGCGCCCGTTGGCCGGCCCCAGGGCACGGAGGACACTCTCGTCGGGCAACTCGGCCAGATCCCCGACCGTGACCACCCCCAGCCGCTGCAACCCGGCAAGGGTCGCCGGCCCCACTCCCCACAAGGACTCGGCCGCGAGAGCGTGGAGGAACTCGAGCTGCGAGTCCAGGGGAACGTGGAACCAGCCGTCGGGTTTGGCCTCCTCGGACGCCAGCTTGGCCAGGAACTTCGACGAAGCCACCCCGACCGAAGCGGGAAGCCCGAGCCGTGACCTGATCTCTCCGCGTACCGCCATCGCCACCTCAACAGGGGAGGTGAAGTGCCTGCGCAGACCCGAGACGTCGAGAAAGGCCTCGTCGAGACTGAGACCTTCGACGTGGGGCGTGAACCCGCGGAACACCTCGAAGACGTCGGTTGAGACTTCCGCGTAGCGGCCGTGGGACGGCGGGACCACCACCAGGTCCCGACACAGCTTTAGAGCGCCGATGGTCGACTGAGCGGAGTGGACCCCATGGCGACGCGCCTCGTATGAGGCACTGGCAATGACACCGCGCGGGCCGGTGCCCCCAACCGCTACCGGTTTCCCGATCAGGGACGGGTCACGTCGACGCTCGACCTCCACGTAGAAGGCGTCCATGTCGACATGGAGAATCGGCTCGGTCCACACTCAGCGCCGAAGTTACCTTCGGCCAGGCACGAAAACGGCCACAATGCCCGAATGGCAGCACTGGTGCATCTCGTCCGCCACGGAGAGGTGGAGAACCCGGGCCATCTGGTCTATGGGGATCTTCCCGGGTTCGGGCTCTCCCCGCATGGCGTCGAGCAGGCCCGCCGGATTGGCAGGTACCTCGGCCCGCGGCCGGTGGTGGCGATCTGGTCCTCCCCTCTGGAGAGATCGCTCCGAACCGCCGAGGAGATCGCTGCCCGCACCGGCGTGCCGGTGAAAGTCGATCCGGATCTCACCGAATGGCGGGTGGTGGCGCGTTGGAAGGGCCACACGTGGCGCGATCTGCCTCAGACTTTCCCGGACGAGCTCGAGGCCTATCTGGAGCATCCAGAGAACCTGGCCTTCGGAGACGAGCCCCTCGAGGACCTGGCGGAGCGGATGGCCGCCACGGCCAGACGACTCGACTCCGAACACCCCCACGGTGATGTCGTGATCGTTTCCCATCAAGACCCGATCCAGGCGGGCCGTCTTCGTCTCATCGGCTCGCCCCTGGACCAGTTGCAACAGGACAAGCCCGGCCATGGTGCGGTGGTCACGCTGCGGCCCGGCACGACCTGGCGATTGGAGACAGTCTGGGAACCCGGCGAATCGCCCCGCTTCGGCGAGAAGTCGGGTCTACGCGTCCTTCATCCCTCCCCGGGCCCCGAGGATTCGACTTCGGCTTGAGCAAGGCCGCTGCGACACTTCGAGCGTGAAAGTCCAGCTCAGCTATGCCACCCCTTTGATCGCGGCTCTGCTCTGGGTTGCTGCTCTGCTCTTCGAGCCCGGTCCGTTCGCCCCTGGCTCGATTCTGATGATCGGCGTTGGGTTGCTGGCGACGTCGTCAGTTGCCGTGGTCGGCATGGTCTTGACCGGTGGGCGCTGGGCACGACGCGCCGCCCTGGTCGTCGTCGGGCTCACTGCTCTCGTCGCCGCCGCACGCCCTATCGACCCGATCTGGGTGGTTGCCACTGCAGGGACCGCGGTTGCTGCCGCCTCCCTGTTCTCAGGAGTCGTCACCAGCGGGATCCGAAAGCTGCCCGCGGCAGCAGGACCTCCCGAGCGTGCGGTACTTGTGCCGGTGATCTTGCTATTGGTCCCGTTCCTGCTCGGTCTGGTGTCTTGGGATGAGGCACCGGTCCCGACACTCATCGTCGCCCTCACGGCTCCGGTTGCCGCACTCTGGTACACCCGGGTGTTGCCGGGCGGTCTCTTCTCGGTGCGAGCCCTGTGGCCAGGATTGGCGATCGGGCTTGCGGTGACCCAAACCGTCGCCCCCGGAGCTGTCTCTCTCCTCAGTGGGGTCACCGTCGCTCTCATGTCCTGGCATCCGTCGGTCAAGGTCGCCTTCCACCCACCGCGCGAGAAGGGGACCGCCGTCGCGATCCCGCCCGAACTTGCTCCCAGAGAGATCCTCGATGCGGCCGACCTCGACGAGAAAGGCCGCCCGCGGGCATGAGGCGGCGCCCCAACCCCTGGATTGCCGTGCCCTCCTTGCTCCTGGGAGCCCTTGCTGCGGTCTTGGGTTGGATCGTCACCGATGTGAGCTGCCGTGTCCCCGCCGGGACCGGGGGCTACACCACCTGTGTCGGATGGGCGGCGGTGATAGCCACCGTATCGTTTCTCGTGGTGACCTCGGGTGTGGCCTTGATACTGGTCCTGGTCTATCGAAGTCTCGCCGAGTGGCGAGAGAAGCAGTAGCCGAGCCCTCCGTCATCTGGCTCAACACCCGGCGAGTCCGTCAATTGCGTCAAGGGGATCAGCCTCCGGGCTACACCCGGGAGAACACCAGACTCGCGTTGTGCCCGCCAAAGCCGAAGGAGTTGGACATGGCGTGTTCCAGGGACGCCTCCCGCCTCACGTTGGGCACATAGTCGAGGTCACACTCGGGGTCCGGGACTTCGTAATTGATAGTCGGGGGCAGGACCTGGTCTCTCAGGGCCATGATGCAAGCCACCGCCTCCACTGCCCCCGCTCCGCCAAGAACATGGCCGGTCATCGACTTGGTCGAGGAAACCGGTGTGGAGTCAGCGGCCTCACCCAAGGCGATCCTGATTGCGGCGGTCTCGGTCGAGTCGTTGGCTTCCGTCGACGTCCCGTGGGCGTTGATGTATCCGATGTCGGACGGGGTGAGACCGGCGTCGGTGATTGCATTGACCATGGCACGAGCTGCGCCGGTGCCACCGGGTCGGGGCAGGGTGATGTGGTAGGCGTCCGCCGACATCCCATATCCGGCCAGTTCGGCCAGCACAGTGGCGCCACGAGCCTGGGCGTGCACCATGTCCTCGAGGACCAATGCGGCTCCCCCCTCACCCATGACAAAGCCATCCCTCCCGGCATCGAACGGCCTCGAGGCGCCTTGGGGATCGTCATTGCGAGTCGACAAGGCCCTGGCCTGAGCGAAAGTGGCGATCCCGAAGGTGGTGATCGATGCCTCCGATCCGCCGGCGACCACCACATCGGCCGCTCCGCGTCTGATCATCTCCGCGCCGTCACCGATCGCGTTGGCCGAGGCGGCACAGGCCGTGACCACACAAGTGACCGGGCCGAGCAGGTTGTGCTCGATGGAGGCGAGACCGGCCGCCATGTTGGGGATGAGCCGGGGGACGCCGGTGGGGCTCACCCGATCGGGGCCCCTTTCGGCGAGGGTCATGATCTCTTCGATGAAGGTTCCCATACCTCCGAACCCGGCTCCGACGATCACTCCGGCCCGGGTAGCGGCGGGATCATCCTCCTCGTACGACAGCTTGGCCTCATCCAGTGCCTGTCGCACGGCGACCAGGAAGAATTGGGCATACCGGTCGATCCGGCGCACTTCACGCCTCTCGAAATGACGCTCGGGGTCCCATCCCGACACCTCGCCGGCGAAGGTGGTCCGATAGCCGTCCGGGTCGAACTGGGTTATCGGACCCACACCCGATCGCCCGGCCAACATCGACTGCCATGTCGAACCGACATCCTCGCCCAAAGGGGTGACCGCCCCGAGCCCGGTGACGACGACTCGCCGTCGCTCGGGTGATGTCAACTCAAGCTCCCAGCTTCCCGTGTACGACGTCGATCGCTTGCCCGACGGTCATGATGGACTCTGCTTCCTCGTCGGGGATCTTGACCCCAAACTCGTCTTCGAGAGCCATCAAGAGCTCCACGACACCCAGGCTGTCCACATCGAGGTCCTCCTCGAAATGCGCTTCCTCGGAGATCTTCGATGCATCGAGTCCCAGCTCTGATACCAGCACCCCGCCGAGCCGGTCGGCTACTTCATTTCGTTCCATATGTCTCTCCTTAGATGAGATTGCTGACGAAGAAGTTACAGGGCCACTCCGCCATCCACTGCCAATACCTGGCCCGTTATGTACGAGGCCGCCTCAGATGCCAGGAAGTCAACTGCTGCGGCCACCTCGTCGGGGTCGCCGAACCTCCCAAGGGCAACCGAAGCCACCGCGCTGTCCTTGACCTTGTCGCTCAGCGGGTCTGTCAAGTCAGTGGAGATGAACCCAGGAGCCACCACGTTCACCGTTATCCCGCGCGACCCGACTTCCTTGGCAACCGACTTGGACATCCCGATCATTCCCGCCTTGGAAGCGGCGTAGTTCGCCTGCCCGGCATTGCCCGAAATCCCGGCCACCGAAGCGACAGACACCACCCTCCCCCAGTGGGCGCGCAGCATGCTCCGCAGGGCGAGCCGGGTACACAGATACGCCGATCTGAGATTGATCGCGATGACCTCGTCGAAGTCCTCGGGTTTCATGCGGAGCAGCAGGTTGTCACGTGTGATCCCGGCATTGTTCACCAGCACCGAGACCGGGCCCAGCTCTTGGCTGATCGCCTCGAACAACTGCTCGACTGATTCGACCTGCGACACGTCGGCGGGATAGGCCGCTGCCCGCCCACCTCGGTCGAGTATCGAGCGAACCACCTCCTCGGCTGCATCGGCGTTTGACGAATAGTTGACGGCCACCACGTGGCCCGACCCGGCCAGACGTCCCGCAATGGCCCTTCCGATCCCACGTGAGCCACCTGTGACCAGGGCTACCCGCCCCTCCGCAGGACCACTCACGTCAGCTTTTCGGGAAGGCCAAAGAAGTCGAAGTTCGGCTGGAGCAATTCCAGCGTGGTCCGGTCGGGTGGAGGCAACTCGGCGTCACTCACGTCGATCGGCTCGGTGCGGTCACCCCATCTGTAGATGGCCGATCCCCAGCTCAAGCCACCCCCGAACGCGGTGAACGCCACATGGTCCCCTGGCTCTATTCGCCCCTCTTCGAGAGCCTCGGTCAGCGCCACCGGGATCGTGGCTGCAGATGTGTTGCCGTAGGACTGGATGTTCACAAAGACCTTGCTCTCGTCGATACCCAGTCGTCGGGCCGTGGCGTCGATGATCCTCACGTTTGCCTGGTGCGGGATCAAGAGGTCGATGTCTTCGAGGGAAAGGCCGGCATCCTTGATGGCCCGCGATGACGAGTCGCTCATGGTGGTGACCGCCCGGCGGAACACTTCGGGTCCTTCCATCGTGATGGCGCACTCCCTCGGGTCCAGCGGGCGGCGGTCCCCGGCGGTTCCGTCCCGTGGTGTCGAGAGGATGTGACCGACCGAGCCGTCCATTCCGATCTCGGAGGAGAGAAGGCCAACCGCCTCCTCTGTCGGCTCCAACACAACTGCACCCGCCCCGTCGCCGAAGAGGACACAGGTGGTGCGATCGGTGAAGTCCGTCACGTAATGGAGCTTCTCGGTGCCGACTAGGAGAACTGTGTTGTTGGTCCCACCCCGGATCATGTTGGTCCCGACCACCAGCCCATAGATGAACCCCGAACACGCCGCGTTCAGATCCATGGCGGCAGCATTCCACGCCCCGAGACGATCCTGCAGCACCGAGGCCGTAGAAGGGATAATCGAGTCACCGGTGCAAGTCGCCACCAGGATCAGGTCGACATCGTTGACGGTCTTCCCAGCAGCAGCCAGTGCACGCAAGGCGGCCACGGCCCCCAGCTCCGACGCCTCCACGTGGCTGATCCTGCGCTCTTTGATCCCGGTTCGGGTGGTGATCCACTCGTCCGAGGTGTCGACCAGCTGCTCCAGGTCGTGATTGGAGAGCACGTTGGGAGGCATGCACTTTCCCCACCCGGTTATCTCGGCATTCCGCATTTTCATCTCCTCAGGATCAGATCATCGTACCGACGGCATCCAGGGTGGACGGGATGTCTTCGATGCGCGAGACGATATGGGTCGTTGCTTCGGCGACGCTCTTCCTGGCCAGGCCGGCAGTCACGTCTCCGGGCCCGACATGGATGAAAGTGTCGATACCGCTCGCCGCCATGTCGACCAGACTGTCGGCGAAGAGAACCGGCTCCACCAGTTGCCTCGCTAGCAGTGGTCTGATCGAGCCGTGTTCGTGTGGTTTGGCGGTCGTGTTGGACCACACTGGGAACGTAGGGATACCGATCTGGGCGGCGCCGAGAGACTCGTCCAAAGTTGTCTGTGCCGCCGACATGAACTCGGTGTGAAATGCTCCAGAGACATTGAGCGGGATGACTCTCCGCACGCCGAGATCGCCAGCGCTCGCCGTCAGCCAGGCGATGTCGTCCTGGCCACCGGCGACCACCACCTGGCCCGGTGCGTTGACGTTGGCCACCTGGAGCCGGCCCCCCGTCCTACGACGAGCGTGAGTGATCTCCTCGGCGGTTGCCCGGTCGACTCCGATCAGCGCGGCCATGCCGGATGCCTCGCCCTCCGCCGCCCGCGCCATCGCCCGACCTCGGAGTGCGACCAGGGACAGGGCCGTCTCGTAGCCGAATACTCCGGCCGCGGCCAACGCCGTGTACTCACCGAGTGAATGACCGGCCGCTCCGGCAGGCGGCTGTGCTCCCGCCTCGAGCAGGGCGTCCCACAGCGCATACGAGACGGCGAACAGGGCGGGCTGGGCATTCTCGGTCCTTGTTAGCTCTGACTCCGGGCCGTCCAGACACAATGTGCGCAAGGAGAAACCCAACACATCATTGGTACGATCACCGAGGATCGCGGGCTTGGCCTCGAAGAGATCCGCCCCCATCCCGACGTATTGGCTTCCCTGACCCGGGAACAGGATTCCGACACTCACTGGATATCCGACTCCGCCCGACCCCTTGCCGTTACCCCGGACCCAATCATTCCAGTGTCGCCAGTAGCCGACTCACGTCGGCGCTGTCGACATCGCGATGGGCAACGATGCGCAAGACGGCTCCATAGGGGCGGTTGAGCCTGATCCCTGCCGCGTCGAGCCGGCTCTTGAGCTCGTCCCATTCGACTCCGAAAGCCGGGAAGTGGACTTTCACCATGTTGGTCTCGACCAGGGACAGGTCAACGGCATTGGGGAACCGGGCGGCGAGCTCCTCCGCAAGGGCCCGTGCCAGGAGGTGATCCTCGACCAGCCGGTCGCGTTCGGCCAGCGCCACCCTGGCGGCGGCGGCTATCACCCCGGCCTGGCGCATACCACCTCCGAGTCGCTTGCGCAGATATCTGATCTCCTCGATCAGTTCGCTGCCACCACAGACGATCGAACCCACCGGGGCCCCCAGACCCTTGGAGAAACAGAACTGAATCGTGTCGCTGACCGCGGCGTAGCGATCTGCCGGCACCCCGGACGCAACCACGGCGTTGAAGATACGGGCACCGTCGATGTGGATCATCAAACCGTGGGCCCTTGCCGCCGCCGACGTCTTCTCCATTACGTCGATTGGGACGATCCTCCCGCCGGAGAGGTTGTGTGTGTTCTCCCAGACCATCAGTCCGATTCTGGGAAAGAAACCCACCATCGCCATCGCCTGTTCCACGTCCTCCGGCTCGATCCGGCCCCCGTCACCAGCGACCGTGCGGAAACCAACCCCGGAGAGAGCCTGGGGGGCTCCTGCCTCGACACTGCGGACATGGCTGCCCTCATGGGCGAGGATCTCTTCTCCCGGGTAGGTCTGGGCCATGATCGCCAGCTGGTTGCCCATCGTGCCGGTGGGAACGTAGACCGCCGCCTGCTTGCCGGTTATCGCCGCCGATTCTTCCTCGAGTGCGTTGACGGTCGGGTCGTCCGAGTAGACGTCGTCACCCAACGGCGCCGACACCATTGCCTCCAGCATTCGGGTGGTGGGTCTGGTGACAGTGTCGGATCGGAAGTCGGCGATGCCGTCGGCGAAAGCCATGTGGTCTCCAGGCTACAACCGCTTCAGGGCGTCTCCGATCCGATCCACCGCCTGCTCGATTCTCATCTGGTCTTCGACCAGGGCGAAACGGACGAAGCCCTCCCCGCTCTGCCCGAATCCGAGCCCGGGGCTGACGGCGACACCCGATTGATCGAGCAGTTGGATCGAGAACTCGATCGAATCGAGCTCCTCGTAAGGCCCGGGAATCGGAGCCCAGGTGAACATGGTTCCCCGGGGCCTATTCATCTTCCATCCGACGTCGGCAAGACCGTTGACCAGCACATCGCGACGCGAGCGGTATGTCTCGTTGACCTCCTCGACAAACCCATCGGCCTGGTTGAGGGCGGCCGCGGCCGCGATCTGAATCGGCTGGAACGTCCCGTAGTCGAGGTAGCTCTTCAACTTGGCAAGGGCCGCGACCACCTCCTGGTTGCCGGCCATGAACCCAACCCGCCACCCCGCCATCGAATGTCCCTTGGTCAGGGAGTAGAGCTCCACCGCCACCTCCTTGGCTCCGGGAACCTCGAGGATCGATGGCGGCCGGTATCCGTCGAACGCGATGTCCGCATACGCGAAGTCGTGAACCACGACCACCTCGTTCTCCCTAGCGAAGCCGACCAACCGTTCGAAGAAGCCGATGTCAACGGTCTGGGCGGTGGGATTGTGCGGAAAGCTGACAATGATGATCCGGGGCCGGGGCCAGGACTCCTTGAACATCCGGTGCACCACCTCGAAATAGTCGTCTTCGGAGCCGATCGGGGCCGATCTCACCTCCGCACCGGCGATGATCGGTGCATAGATGTGGATCGGGTAGGAGGGATCGGGCACGATGGCTACATCTCCCGGTTGGAGCATCACCCACATCAGGTGGGAAAGGCCTTCCTTGGCCCCAATCGTCGAGATCACCTCGGTGTCGGGGTCGAGATCGACGCCAAACCTGCGCCGATACCGGCCGGCAAACGCCTCTCGCAGATCGTCGATCCCACGGGAGGCCGAGTAACGATGATTTGCCGGGTAACGCGCCGCTTCGATCAGGGTTTGCACCGCGACATCCGGGGAAGGAAGGTCGGGATTGCCAAACCCCAGATCGATCACGTCGACCCCGGCGAGGCGAGCTTCGGTCTTGCGCCGGTTCACCTCGGCGAAGGCATAGGGCGGCAGCGAGCCGATACGTCTGAAGTCGATCACCAGACGAGTCAAGGTAGCCGGGAATCCCCCAGATCCCGAGTCACCGGGATGACGGGCGGTGGCCGAAGCTCTAGCCAGACAGCCGGTCGATGGTCCGGATCAGACGTCTCGGGATGAGGTTGCGGGCCATGCCCATGACGTCCCGGATCAGGCCGAGCAGATCGCCGGGGCCGTCCCAGTGCTCCTCGACCACTTTCGGGCCCGCACGGTCGATGAGGGAATCGAGCGCGTACATCATGAGCAGCACGTCGTCTGCCCAGCCGAGCACCGGGATGAACTCCGGGATCAGGTCGATGGGGCTGGCCACGTAGGCCGCGGCGAAACCGAGGACGATCTTCGACCGGCGGGGGACACGCGGGTCGGCAATCAGTCGCGCCACCAGTTTGGCCAGGTTGGGGAGCATGAGAGCCGCGTCAGCGATCAGCTGCCTGCCCTGAATCGATGGGCCCTCGGGAGGAATCACGTCATCGGGTTTCAGCCGGTTGATTGGGTCGGTCATTCGACCTCGATCCTGGTTCGGGTTTTGGCGTCGGTCTCATCGTCACTCTCGCCGATGTTCCCGACCTCTTCGATCACAGCCTCCACCGCCTTGAGCCCTTCGATCGCCGCCTGGAGCAGGTGATAGACGACCCGACGTCCGGCCCGGCTCAGCGCCTGCATCGCCTCGGTTTGATCCTTCACGAGCCGACGTCCGGGTCGGAGAACGACACAGTGAGAGTCCCGGCTTCGAGTCGAGCCCGGCCCACTTCGCGTCGGCGCAGGGCATCGGGAAGGATGAATGAGCGGCGATACGGCCCGACTTGGATGTACAGCTCGTGGCCGCTGCGGTAGACGTCGATCTCGGACTTCTCGACGAAGGCAATGTCGAGCTCCATCGAGATCTCGCCGTCTCCGTCAATGATCCGGAAGGGATGGCGGGCCGAGAAGTCGGTGATCGGGTCGAGGTCGTCGTATAGCTCACCGGCCATGAAGCGAAGCCTGTCGATGCCGACCATCTCGTCGTCGAAGAGTCGGAGGTGGAGCCGGGGCACGTCGGCGAACGCGTCGTCGATCGCCTGGAGGTGTCCCTTCTGGATCGCCCGCCACCTCTCGAAGTATGGGTCCGCCACCTCCTGGGGAAGAACCCGGTTGACCACCACGCCATCCACTCCATAGCCGAAGAGCCCCAGATAGCTATAGGTGCGCCTGGCCTCGTCGATCACCATCTTCTCCGGGTTGACCACGAGCCGGGCCGACGTGACGCCCGGGTTGGACATGAGCTCCTTGACTCCTTCGATCGAGTCGAAGACCGACTGTGCCGCGGTGAACACCTCGTCTTGGGGAAGGGGGAGATCGGTGACGCGACTGAGTATGGGCCGGGCCGCCTTCATCAGCCTGCGTTCGGTGGGCAACACCTTTTCGAAGTACCAGCTGAGGACCTCGGGCAACGAAAGGAGCCGCAGCGTCTCGGCGGTGGGTGCGCAGTCGACCACAATCACGTCGTAGGCCCCCGATCGTGCCCGATGATTGACCTCGAGCAGGGCGAACAACTCGTCCATACCCGGGAATACCAGGAACTCCTCGGCTTCGATGCCGCCGGCGCCACCCCAGTCGAGCACGTCCATGAGCTGACGGCGGATGGCACCCCAGTACCGCTCGAGCTGGCGCTGGGTGTCGATCTGCTCGGCGTCGAGACCTGGTACCACCTGGGACGGCTCCGAGCCGAGAGACACCGCCAGCGCATCGGCTAGTGAGTGGGCGGGGTCGGTCGAAGTGATCAGGGTTCGGTGCCCGGCGTCGGCGGCGGCGATCGCGGTGGAGGCGGCGACGGTGGTTTTGCCAACTCCACCCTTGCCGGTGACCAGGAGGATTCTCATTATCAGCCGGGGCCGGCGCCGGTCACCCTCTTGCGCAGGCCACGGAGCGCAGTTGTCACGATCTGCTTCTCAGCCTGACGACGGAGGAAGCCAGGGATGACGAAATTGGGCTCGACAGCGAGTGCGTAGACCACCTCGGTGGCCCCGTCGACCGCGTTGAACGTGTACGAGCCTTCCAGGGATTTCACATCCTTGGAGTCACTCTCTGCCACCCAACTCAGCGCGTTGGGGCGGTCATGGGTATAGCGAAGGACGTACTCGATCTCTTTGACGAAACCTGCGATGACGAAGCGGGCACGCTCAACCCGGCCGTCGACCGTGGTTTCCAACACCTCCACCTCTTTGACACCCGTGGCCCACTCGGGATAGGACGCGATGTCTGCCGCCACGTCGTAGAGCGCCTCGGCTGGGGCGTCGATCTCCAGGGTTTGATAGGTACCTTCGGTCATGTCTCGTAGGCTCAGGGCCGAGATTAGCCGACCACCGGCTATTCGATTTGGGCGGGATCGAGGCGCAAGGGCCTGCCAGTGGCCCGGAAATAGCCCACGTTGCGACAGCGGGTCCTGCCGACCCGCCAGGTGCTGGCTTGTGGCTGATGCACATCACCGAACAGGTGGAGGCGGGGGGCGCTCGCCCGCAGATACCTGAGAATGGGTTCCGAGCCACGTTCCGCTCTCCCGGTGACCACGTCGGTTCGCAGCGGGCCGAGAGCCGGGGGCACGTGGGTGCAGAGAACGTCCACCACCCCCAGGTCGTCGAGCATTGCCTCCACCTGCTCCTCCGACACCTCACCCTCGGCCTGTAACGGCGTCGCCGCTCCCCCACCGACGAACCCGAATCGGAGTCCTTCGATCTCTCTCGTCTCGCCGTGGACGTACTCGTAGCCGGATGGCAACGAGTCCTGCAACGAGCCCGGGCGATCGACGTTGCCGTGGATCACATAGCCGTGCCCGCCGTCGAGGGCCTCGGCCACCTTTTCGTATTGGCGGTCTATTGCCCTGCCTATCTCGAGACGGATGTCATCGATCCGATCACCCACTCGCTCCAGCCACAACGACCTCATCCGTGCATAGTCCCCGTCACCCCTCGCCGAGGCCGACGCCCGGGAGAAGTCGAGACCCAGCACCTCGGCCACCGCCCCCTCGCCGGTGCGGTAATCGGTGAGGTTCACCAGATCGCCCAGAATCAGCAGGGTCTCACCGGAGGCAGCTACCCGGCGGAGCGGCTCCAGCGCGAAATGAATGTCAGAGAGAGCCAGCATCGGACCTGGATCCTGTCCGTGAGCTGTACCACGCCCACAGACCACCGGCGATCAACCCGACTGTGGCGACCGCCAGCGCACCGGGCCAGGTCAGATCGAAGGTGGAGAACTCTGCCGAAAGACCACCCATCCCGAATCCAACCAGGCCGCCGACGACCGCTCTTCCCGGCGCCGCCAGTCTCCGGCCCGGGTCGCGCTCGTCATGCCCCAAGTTCTCGGCGAGGGCACCACCGAGGATCACCACCAGCAGCCCGATCATGCCGAGAGCCAGAGAGACCGAATAGACCTTGACCATGCCCGGTCGAGGGTAACCCGCCGGTGTGACTCACCCGGCTTGGCGCTCGGTGGGGACCAGGCGAAGACGGGGCACCAGACCCTCCCCGGCCAGATTGGCCAGAGCGCTCAACTCCGACTCGTCGAGGTCGACCGGCCCCTCGAGAAGGAGAAAGGTGACAACACAGTCGTCACAGGCACTGGTGTCCCGCATGGCACATTGTTCGCAATCGATCTGCATTCGTACCTCCGTTGAGGTCAAGGTACGAGACCGGTGGGACATTTTTCCAAGACTGAGCCCCGGTCCTGGGACCGGGGCTCAGTTCAATGCTCGGGATCGGCCCGCTCAGCCGTCGAGCAACCCGTTTTCGGTGAGCCAGGCAGTGGCCACGTCTTCGGGGTTCTCGGCATCGAGCTCGACTCGACCGTTGAGATCCAGGAGCACGTCGGTGGTGATCAGCGCGGAGATCGAGTCGATCAGCGAGGCGAACTCTTCTCCGTAGGCCTCGGCAACCTCGTTGCTGACAATCGGGATGATGTTCTCCGGAGCGATGATCTCGTCGGTTCCCTCGAGGGCGACGAATCCCATCTCGGTGATCACAGGCTGGGTGGAGAAGAGCAGGGCGAGCTCAATCTCACCAGAGTCGAGGGCAGCCACACGGGCCGCTCCTTCCTGTATCGACTCGAAGGAGAGGTTCTCCAAACCGTAGGTCGCCACCAGACCCGCGTAACACGTCTCTCGTTCCTCGCATTCGGGTGGCCCGCCAAGCGTGATCGGGCCGACGCCGGCCAGGTCGGACACGGTGGATACGCCGTTCTCAGAGGCGAAGTCACCGGTCACCACGAACACGTTCTTGTCCTGACCGGGTGCCGGAGCCAAAACGGTGACTCCCACGCCTGCGAACAGGTCTGACAGGGCCTGGACGGCCTCCGCCTCATCTGTCGGCGCATCCTCCCCAAAACCGACGGCGATCGCCGACCCCAGGTATTCGGGCAAGAAGCCGATCGCACCCGATTCGATCTCGGGAAAGATCAGCTCACGCGACCCGAGATTGAGATTTCGCTCGATCGGATAGCCGTTGGCTTCCAGAGCCTGCCCGTAGATCTCGGCCAGGATCACCGACTCGGGGAAGTTGAACGAGGCCACCGTGATGGTGGGCCCGTCGGCCGGTCCCCCAGCAGCCGTGGTCGTGTCCTCTCCTGCCGTGGTCGTGGTTGCGTCTCCACCCGACCCGTCGCCACATGCTGCGATTACGAGCATGAGAGCCATGAGGGTCGCCCCGAAGACGCGTCTGCGGATTGATTTCCGCATGGGTCTTCCTTTCTGTTGCGAATGTGAACGGCGCCCCAAAGGGACGCCGAAGGAGCAAACCCTAGCCCCGAACCGAATATTTCAGTTCTTCAGGAAACCGACGCGGCCGCCTTGACCTCTTCCGGGCGTAGACGGCGGATTCCCTCGGGCAACAGGAACCTCTCGCTCGAAGAGAACGCCCAGTCGGCGGCCAGAGTGAGAAGGGCGATCAGCAACGCCCCGGCAAAGACTTCAGCCCGTGCCCCGACACCTTGGGCGAAGCCCCGAACCACGTATTGACCAAGGCCTCCGCCCGAGGACAGGACCGCAGCCAGCGGCACAGTTGCCAGCACCTGGATGAACGAGATGCGAACGCCGGCCAGGATCACCGCCGAGCCCACCGGGATCTCGACCTGGCGCAGGATCGCGCCTTCGGTCAGACCCATGCCCCGTGCCGCCTCCACCGTCTCCTGAGGCACGGTGACGATCGCCGCATAGGCATTGGTGAAGATCGGGGGAATGGCCAACGCCACCAAGGCGACAACTGCGGGCCAAAACCTGAGGCTGACACCGGCGCGGAGAAAGAAGACGCCCGAGAGGATGATCAGCCCGAACGATGGGATGGCGCGACCGATGTTGACCACGGCGTTGGCAGCGAACTCCCCGATCCTGCGGTGCCCCAGCCATACCCCGATGGGAAGGGCCAGGGCGGCGGCGATCATCATCGGGAGGATGGCGAGCCAGAGATGCTCCACCGTGCGGGGGAGAATCCCATCGCTTCCGGTCCATCTCCCATCTTCTGAGAACCAGACCACGACCTCGGAGATGAATTCCATCAGACGGCACCCCTCCTGGTCCATGGCGTCAATATCCGCCCAACCGCCAACAGGACGAGGTCGAGAATCGCCGCGAGCGCCACCGAGAGGACGACTCCCACGATGATCCCGGTGGGAAAGATCACACTTCGCCTGATCCCATCGAGGATGAAGAACCCGAGACCGCCGAGACCGAGAAGCGAGGTGACGGTCACCAACCCGATCACCGTCACCGTGGCGATCCGCAATCCGGCCACGATAACCGGCAGGGCGAGAGGGAACTCGATGCGTCGAAGACGCTCTCCATCGCGATATCCCATGCCCAACGCCGCTTCTCGGACCCCGGGCGGAACGCCATTGATCCCGGCCACGATGTTTCGTATCAGGATGAGAAGGGTGTAACTGACCAGGGCGATCTCAGCGGTCACAAAGCCGATCCCAAACCAGGGACGCGCCAGAGCGAACACCGCCAGGGAAGGGATGGTGTACATGATGCCGGTCACGGCAGTGATCGGCTCGTAGGTCCGTGGCTTTCGCAGGGCCAGCGCGGCCAGTGCGATCGACAAGGCCAAACCGACCACGAGGGCAAACCCGGTGAGCCTCAGGTGCTCGAGTGTCCGATCCCAGATGGTGTCCAGATTGCGACCGACCCACGACCAGTCGAACAGTGGCATCGTCTGCTGGGCCAGGATCACTCGGTGATCTCCTCGGCTATCGACTCGAGATCGAGCATTCCCCGGTAGACGCCGTCGTCGACCACCACGGCGACCCGGGCATGACCGGTCACCACCGCGTCGAGAGCCGTCCGCAGCGACGAGTCGCTGCTCAATGTGACCAGGAACGGCCTCGGCTCGTGGTCGACCAGGGATCGGCCGTCCAACGACGATCCGTCGACCCAACCGAGCAGCCGGGTGCCGTCCAGCAGCCCCAGCCAGTCGACGTCGTGTTCCTCGAGCGTCGCCCGCGCCACCGTCGGCGACGCCGAGACATCGACGAACGGTCCCCACTTCAACTCGGCACCGGTGACGGGAAGCAGACCCAGACGCTTGAGACCCCGTTCCCCACCGAGGAAGCTCTCCACGAACTCGCTGCCGGGGTTGGCCAGGATGTTCTCGGGCGTGTCGAATTGCTCGAGGATCCCGCCGACATTGAGGATCGCCATTCGGTCTCCGAGGAAGATCGCCTCGTCGACATCGTGGGTGACGAACACCACGGTCTTGCCCAGACGCTCCTGGAGATCGCGAAACTCCTGTTGAAGCCGTGTCCTCACGATCGGATCCACCGCTCCAAAAGGCTCGTCCGCCAGCAGGATCGGTGGATCGGCGGCAAGGGCCCGGGCCACGCCAACTCGCTGTTGCTGGCCACCCGACAGTTCGGCCGGGTACCTGGCCAGCATCTCGTCTTCGAGACCGACCGTGTCCGCCAACTCGGCCACCCGACCATCGATGCGGGGCTGTTCCCATCCCAGGAGCATGGGAACTGTGGCGATGTTCTGAGCGATGGTCCGGTGCGGGAACAGGCCGATCTGTTGTATCACGTAGCCAATCGACCTTCTCAACTCATGGGCCGGGCTGGCCAACGAGTTGCGCCCGTCGATGAGGATCGAGCCCGAGGTCGGCTCGATGATCCGATTGATCATCTTCAGGGTCGTGGTCTTGCCACACCCCGACGGCCCGACCAAGGTCACGAATTGGCCCCGGCCCACCTCGAGACTAAGCCCATCCACGGCCAGATCGGCTGCTCCCGGGAACTGCTTGGTCACGTCCACCAGACGGATCATCACGTCTTTGGCCACCTGAACTCCTCGACGAAGTTGTGACCCTAGATCGCTGTCCCGGTCAACCCAGATCCTCCAGAAATCCCAGTACCTCTTCGATGTACTTCTGGCGGTCGACGTCGTAGGACTCGACGTGGCCGGCACCCTCGACCTGGATCAGTCGGATCAATCCGGGATCGGTCTCGACCAGTTCGAGACTCTCGCTGAGAGGCACACTGAGGTCAGCGGTCCCGTGATGGATCAGAACCGGTTGTCGAATCGCCCGCTCGGCGTCGACCGTGTAGTCGATCGCCTTCCAGTTGACACCGATGCGCAGCGACGTCAGGAATTTGGCGGTGGCGGAGAGCGTGGGAGGCACATTGGCCGGGATCACGGGCAGTTCCCGCTGGCTGGCCGCATAGTCCACCGTCTCGCCGAAATCGACATTTGGCGAATCCATCAGGGTCCCAATGATGATCTCACGTGGCTCCCGGGAGAGGAATGCCATGGCGTGGGCGGCTCCGGTCGAGAACCCGCTGAGGACCAGCGACTCGGCACCGTTCTCCACCGCGTAGTCCGCGGCCCCCGAGATGTCTTGCCATTCCGTCGCCCCGTACTGGTAGTAGCCGGAAGGGTCACGAGGTTGGCCTTCGTCGTTGCGATACGTGATCGTGAGCTGGGGGTAGCCCTCGTCCTGGAGGGCGGCGAAAAGAGGCTCGGCCTCGGCAGGCGAGGCGCCTTTCCCGTGGATGTGGAGCACCCATGTCGACCCCTCGGCCGGCAGGTACCAGGCATCCATCTCCCCCAGGGGCGAGGTGTAGACGACCTGCTCCAACTCGTAGTCGCCCGAGACAAGCTCGATTGCTTCGAGATCGGGGACAAACCCATCACGGATCAACTCGCCGGAGAAATACCACCCGCCGGCGAGATGGAAGACGAGGAGCAATCCAACCAGCGTCCAAAAGACGCCCCATACCGAGATTCTCAGTTTCACGAGCTTGATTCTGGTCGCATTCAGATGACTGGCAACGACAAACCGCCAACCAGGTGCTCGTCGTGGTCGGTCACCGGGATCGGGTCGCGACCAAAGGTCGGCTCGAGCTGCATCGCCTCGGCGATGGTCTCGTCGACCTTGGCCGAGACGGCCTCCTCCATGACCGAGCCGACAGCCGATGCCCCGGCGGACTCCAGGCTCTCACGCCGGACCAACCCGACCAGCATTCCCTCGTCGGCAACGGCGAGGACCTTCTGGGGATGGAAGCGAAGCGTGTCGTCGGCCAATCGGAGTGGGCTGACGAACACCGGCTCGCCCATCCAGCGAAAGACCCGGTCGGGAGCGCTGCGCACCATTATCGCACCAGCAGGCGCCTTGCTCCTCAGACGGGCGCCAGGCCCGAGCACCGATCTCTGGAGCCATGATCCACCGGGAGCGCCGAGGACGACCAGCGCCTCTTCGTCGAGACCAGCCATCAGGTCGCTGATCCCATCCACCTCTACCACCCGACCCCCGATCTCGGGCAAGGAGAGGCCGATATGCTCGAGTAGCTCCTGAGCTTCCCGGGGATCGTTACCGGGTCGGATTGCCGAGATCATCTCGGCCTCGACGCCGAGGCGTCGGCCGATCCTGGAGGCGGTGTCGGCCGCCAGGAATGAGTGAGGGCCGCCCGCTACGGCCGAAATCACTCTCCGCACGTTCTCGGGTGCAAAATCGAGGGGAACGGCCACGTTGACCAGGTCAAACGAGCCGGGGAAACGGCGGGAAACCAGGAGGTCGGCCCGCAGGTCGATGCATTGTTCGACCAGGTCGCCCGAGATGCGATCGGGTTGCCCTTCGGTGAGGAGCCCGGCAAGTTCGGAACACCCGTTGCCCCTGGTCCAGACCACCTTCATCTCATTGCCCCTCGTCGGGGTCACCTCGGTCACTCCCTCCTGATCGGCCGCTACTCGCCTGGGAGCCGGCGCAGCCACCATAAGTGATTCAACGGCTCATGTCACCGATCTGTTTCGGGAACATGATGGTGCTGGGAGGTGACAAGATTGGGGTGTGGACTTCGACGATCTGATCCGCAAGAGGCGAATGGTTCGAAACTACGCCTCCGATCCGGTGCCTCCCGACGCTCTCGACAGGATCGTTGACGCCGGCCTGCGCTCTCCTTCCGCCGGCAACAGCCAGGGCTTTGGGTTCGTTGTCGTCACCAAGCCCGAGATTCGGAAGGCGATCGCCGAGCTTGCCGGTGAGGAAGATCACGTAGCGCGCGGCTTCGACCGCTGGATCTCGCGAGCGCCGGCTCACATCGTGATCACCGTCAGCGAGCAGGTGTACCGGGACCGATACCGGGAGCCGGACAAGCTGGGACCTGATGGTCAGGAGATGGAGTGGCCCGTCCCCTTTTGGTGGGTAGACGCCGGGGCGGCGATGATGGCGATACTGCTCGCCGCCGTGAACGAGGGTCTCGGTGCCGGGTTCCTCGGTGCCCACTCCATTCCTGAGCTCGGGGAGTTGCTCTCGATTCCCCG
>DATKEA010000139.1:0-34200 GCA_035544615.1 Acidimicrobiia bacterium | reverse complement strand
AGTGTCGCCGACTACCGGAACCAGTGTGCCAACGGTACGATTTTGGGTCGCACCAGGGCGAGTGGCGGAATTGGCAGACGCGCAGGATTCAGGTTCCTGTGATCGCAAGATCGTGGGGGTTCAAGTCCCCCCTCGCCCACCGTGAGATCGTGAGGGACTGCGATCCCTCCCAATGTGCACCATAGGGTGCTCTGGAAAGGCTTTTATGGTTCGCGCTCGGTCCCATCAAACCCGCTCCCTGTGATTTTCGACCCACCCCGAACGAGGAGAAGGGTGCTCGGGCGCCTCCTGTGGCCGGCTGTTTTCACTGCGGCCGCAGTGGTCGCCGTCGTGGTTTCCGACGCCGGGACCAACACCCGCGCCGAGCTCGACTATCTCACCACCATGCATCACCAGGCGTCGGATTTGGCGACCAAGGGAGAGTCGCTTCGGCTCGTCATCTCCCGGCTGGCCCGAATCGAGCGCACCGAGTTGGTGACGGCCACCGATGCCATCCATGCCGATCTGGAAGTGGCGATGGAGCTAGTCGAGGCCGGGCCCCCGTCGGCGTCGCTTGTGGCGGCCAATGCCCTCTACCGACAGGCTTTGGAGTCGTGGGCCCAGGGAGTCGCCAGATTCACGACGGGAATCCTCACCGCTGCCGACGAGACGGGCAACACGGTGGTGGTCGACAACATCGCAAACGCCCTGGCCGAGCTCCGGGCCGGTGACCGTCTCTATTCGGACCTGGTGGACCTGTTCGCCACCGAGGAGGTGCCGGCGCCGGTGGCGCCCATGCCCGCTGTCGTGATGATGCCTGCCGACGGAGAGCTACTTGTCCTTTCCCAGGCCTATGTGGTGGCGTCGCGCTCGGTCAACAGCAGGATTGCATTGCGTCCCGGCCTCACTGTGAGTCAGATCGTCTCCACTCCTCTGTGGAGCGTCGACCCTGACAGCCAGGCGGTCGTCCCCGCCACCGAGACCATTTCGTTCTCAGTGGTGGTCAGCAACCGGGGCAATGTCGCCAACGAGGCCGAGCCGATCGAGCTCACCCTGAGTGGGGTGGGCGAGCCGTTGGTGCTCAGCGAGACGGTTCCGACCCTGGAGCCGGGCCAGCAGACCACGGTGTTGTTCGCAGGTCTCACCGTTCAACCAGGTGAGGTGTACTCGGTGGTCGCCGAGCTCAAGGCGCTGAACCTGGACCTGGACTTCGAGGACAACATGTTGGGTGTGACCTTCAGGGTCAACGAGGATGAGAGCGGCTGAAGAGTCATCGGTACCATTCGCGCCCATGATCGATCCTCGACTCCTCAGAGATGATCCCGACGCGATCCGCCTGTCCCTGAGGCGGCGTGGTTCCAAGATCGATCTCGACGCTCTGATCTCCCTGGAGGCCGATGTTCGAGCCGCCCGTCAACGTGCCGAGACGCTCCGGGCAGGCCAGAAGGAGGCGGGCCGGGAAATCGCCAAACTGGACGGCGAGGCCAAGGAGAAGGCCATCGCCGAAGTTGCCGATCTCGCATCGCAAGTCAAGGAGGCGATGGCGGAGGTAGACCGGCTGGAGTCCGGGTTCGAAACGGCGTGGCTCGAAGTGCCCAATCTCGTGGCGCCCGATGCGGCCGATGGCTACTCCGAGGAAGACAACCTCGAGATAAAGCGGGTGGGGGCGGGGATGACCGAGGGGAGCGACCATTCGGCCCTCGGCGAGTCACTCGGGATCATCGACACCAAACGCGCCGCCAAGGTGTCAGGGAGCCGGTTCGGCTACTTGAAGGGCAAGGGGGCCATGCTCGAGTTCTCCCTGGTTCGCTGGGCGATGGACCACATGCTGTCGGAGGGCTTCACACCGATGATTCCCCCGGTGTTGGTCAGGGAGGATGCCCTGGTCGGGACCGGGTTCTTTCCCGAGGCGCGCGAGCAGGTGTACGAGATCCCTCGTGACGAGCTGTTCCTGGTCGGAACCGCCGAGGTCCCTCTGGCTGCCTATCACGGCGACGAAATCCTCACCCCGGATGAAGTGCCGTTGCGCTACGCCGGGTTCTCCACTTGTTTTCGGCGGGAGGCCGGGACCTACGGCAAGGACACCGCGGGCATCTTCAGGGTCCATCAGTTCGACAAGGTCGAGATGTTCGTCTTCACCAGT
The DNA here is from genome assembly GCA_035544615.1 of Acidimicrobiia bacterium. GTDB lineage: Bacteria > Actinomycetota > Acidimicrobiia > Spongiisociales > ZC4RG35 > JARDZU01. The sequence goes on along the minus strand of DATKEA010000139.1, from coordinate 32,078 downwards.
CCCGACGAGTCGGCGGCCGAGCACGATCGTCTTCTCGCGGTGGAGGAGAAGCTGGTTGGTGATTTGGAGATTCCCTATCGGGTGGTCAACGTGGCGGCTGGCGACCTCGGGGCTTCCGCCGCCAAGAAGTACGACATCGAGGCCTGGTTCCCCGGTGAGCAGAACTTTCGCGAGATCACATCCTGTTCCAACACCACCGACTATCAGGCGCGCCGGCTCAAAGTGCGGCTGCGAACCGAGACCGGCAATGAGATCCTGCACACCCTGAACGGGACCGCCTGCGCCGTGGGGCGCACCATTCTCGCCATTCTCGAGAACCACCAGCAGACCGATGGCTCGGTGGTAATTCCGGAGGCGTTGCGGCGTTATACCGGGTTCGACATCATCGAACCGTGAGTGAGGTCTCCGACCCGATATTCGCCCGGATCGCCGCCCGCTACGACCTGATCAACCGGATCCTCTCCCTGGGCCAGGAGAGGAAGTGGAGGGCGAGAGGCATCGGCATGCTGGAGCCGGGCTCGGTGCTCGATCTGGGCTGTGGAACCGGCGCTACCGACTTCGAGGGCCGATCAGTGGTGGGTCTCGACCCGGTGATCGAGATGCTGCGTCTCAGCCCGGTGCGCGGCCGGGTGGTAGGCGTGGGGGAAGACTTGCCATTTGGCGCGGCAAGCTTTGACGGGGTGTTCAGCGGGTTCGTCTTCCGCAACCTCGCCTCGGTGGAAAAGACCCACGCCGAGATCCACCGGGTGCTTCGCCCCGGGGGTTCCGTAGTCGTGATCGACCTGACCCGCCCCCGCAACGCCCTGCTCCGTGCCCTCCACCGCGTGGGGACCGCAATCGTCCTCCCGTTGGTCGGGCTGCTTTTTGCTGCCGCTCCCCGGGAGTACTGGTACCTGCACAAGTCTCTCGACTCCCTACCCCCACCGGAGGTGCTGTTCGCGGGTCACGGTCTGATCGTGGAAGAGGTCTGGCGCATGGGCCTGTTCGGCTTCGTCTACGGGGCCCGATTGCGCAAACCGCTTACCTGAGGTACGTGGCGCCAATAGTGGCGCTATACAGACAGAGAAGGCGACGGTGTCCCTGTGAGCGATGGGGAACGCGCGCTTTCCGTTCCCGGTTAGCGCCATATATGGCGCCAGGTACCTCAGGTAGGGGATTGTGCCCGCACCAGCGCTGGGGTTGATCGTGACCCCGCCTTCGAAGCCTTGTGAACGCCGTCGACCATGGGTCGTGGACTCGGGTCAAGCTCCCCTGCGTCACCCGGAACGATCCGCTTAGGGCTGCTTCCTTCCGGATCTGACCCGATTCGTGGTGCTCCGCCGCGCAGGACCCAACCGTCAACGTCCCGTGTCCATCGTCAGGCGACGCCACGTGGCCCCTCGGGCGGGGAACTCAGCCCCGCATGTAGAGGATTTCGGGTTCAGGGCACCCCTAGCGCCCCGCCTATCACGATCGGACCGAAGGCTACCGAGGCCGGGCGGCTACTGCGACAGGGGTCGCTCTCCATTGCAGTACCGTCCGGCGGCTGATGTCCACCCATCGCTACGGCCCCAACTTCGGCAAGATCTTTGCCGCCGCCTTGCTCCAGGAAGTGTCCTTTGTCCTCCTGGTGCACTTTCCCGGGTATCTCTCCGGGTTGGGAGTCACCGAATCGCTGATCGGCGTCCTCTACGCGGCGGCCGCCGTCCTCGGTCTCGCCTCCCGTCCGGCACTGGGCAGGATCCTCGACCTCACGCACCGGCGAACGGTGTTGTTGGTGACCGGTTTGTTCAATGCCGCAGTGGTCCTCGCCCTGGCCACCACCACCATCTGGGGTCCACTGCTGTGGGTGTTGTTCCTCTCCCAGCGAGTCCTGCAGATCGCTCTCTTCACGACAATGCTCACCTACGGCGCAGACTCGCTCCCTATCGAGCATCGGACCCAAGGTCTTGCCCTGTTCGGTCTCTCGGGGTTGTTCCCGATCGCCGTCGGTGGGGTGGCCGGTGACCTGGTGATCGACTCCTACGGATTCCCGGCCTTGTTCATCCTCGCCTCGGCGGCGAGTGTCACCTCATGGCTGTTGGTCTGGCGGCTTCCCCTTCTGCCAGTGCTTGGTCGCCGCCCCCGACGCGGCTTCTGGGCCTCGCTGGTGCAGCGAAACCTGCTGCCGATGTGGTGGGTCACCCTCTTCTTCAGTATCGGGCTCGAGACGCTGTTCACCTTCACCCGGACCTACGTCAACGAGCGCCAGATCGGATCGACCGGTCTCTTCTTCGGCGCATACGGGCTGTCGGCGGCCGCGATGAGGATCTTCGGCGGGCGCTACTACGACCGGATCCCGCAACGACTGTTCGTGGTCAGCGCCTTGGTGGCATACGGGCTCAGCCTGGCCCTTCTTGCGGTGGCCGGCTCGGTGCCGTTGCTGGTCGTTGCCGCCGTTCTTGGCGGAGTTTCCCACGGGGCGGTCTTTCCCATTCTGACCAGCCAGGTTGTGGCCCGCGCCCGGACCGCGGAGCGAGGGTCGGCGATGTCGATCTTCACTTCGATCTTCGACATCGCCCTGCTGCTGGCTGCTCCCGCGGTCGGGTTCCTGATCGACGGTTTCAACTACCGGGTGGCCTTTGGCGCGGTGGCGATCGCGCTAGCGGTGGGGGCGGCGGTGTATTCGATCTGGGATCGACGATTGGTAGCAGCAGCCGCCGTAGCCTGAATCAACGCCGCTCTGCGAAGAACTCGGCCAACAGCGCGGCGCACTCATCTCTGAGAACCCCTTCGATCAGCTCGACTCGATGGTTGAGCCGCCGGTCCTGGGGGATGTTATACAGCGACCACGCCGCGCCCGCCTTGAGGTCGGCCGCTCCGTAGACGATGCGGTCGAGCCGTGCCAGCACCGTCGCCCCAGCACACATCGCGCAAGGCTCGAGCGTGACCACCAACGTGTGACCTGTCAGACGCCAATCACCCAATTGCCGAGCCCGCGCCGAGAGCACGAGCATCTCGGCGTGCGCAGTCGGGTCCGACAGGTCCTCGCGTCGGTTGTGATCGGCTGCAACCACTTCTCCGGTGGCGTCGAGAAGCACCGCTCCCACCGGGACGTCACCACTGGATCGGCTCTCTGAGGCGACGGTCAACGCCTTTCGCATTGCTTCGATGAAGCCGTCGGGGGAAGTGGGATGAGTCACGAGTGTGGATTATCCTTTGTCTGCCTGCCGGGCCCGGTAGGCGCTCAGGAGGGGTCGCATAGTCTGGTCTAGTGCGCGGCACTGGAAATGCCGTTGGGGGTTTACGCCTCCTCGAGGGTTCAAATCCCTCTCCCTCCGCCGGCGCCGCCGAAGGCGGTGCCTTGTTGCGTTGAGTGTTGTGCGTCGGCCCGACCCAGAGGCATGATGCTTAACGTACAACCGGCGGTGCCCACCACCGCCACCGGAGGGGTCGCATAGTCCGGCCTAGTGCGCGGCACTCGAAATGCCGTAGGGGGTTGACGCCTCCTCGAGGGTTCGAATCCCTCCCCCTCCGCCACCACCCAAGGAGACACTGTCGAGGCTTCCTGTCTACGTATCATTGGGTGTCTTGGAGGGGTGTCCGAGCGGTCTAAGGAGACGGTCTTGAAAACCGTTTGAGCGGGTTTTCGTCACCTGGGGTTTTAGGCGAAATAGCGCTCCGACCAGGGTGTTTACCCTCTCAACGTCTCATGTCATTTCGCAGCGTTTCACCCCGGTTGCGGCCCAGGTGCGGCCCAAATGCGGCCCAACGCTTCTCCCCGATCTCGGTCCGTGAGAACTGATCCTCCCCGTTTCGGTCGTGATGTACTTGTACTCTGACGGAGATGGTGCCCACAAAAGGCCAGCGTCGTCTCATAGACCTAGGCGCCGGCGTATACGCAGTGTCGGAGGTCTGTCGGATACTCCAGCCGACAATGACCCCAAGAAAAGTTCACTACTGGCTCGACACCGGTCTTCTTTCCGATCCCGTCAGGTGGGGATCGCGCGGCCATCCGACCTTGCTCTCCTATCGGCAACTCCTTGAGATCCGCACTGTCCAACAGCTGCGGGATGAGTTGGAGTTCTCGCTGCCGAGGGTCCGCGAGGCTTTGTTATGGGTCCTTGAACACCTGTTCGCAAGGGAATGGAGCGATCTGAGATTCGCCAAAGGAGTTGATGGCTCCCTGGTTGCGCATTCGGGAACCGATCAGATCGTCGTGCCAGGTGGGCAGGGGGTCCTCGAAGGCACGCTCCCTGAGTTGAACGAGCAAGTTGCCGAGACGAGGCGGGCGTGGGAGGAGCAGGCATTTGTAATCCCGGGTCATGCCTTCATCGTCTCAAACGCTCGGATTCTCGCCGGAACTCCAACCATTCGTGGCACAAGGGTCGATACAGCATTGATAGCCCGGTTTGCAGACACCGAGACATTTGACGAAGGGACTCTCGATGAGATCAGGCAGGTCTATCCGCGCCTTGCCAACGATGCCATCGCGGACGCCTTGGAGTTCGAGGGCATCCACCGGGCCGCGTGAAGTATCTCCTCGACGAGCAACTCGATGAGGTGGTTGCGGAGTCGATGACGCCGATCGGAACGAAGTTCGGCGACGAGTTCACTCACATCCTCGCGATCCGTGATCAGGGAACTCCAGACCAACAGATTCCTGTCTTATGTCGAAACGAGGGCGCAGAGTGCCTCATAAGCGCCAACGTCCGAGACTTCGGAGCACGGAAGTTCTATTACCAGGCACTGCTAGCAGAGGGTATTCACGTGGTGGTGCTGCGTCCCGGCAAAGGCAAGTTCTACGAGGAGGAGCAACTCTCCTTGCTGTCCCGGTCTTATCGCAGAATCCGGTCGATCACGGCCGCGGCGACCGAACCTCAATTGGTCGCATGCACTCCGTCGAACGTCCGTGACCGATCGATCGAAGACCTGATCGAGGAGTTCGACCGTGGACGGAGACTTCCATAGGCACCTGTCCGAGTAAGCGACCCCACGAGCTCGGACGAGCACCGACGTGCCTGATTGATGATGTGGGTGGCTGCGGGACAGCTGTTTCGTAGCTTGTTGGGGTTCCGGCGGGTGTGACTCTCGAAGTGCCTGGCGCCTGATGGTGTCTTTGGAACGAACTGTCTGCTCGTCGGGGCTCCGGCCGTGGTGTGGCTCGTAAGAGGCGAATGCCAGAGGCAACCCATCGTTGTGATCAGGAGTGCCTGCTGCGGCCATCCCCGTGTGACGCAACGAAGGAGGTTGTGATGGTCACGATGATTGGGATCGACCCGCATAAGGCCATTCATACGGCGGTGGCGATCGACGAATCCGAGATAGTGCTGGGCGAGGTCACGGTTCGAGCCAACCGCTCTCAGCTGACGACACTTCTCGACTGGGCGGACCGGGTGCATGGCGACGGCCGAACCTGGGCGGTGGAAGGTGCATGCGGTCTGGGCTATCTGTTGTCTCAGCAGCTGGTGGCTTCGGGTGAAAGGGTGGTCGATGTGCCGCCTGTCCTGGCATCTCGGGTCCAGGTATTGGGGTCGGGCCGGTCCGATAAGAACGACCCCAATGACGCTCTATCGGTGGCGGTGGCTGCTCTCCGCCAGCCGAAGTTGGCTGAGGTCCGAAGGGAGGACCACGGCCAGATCTTGCGGATGCTGGCGAAACGCCACCTCGAGCTCACCGGCCTACGTACGCAGGCGGTATGTCGGCTCCATGCGGTGTTGACCCTGCTCAGACCGGGTGGAATGACCCGACGGCTCTCCGCTGACAAGGCCTCCCGGATGCTGCAGGGGATGAGGAGCCTCGATGTCATCGGTGAGCATCGGAAGTCGATGGCGAGATCTCATCTGGCCGATATCAGAGGTCTCGACCGGGATCTGAAAGCCAACAAGAAGCGGATACGCACGGCTGTGGCTGCGTCAGAGACAACGGTGACCGAGGTCTACGGGGTAGGGCCGATCGTCGCTGCGTTCCTCGTCGGCTACTCAGGCGACATCACCAGGTTCGACAGCGCCGCCCACTATGCCTCATACAACGGGACGGCTCCCATCGAGATGTCTTCGGGGAGCACGAAGCATCGGCTCAGCCTCCGTGGCAACCGGAAACTGAACCATGCGATCCACATGGCCGCCGTCACCCAGGTCAGCCACCCAGACACTCCGGGTCGGGTCTACTACGACAAGAAACGAGCCGAAGGCAAAACCAAGAAAGAAGCCCTCCGAGCACTGAAACGGCGAGTCTCCGACGCCGTCTACAATCAGCTCGCCGCCGACCAGATCTTGGGCCCGGGAGACACCCAGGAACGTCTCTGTCGCTTGCGTGGCCGGCTTCGCATCCTGATCACCGGCTCTTCAGCTCAGTCATCCCGGGCCCCCCCCAAACCTACCCCTACGGCCGCAACCACGGCCGTACTCCGACGCGCCCTGAACAACCCACTTGACACAAAGAGGCTTCGATCTGCTCGGGTATCGGATGCGTGCGTTATCGCTCGGTAGTTGGTGATCTGGACGGCTAATCAATGGACGAATATCGCTTCAGTCGTTCGGGGTTCGGGCCTCACAGGTGGTAGTGATGGAAACCAAAGCGGTGCAACGAGGAAGTGCCAAGACGGTGGGACGTCAACTGAGCCGGGTCTTGGCCGCCTCGGCGGCGGCCTCGCGGAGCGCAGCCTCGCGAGGATCGTCGAGGAGGTGGAATCCGAGCCGGTTCATCGCATAGCAATAGCCCATTTCCAGCTCCGGGACGGCTGCCCCAAACGAGCCACCCGCTCCGCCGTGCCCAAATGCACGGGGAAACCCGGATTCCCGGCCGGGTATCTGCTTGCCAAATCCCAGGGAGTACGCGAGGTCTATCCGCATCACCTGGTCGAAGAATCCGTCAGTGGGTGCAGTGGCCGGTTGGCTCAACGCTGCCAGCGTCGCAGCATCGATCCCCAACCGCTTTCCGCCGGAGCCAAACTCGCCATACGCCAAGGCGACGCTACGGACGGTACCGGTCCCGTTATGTGAGGGAAGCTCGACCTTCAGCAACGCTCGATCGTTGTTGCGGATCGGCTGGGCGAGAACCTTTGGATTAGCGAACGTTCGGGCGGTGATCGACCTTGGGTTGAGGAGGCCCTTCACGTATTCGGGGGGAAGGGTGCGGATCCTGAGAATCATCTTCAGGCGGTACCAGTCAGCCATGATGCGAGCGACACGCTCGTCGGGGATGTGGTCAGGCAGCCCGATGTAGAACTCGAGACCCAGAGGAGCAGCGATCTCGTCTGCGAAGTAGCGGCCGATGGTGCGTCGTCGGGGATCGGTCCGGCGGATCAGCTCGGACTCATACCATCCCAGTGTGATGCCGTGATACCCGTGTTTGCGTCCCGGCTCCCAGGCTGGCGATTGTTTGGCTATCGCGCCGGCCATTGCGTCGGGGTCGGCCAGCGTATCGAGGTCCAAGGGCTCGTCGATAGCACACAAGCCCGCTTGGTGTGACAGCAAGGTACGGACAGTGATTTCCTCCTTGCCGTTCTGGGCGAACTCCGGCCAGTAGGTCGAGACCTTCTCGTCGTAGTCGAACAGTCCCCTGGAGTGGGCGTGGGCTGTGGCGAGCCCTGACATCCCCTTGGTCGTGGAGAACATGGTGACGAGTGTGTCTTCGGCCCACGGTCGGTTCTGCCGAGGGTTCGCCATCCCGCCCCAAAGGTCCACAACGAGCTCGTTTCCGACCACCACGGCAACAGCAGCACCTACCTCGCCGCGGGATCGGAAGTTCTCTGCAAAGGCTTCCCGCACCAGTTCGTATCCCGAAGCCAGTCGACCACATATGTCAACCATGAGGCTCCTCCTCGTCGTCGTCTCTCTTCTTCACCCCGTCGATGCTGACCTTGGGAGCCAAGATGACACCCGCTCCTGCCAAGACGGTCTTTGGATTCGATATCCCCCCAACACGCCAGAGGCTGGTGACTCCACGGCCAGCAATGCGGACTGCCATGTCTAGCAACGTTCTTCATCACGGTGGGGTTGAACATCCAGGACAGTCCTGATTCGGATTCGGGGTAATCCCCATTTCGGTCCGTCCGTTCACGACCCATTAGCTCCCCCAAGGGATTCTCGGGATCGACAGGTCGCTCATTGCGGTCATGAGGCGACTCGTCCGAGCGTTCGGCAGCCATAGGGCCGATCACGGCTGAGCATTCGAACCCACGCACCCGGCTCGAGTGACCGACACTGCGATCCACCCTCTTCCGGGCGGGGGTCGACGACACCGGATCGACGACACCAGTTCGAGTGGCAACACTATGAATACGGAGGCAACATCGCTCGCGGGGCGAACGTGCTGGATGCTCGCAAGGAGCCGAGCTGGGAGTCTATGCAGAGGGTTTTCCCCGATGCACCCGTTCAGCCGTTCTGGCACCATTGGGCGCCAAGAGATGTCCTGGAGACGATGGGTTTTCGCCCTTCCCGTAGCTCTTAGTCTGGGTGCGTTCTGGGCTCAGCAGTACGCGTTGGATCGCTACGACTTGAACCTCCCCATTCCCGAGTGGCTCTGGGTGCAACTGGCCGTTGGCTGGACGTTCTTGCTGGCTGGTTTGGCCACTCATACCCGGCGGCCCGACACCGCAACCGGAAGGTGGATGATCGCCCTGGGCCTGATCTGGATCGGCCGTCTCATTTTCACCCCACCGCTGATCCAGTGGGAGAGCATCGGCCTCGGGGTCGCCTTCTACGGATTGCTGTTCGTGATCCTCTACACGTTCCCGAGTGGTCGGCTGAGTGGATGGGAACGATGGGCCGTTCCTGTCTATCTCATCGTGGTTGCGGTCCTCTCCTACGTCGACGTGGCACTTACAGACTTTTACGGATGGGTCGTCGACAATCGGGTGTGCTGTCCTTCTCATCTCCTCTTGATCGAGGACGACCCGGACCTACGCAACCTGCTCGCCTCATTCTCGGCGGTCGGAGCTGCGTTGGTCTTCCTAGCCATCGTCGTCTCCTTCCTGGCGAGATGGCGGCGAGCAACCACCGTCGGACGCCGGGACGTCGGACCTCTCGTCCTGGTGTTACTCCCCTTGCTCCTGATGATGGTTCTCATCCCGGGGATCAATGCCGTTGCCGACGAGTTTGCCAGCGTCCCATTCCCCGATCCTGCGGCTAATCGGCTAACCCTCTACCTTCAGAATGGCGCCCTGATTCTGGTGCCCCTGGTCATTCTCTGGCAACTCGTGGGCACCAGGCTCTCGCGGGCCAAGGTCTCCGACCTGATTCGAGATCTCTCCGACTCGAGCACCCCCGATGAGCTCAATCCGCGGCTTCGGACGATGCTGGGGGACCCCCTGGCGCTGCTCGTATTCGAGCCGGAGGAAAAAGGCGACTACGTAGATATCGACGGTCGCTCCTTGCCAGCCAACGTCTTCAACGACAGGGTTGTTACCCCGATCGGCGATCGAGTGTCAATCGTGCATGACCCCGTGGTGGATGCGGACCTGGTGTCCGCAGCCGGTAACGCGGCGCGTTTGGTGATAACAAACGCCCGGCTTCAAGCCGAACTGAAAGGTCAGCTGATCGAAGTGCGCGAGTCGCGACTCCGACTGGTCACGGCCACCGACGACGCTCGCCGGCGGGTGGAGCGCGATCTTCATGATGGAGCCCAGCAGAGACTCGTCGCCCTGGCGGCAACATTGAGCAAAGCCCAAGAAAAGGGGACGAATGAAAACCCCGTTTTGAGGGGTCTTCTCGCTGACGCGGCTAGTGAGGCTGAATTAGCCATCGAGGATCTGAGGAACCTTGCCCGAGGGGTCCATCCCGCGATCCTCAGCCAGGCGGGGCTGGGTCCCGCAATCGCCACACTCGCCGATCTCTCCCGAATTCCGATCTCCTCCGAGGTTTCATCGGAGAGATACAGCGACGCTATCGAGGCAACGGTCTATTTCGTGATCGCGGAGGCCGTCTCCAACGCCAACAAGCACTCCGAGGCGACTCAGATGGACATCGTCATTCATCGCCGAAGTGGAGAGCTAACAATCAGCGTCGAAGACAACGGCGTTGGCGGTGCTGATACACATGGATCAGGTCTTCGAGGCCTCAGAGACCGGATATCAGCCTTGGGAGGAACGCTCACCATCGACTCTCAGATCGGCCAGGGAACTCATATCAGCGCCTCCGTTCCACTGGACGCCACCAGCGGTATCACATGAGAGTGGTGATAGCCGAGGATTCCGTGCTGCTCCGGGAAGGAATGGCCCGACTGCTCTCCGATGAAGGCATAGAGGTCATTGCCCAGGTCGACAACGCAGACGCGTTCGTGTCACGTGTCAAAGCCGATCCTCCAGACGTGTCCATCGTTGATGTGCGAATGCCACCCGATCACAACGTGGCCGGACTCGTCGCTGCGACACAATTGCGATCAGAGATGCCGGACTTCAAGGTTCTCATCCTCTCCCAGTATGTGGAGCCGCACTACGCACTGGAGCTTCTCGAAACAGGAGCGGATGGCGTCGGCTACCTGTTGAAGGAACGCATCGGGGCACCATCTCAGTTCATCGAAAAGCTCCACGTGGTCGCTGAGGGAGGAACGGCCATCGACCCTGATGTCGTGTCGCAGCTCTTCGGCCGGCCTCGACGCGACGACCCGGTGAATCTTCTCACCGAACGAGAGAAGGGGGTTCTCGCCGCCATGGCCGAAGGCAAGACCAATGCGGCGATCGCAGATTCGCTCTTCATGAGCGAGAAGACGGTGGAGTCTCACGTACGGAACATCTTCATGAAACTCGATCTGCACAGCGACCCGGACACCAATCGGCGAGTGCTCGCCGTCTTGAGATGGCTCCGCCAATGACGATTGGGGTAAACCCTGAACACAATTCCGGGTTGGCGTGGATGCCCGACATGCCATGGCCCTCCGATGATGGACACATTCGCATCAGGAGGTCAGTGTGGACACGATTAAACGGTTCGGCGACCTTCTCGCCAGGATGTGTCTCGCCGTGCTGATCATCGTCATCACCGCTGCCTCGATGGCGGGTCTGCTCGCGCTGCCGAACCCTTCGTTCGGATCCGAGCGTCCGGCCAATCCTGTCGAACAGACGATTGACAGCTTGACCGCCATCAGTGAATTGACTCAATACGCGCACACATCCCCTGCACCGTGAAAAGAGCCCTGATCACGCTCCAAATGACGGGAGTCGCCTTACTTCTCGCCGGCTGCAGCGAACCCTCAAGCCCCGACGCCGGAGTCTGGGTCAGCGAGGACGGAGTCGTCTGGTCTCAAGTCGCAAGTCAAGCTCTCGGTGGCGAAGGCATTCAACAAATGCTGGATATCGTCGAGTTCGGTGACCGGCTGATATCGGTGGGGTACAGCAGCATCGACAAGCAGGCAGACGGGCGAGTCTGGACGTCGACTGATGGTGTCGCGTGGGAGGCATACGACGACCCTGATCTGGGTGGACCGGACGACCAATGGATCACGGCTATCACGGTCGGTGGTCCTGGCCTAGTAGCGGTCGGGTTCGAAGGACGCATCGAGTTGGGCAATTCCGACACCGATGCCGCCATATGGACGTCAAGTGATGGATTGCATTGGGACCGCGCCCTACCGAATCGGTCCCTCGGAGGCAGGCGCTCCCAAGAGTTGTGGACAGTAGCCGCTTTCGATGGGCGTCTACTGGCCGGCGGCGGCGACAGAGGCTCAGCTGCTGTCTGGACCTCCACAGACGGAGTGAGTTGGAATCGTGTGATCGGGCCCAACCGCTTCTTAGGGTCACGACAGGGGAGGGCGATCATCCGAGGGATGACAGTTGGAGGACCAGGCATAATCGCTGTCGGGGAAGCAGACAATGACGCCGCCATATGGACCTCCTCAGACGGCGAGAATTGGTCCAGAGTTAACAATCCGGGTGTTCTCGGTGGTGAGGGGAGTCAAGGCATCGCGAATGTCATCGACAGCCAATTGGGACTGGTGGCGGTTGGCTTCGACTTGGGGGGAGAGAGAATCAACTTCCTCGGCCGGGGATCAGAGGAGGATATGGACGGAGTTGTCTGGATATCTGAGGATGGGCTCCTGTGGCAGCGGGTCGATTCGCCGGCCTTCGGAGGTCCCGGATTTCAAGAGCTCACCGACATCGTGCGGTGGGGCGACGGACTCGTAGCTGTGGGGCGTGACATCCCCGGAGGAGTCAGACTGGACGATCCTGCTGCAGATGTCGACGCAGGAATCTGGTTCTCCGAGGACGGTGTTTCGTGGTCCAAGGTCGAGAGCAGGTCGCTGGGGGGACCGGGTTGGCAAGACATCTTCGGTATCGCCGTTTCCGGATCGCGTCTCGTGGCGGTTGGGGGCGACGATTCAGGATCATCTTGAACACGTCGTGTGGGCTGGTCTCTTTGCGACCGCGAGTTGGGCCGATCTCCTCGCCATCACAGTGCGTGAGCTTCGCCACCCCCATGCGTGAGCGTTCCTCGAGGCCGGGGTCCATCCCAAGGTGATCCAAGAACGGCTGGGTCACGCCTCCATCAAGGTGACTTGGACATTCACTCCATCAGTTCGGCCCACGATGGAGCGTGAGGGTGGAGCCGACTTTGAGGCACATTCACGATCGATAGTGGACATTGCCAGAACTTGCTAAATGCCAATATCTGGTAAAGGGGGTATCTACATGCCTGTGCAGTCTCAGTACCCGTGTCTCGTTTTGGCTTCGGTACCTATGCGACATTCTGGTTTCTCCGTGGTTTGCCTCGGGGTCGGGCGAGTGCTCCGTATTCCTTGGCGAGGTCGTGTCGGACTCGGTGGGTGCGTAACAGGTTGCCGTCTTGGGTGATCTGAACGGTATCGCCGACGATGCGGACTCCGACGGTCTGGCCTCGGTAGTGGTTGCCGACCCGCTAGCCGGTCCCGGCGAAAGAGACGGCTCCTCCTGAGTCGACTTTGCGGAGGACTTCGTCTCCTCGTGTCGGTGGTTTGGGCCGGCTGGTTTTGGTGCGACGGTCCATCCGCTGGTCGTCTTCGGGGAGATGCCGACGGGCGTGGGTGGCGACGAGGACTCCGTTGTGGGAGTGCCTTCCTGCGATCTTGAACTAGCGGAAGGCGAGTTCGGTCCCGAAGAAAGTCAAGCCGACACCGGACTTCATGAGCCCCTCGAATGTACCCACGGCTCGGTGATCTACAACGTGGCTCGAAACAGGCGTAGCACGCAGATCCTTACTCGGTTTTCGAGTAGTCGCCAGACTCGGCGCTGACAGCGCATAACGGACGGCGCCAAGCTCGGATTCGTTGCCAACCACCCGCCCGGGATCCGGCATTAGGCGCTACCGGCCAGCCAGGCCGTGGCAGTGTTTGTGCTTGAGGCCCGACCCGCACGGGCATCGCTCATTCCTACCGACCTTGGCGCCGGTCTGTCGGGAACGGAGAATCGCGTTCGAAGCGATCTGGATCCGCTGCTCGAGGATCTGGAGCTCCGCCTCATGATGCCTGAGTCGTTCGGTCCTTCCCCGGAGGCGTTCTTCTGCCGCCCCGACAGATTCTTCACGGGCGGCAACCTGTCGCTCGCGGACGGCAAGCTGTTCTTCGGCTTGGTCCACCAAAACAGCTACCCCCGCGTCGCTGCCTTCACCGAGCGCGTTGACTAGTTCGTGTTCGATCAGGACGGCTATGGCTCGGCCCATTGAGATGCCGGCTGCGTCGCAGTAACGCTTCCAAGTCGACCACATCGCGGCCGTCACCGGCACCCTCACCATCCGAAACGACTCGTCCCGGTCGAGCCCTGCCAGCAGTCGTCGGTCGATCCTGGCCAACCTGTTCCGCTCAAGACTCATCCCAGTCTCCCCTGTCTACATGTAGACATCGCGCAACTTGTTGCATGTGCGTGTGTCTTTCGAGGGGGTCAGTACGCGAGACGCGTGAGCTTCACGGTGTATCGGTTCCGGATCGGGTCGGCGAGGAAGGACGTGTCTCATTCGATTCTCAGGTGGTTCGGGCTGGACTTTTTCACTCGTTGGTTCTCGTCGGTTGGGAAGCTTCCAGGTCCCCCGCCACGAGAATCTGTGGCTTGTTTGCTGCGACCTCGCCTGGAAGATCCTCCGGACCGGCCACCACCCCGTTCTGACCGGTCGCAGCCAACGTTCGAACCCATCACAGCCTGTGTTCCAAGGCCATTGAGCCCTACGCGAAGGGTTGTCCCGGTCGCCGGAGTTCCTGAGACGCCGAGTCATCAACCATGCTCGTATACGGACACCCTCCCAATCCACTCTCAGAGCCCCTCCCAAATGACTCCCAAATGACTCCCAAGGCGGCCGCGATTCAGGTCGACAAGTCACCGGATCAAGAAAAGGAGATCACCCTTTCAACCGACTCTCAGAAACCCTGTCAACCGAGTGTCAGAAACCCTTCCAAAATTCTCTGACCAGGCCCGATACGGTCCTGGCTAATCGAAGGTCAATCCACGCGATCAGACTCCAGGGGTGACGTCGATTGGCAGCGGGTGACGGTCTGCGAGGGCAAATGAGAGCCATTTGAGAGGGTGCGCACCCATCATTGAGTGCATGGCGCGCAAGGACCGGCTCATCTCTGTGAAAGAGTTCTCCGACTATCTCAATGTGCCGGCTACCACGCTCTACCAGTGGCGGTATCGAAGAGAAGGACCACCGGGCTTCCGAGTCGGCCGGCATGTCCGCTACCGGTGGAGCGACGTCGAGGAATGGAGCGAACATCAGCTCCATGGTGCCACTAGGTGATCCCGAAACCACACGGGGGCCCATCGCCGAAGACCGCTGCGCGCCCTCGTCGCATTGTCGGCGGGCGACTACCTTCGTAGTTCGTAATGGGATGGATCCGTAAGCGCCCGGACCGACCCGCGCCCTGGCGTGCCGGATACCGGGGCCCTGACGGGCGCGAGCACTCGAAGAGCTTCGGCCGCAAGGTGGACGCAGAGAGATGGCTCCGCGACGAGATCCAAAAGCAAGACCTGGGGATCTGGGTCGACCCGGCCGCGGGGACAATCAGCGTGGCTGAATGGTCGTCTACCTGGTTATCGGGACGCGTCGGTCTGACAGAAAAGACCCGACAAGGGTACGAAGGGATCCTGGGGAGTCGGGTTCTTCCTATCTTCGGTCAGGTGCCGCTGGCGAAGATGAGAAGGCCCGCCGTGGCGGAGTGGGTCTCGGAGATGACGTCCGAAGGGTTGAGCGCGTCGCGAGTCCGCAATTGCTACAACGTCCTCGCCGCCTGTCTCGAGGCCGCGGTGGACAATGGACTGATCGGAAGAAACCCGGCACGAGGAGTGGAGCTTCCCTCCCGGCCCGTCTATGACGACTACCGGTACCTCACCGCCGAAGAGGTCGACCGTTTGGCCTCTGCCACCTCCTCGCTCGCCGACCGGACCCTGATACTCACTCTGGCCTACGGGGGTCTGCGTTGGGGGGAAGCCGTCGCACTGCGTATAGGGCGGGTCGACATCCTCCGCCGGCGAGTCGCCATCGTCGAGGCGGCGACCGAGGTGTCCGGACGTCTCGTCTTTGGCGAACCGAAGACCCATCGTCGACGATTCGTTCACATACCCGAATTCGTTTCCGACCTCATCGGCCAGCATCTCGCCGACCGGCCTTCCGACCCGGACGAGCTGGTATGGGTGGCACCCAAGGGAGGACCTCTGCGATACAACCCCTATCGCACCCGGGTGTGGGACAAGGTGACCGTCGAAGCGGGCCTCGATGGGATCACGCCCCACGCCCTCAGACACACTTGTGCCTCTCTAATGCGGGCCGCCGGCGCTGACGTGAAACAGATTCAGGCTCAGCTAGGACATCGCTCCCCGGTGGTTACTCTGAGTGTCTACACCCACCTGTTCGAGGACGCCTACGACTCCGTGATGGACCGCCTTGACGTCGCTCACCGCGATCTGGTGCGGCCCAAGAGCGGCCCAAACGTTGTCGAGCTTCCCGAGCGGAAGTCGTCACAAGTCTCTGACCAGGGGGTTTAGACACCTGGAGGGGTGTCCGAGCGGTCTAAGGAGACGGTCTTGAAAACCGTTGGGCCCATTCGGGTCTCGTGGGTTCGAATCCCACCCCCTCCGCTGGTGGGCGATTGGTTGAGTTTGAGCGGACGTTTCGGACCACGGCCAAACGTCAAGCCGTCTGACTATGTGCGACTTCAGAGATCCACGGGTCGAGAGAGGCTATAACCCTGGGCCCATTCCACACCCACGCTGCTCAGGACCGAGAGGTCGCTCATTCTCTCCACCCGCTCGGCAATCAGATTGATCCCCGCCTGTTGACACCATGCCGAGCCCTCGGCGAGGTTGAATCGCGCCATCTGGCTGTCGGCGAGCCCGGTGAGCACGTCGACCTTGATGCAATCGGGCCGCAAGCGGAGCAGAGTGGGGCGGAGCACGTGTAGGTCATCGAGAGGCACGTCATCGATCGCGATCCCGGCGCCACCCTGACGGAGGGCGTGGAAGAGGTCCTCGGCTCGTCGGTCCTCGACTGAGACGTAGGGCAAGTCGATGAGCAACCGGTGCCGGAGGGTCTCGGGGATGATGCCGATGAGATCTGGCACGGTCACCAACGAGGCGTTGACACAGAAGAAGGCATCCTCTGAGAGCCGCACCGCCGCGGCGAACGCAGCACGGATCGCAGCCAGCTCCAACTCCTTGACCATCATCAGGTCACTGGCGGTTCGGAACCACAATCCGACAGGGATGAGCGGGGCGACCGGGAACCTCGCCAGGGCCTCGAAGCCTCGGGCCACGGGCTGACCCCGGCGAAGCCGGTAGATCGGCTGAAACAGGACACCGATGTCATCTTCGCTGACGACGCGGGGAAGCTCGTGAGCGATGGTCCGCTCCCACTCCCAGTATCGGGCGATTGCAATGAGGTCATTGGGAGAGGCCCGCAAATGGTGGGGAGAGATCAGGGCCGTGCTCACATCCCGGTAATCGACATCGGCTGACCGGAACTTGAATCTGGCGGGCGGGACCGAACCCCCGACACCGCGCCTGCCCGAAGTGTCTCAAATGGCGCCGGTCGTTTCCACAAGCCGGGAGACCTATCAAGCGTGAAGCGTGGATGGTCGATGACTCCGGCGATGCCCATTTTTCAAGTGAACACCGACCGGAAACTGCAAGAACGAGATCTGGCGGCCGAACTGGAGAGGGAGAAAGAGCTACGTCGTCAGAAGGATCTCTTCCTCAACGCCGCCTCACATCACATCAACAACCCTCTGGCTGCGCTGGTGGGCTTTTCTGAGATCCTGCGCGACAGGTCTCGTGATCTGAGCGCCGGGGTCAGAAACGAGATCATCGAACTACTGGCGATCCAGGCCAACGAGACTGCCCAAGTCGTCGCGGATCTTCTCATTGCCGCCCGTTTCGATTTGGCTGACATCGAGATCGAGTCGGCAGCGGTCGACCTGCGAGCGGTGGTAGAGAACGCCACTCAAGACTGGGCCAGCCAGCAACGCGCACGTCTGACTGTCAGCGGCAACGCAGTCGCCAGTGCGGATGGCCACTGGGTCACCCAGGTCGTCCGCAACCTGCTCAGGAATGCCGTCGCCTTCGGCGGTAACAACATCTGGGTTCGGATTGGCGAAGGTTTCAACAAGGTCGTTATCGAAGTGGTCGACGATGGCGAGGGGGTCGCGCCGGAGGAGGTCGACGACCTCTTCGAGGCATACCACTCGGCACGTCAGTCGGATCGTCTCCTCCCGTCCTTGGGCCTCGGTCTATCCGTCGCCCGGAGACTGGCTCGAGCGATGGGTGGAGACGTCCGGTATCTGCGTGACGAAGACGAGACCATTTTCGAGCTGTCACTTCCCCCGGTCAGCCTCGAGTTCGACAGCTACTCCGAGGCTCCCGATGTCGTGATCGACCCGTATGCCGGTCGTCCGACCAAAGTGGCGATCCATGAAGTGCTGAGGATTGGCGGGCCGGAGATGGTCTACCAACCAATCGTGGACATCGCCTCCCATCGAAATGGCGAGGAGCGGGTAGTTGGCTACGAGGCCCTGGCCCGTTTCCCATTCGCCACGCCTCCACAGTGGTTCGAGGTGGCCGGATCCTCGGGTCTTCGCATCGACCTGGAGCTGGCGGCGATGAAAGCCGGGATCACGGGATTCGCCCCTTCCAATCACGACGGGTTCCTGGCCCTGAATCTCTCCGACTCCAGCCTCACCTCTTCTCTCCTCCTCGACGCGTTGGCCGATCTCGACCCGGGTCGTCTCGTTCTCGAGCTTTCCGAGGTGGCGGTGATCAAGAGCTACGAGGTCACCAAACGGTTCGTCGACTCGTTGCGCGATCGGGGGATCAGGCTTGCGGTGGATGATGTCGGCTCAGGGGAGATCGATCTCTGGCACATCCTCCGGCTCGAGCCGGCGGTGATAAAGGTCGATCTCTGCTTGGTGAGGGACATCGAGCACACCCCGCGCAATCGCGCGCTGATCCGTGGGATAGCCGCGATGGCCGAGGACTTGGGGATCATGGTGGTTGCCGAAGGCATCGAGGCTCCCGAAGAGGAGGAAGTCCTCCTCGAGCTGGGTGTTCCCTTCGGGCAGGGTTATCTCTTCGGCAAGCCCCGACCCCTGCAGTGGAAGTCCAAGGTCCTTTCCGACGACTGAGCCCGTCGGCTACCCGCCATGACCGGGACGGATCGGTCCGGAATGAAAACGCCAGATCCGTATCTGACCCCGGTGCGTCCCGAATACGAAGTGGTGGAGGCTCGGGAACGGAGTCCTGGCAGGGCACCGACCACGTATAACGTAGACGTGCACATCTGCAAATTGGAGAGGTGGCCGAGTGGTCGAAGGCGCTCGCCTGCTAAGCGAGTAGGGGGTTTAAAACCTCCTCGAGGGTTCAAATCCCTCCCTCTCCGCTGACGCCGCTGTTCTCGATCCAGCTCTCTACCACTTCTGATAGCAGGGGCAGGGTCATCGCTCCGCTGGTAAGGAGCGTGTCGTGAAAGGCCTTGATGTCGAAGTTATCAGAGAGCCGCCTTTCGGCCTCGGCCCGCAGCCGCAGTATCTCGAGTTGGCCCATCTTGTAGGAGAGGGCCTGGCCCGGCATCCCGATGTAGCGGTCGACCTCCTGTTCGACGGTGAGTCGCCCGATCGGAGTCCACTCCAAGAGCCAGTCGATGGCCTTCTCCCGCGACCAGCCCAGGGCATGCATCCCCGTATCGACGACGAGGCGACCGGCGCGCCAACCATCGGTGGTGAGCATGCCGAGACGATCGACGTCGCTGGAGTAGAGCCCCATCTCGTCGGCGAGCCGCTCTGCGTAGAGCCCCCAGCCCTCAGTGTGGGCGTAGACCTGGGTGTAGCGGCGGAACATGGGGATGCCGTCGAGCTCGCTGGCCAGGGAGCGGTCGAAGTGATGTCCCGGAATGGCCTCATGGAAGTGAGTGGACTCGTATTCGAACCGGTCGCGTTCCTCGGGTTTGTAGGTGTTGAGGAAGTAGGTGCCTTCCCGGGAGCGGTCCGGCGGAGGCTGCATGTAGTAGGCGGGTGGCATCGCCGGTGCCATCGACGCTGGGACCGGGACCACCTGGCAAGGAGTTTCCGGCCTTGCTCCGAACCAGTCGTCGACAGCAGCCCACGCCCTGGAGATCGTGGCACGGGCATGTTCCAGCATCTCTGCCTCGGAGGTGAACCGGAACGACCGGTCGGCATGGAGTTTCTCGAAGAGCGCAGCCATTGTGTCCAGGCCCAGGGCTCGCCTCCCGATGGTCGTCCACTCCTCGGGGAGGATGTGGGTTGCCCATTCCACGCCTACCTGATGGATCTCCACCGGGGTTCTGGATAGCTGGGTGTACTTGTGGATCAGATGCCGGTAGATCTCCTCGCCGTTGCTCATCCAGAGCAGACCCGACTCCTCCGGGGGCCGGGCCAGTGGAGCCACGTGCTCGACGAGGCCGTCCCGGTAGGTGGCGATGGCGGGTTTGATCACGTCCGTGACCAGCAACTGCGCCCGCTCCCGCCACCCGTTCTGATCCGCCCCCTTCGGCAGCTGGAGCTTGAGGAAGGGGTCGGTGTCGAGCGACGAGGCCAGGTAGCCGTCGAGTTGGCCGACCACCCGGTCCAAGGCGGCACGGGGTGGAGTCATCCCCTCGAGACAATTCGCCCGGATCAGGGCCAAGGCGGTGGCCAAATAGGGCCCCACCTTGGCGTAGCGGGAAAGGAGCGCCTCGGCCTGCTCCGGGTCGGTGACCGTGTTCTGTTGGCTGTCGGAGAGGAGACGGGTGTGCGCCCCGAGGTAGGGATCGACGGCGGCGACCATGAAACGGTCCTCGATCTCGTCCGCCCAGACCCCGGCTTCGTGGATCAGGAGGTCGCGGGTGATTCGGTCCTGCAGATCGAGCCCATCGGGACCGATCCCCTCCGCTGCGGTCCTGATGGCAACGAATTCGGAGGAGATCCGTCCCATCCACTCCTCGTTGAACATAGGCAATTGATCGTCGAACCGGTGCTCACCGCGGATGGTCGCGATGGTGGGCTTGTACTCGGAGAAGGCGAGCCAGAAGCGGTCGGCGAGCTCGGAGAGCGAGATGATGTGAGCCTTTCCTCTGTTTGGTGGCACCGTACCGCGTGTTGATCCCGTCACCCCAGAGCCGGGTTCGGGGCAGCACAACGACCGGGTGTAGTGTGTTTCATTCCCTTCCCCAACAAGGACTTTCAAGCATGCGACTAACCCCTGTCCGATTGGTGGCCATCATTGCTGCCCTGTTGCTGATAGCTGCCTGCGGCGGCGATGGCACCGATGGCACCGATGAGGAAACGACGACCACCACCACGACACAAGCCGAGCCGGAGACAACCGTGGCCCCCGAGCCGGTCGATAGCGAGCCAGCCGACGATCAGGGAGCGGGCTCGGATGATGGTGGAGGGATCACCACCGTTTGCCTCGACGCCACCCAAGCGATGGCCGCGGCGATCAACGCATATACCACGGGGCTGGCCGGGGCCGTGGGCGGCAGCCTCGACGATGGCTCCCTCCAGCTTTCGGCCGGTCAGCTCCAGGCGATGGCGGAAGCGGCGCCAGATGAGATCAAGGACGACCTGGAGGTCATTGCCAATGAGCTCGAGGCCTTCTATACGGCCCTGAGCGAGGCCGGCTACGAACCCGGGGTTGCACCCACCCCCGAACAGATGGCCCAGCTGTCCGCGCTCGCCGAGGTGGTCGACCAGGAGGTCTTTGACGAGGCCTCCGACAACATCAACGCCTGGTTCGAAGCCAACTGCTAGACGGCGCGACTCGCATCTGAATGACTCCGCCCCTGCATCGTTGATCAGGGACCCGAGTCTGGGCCGGGGTCGTCTCCGAGACTCACCGTTGCAAGTCTGGGCAGATAGTGCTGCCATCCGATCAGATGGGCAGGGTGCTCGGCGGTGGGCAGGTCATGATGAGTGAGCCGGATCAGGGTTCCGTCGTCGGCCGGCACGAGCTCGATCTCCACCGTGGTGGATCCCGGCGGCAGACCCGGGTGGTCGACCCAACCCCAGGTGAAGACGACCCGGCGGTCGGGCTCGAGAGTGACGAACTGACCGCGGGCGGTCATGCCGTTGGCCATCGACAAGCGGAAGAGCCCACCGGGGCGAGGGTCATGACTTCCTTCGACTCCCTGCCAGAGGACCCAGCGTTCGGAGTCGGTCAAGTACCGATATACCCGCTCGGGTGTGGCCGCGACCCATCGTTCGACCACCAGGTCGGGTGGCGTCGTCACTGTCGGTCCTCGTCGGCTTCGATGGTGTCTGCCAGATGGTCGAGGGTTGCCGACCACATCGACTCGACGACCGCTCGGAGGGGACCGAGACCTGCCTGGTCTGCCCGGTAGAACCGACGATTCCCGTCCTGGCGGACGGTGACGAATCCGGCATCGCGCAGCACCGCGAGATGCTGAGAAATGGCGCCAAAGGTGAGATCGAAATGACCGGCGATCTCTCCAGCCGCCATCTCCCGGTCCCAGATCAGCTCCAAGAGCTGCCGGCGGCGGGGCTCGGCGATGACCTTCACCGGATCCATGACTCTATTTTAGCGCATCTTGAAATACCAGAGCGTGACATGATATAGTCCAGACTTAAATAGCTCGCAGCAAGGAGACCTCATGGGCGATTACCACCTACTGATGCAGTTCGACATCGAAACCTCTCCGGATCAAGTGCGTCGTTGGCTCGAGACTCCCGAAGGGATCGCCGGCTGGTGGTCGGACGGGGTCAGCGGAACGGCCGGGGCTGTGGGAGACACCTTTGAGGTTCGCTTTCCCACCACGCCGGTGGCCTTCGAACTGGCGGTGACCGAAGCCTCCGAGGAGAGAATCGAGTGGGCCATCGCCGAGAACCCGCCCTGGTGGCAGGGGACCACTATCCGCTTCGATATCAGCCGGGAAGGTGGGGCGACTCGTCTTCTCTTCAGCCATCGCGACTTCGAGCCGGACAACCCGGTGATCCCGGTCATCACGCCTGCCTGGGCCCAGTTCCTGGCGAATCTGAAGGAAGTAGCAGAAAGCGGGGTCGCCCGCCCGGCGGTGGTCAACTGATCTTCAGCTGTTCCCCGCGCTCCATGATCGAGCGGAGATTGTCGAGATCCTTTTGGTTGGCCCGCCGCATCGCTGCTGCCAGAACTGGTGCGGTCATCCTGGAGAACCCGGATGGCTGCCCCCGGTTGCGCAAGCTCATCCGGGTAGAGCTATCTCCTTCGGCGGACCAGGAGTAGGTGGTCTCCATCGGGAAAGGCCCTTGGGACGTGGCCATGACGAGGCGTGATCCCGGCTCGAAGTGGCGGATCTCGTATGTGTACTCCAGTCTCCTGCCCAAGAATCGGGCGACAAAGACGACTCGGGAGCCTACGGCCAAGGGAGGCTCGGTCTCCCATTCAACCGACTCGATGTTCTGATACCACACGGGAGCGTTGTCGGGTTGGGCGGCATAGTCCGAGACCGTCCCGATAGGGCTTTGGATCACGAGTTCGCTGACAACGTCTACAGCCATCCTCACTCGTCCCGGGTCAGGATGGGGAGCCGGTCGGCGGGCAGCTCCGAAGGGTATTCGGGCGCCGGTTCATCGCCCAGTGCGGCATGGAGTCGAGACAGGAACCGGTTCCAACCATCGTCGTGGAGATGGCGGGGGGCACCGCCGTCGAGGCCGGTGTGAACCAATCGCAGCCTGGTTTGGGCGCCGTCGAGCGATGAGAGGGTGACTTCGACCGTCGAGCTACCAGGGGACACACCCATCTCTGGCTCGGTCCACCCCCAGGTGAAGACCAGCCGGTGTGGTGGCTCCACCGTTACGAAGCTCCCTTCGCAGTGCTGCCCCGGCAACACCTCGAAGCGAAACCGGCCACCGGGACGAGGCTCCAACTCGGCGGTGATGCCGATCCAGGTGATCAGCAGCTCAGGGTCGACGAACATCGCGAAGACCTCCTCGATCGAGGCGGGCAACACCAGCTCGTGGACCACCGACTCGCCTTCGATCATCCTTCTTCGCCTGGTCGGGAGGCGGTCATCTCTTCATGGAGGCGGCTCAGCTTGTTACCCCAGAAGCGATCGAGCAGAGACGCGAGCTCGGCTACCTTTTCGGCTCGTACCCGGTAGAAACGCCGGTTGCCCTCGGCTCGTACCGCGACCAGATTCGCCTCGCGGAGGACCTTGAGATGCTGGGAGGCGGCCGGTGGTGACATCCGACATCGCTTGGCCAGTTCGCTGGCGGTGCGTTCGCCGTCCCAAGCCAATTCGAGCATGCGTCGTCGTCCGGGATGGGCGATGGCCCGCAATGCGGCTTCAGCATTCAACCGACCCATGAAGCGAACCCTAGTAGCTATTTAAGTGAATATGCAATGAGCATCCACTGTTGCGATTGAGAGCTGGTGTGGCGGTGGCGCCGGCACTACGCGGGGTCGCCCTCCCTGCGTGTTCCGAGCATCGTCTGCTCCAACGACCAAGAGACCCCGCCGTCGGTTGATGCTTCTCCGATCCAGGTGAACGATGTCTTGGAGATGTCGGTAAAACTCCATCGCTGCAGCGGACCTTGCGGATCATCGAGGGGGTGCCCTTGGTGCACGATCCTGTCGCCCTCGGCGCGACCGATGAGGGCGACGAACTCGCCAGAACCGGGCTGCATCCAGACGACATGCCAGAGTCCGGTGCGGGGGTCGACCACCCGCAATGAGGTTCCATACTGCTCACGTGGGCTCCCCACGGCGAACAGAACGTCTTGAACTCCCATGCCGCCCAGGATTCGCTCGAAGTGCCACTCGCCATCAACCTGTCGGGTCGTGCCGTCGGCCGCTACGAAACTCGACTCGACGGCCCATGATCCGATCAGCGGTCCGTAGAGGTCGGGCCAATCCTCACCGGCCTTCGCGTCTGCGGCGAGCAGGCCCAAAGCTGGACTCTCATTGGTCAACGGTAGGGGTTCTCGTTCGGCTGGCCCACTGAGGCTGGAGCCGGAGGGATCTGAGATGTAGTCAGTCATCTCGACGTCATCATCTTGAAGCTCTGTGGTCATGTCGCCTGCCCGCCAAGCGGTGCTGACCGGAGCAGGGCGGTCTTCCAACGGAGGCCCGGGAAACGAATGCGAGGCTAACAGGCGAAGTTTCCGTCCGTTCATTGATCCCTCATCTGGAGGCTCGTGGCGGGATACGACGCGTCCCTAAGACAGGATTAATCCGTGAGGCGAGAATCGTCGGATGCGAAAAGGTCGTGTCTTCGTGGCTTTGGCTCTCACCGTGGCCGCATGCACCAGTGGCGCGGTACCGACCGAGAGCGGCGACGCCGGTCCGACCTCTTCGGCTTCGACCACGGTCACCTCGGCCGTTGCGGGCTCACAACCGGATCTGTCTGTCCGTCCGCTGGTGTGGCTCACTCCCCAGCCCTACACCGAGATCCGCGACGTATTCGAAGGCGGTTCGGTCGACTTCTTTGACTTGTTCCCAGCCGACGCCCCGTGGTCGGTTTCCGCTGATCGCATCCACGTCTTCAAGCTGTATGTCGAGCTCGGCTTCGGAGGAGTCGCGACAAACGAGGAGTGGCTGCTGGCGATCGAGGGCGTTGCCAAGAGGGGGATTGCATTGGCGATGGAGTTGGGCCCGCTGCCGGATGGCCATGGATGCGGAGGTGGCGAGGGCTTCGGTGGTAACTACTCGCTGGATCAGGTGCGCAAGGTGCAAAGGCTGGGTGGAAGGGTGGACGTAGTGGCGTTCGGTTCGCCGTACGGGTTCGGTCATTTCGGGGATGGGCCATATCCGACACCGTGCCACTGGAGTCTGGAGCGGATCGCCACTGAGACAGCCGAGTTCGTCACCAAGCTTCGAGAGATCGAGCCGGACGTGGTCATCGGAGGGATCGAGCCGTTGTGGCCGGGCCTGACGGCGGAGGACTTCGGCGACTGGATGGACGGTTACGAAGCGGCGACCGGCGAGCCGTTGGCATTCCTCCACCTCGATGTCGACTGGAAGCGTCATGACTGGGCCAAGGTAACGCTGGAGGTGGAGCAGGAAGCTCGGGCTCGGGGGGTGGCTTTTGGCGTCCTCTACAACGGCGGGGACCAGGTGCAATCTGACCAAGCCTGGGCTCAACTGACCGCCGATCGGATTTACACCTACGAGCAGGTGATGGGAGGGCGTCCGGACCACATGATCGTCCAGTCGTGGCACGTGCAACCGAGTCGAGTACTCCCTGACACGGACCCCTCATCGCTCACCGGATTGGTCAACCGTTACTTCGGTGACCGTACTCGCATCGACGGAAGTGTCATCGCGGGTCAAGGTGGGCTCGCGGTAGATGGGAGCCTGTCCACCATCGACGTATCGCTGGTCGACGGGGCCGTGCTCGACGTCGGGCTGACACCACTCGAAGGGACCGGGCAGGTCCTGGTGCGCGAAGGCACGGTCCCTGAGGACGTCGACACGGCGGAGGTGGGGATCCGGATCAATACCGAAGGCGGGGGTCCCGGAGATGCCGACATCAAGGTCTACGAGCTTGGCTACTACGAGGGATCAGAGGAGGTCAACCGGGTGACCGACCCCAGCTTCGGGGCACTTGCCCAGTTTGACATCGATGGAGTTTCCGTGGTTCCCAGTGATATCGGTGACGGGACCATGTTGAGACTCACCACCAGCTCACTCCAGGAGGTGAACCTGGGTTCTCCGCGATTCGCGGTGACACCAGGCACCGGCTACCGGTTCACCGTCAGTGCAGGGATCCCCGAGGGCTCGGCTCGGGCGGGTTACGCGGTGGTGGTGTTCCTCCAAGGTGACGTCGAGAAGGCCCGGCACATTTTGCCGTTGGCCCCGGTGCCCATCCCACTGGCCGAGGTTACGAGCGGCCCGTCGGGTGAGTTCCACGTTGAAGGCGAAGACCTGCAGCCAGGTCGCTACCGCCTCCGTGTTTCCTATCAGGGAGATCTCGATCATTGGCCGTCTTACTTCGAGCAAGAGGTGATTGTGGAATGAGCGTTGAGGGCCATCAACCGAGGTGGAGCTCTGCGCGTGGCCACCGCGCGCCCGGGTGATCTCGACGCTCGAGGAGCTACTCCTTGCCGCCGGTGCCCAGACGGGCGAATCCGCCGATGAACGACTTCCGCAGCATCACAAACACCACGACGATCGGCAACGTGGCCAAGAGCGAGGCGGTCATGATCAGATGCCACTGGGGCCGGAACGATGCTCCTCCGAGCAACGAGCCGATTCCCAGAGTGAGGGGGAAGTTCTCCGGGCTTCGCATCACGACCAGCGGCCACAGCAGGTCGTTCCACGCTTCGAGCGAGAAGAGGATGGCCAGGGTGGCCAGAGCCGGCTTGACGAGGGGCACGATCACCCGAAAGAAGACGCCGTACTCGGAGGCACCGTCCACCCGGGCGGCGTCGAGCAGTTCCTGGGGGATGCTGAGCATGTACTGGCGCATGAAGAAGAGGCCGAAAGGATGGGCCCACAGAGGGAGGATCACTCCCAGGTGGGTGTCGATCAGCCCCAGGTCGATCATCAGGATGAATAGGGGAATCAGGAGCAGATGAAAGGGCAGCAGGTAAGTGACGAGGACCGTTACGAAGATGGTGTTGCGGAAGGGGAACTGGAGCCGAGAGAGCGGGTAGGCCGCCATGGTGACCACCACCAGGGAGCCGAGGGTGGAGCCGGCGGTGAGGATGAACGAGTTGCTGAACCAGCGGACGAACGGGGCGTCACGGAAAAGGGCGACGAAGTTGTCGATGGTGACCGAAGTAGGGATGAGCTGGCTGGCGTCGGCGAAGATCCGGTCGGCGGGACGAAAGGAGGTGACTACCAGCCAGTAGAGGGGAATCACGAACAGAACCGCCAGGAAGACCATGAAGAGAGTGGGAAGGAACCGGGGAGCGTTGAGTTTGCGAGGTCGGGTCAGCTTCACCACTGCGTCAATGGCGGATCGGCCAGTCATCGGCTTCTTCTCCGTCGGCCCGAGCCCGTCTCGTCACGTGAGAAGAACCCGAAGGCCCTGAGCTGGATGATGGCTGTGACCATGATGATGAGTGCCAGGACCACGCCGATGGCGGAGGCAAGACCGAGCTGGAAGTTGGTGAAGGCAGTGCGGTAGAGCAGCACGACGATGCTCATGCCGGCCCGGTTGGGACCGACGCCTCCTTGCTGTGCCCACAGGATGAAGGGCTCTACGAACAGCTGGAAGCCTCCGATCAAGGTGAGCACCGAGACGAAGAGGATGATCGGCTTGGTCAGTGGCAACGAAATGTGCAGGAAGCGTCGGAAACCTGAGGCGCCGTCGATCACGGCTGCTTCGTAGAGATCGTTGGGGATGGTGGCCAACCCGGTGCTGAAGTAGACGATGTTGATGCCCGTCCATCGCCACACCGCCACGATCAGCAACGAGGGGAGGGCGAGTTCGGGCACCTCTAGCCACGCCAGGCTGGGCAAGCCGAAGAGCCCGAGACCGGCGTTCATCACGCCGTTCTGACTGAGGATGAGTTGGAAGACCACCCCGACCACCACCAGACCGGCCAGCAGCGGCAGGAAGAGAATGGTGCGAAAAGCACCCGGCGCCTTGACCGACCCTGAATGGAGCAGGGCCGCCAGCATCAGGGGGATGGGAACCAGCAGCAGCAGGGTGCCGCCGGTGTACATGGCAGTGTTCCTGAGAGCGGCGGAGAACCTCTCGTCGTCGAGTAGGGATTGATAGTTGCCGAGACCGATGAACTCGCCCTGGCCGATGCTCTGGATGTCCTGGAAGCTGATCGAAACGGCGCTGATGATCGGCCAAACCCGGAACACGAAGAACAGCACCAGGAATGGAGCGAGGAACACCGTGGCGACGACGCCAGGGCGTTGCAGGAACGGCGTCCCGGGACGCCGTTCCTGGCCGACACCGCCCTCCCCGCCGAGTAGGCGGGGGGACTTCGGGGCTCGGAGCACTTGGGCTCTTCTTTCTCTGCTACTCCATGCCGGCGATCTCGGCCTCGGCCTCGGCGAACACCTCGGCGGCGGGCTTCTGATCCACGAATAGGTCGAACGCCATCACGTCGCCCATGCGAGCGGAGATCTCGGCGTAGTGCGGTCCGGTGTACTCGGGGATGAGACGGTCGAGCATGTCCTTGATGCTGGCCATCACCGGCTCGTTTCCAAACCAGGGGTCGGGCTCCTGCAAGGCCGGGTCGTCGTAGACCTCCAGCCAGAAGGGATCGAATCCGAGGACCGTCCACAGCTTCACCTGGGCGTCGTATGTCAGCTTGGCGAACTCGAGGAAGTCCATCGCCGCCTCGACCTTATCCGGATCGATCTGGCGGGTGATAGCCGTTCCGGTGCCGCCGCCCATGGTGGTAACCGCTCCACCCGGTTCGAATGCGGGAAGCGGGCGCACCTTGATCTTGCCTTCCACGTCGGGCATGTTCTCGGGGAAACGGATCATGTACCACTGGGGCATCCACAGGGACGCAGATCCGCCCGCGTTGAACGACTCGAAGAACTCCACCGCATGGTGATGGGTTCCGGGTGCCGCCACCGCGATCTCCTGCTCGAAGATCAGGTCCTGGATGAACTCGGCCGCCTCGATGTTGGCCGGATCCTCCAGGATCCGGTTGTTGCTGGCGTCGTAGCGTCCACCGCCGTTGAGGAGCATCAGTCCGTTGAGGCTGAAACCGCCCGAGGTCTCGATCGTGGTCATCGGCACACCGACCTCTTCCTTGACCTTGAGCCCCGCCTCGATGTAGTCGTCCCAGGTCTCGATGGCGTCGATGTCCACTCCGGCAGCATCGGTGATCTCGGTGTTGTAGTACATCAGGAAGGCACCGAGGTGGTAGTCGATGCCGTAAGGAACACCATCGACCATGTAAGGAGCGAGCCGCTCGGAGACGAGGTTCTCACTGTTCCTCTCGACGATGTCGGTGAGCGGGTGCAGCTGTACCTCGCCCCTGGAGAAGGGACCGAAGCGGGAGATCTCGACGTCTACGAGGTCGGGGGCGCCGGTGCCGCTCTGGAGTGCGATGAGGAGGCGGTTGTGCATGTCATCCCAGTCGATGGACGTGGACTCGATGCGTATCTCCACATCCGACTGGCTGGCGTTGTAATCGGCGGCTTGCGACTCGATGAAGTCGGCGTGTGCCTGAACGAAGGTCCAGAAGGTCAGGTCGACCACCTGGGCCTCGCCTCCTCCTGACGGTTCCTCTTCGCCTGGAGCCTCGGTCTCGGCCGGGGCGTCGGGCGCGCTGGTGGTGTCGGAGCCGGATTGCCCGCCACAGGCGGCTACCACCATCCCCAAAACCACGACCATGACGAGGATTCGAAGGTATCGGACGGACTTGGTGAGCATGGGGGCTCCTCCTCTCGCAACCCAGGCGCATGTGAGCGCTAACAGCGGGCGGAACGTTAACGCTCACATCAGACCCGGTCAAGCGATTTGGTTGGCTGCGTTTGGGCTAGCCGTTGGTTCAGCTTCTGATTTGACTACGGTTGCGGGAACGCTCACACTTCCTGCCACCCGTCTTCTTTTGGTCGATCTACGAGGCTTGTGAATGCATTCTGTCGACGAGGGCCGCGACGCCGCGACCGTTTCGCGCCGGGTACCCCGTCAGGTGGTCATGGTCGACGTTGCCCGGCGAGCCGGAGTCTCCCATCAGACCGTGTCCCGGGTCATCAACGACCCCGAAAGTGTCAGGGCGGAGACCCGCGAGAAGGTGCTGGCCGCGATTCGGGAACTCGACTACCGGCCCAACCGAGCGGCCCGAGCGCTGGCCACCGGCCGTACCGGGACGGTGGGAGTGGTTGCCTACGACACCCGCCTTTATGGCCCGGCCTCCATGCTTCATGCCATTCAGCTCGCCGCCCAGGATGCCGGCCATTCCGTCAACATCGTGAGCCTCGACTCCTTGGAACGGGGGCCGGTTCTCGACGCCGTCGACCGTCTGAGAAGCCAAGGGGTCGACGGCATCATCATCATCGCGCCTGAGGTCGCGGCCGCCCAGGCTCTCATCGAGATCCCTGCCGACTTTCCAGTAGTAGCCGTGGAGGGTCTGTTGGATGGCCCCACCCCGGTGGTCGCCGTTGATCAGTTCCTGGGCGCCACCAAGGCGACCCGCCATCTCCTCGACTTGGGTCACTCGACGGTGTGGCACATCACCGGGCCTGGAGACTGGTACGAGGCCCGAGTCCGTGAGCAGGGCTGGCGCTCCACCTTGGAAGAGGCCGGGATCAGCCCACCAGACCCGCTACCCGGCGATTGGAGCCCTCGCTCAGGGTACGAGCAGGGGAAGCGCCTGATCGGCTCGGGTGCCGACGTGACCGCGGTGTTCGTTGCCAACGACCAGATGGCCCTGGGTGTGATGCGTGTCCTGTACGAGGCCGGTCTGGAGGTACCGGGCGACATCAGCATCGTCGGCTTCGATGACATACCGGAGGCGTCGTATTACGCCCCACCCCTGACCACTGTCCGCCAGGAGTTTCTCGAGGTGGGGACACTCAGCATGGCGATGCTCCTTCGCCGGCTCCGGAGGGAGCTGGACGGACCGGTGAAACGCGTGGTCGAGCCCGACCTGGTGGTCCGAGCCAGCACGGCCCCGCCCCGGTAGCCGACGTGTTGAACGCATCCTTGACGCTCGATCCACAGTCGACGATCGGACCGGTCCGACCACAGCTCTTTGGATCGTTTGTGGAGCATCTGGGTCGTTGCGTCTATACCGGCATCTTCGAGCCGGGTCATCCCAATGCCGACGAGGAGGGGATGCGCCGAGACGTGATAGACCTGGTGAAGGAGTTGGGAGTGACGGTGGTCCGTTACCCGGGCGGCAACTTCGTCTCAGGCTACCGCTGGGAGGACGGGGTCGGTCCCCTCGCCGAGCGCCCCAAGCGGCTCGACACCGCGTGGCATTCTGTTGAGCCCAACACCTTCGGCATCGGCGAGTTCGTCACCTGGGCAAAGCGAGCCGGGGTCGAGCCCATGGTGGCTCTGAACCTGGGCACTCGTGGCGTGGCCGAGGCACTCGATCTGCTCGAGTACTGCAACCACTCCGGGGGCACCCATCTCTCGGACCTGCGTGCCGCTCACGGTTACCCCGAGCCTTTTGGAGTGAAGATGTGGTGCCTGGGCAACGAGCTGGATGGGCCCTGGCAGCTCGGGCACAAGACGCAGGAGGAGTACGGGCGGCTGGCGGAAGAGACTGCTCGGGCCATGCGCATGGTCGATCCAAGTCTTGAGCTGGTGGTATGCGGCAGCTCGTATTCGGGAATGCCCACCTTTGGAGTGTGGGAAGAGACGGTCCTCGAGCACGCCTATGACCAGGTTGACCTCATTTCTCTCCATGCCTACTACCAGCCGCGTGATGGTGACCTGGCCAGCTTCCTCGCCTCATCGGTGGACATGGAGTCCTTCATTCGCCAGGTCGCGGGAATCGCGGATCGGATTGGCGCCAAGAAGGGCAGCAGCAAAAGGATCGACCTCTCCTTCGATGAGTGGAACGTGTGGTACGTGAGCGACTTCCAGGATCAGGGCCCACCGAACGACTGGCCCCAGGCTCCACCGCTACTCGAGGACGTCTACAACGTTGTCGATGCCGTAGTGGTGGGGAGTCTCCTGATCACCCTCCTCCGCAACAGCGATCGAGTGGCTGTGGCTTGTCTCGCCCAACTCGTCAATGCCATTGCTCCCATCCACACCGAGCCGGGCGGGCCCGCCTGGAGACAGACCACCTACCATCCG
>DATKEA010000138.1:0-13411 GCA_035544615.1 Acidimicrobiia bacterium | reverse complement strand
GCGGCGGCGTTGATGAAGCCGGAGTCCGAACGTTTGGGCCGGGCCCCGTTTCAATTCGGGAACGAGCTCACCCGAGAGGTCAATCGTCAACAGCTGCTCGATATCCGCCCCAAGATGGAGTCGGTCGAGGTGAGGCTGGCCGACATGGATGTCGCCGGGATCGACGTCCAGGCGTTGAGTCTCTCCCCGTATCAGCTGTTTCATTGGGCCGATGGTGAGGTTGGGTTGAGGGCGTTCCGGATCATCAACGACGACCTGGCCGACCTGGTCGGAGCGCATCCCGACCGCTTTCTGGGTCTCGGTGCGGTGCCGCTCCAGGACCCGACGGCTGCGATTCAGGAATTGAGACGCTGCGCCGACGACCTCGGCTTCCGCGGGATCGAGATGGCCACCCACATCGAAGGCGAGGAGCTGTCCAGTCCCAGATTCGAGCCGTTCTGGGAAGAGGTGGAGAGTCTGGGAATGGTCGTCTTCATCCATCCCACCGGTTTCACCGAGCCAAAGCGGTTCACCGAGCACTACTTCTTAAACACCATCGGCCACCCCCTGGAAGAGACGATTTGTGCCGGACGGCTGATCTTCGATGGTGTGATGGAGCGTCACCCCGGCCTCAAGTTCGTCTTCGCCCATGGCGGCGGGTTTCTGCCCGCGTACGCCGGCCGATTCGATCATGCCTATCAGGCCCGGGAGGACGTGAGACATGGTTTGCCAAAACTTCCCAGCGAGTATCTCTCCAGCTTCTCCTTCGACACCATGGTGTTCGAGCCGGACCAATTAGGGTTCCTGATCGAGAAGTACGGGTCGGATCACATACTCCTGGGCACCGACTACCCATACGACATGGGTGAGACCGATCCGCTCGGGCTCCTCAACAAGGTCAGCTCGCTTTCCCCGGAGGACATGGACTTGATCGTCGGTGGTAACGCGGCCCGGCTCCTGGGGATCGAGCGATGAAGACCGACGGGATCGGCCTTGCCGTTATCGGTTGTGGGACCGTCGGGCGGATCCGCTCGGTTCTGGCTCGCGAGCATCCTGCGGTCGAGTGGCTCGGTCTCTGCGACATCGACGGCGACTCGGCGAAACAGCTCGGCGAGGACACCAATGCCCAGCTGGTGACAACGGACATCGATGAGCTGCTGGCCCGACCCGAGGTGACAGCGGTAATCGTGGCGACCGACGAGAACGAGCATGTGGACCCGATCCTGGCCGCGGTCGAGTTGGGCAGGCCATTGTTCATCGAGAAGCCGCTGGCGACGAACCCGGTGGAGTCGGCCCGGGTCCTCGATGCGATCGAGACGGCAGGTGTCGACGCGGTGATCGGCTACACCCAGAGATTCCGCCGCCGTTTCCAAACCGTGAAGCAGAGACTCCGCGACGGTCAGATCGGCGAAGTGACGACGGTGGTCACCAGAGCGTTCATGAACCGGATGGTCCCCGACGCCACCCTGCGCAAGACCGCCGATCGGTCGAATCTGACCCCGATGGTCGTCTCCGGAACCCACAGTCTCGACATGTGCATGTGGCTGATGGAGCCAAAGACACCGGTCGAGGTCTACGCCCGGTCGGTGGACCACACATTGGGGGACATGGGAACCAAGGACGCCACCTTCGGTCTGTTCACCATGGATGACGGGGCGATCTGGAGCATGAACATCAGCTGGGCCCTGCCCACTGTGTGGCCGGGCGCGGTCTACGGGCTCGAGATCGGGATCGTGGGCACCAAAGGCGTCATCGACATCGAGGACACCCATCGCGACGTGATCCTGGCGACGCAAATCCCCCAACCCGCCGGCTATGCCTCCAAGGGCTACCAGCCCGATTCGCAGCGTTATGTCGATTTCCTGGGCAGCTACCCACCCGGAGACGTGTCGGACGGGCTGTTGTGGGGGCCGATGCGGGAGGAGACAATGACCTGGTTCAATCGTCTCACCACCGGGATCTCCACCCCCCACGCCACCGCCCGAGATGGTCATCGCAACCTGATGCTGACGATGGCAATGGACTATTCGGCCAGGATCGGACGGCCGGTGGAGCTACCCATCGAGCCTGAAGCCCTGGTCCACAAGTGAAAGGAAATCGAATGGACTCGGTCAGCGTCGGCATAATCGGCACCGGGTGGTGTGGGGGGATTCGGGCTATTGCCGCCGCCAACAGCGCTCTCGTCTCGAGTCTTCACCTGGCGGAGATCAACCCGGATCGGCTGGCGGAGATAGCGGCCCGGACCGAAGCGGCCACCGCCACCCCGGATTGGGAATCCTTGATCGAGAATCCTGAGATCGACGCTGTCATGATCTCGGCCACTCCGGAGACCATTCACTACCCGATGGCGAAGGCGGCTCTCGCCGCGGGCAAGCATGTTCTGCTCGAGAAACCGATCGCGATGACCCTCGAGGAGGCCGACGACCTGATCGAGAGCGCCGAGTCGGGCAACCTCAAGTTCACCATTGGATACTCACAGCGCTTCAACTCGAAGCAGGCGCTGGTCAAGCGGAGCATCAATGACGGGACGATTGGCGACCCGGTGAGCGTGTTGGTCAGCCGTCACATCACCAGGTCACTCGGGGCCAAGATAGGTTCGAGGACCAAGCTCTCACCGGCGGCGATGGAGGCAACCCACGACATCGATTTCTCGTTGTGGTGTCTCGAGCCCCGAAAACCGGTCAAGGTCTACTCCCAGGTCGCCTGGGGGGCGCGCCAAGCCGACGGCGT
Organism: Acidimicrobiia bacterium; assembly: GCA_035544615.1. Classification (GTDB taxonomy): domain Bacteria; phylum Actinomycetota; class Acidimicrobiia; order Spongiisociales; family ZC4RG35; genus JARDZU01. Next base: position 10,702 of record DATKEA010000138.1, on the reverse strand, counting down.
GCCGGACACACAGATCATCGTGCTAACCATGGACGACGGGGTGACCGTCACCATCAGCGCCGGTTGGTCTCTACCGCCGGGATACCCCAACTTTTCGGCCACCTGGATCGAGTTCATCGGGACCGACGGCGCGCTCATGATGGACGCCAGCCACAAGGACATTGTGCTCAACACGGTCAAGGACGGAGTCCAGTTCCCTCTCTCGACCATGCCGGGTGAGTACGTGGACCATGTCTATGCCGGGCCGATGGAGCGCGAGACGACTCACTTCCTGGAGGCCGTGGCCTACGACAGACCGGTGATGGTTGACCCCCGTCTCGCCAGGCTGACGATGGAGGTCTACCTGGCTGCCGATCTGTCGGCGGAGATCGGCGAAGTGGTCACGCTTCCGCTGACCGTCGACCAGGAGCGACTGGACCTGTTGAGCTCGGTCAAAGGCTGACTTCGGATCGAGACTTGGCCCGGTAGCTGGCCACGAAAGCCATCGCCGAGATCGCGGACATCACCGTGACGAAAACCCACGCTCCTCGATAGTTGGACCTGCCCGCCAACCACCCGACTATGAGGGGTCCGATGACAGTGCCGGTGAGATTCCCCGAGAGGGCCAAACCCGAGGCACGCGCCGGGAACTCGGGGTAGCTGTGAACCACGGTGAAGAAGAAGATGCCCGGCCATCCCCACGCCCCAAGGACCGCGATCGGCATGGCCACCAGATACAACAAAGGCGCCGAGGAAGCCAGCAACACGAACGCACCGATGGCACCCGCGCCGGCGAGCCAGGCCATCTCGATATGGCCGCGACTCTCGTTGCGATCGACGGTCCACCCGGCGCCAAGCCTCACCGCCACTACCAGGATCGAACTGACCGCGAGCACCGCCCCGGCCGCGGCCTCGGTTATGCCGATGTCGACCGCGGAAGGGACGATGAACAACGAGAGGCCATTGCCCGCCATTGCCCCGCTGATCCCGCCGAGGGAGAGCAGGAGCAGCGACAACGGTGGTCGGCCCACCCGGCGCTCATTCCTTTGTGCGGCTTTTGCCACGTCGAGATCAGGAGCGGAGACCACCAGGGCGAGGGCGATGAGACCGGCGAGGGCGAACACCCACCGCCACCCGAAGATCAGCCCGATGAGAGGCAGCGAGATCCCGGCCAGGACGCTCGCCGCCGGCACCGAGGCCTGTTTGGCCCCAAACCCGAGCCCCTGCCGGTGGCGCGCGACCCCGTCGAAGATCGCCATGTTGGAGGCAACCTGAATCAACCCGTTGCCCGCGCCACCGGTAGCTGTCGCCAACGGGAGCATCCACCACGTCGTGGCGGTGCCGGCGATCACACAAGAGGCGAAGGTCAACAGGCCGCCAATGCGAAGGCTGCGCCCCGGTCCCACTCTGGCGACAACCCGTCCTGCCGGATTGGCGGCGAGCGCAGCGGCTCCAAAGAAGGCGGCAGTGGCCAGACCTAGACGGCCGACCCCGAATCCGACCTCGCGCTCCAGTTGGAGGATCTGGGCGCTGACCAGAAACACGGGGAGCGCGCCGATGCCGGTGTAGATGACTGCCGCTAGCAGGGGTCGGTGGGTCAGAGTCGCTCGGAGAGGGTTGGCCATCTCAGGTGCCCCCATCGGGGGACTCGACTGCGGTCCGGATCAAATGGAGGCCGGCGATGGTGGCGAAACTGCGGACCCTCTCGTCGTCGCCACCGAGATCGAACACCCGTGTCGTGGCCCGGTCCGGGGTGGTCACGGTCATCTCAACCGCTCGGGTGATGCGACGGCCCGGCGAGACCTCATCGCCGATCGGCCCAACCGCGAGAACGACGTCGGCAATCGGAGCCGTCGCCTGTACGTCTTCTCGGCCGACGATGACCGTGCCGGCAAACACCGACCGCGACCGGTCGTGCTCCGCGATCCGGGCACCCACCTGGCCGAGCGTGGCCTGCTCGATGGTGCCCACGTCCCAGCCGAGTGAGCCCAGCCGATCCACGATGAGGTCTTCGACTGTCTCACCATCGACGGCGAACATGGCCGCTCCCAATCTGGCCCTGACCTCTTCCTCGATCGGCGCGATGAGACGCCGGGCTGTTTGCTGATCCTCGGCCTTGGCGCTGATCCGCACCCGGACCTCCATGTCCCGGATCAGGAACGCCACCGATGGGTTGACCGTGGCAAACAGGTCGTCGAGTCGGTCCGCCACCTCCGACTCGCCGAGTCCCCAGGTGTGGAGCAGGCGACTGTGGAGGGTGGCGGAGATGCCCGAGCTTTGGTGAAGCCGTGGCACCACCCCGCTGTCCAGCATGGCTCTCATTTCGGCGGGCACTCCGGGTATCGCCAGTAGCCATTTGCCTCGATGCTGGAGTGCGACTCCCAGGGCCGCTCCGTTGCTGTTCGGCATGGCTTCGGCTCCCTCGGGAAGGTCGGCCATCCGCAGCACATTGTCGGGCACCGAGCGTCGTTGGGCGCGGAGACGGTCCTTGATCCAGGCCTCGTGCCCCGGGTCCCGGGTCATGACCCGCCCGGTCACCTGACAGATAGCCTCTCGGGTCAGATCGTCCTGGGTCGGCCCGATGCCGCCGGTGATGAGCACGGCATCGGAGCGTTCGAGAGCGGCTTCGATCGCACCTGCCAGACGCCCGAGGTTGTCGCCAACCGTCACCTGGTAGTGAGCGTCGAATCCTTCTTCTGCGAGACGTGCACCTATGAACGAGGCGTTGGTATTGGTGATCTGGCCGATGAGCAGTTCGGTCCCGACCGCGATCACTTCGACGATCAATTGCCCGGCTCCCAGAGCCCGAACTTCCAGGTCGGATCGCCGGGGACCATGGTGCCCTCGAATTGGGAGGCAGCGCCCATCCGCCTGGTCCGCTCCAGGGCGTGGCGGCCCAAGGCGAGCTGGGTCGGCTCCCAGACGGCGAGCGCCTCCTCGACTCTGCCGTCGCGGAGCTCCAAGGCATCACGAAGTGCCCAGGCGTCGGCGCATGCCTTGGCCTGGCCTGCCGCCACGTGCGGTCTCAGCCCGAAGGCGGCGTCGCCGATCAGGCATATTCGGCCAAAGGCCATCCGGGGGCCCTCCAGGTCGAACACCACCTGGATCAATGGCTCCTCACAACCCATCACCACCTCCAGCAGGGTGGGGGCGAGCACCTGTTCGGCAGTGGACCGCATCTCGGTGAGGTGGTGTTGGCGGATGGTACCGGGAGGCATGGTGGCCAACCGCTGTGATCCGTCCCGGCCAAGCATCAGGTCTTCGAAGGGCCCTCCCGTGGGGTAATTGCGGTACCAGACGAAGTTGATCACCCGGTGAGGGGGCGAAGACCGCCCTTCGTGGTCGGGAATGGCGTACACCAGGATGTGACCCGGGTCCAGGACCTGGTAGATCATCGCATCGGCCAGGTCGCTCTGCGCCTTCTCGGAAAGCCCCGCTTCGGGCGTAGTCCCTCGCCAGGCCACATAGCCGGAGTAGACCGGGTGGACCTCGGGCATGAGGAGGGAGCGGGCGGTGGAAGCCAGTCCGTCGGCGCAGACCAGCAGGTCTCCGCTGGCCGAGGAGCCGTTGGCGAAAGTCACGGTGACCCCGTCGGGCCGGTTCTCGAAGCCGACCATCTCGTGGCCCAGGTGATAGCGGTCATCGCCGAACGAGTCGAGCAATGCCCGATAGATCGTGCTCCAGCCACTGAAGCGAAAGTGGTCCGGGTCCGCACTGATCACGTTGCCCCGGCGGTCGACATAGGTCCAATAGGTCAGCTCCAGGCTGACCCTGGTGTCCGCGGCCCCACCCTCCGTGAAGTAGCGCTCGGTGACAGGCAGCACAACGATCCCGGCGCCCCTGTCCTCCAGGGCTGCCGCGGACCGCTCAAATACCTCGACCTCACACCCGAGATCGCGGAGGAGAACCGCAGCGGTGAGACCTCCGATGGACCCACCGGCGATGAGGACCCGTGGCCACGTCATGAGCGTGACGCTCAGCCCAGCAACTCGACGGTGACGAATCTGAGAGTGGTCTCTCCCACGTTCTCCAGGTCGTGGATGAGTGCGGTTTCCGGGGTGTGCTCGAGATACCGGGTCTCGCCCGGCCGGTAGTCCCGCACGATGAAGGTGCCGTCGGCGAATCGTTGCAGACCGCGCCCGGACTCCACCACCGTCCAGAAGTAGTTGGTGGTGTGGGCATGAAACGCGCCTCGTTCCCCGGGCTGGAGCAAGACCTCCCACACTCGGATCCGGTCGTTCTCGAACCAGAGCTCGGTCCCCAGGTCGAGATTGGCCGGGGCGGCCTCGAGCTCCGCGGTGTACTCGGCCCGATCGAATGCCCCCTCTTCGACAATGCCGGGTGTGAGCTCCATCAGTTCACCTGATAGTCGGGTTGCTCGCCGGTGAGCACCTTGATCACCTGAGTTGCCGCCTTGCGCTGGGACTCCTCGAGGGCCTCCTCCGAGTAGTAGGCCATATGAGGTGTGACGATGAGATTGGGCACATCGCTGATCCGGGTCGGGTCGAGCGGCTCCACGTCGAACACGTCCAGCCCGGCGGCGCCAAGACGTCCTTCCCTGAGGGCGGCGGTGAGCGCGTCGAGATCGACCAGCGGGCCACGGGAGGTGTTCACCAGGATCGCTCCGGGCTTCATCCGTTCCAGGGCGGCGACGCCGATGATGCTGCGTGTCTCGTCGGTGAGCGGGAGATGAAGCGAGACGATGTCGGACTCAACCAACAAGGCGTCGAGGTCGAGCAGTGGGGGAAGATCCGCCCCAGGTTGGAGATAGGGGTCGTGGGCGACGATGCGGGCGCCGAGAGCCTCGAGGGGGGCGGCAATGCGCCGTGCGATGCGACCGTATCCGACCAGTCCCACTGTGAGAGTCGACAGCCGGCGTATCGGCCTGAAGTTGTCGATGCTCCAGGTACCGGCTCGAACCGAGTCGTTGGCCACCGTGACTTTGCGTAGCGCGGCGAGAATCAAGGCCAGGGCGTGTGTCGCCACTTCCTCCACCGAGTAGTCGGGGACGTTGGTGACCACGATGCCCGCCTCGGCAGCGGCGCTCAGGTCGACGTTGTCGAACCCAATCCCGTACCTGGCGATGATCCGACATTTCTCCAGACGTGCGATCGACTCTGCGGTCCACGGCAGGTAGGTGTTGAGAATGGCGTCGGCATCCGCCGCGGTGGCGAGCACTGATTCGATGTCACCGGAGGCGACGGAGAGCTCGGCATCCACCTGCGACAGGAGCTCGCGCTCGACGTCGACGGTCGGAAAAACCTGATCGCTGACCACCACTTTGTACTTCGTCATCGACCCTCCAAGAATCGTTGTGTTGCATCGACCAGCCCTATTGGGTCCTGGAGCTGAGGGGCATGGGCCATCCCGGGCATCGTGACCAGAGTCGATCCCGCGATGAGCCGATGCAAGTCCTCGGCGAGCTGGGGTGGTGTCGCTTGATCGTCCTCACCCACCACAATCAAAGTCGGGCTGGTGACCGACGGGGCCCGGCCGGTGTAGTCGAGGCTGGCCAGGGCGGTGCATGCGGTGACGAAGGCCTCGGTGTTCGTGCGACGGAGGACCTCGGCTCGCTCTTCGCCCATCTCGGGATGCTCGGAGAGATAGCTCTCGGTGAAGATGCGAAGCAACCCGATCGGAATGACAGCCTCCATGCCACCGCTGCGGACCGCTTCGGTCATCTTGGTGAAGGCGTCCTTGGCCGGGTCGGGGAACCCGGCGCCACACCCGATGAGCAGGAGGCGATCGACCAGCTGGCCGTGGTTGATCGCCGTGCCCAGGGCGACGAAGGCGCCCAGCCCGTTGCCGATCAAGGTGAGATCCTCGCCTTCGAGATCGATGGTCTCGATCAGGGCTGCCACCCGATGCGAGTACTCGTCGATACTCGGTGGCGCCATCTCGCTGGAGCCAAACCCGGGCAAGTCGACTGAGATGAAGCGGCCTCCCCATTCGCCGGCGACCTGGTCGAAAGCCCTGCGGTCGGTGAGCAGCGAGTGCAACCCCAGACGTACCGGGCCTGCACCACGCTCACTGAACGAGATTCTGCCCAGAGGAGTGTCCACCGCGGTTTCGATGAGATCCACCATCAGGTGATCCTATATCATGCACGATCGCCAGTCAGAACAGGGAGGATCGATGCCGCGTGTCCGAATGATCGAGAAGCGGGAGGATGTATCCCCTGGACAGCTGGAGGCCTTCGATCACATCGTCGCCAGCAGGGGCACGATGATCCGCCCCTTCGCAGCCATGCTCCACCGGCCCGAGATCGCCCGAGCGGCCGCCGACCTGGGCGCGGTGGTGCGCTATCAGTCGACGCTGTCCGATCACGACCGCGAGTTGGTGATCTGTGCTACCGCTTTCGAACGGTCCTGTGACTTCGAGTGGGATTCCCATGCCCCAATCGCCCGCTCGGTCGGAGTCTCCGACGCCACGCTTCTCTCGATCGAGTCCGACGCACCGATTGCCGATGCCCACGACGCGGTCCTGGTGGAGTTCGTCCGTGAGCTCTCCCGCGACGGTCGGTTGAGCGATTCCACATTCGAGAGGGCTCGCTCCCGTCTCGACGAGGCGGGCACGGTCGAACTCGCCGCCGTCATCGGCTACTACACGATGTTGGCGGTGTTCATGAATGCGTGCGAGGTGTGCTGAGGCGGTTCAGAGGGCCGGCCGGATGAACTGCCCGGTGCGCAGGTCGTGACACCGGCCGTCACGGGCGACCTCCTCCCCCCGCAGATAGGTGGCCACCACTTTTCCCAGGAAGGTGCGTCCCGAGTAGGGCGACCATCCGGCCTTGGAGATGATGTCCTCGTCGGTGACGGTCCACGACCCCTCCGGATCGACAAGGACGAGATCTGCGTCGGCGCCGGGAGCGATCACCCCCTTTGCCAGCCGGTAGCGCTTGGCTGGGGCGCTCGAAAAGAGCCGGACCACTTCACTCATCCTCATTCGCCCTCCCAGGGCAGCGTCGATCAGAAACGGCAACGTGGTATCCAGCCCGGGCAGGCCGAACGGAGCCTCCCAGAAGCCGGTGGCGTCTTTCTGGTCGAGTGTGGACGGGGCGTGATCGGTGGCGAAGTGGGAGAAACGCCCGGCCCTCACCGCGTCCCACATCGCTGTCCGCTCGCCCTCGTCGCGGACTCGTGCCGGTGGGGTGAACTTGCGTAGAGCCCCTTGCTGGAGCACCTCTCCTTCGTCGAGGGCGAAGTACTGCGGGCATGCCTCGGCGGCAATGTTGGCCCCGCGCTGGCGAAACTCGTCGATCGCATCGAGCACCGCCGGGCTCGAGACGTGGGCGAATGTGGCCGCTACACCGGTCTCCAGCACGATGGCTGCGGTCGCCGCCACCGCAGCCAACTCCGCTTCCCTGCTCCTCCATTCGACGAGCAGACCCGGATCCTCCCGGCCCATTCCTCTCAAGCGGCGCTCGGTTTCGAGGGTCAGGCTCTCATCCTCGTTGTGGACCAGACATCGGCCCCCGACTCCGGCGATGGCCGTCATGGCTTCCGTCATCGCCGCCGTCCCCAGCCCGGGCACACCATGGGTGGTGCAGGTGAAGATCTTGAGGAAGGCGATCCCCTCAGCGACCAGGTTGGCCACCTCGTCGATATGGTCCGGCCAGACATGGGCGGCGAGGGCGTAGTCGATATTTGCCCGGCCTGTGAGGTGGTGCCTCTTCTCGCTCAGGTCGGTGGCCGACCGAACCGGATGCGAGTGTGTGTGCTCGATAACAGTGGTGATTCCTCTCGCGGCGGCGGCGCTGGTCCCACGCACGAAGTCCTCCCTCTCGGTCTCCCCGGGGTCCATGAGATGGACGTGGGTATCGACCATGCCCGGCAAGATGAGCAGGCCGCTGGCGTCGACGACGTTGCCGGTTGGTTCGATATCGCCGACGGCAACGAACCGTCCCCGTTCGAAGGCGACGTCGGACGATTCCTCCCTCCATGCCGAGACAAGGGTGCCCCCTTTGATCGTTGTGACCGTCACCCGAACCTCCGTTCGATATCACGCAACATATAGGATCGCATTCTGACCGGGAGATGAACCAGTTGAATGATGACAAGATACGCCTGGCCAGCATCGGCCTGGGATGGTGGGGATCCGAGCTGGCCGACGCCGCGGCCCGGACCGGGCGGATCGACATCGTCTCCTGTTTTGCCCGCTCCGTCGAAGGTCGGGAAGAATTCTCGGCCAAGCACGGGTGCCGAACCGCCGGGTCCCTCGACCAGCTGCTGGCCGAACCCGATGTGGAGGGGGTGATCATCGCCACCTCCAACCAGAGCCACCGCCCGATCATCGAGCAGGCAGCCACGGCAGGGAAACACGTCTTCGTAGAGAAGCCGTTCACCAACACAGTGGAGGATGGTTTGGCTGCAGTGACCGCAGCCCGGGAGAGGGGTGTCCTGCTCCAGGTGGGCCATCAGCGGCGCCGCACCGCGGCGAAGAGACGGATCAAAGACATGCTCGAAGCCGGTGAGCTCGGCGATGTCGAGACCGTCGTCACCCAACAGTCCCTGCCCAATGGTTTCAAGATGCCCGAGGAGGCCTGGCGTTGGGACCCGGATCAGAGCCCGCTGGGCTCGATGACCTCGCTCGGGGTGCACAAGATCGACACCATGCACTATCTGGTCGGGCCGATCCGACGCGTGTTCGCCTTCACCCGTGCCGGGCGCTCCCATCCCATCGACGAGGCCACCATCCTGGCCGTCGAGTTCGAGAGCGGGGCTCTGGGCACCCTGACCACCTCCTTCTTCACCCCGCTCGTCAACGACACCGCGGTGTTCGGTACCGGCGGTGCCGCCTACAGCTCAGGGGGCGGGTCGAAGCTCATGGTGCAGGGAAGGGACGACGCTGCGGCCGAGGAGGTAGCGCTCAAGCCGATCGACCCGGTGGTGGACCAATTGACTGCTTTCGCCGCCGCCATCCGCGGTGAGACAACGGTCGAGGTCGACGGTGAAGCCGGTCTCGCCGTGATCGCGGTCATGGAGGCCGCAGTCGAGTCGGCGGCGTCGGGTCGGGCGGTGGAGGTGGCCGCCATCCTGGCCGGGAGCTGAAGGGAGACGACAGTGGAATATCGCGAGATCGAGTACGAGGTGCGCGACGACGCCGCCTGGATCGGCATCAACCGACCGGAAGTGCGCAACGCGTTCCGGGAGCAGACTCTCGACGAGCTGGCCCATGCGCTCGATTGGACCAGGGAGGACCCGACGATCGTGGCGGCAGTCGTCTACGGGGTCGGTGGCCACTTCTCGGCCGGCGGCGACTTCCACGCCATGATGAAGCTGAACAAGGCCAATTCCGCCATGTGGAACGATCGCATGCTCAAGGTGGCCATGACGTGTCGCAATCTCCCGATTCCGGTGATCGCCATGGTCGAAGGCGCATGCGTAGGTGGTGGTCACGAGCTGATGCTCTGGTGCGATTTGGTTGTCACCGCCGACGACGCCATCTTCGGCCAGACCGGGGCTCGGGTCGGGGCATGCCCCACGGTGGGTGCCACCCAGTATCTGTCCAAGCTCATCGGTGAGCGGCGGGCAAAAGAGATGATCTTCCTGTGCAAGCGCTACACCGGCGCCGAGGCGGCCGAGATCGGGCTGGCAAACGAGGCTCTGCCGGCCGCCGACCTCCAGGCTCGGGTAGAGGAGATCGTGCAGCAGATCAAGGGATACTCCTCGCAGACGATCCGAGCGACCAAGGTGTCGCTCAACTTCGACTCCGACACTCTTTACCCCTCCTGGCAACACGGGATGGAGCTGCTGGCCAACATCTGGGGATCGGAGGAGTCGTTGGAGGGCATGAACGCTTTCCTCGAGAAGCGCCCTGCCGACTTCCACCAGTTCCGGATTCGCAACAAGGCAGCACTCGACACCTATCTCGACGACTTCTCGCAGGGACGGAACCAGGCCGAGAGCTCACGGACCCTCCGGGGATGAGCGCCGGGGGCGCCCTGGCCGGTCTCCGGGTGATCGACCTCTCCCGGGTCCTGGCCGGCCCCCTCTGCACCCAGACTCTCGGCGACCTCGGCGCCGAGGTGATCAAAGTAGAGCGACCCGGTGAGGGAGACGACACCCGCAACTGGGGACCGCCCTATGCCGGACCGCTTTCCGCCTACTTCCTCGGTGTCAACCGCAACAAGCGGAGCGTGACCTTCGACCTGTCCCGGCCCGAAGGTCGCGACGTGCTGGCAAGGATGATTCGCGGGGGCGATGTGCTCGTGGAGAACTTCAAGCAGGGAGCCCTCGATCGATGGGGCTTCGACGATCATTGGTTCGAGGCCAACGCACCGGGCATGATCCGCTGCTCGATCACCGGGTACGGGTCGACGGGACCGAAGGCTGAGTTTCCCGGCTACGACTTCATCCTCCAGGCCGAGACCGGTCTGATGACGATCACGGGCGAGGTGGACGGGTCACCGATGAAGCTGGGAGTGGCCATCGTCGACATCTGCACCGGGATGCAGGCCGCCATCGCCATCCTCGCCGCTCTCGAGGCCCGCCGCCGCACCGGCATCGGCCAACGATGCGAGGTGAACCTCCACGACACCGGTCTTCACATACTGGCCAACGTCGCCGCCAACCACCTGGTCTCCGGTGAGGAGCCGGGGAGATACGGGAATGGTCACCCGAATATCGTCCCCTATCGGACCTATCGGGCGGGGGACGGTGACCTGGCGTTGGCCGTGGGCAACGACCGGCAGTTCGCCACGTTGGCCACCATGGTTGGCCAC
>DATKEA010000137.1:0-17151 GCA_035544615.1 Acidimicrobiia bacterium | reverse complement strand
CCCAGATTGGCGGCCAGGCGCGCACAGCTCGCAAGGCCGAGGTTTCGCCACTCCTCGGGCCGGAATGGCGGGGCCGAGAACGTAGCGAGTGGTGATGCATGGTCGTCAAGATGGGTGACATGCATTGTTCAACGGGCTCCTATCCGGAGTGAGCTTGCTCGGTCCTCGCCTTGAGATCTCTGAGGACACCCAGCTCGTCGGCGGTTGGTGGCTGGTTCACTCTTAGATCGGGGTCGACCCGGAGGTCCCAGCCGGTCTCGTCCCGGACTCGAGCCACCTCCATCCCTGGGTGTAGCGCCACCAGCATCAGCTCGTTCGTCTCCGGGTGAGGCTCGAGGACACCCAGGTCGGTGATCACCACTGTCGGGCCCTTTCCGTGGTGGCCGGCCCGACCCTCTCCGTTGGGACCGAAGCCGACCGATGTGATGAAGTCGACCTCGGGGACGAAGGCCCGCTTGCTGTGTCGCAACATGACGATCACCTCTCTGGCCAGGGAGGCGATCTCGGGTGCACCCCCCGCTCCGGGGAGCCTCACCTCCGGGCTCTGATAGCCGCCGATCACGGTGGTGTTGAGATTGCCGAAGCGGTCGATCTGCGCTGCGGTGAGGAAGCCGACGTCGACCCGTCCCGCCTGAAGCCAGTAGCTGAACACCTCGGGCACGCCGACCACCAGGTCGGCATGCTCGGCCAGCTCGCCATCTCCGATGGACAGGGGCAGGATGTTGGGCGCGGTGCCTATGGTCCCCGATTCGTAGATGAGCACGACCTCTGGAGCATGCGTCAAACGGGCCAGGTTCGCCGCCTCGCTAGGCAGTCCGATACCAACGAAGCAAACCTGCCCGTTGCGCAGAAACCGGGATGCAGTCACCGTCATCATCTCATCGGAGGTGTAACCGTTGGCGCCCGCCCTGCCCTTACCCATCGACCACCCTCCGCAGCAACGTCTCGTCATCGAGAGCGCTCAGGTACCCCTCGAAGTCCTTCTGCTCCAGTATGAAGGCCTCCACCCATCGGGCGAACACCTCCCGATCGCGAGAGATTCGGTCCCACTCCCGATAGAACCGGTTGTCCCGGGTCGTGTAGCCCATCGAATAGGAGGGGTGAGAGCCTTTGGGCACCTGGGAGATGGCAGAGACCGTCCAATGGGGAAGGACGGCCTGATTCGGACCGTTCCCGGCCAACTCGTCTACGATCTCCTCGACGGTGACAATCACCGTCGAGGCGGCGAGGGCCGCCTCTCGTTGCACCCCGGTGATGCCCCACAGACCCACGTTCCCCCGGCGATCGGCCTGTTGTGCGTGGATCACCGCCACGTCCGGGTTCAAGGCAGGCACCGCGGCCAGCTCCTCACCGGTGAAGGGGCAGCTGATCTGAGCCACGTCGGTGTGCTTGACCAGGTCCGAGCCCCGGTAACCACGAAGGATCCCGAAAGGGAGCCCCGAGGCGCCGGCGACGTACCGGGCCGCCATGCCGGCATGGCTGTGCTCCTCGATGTCGAGAGGGGAGGGGTATTCGTTCTCCACCGCATCACGGAAACGGTGGAGCGAGCCCACCCCAGGGTTCCCTCCCCACGAGAACACCAACCTTCGGGCACACCCCACACCGATCAGCTGGTCGTAGATCAGATCGGGAGTCATCCGGAGCAGGGTGAGGTCCCGCTTGTCCTGGCGGATGACCTCATGACCGGCCGCGAATGGGATCAGATGGGTGAAACCCTCCATGGCCACCGACGCCCCGTCCGGGACCAGGTCGGCGATGACGTCCCTAAGCGAGCCGAACTCAGTCACCGGTGAGCCTCGCCGCCGCCAGCGGGTCATCGCCGATGTGGATCACATCACTCCTGGTGAAAAAGTTCAACATGCGCACGTCCGTTCGGTGTGCGAACATAGCAGCGTCATGAGAGCAAATGCGCTTCGGAGTGGTGCTTCCCTCTCGACGGCGGTGGGCCGTGCCTGAGGTTCCAGACCGGACCCGAATCGCCATTGTAGGGGGTGGCCCGGCTGGCTCCATACTCGCCTATCTGCTTCATCTGGAGGGAGTGGAAAGCGTCATCCTCGAGCTACGCACCAAGGAGCACGTCTTGGAGCGGGTCCGTGCCGGCGTGATAGAGCACGGAAGCGCCGAAGAGCTGCGCAAGGCCGGGCTGGGCGAGCGAATGGATCGGGATGGATTCGTCCATGAGGGAGTGAAGCTCGCCTTCGGCGGGCGTCTGCTCAGGGTCGACTTCAAAGACCTGCTCGACAAGCACGTGGTCATCTACGGCCAGACCCAGTTGCAGAAAGATCTATACGACGCCATCGAGACCACCGAGATCACCCTGATCGACGAAGCAAGCGACTTACGTCTTCACGACATCGAAGGCGAGAGCCCCGGCGTCACCTTCACCCGGCATGGGCAAACCCATACCCTCCTATGCGATTTCATCGCCGGATGCGACGGGGCGCACAGCGTCACCCGCGACTACATCCCGCCCTCAGCAGGGAAGAGCTTCGAGCGAACCTATCCCTTCGTCTGGGTGGGGGTCCTCAGCGAGACGCCGCCGGTCAGCGACGAGATCATCTACGCCAACCACGAGACCGGCTTTGCCCTGTGCTCCATGCGGACCGAGAACTTGAGCCGCTATTACGTGCAGGGCTCCGCGGAGGACCGAATCGACGACTGGCCTGACGACAGGTTCTGGGAGACGCTGATGCAGAGACTGCCTGACAGCGTGTCTGACCGACTCGTGACCGGCCCCTCGATCGAGAAGCTGGTCACACCGCTGCGCAGCTGGGTGTCCGAGCCGATGCGGCGAGGACGGCTGTTCCTCGCCGGGGACGCAGCCCACGTCGTCCCCCCCACCGGCGCCAAGGGGCTCAATCTGGCGATATCCGATGTCGTCTACCTGGCCCAGGCGTTCGCCGACCACTACGCCACAGGCTCCACAGTGGCCCTGGATGCCTACTCGGACACGGCTCTGTCCCGGGTGTGGCAGGCCGTACGCTTCTCCTGGTGGATGACAACCATGATGCACAGGTTCCCCGGAGTCAGCGACGACTTCGACCGGAGGATGCAGCTGACCGAGCTCGAGTACCTGGAGAGGTCTGAGACGGCGCGACGATCCCTGGCGGAGAACTACGTGGGTCTGCCCTTGTGAGCGAGGAGGAAACAACAATGGCCTCGATGGAAGATGGGATGGAGGTACGCCGCCGGGTGCTGGGCCAAGAGCACGTGGACCGGGCCATAGCCGCCACCACGGACCTCGACCGGAGCTTCCAGGAGTGGATCACCGAAAGCGTCTGGGGCGGCATCTGGACACGGCCCGGCATCGACCTCCGCAGCCGGAGCATGGTCACCATCGCCATCCTCGGGGCCCTCAACCACGAGGAGCTGGAGCTTCATCTGCGGGCCGCCCGCAACACCGGGGTCACTCCCGAGGACGTGGCGGAAGTACTACTCCACGTCGCCGCATACGCCGGCGTCCCCGCCGGGAACAGGGCTTTCAAACTGGCCAAGACGATCTATGAGGAGGACGCTCGATGACCGAGCCGCTGATTCGGCACTATGGCCCCAAGGCCTACTCCGATCATCCCCCATTCCGGTATCCCGATTACAAGTCGACGGTGAAACGAAGCCCCAGCCACGACCTGCTCTCCATCGTGGCCACACTCTCCGAGACCACCGGGCCGGGGCCAATCTGGTCCGACATCTCCGAGGAGGACGCCGACCTGACCCTGAACGCCGGAACCGGGAGCCCGGCAATCGGCGAGCGGATCATCGTCACCGGGCACGTGCTCGACGAGAACGGAAACGGGGTGCCGGGGACGATCCTCGAGATCTGGCAGGCGAATGCCTGCGGACGCTATGCCCACTGGCGCGAGACCGAATTCCCGGCCCCCCTCGACCCGAACTTCCTCGGGGTAGGCCAGTGCCGCACCAGCGAGACCGGCGAATACCGCTTCACCACCATCAAACCTGGGCCATACCCCTGGGGCAACCACCCGAACGCCTGGCGGCCGGCACACATCCATTTCTCCGTCCTCGGGCCTGCTCTGCTGACACGCCTCGTCACCCAGATGTACTTCGAGGGGGATCCACTCTTCCCTCTGGACCCCATCTACAACTCGGCGCCCGAGCATTCCCGGGATAGGATGATCGCCCGCTACGACCACGAGGTCACCGAGGAGAACTGGGCTTTGGGCTACAGGTTCGACATCGTCCTTCGCGGCGAGTTGAGCATGCTGGAGGAGCTCGACGAGTCATGAGCCCGAAACTCGGCGAGACCCCTTCCCAGACCGTCGGCCCCTACTACTCGATGCGTCTGGGCGGCGAGGGTCAGAATGTGATCCCCGTCCCGGCGGAAGGAGGGCAAAGAATCACCATCACGGGCAAGGTCTTCGACGCCGACCGCATTCACGTGGAGGACGCGCTCCTCGAGTTCTGGCAGGCAAACCCCGTGGGGCGTTACAACCATCCCGACGACAAGCGCGAGCTGGACCTCGACCCCCGCTTCTCGGGCTTCGCCAGGGCCATGTCGGACTTCAAAACCGGCACCTATCGCCTGGAGACGGTCAAGCCGGGCCGGGTCCCCGATCTGGAAGGAGCCTTCCAGGCTCCCCACATCTCAGTCGTGGTGCAAGCGCGGGGCATGCTCGACCCGGTCTTCACCCGGATCTACTTCTCCGACGAGGAGGAGGCGAACCACGACGATCTCATCCTGCGCCGGGTGCCCGAGGCGAGACGCGGCACTCTCGTCGCCGATCTGGAGCCGGGGTCGGATCCCGCTACCTACCGATTCGACATCAGGTTCCAGGGCGAAGACGAGACGGTCTTCCTCGACTTCTGACACACTCCTCTCCATGACCGAAGCGCCTGCCTCCTTCCCCGGCTTCTCCACAGCGGAAATGGATCGGGTCTGGGCCCCGGCCAACCTGGTGGCCGCGATGCTGGAATTCGAGGCCGCCCTGGCCCTCGCCCTGGCCGACGCGGGCCTGGCTCCGAACTCGGAGGCCGAGGCGGTGGCGGCAGCATGCCGCCAGCCCGTCGAGGACCCGGAGGCGATCCTCGCCACGACTTGGGAAACGGGCACCCCCCTTATCGCGCTCGTCGACGTCGTGACGGCCCGTCTGGAATCCGACGGCGCGCGCCATTGGGTCCACCACGGCGCCACCAGCCAGGACGCCATCGACACCGCCCTCATGTTGAACGCAAGAGCAGCTTTGGGGATCCTCGAGGACTCGCTGCTCCGGATCTCACGGTTGTTGCGCGCCCTCACCGAGGCCCACCGCTCCCAACCGGAGATGGGCCGCACCTTCCTCCAGCACGCTCGGCCGACAACCTTCGGCCGACGAGCCGCGGGGTGGCTGGAACCGACCCTGCGACACGTCCAGAGGATCCGTGAAGCAAGGAGTCAACTCGCCGTTCAACTGGGAGGGCCGGTCGGGAGTCTCGCCGACTACGGGTCGGCGGCCCACCAGGTGGTGACGGCACTGGCCGATCGGCTGGAGCTCCAGGCCCCGACCCTGCCCTGGCACACCGACCGCTCGCGGATATGGGCATTGGTCGAGACCGTGGAGGGCCCCGTTCGGACCACCTCCAAGATCGCGATGGACCTCGCCCTCCTCGCCCAGAGCGACATCGAGGAGCTCCGGGTCAGGGGCGGGAGATCTTCCAGCATGTCGGGCAAGCGGAATCCGATCGACCCGATCCGGGCCCTGGCCACGGCCGAGGCGTGCCGGGGGGCAGCGGCGATGATCACTCGGGCCAAGCCGCACGAGCTCGATCGGGGCCTTGGGTCCTGGCACGTCGAGTGGTATGCACTGCCCATCCTGTTTCAGACCGCCTCCGCCGTGCTCGAAGCCTTGGGCGATTCGCTCGAGACCCTGGAAATCGACGGTGAAGCCGTGGCCGCAAAGCTGCCGACGGAATCGGAAGAAGGGCTGCAGAGCGCGACAGCAACACAGATCGATGCTGTGATCGACCTGTTCGACGAGGTGGTGGGGGGACATTGAGCCGGACCGAGGGTCGGACCGGCAACATCGATTGGACCGACCACGGACCGGAGGATGGGCGAGCATTGCTCCTCCTCCACTCGCTGGGGACCAACTCGACGATGTGGATTCACCAGATTCCTGCCTTCTCCCGGATGCGGCGGGTGGTGACGATCGATCTCCCCGGACACGGCGGTTCCGTGGCGGCAGAAGGTGACTACCGGCTGGAGGACCTGGGAGGAGACGTACTCGAGGTGGCCGACGCCGCCGGTATCGACCGATTCGATCTCGCCGGGGTCTCGTTGGGCGGTCTCATCTCCCTCTGGCTCGCCATCGCTGCCCCGAATCGTGTCCTCACCCTGGTGGCGAGCAGCACGGCGGCGCGCGTGGGCACCTCCGAGTTCTGGTCGGAGCGACTGAGCGCCGTCTCCGAGTTGGGAATGGAGGGGATCCGCCCCAACGTCCTCCCCCGCTTCTTCACGCCCGATTTCGGGGAGCGTGAGCCGGAGACGTTCCGCTCGGTCGAGTCGGTGTTCACCGCGGTGGATCCGGTGGGATATGCCGGTTGCTGTGCTGCCTTGCGGGATGCGGATCTGCGGGACACGGTCGCTGAGATCCGCTGTCCCACCCTGATCGTGGTCGGGGATCAGGATCTGGCGACCCCGCCGACGGATTCGGAATTCCTCAGCGGCCGAATCGCCGGAAGCCGGCTCGTGGTCATCCCTGGCGTTGCCCACCTCGCCAACCTGGACCAGCCCGAAGCGTTCACCAGCGCTGTACTGAATACGTGGAATGAGTGGTGAGGCTGTACACCGTCACGCTCGCCTTGTTACACTCCTCCGGGTTCGTCTACCGCACGGACGTTCGCTGGGCGCACCGAGGAGGACAGAGATGACCCGAGGACTTCCCAAATCGAGGCTGTTCGCGTCGATCACCGTGCTCGCATTGTTGCTGGGAGCTTGCGGAAATGGTGCTGATGACAGCACCACCACCGCCGCTCCCGGCACTACCGAGCCGACCGGCACGACGCAGCCGACAGAAACCACGGAACCGACCGAGACCACCGAGCCCACGACGGGAGAGCCGATCAAGATCGGCATGCTGGCCGACCTCTCGGTCACCTTCACCCCCTGGGGGGTCAACGTCCGGGATGGGATGCTGCTCGCCGCCGAGGAGATCAACGCCGCCGGCGGTGTCGACGGCCGGATGATCGAGATCGTCATACAGGACTCGGAGAACGATGCCGAGGTCGGCGTGACCGGCTTCGAGCGGCTTGTCGAGGAAGGCGTGGTCGCCGTGGGAGGAATCCTCTCCAGTGGCGTCGGAGCACCGGTCTCTCCGGTTGCGGAGGAGCTGCAGATACCCACCTTCCTGGTGAAGTCGGGTACCGAGGCCGCCCTCACCGCCGACAGCCGCTATGTCTTCCGGACCTGTCTCCCCGCGGCCCCGATGACCGCGCCGCCCATTCTCCAGTATGCCCAGGAGCAGGGGCTGGCCAGCGTCGGGGTGATCATCGCCGACTATCCATGGGGTCAGTCCTTCAAGGCGGCGGTCGAGGGCACGTTCGAGGGATCAGACGTCGACTTCGGCGAGATCCAGGTCGCTCCGGTTCCCCCGGACACCGATTTCACGCCCTTCGTCCGTGCCTTGGCCGATGCCGGCGCCGAAATGGTCTTGGCTACCGGCCACCCACCAGGGAACGCCGCCATCGTCGCTCTCTCCGCTGACCTCATCGGCGACGTGCCGGTCACCGGAGCCTGGATTCCGCCGGATCTGGCAGTGGGCAACCTCGCTGATATCGCCATCGGCCGGTATGCGGACTTCGCCTGCGCCGACTACACGAGCGACGGCTACGCCGACCTGGCCAGGCGCTACCTGGCGTTCTCGGACAACCAGTTCATGTCCGACGACGCCGTCGCCGGGTTCGGGATCGTGACCATGGTCGCCGACGCCGTGGCCAACGCAGGAGACGACCCGGTGGCCATCGCCGAATACCTGCACGGCCAGACATACGACTTGGAGGGATATGCCCACCCCGTCAGCTGGACCGAGTGGGGAGAGCTGGCGACATCACAACCGGTACTCACGCAGATCAGTGAGGGACCGGCACCGGAAGGGGTAAACGAAGCCGGCGAATGGTGGTTCGAGAAGCTGAGCCAGTCCGAACCGCTCGAGCCGTACCAGCCATAATCACCACGTGGCGCTTCTCGAACTCAGTGAGGTCGGGAAGACATTCGGCGGTCTCCCCGCCGTCCATGGTGTGAGCTTGGGGGCCGACGAGGGCGAGATCCTCGCCCTGGTCGGCCCCAATGGCGCCGGAAAGAGCACGTTGCTCAAGCTGGTGGTCGGCCTGGAGCTCCCGACCCGGGGTCGTATCACCCTCGCCGGTGAGGACATAACCGGCGAGGCGCCTCATCGAGTGCGCCAGCGGGGCATCGCCATGGTGCAGCAGACTCCCCGCTCCTTCCCGACGATGAATGTGCTGGAGAACGTGGCACTCGGTGCGCTCTTCGGCCGTGCCAAGGCGCACCGGGAAGAGGACGAAGCGCTCGAGATCGCCGAGCAAGCCCTCTCCTTCGTCGGTCTGGAGGATCGTCGCAGCGACCATGTCGGCACCCTCAATCTGCACCAACTGCGCTTCCTCGAGCTGGCCAGGGCTATCGCCGGCCAACCCAGGGTGCTGCTCCTCGATGAGGTGATGGCCGGGCTAAACGACTCCGAGTTGGAGACTTCGATGGGCATCGTCCGGGCCATCCGGGACCGCCACGACATCACGGTGGTCTGGGTCGAGCATGTGATGAAGGCGGTGATGAGGCTGGCGGAGCGGGTGGTGGTGCTCAACTTCGGCCAAGTCCTGGCCCAGGGCGCGCCGGAGGACGTGATGCGAGATCCGGGAGTGATTGAGGCCTATCTGGGCCAGGAGCTCCCCAATGCTTGAGGTTGCCGGGCTGTCTGCCGGCTATCAGGGGAACGACGTCGTCCACGAGCTGTCCTTCCACGTCGACGAGGGCGAGACGGTGATGATCATCGGCTCCAATGGCGCCGGTAAGACGACCCTGTTCCGAGCCATATGCGGACTACTGCCCAGCTCGTCTGGTCAGGTCACATTCATGGGTACGGATATCTCGGGATTGGCGGCTCAGCGCATCGTCCGGCTCGGCATCGGCTTCGTGCCGGCGGAGCGTCATCTGTTCCCCAGGATGTCAGTCGGAGAGCATCTGGCCCTCGGCGCCTATCCCCATCGTCCCGACCCGGAGACTATGAGAGTCGTGCTCGACCTCTTCCCGCGTCTCGAAGAGCGACAGCGCCAGCTGGCCGGGACGATGAGCGGCGGCGAGCAGCAGATGCTCGCTGTGGGTCGTGCCCTTATGGCGAATCCTCGTCTCCTAGTCCTCGACGAGCCGACCACCGGCCTCGCTCCCAAGCTCGCCAGCGAGGCATATCGAGCCCTCGACGTGCTCCGAGGCCAGGGGCTGACCATCCTCGTCGCGGAGCAACAGGTCCCCCTGGCCCTGGCGATCAGTGACCGCGGATACGTCTTGGAGAACGGCGTGATCGGCCTGGACGGAACCTCGGAAGAGCTGGCCGCCGATCCGAGAGTGCGTGCCGCCTACCTGGGAGTGACGTGACCGCCAGCATCCTCGACGGGATCGTGCTCGGGCTCCAGTTCGGCGTCCTGGCCACCGGGCTCACCCTGGTCTACGGGTTGGGCGGTGTCCTCAATCTCGCCTACGGGCAGATGGCGGTCATCTCCGCCATGGTGGTCCTGCTCGCCATGGATGCCGGTGTCTCGCTCTTGCCGGCAGTGGGCCTGGGGCTGCTCGCCGGAGGCCTCCTCGGCTTGCTGCTCGACGTGACCATTCTCCGCCCGGTCTATCGCCTCCAAGGAGAGGCACGAGTCCTGCTCAGTCTCCTCCTGTCTCTGGGAGTGGCATTCATCGTCGACGGTTTTCTCAACTGGCGCTTTCCGTTGCGCGGGCTCAGCCTGCGTGTCGGTGGGGAGGCGGTGGAGATCCTCGGGGTTCGGATGCGGACGGGGAGTCTGGTGGCATCGGGTATCACCCTGCTTGTCCTGGCAGTGCTCTTCTACCTGTTCCGCTACACCCGGCTGGGGCGGGCGATCCGGTCGGTGATCGAGAACGAGGAAGGAGCCAGGCTGGTCGGGATCGACCCACACCACATGCTCCGGATAATCCTCGTCCTGAGCGGTGTGCTCGCTGCCATCGTGGCGGTGACGCGATCGATGGTGGCTCCGGTCAATGTGCGAGCCGGTTTCTCGATCACTGTCCTCGCCCTGATCGTGACCGTGGTCGGAGGTCTGGGCAGCATCTCGGGCGCATTCCTCGCCGGGCTCGTCCTCGGCATCATCAACAGCATCGCCGCCGCCTACATCGGGACCTTCCTCTCGCTGATCATCCTCCTGGTGGCGGCCGCGCTGACCATCCTGATCCGCCCCGCCGGGCTCCTCGGAGTTCGGGAATGAGTGAGCGCTTCTCCAGGGCAACCGGCACCTCCCTGGTCGGAGGGGCCGAAGCCCACACCTCCCGGTCGCTCACCGCGATGCTCGGGAGCATCGCTGGGATGGCCGCAGTGCTCGCCCTTTTCCCGCTCTGGCTCGGCGACTCCCGGGTCCTGATGGGGGTCGCCATCCTCGGGCTCGCCTTCGCCTCGTATGCGATCGGGTTCAACCTGATCTTCGGAAGCACCGGACAGCTCTTCCTCTGCGTGGGGGCGCTGGCCGGGGTCGGTGGCTACGTCGCCACCATCCTCGCCGACCGGGTTGGGCTCCCCATCCTCGTCAGCATCCTGGTGGCGACGCTGTTGGCCGGTGTCACCGGGGGGCTGTTGAGCTGGATCGCAGTGCGACGCTCCCTCGGGGTGATCTTCACCGGGATAGTCACCCTCATCTTCGCCCTGTCGTTCGAGAACCTGCTGCTTGGCTTGAGCGGGGTCACCGGCGGAGATGCCGGGCTTCAGATCGGGGCCGGAGCGGGGACCTTCTTGAGGGAGCGAATCCCTCCCTACTACCTGATGCTCGCCCTGGTGGTTGTCTTCCTCATCGTGCACGGGCTCCTGCGCCGATCCCACGTCGGCTGGGCGTTCCGGGCGCTGAGGGACGATGAGGTGGCAGCCGAGCTGGCCGGCATCGACGTGGCGCGCTATCGGGTGTACGGCGCCCTGATCGGGGCGGCCATGCTCGGCATGGCGGGAGCCACCTATGCCTTCACCGCAGGCCGGGTCAGCCCCACCACCTTCGGCTTCGCCCAGGTCGACGTCGTGGTGATAGTGATGCTGGCGTTCGGCGGTATCGGCACCCTGCTCGGGCCAATCCTGGGAGCGGTGGTCTTCACAGCCATCGACGAGGTGCTCATCGAGTTTGGCCAGCTCCGGCTGCTCGCCTACGGGGCGCTGATCATCGTGCTGTTCCTGTGGATCCGGCGGGGGATGATCCCCGCTCTCCGTGCCCTGATCCGGCGACGGGGTGGCCCGTTTAATGGCGATACGACTGCCGCGCGTACTCCGAGTACGGGACCGGGCTGACAGTGGCCCGGATCTCGTACTCCTCGTGCCGTTCCACGTTGACCTTCCGGGAGCCGCCGTCCTTCTCCCCCCAGAGCAGGGTCACCTCGGTGCCGGGCTGGGCATACTCGTTGTCGATCACGGCCAGGGTCAGCATCTTGCGCTCATTGGAGCTGTAGCCGATCCAGGTGGAGAGCCCCACGGTTTCCCCGTGGACCGTCACCGCGTCGTAGGGATGCATGGCGTAGACGGCCGAGGGGAACTCGATGAACTTGCCCCGACTCCCCGGCTCCAACTGGGATGCGATAACCCGCAGCACGTCCTCCTCGATCAGGGCAAGGGTCACCTTGGTCCGGGAAGGGTCACGGGACATCTCCTCGAGGGCCCCGCGACCGATGTAATCGTGATCGAACCGAACAAACCTCCCATACCCGAGATCCCACGGAGTGAAGTAATAGTCCTCGATGCTCTCCGAGTAGAAGCTGCCGCCGATCGAGGCGGACGCCTCGTATCCGTCGGCGGGCAGCCACTCTCGATATGACTTCATCGAGTCGCCGGTGTAGACCGCCGGAAGCGGTGAGGGGATCCAGCCCGACTCCAGGGTGTTCGAGGAGTAGGCACGTGACCCCGAGCGCCGCAGCCCGAAATCCTCCCCAGCCGCCAGGATGGCTGCCTGCACAGCCTCCTTCCCTTCCCACGGGCCAAACAGCTCGAACCCGGGCTGGCCGACCATCCCGTGACGCAAAGCCCGGACGGGAAGACCGGCGATCTCCACGGTCGTCATGTTGAAGAACTTGACGTCGGGCGCTGGCCCCCCGAGCACCCTCTCCATGATGGGCAGGGCGGTGGGGCCTTGAATCTGGAAGCGGTACGACTTGCGACGCGACGGGTCCTTCCTCAGCACGGTCCGTTCGTCCCACTCGTAGCTCACGTCGAACCCGCCGGTCTCGGCGTGGTAGCGGATCCAATTCAGGGCAGGGGCCCTACCCACCAGGTTGAACGACCCGTCGCCCAGGTAGAAGAGGATCACGTCGCCAATGACGTACCCGTCATAGCTGCAGGGTGCGAGATGCTTGGCCTGGTCGACACTGAAACCTTCGAAGCTGTTGAACCCGACGTGGGACAACAGGTCGAGGGCGTCGGGGCCTTCGATTGCCAGGTCCACCATGTGGTACGAAAGGTCGAAGAGGATGGCGGTCGTCTGCCATGCCTCCTGTTCGTCCCGCCAATTGGTGAACTCGGGCGGCACCCCCGGGTACACGTTTGGGCCCAGCTCGACATTGCGCAGCCTGTCGACGATATCCCCGGTGGCGTTGAGAAGCTCTTCCAAACTCCCAGCCATGTCGCTCCTCCTCGATCCGTATGCCCGTTGGATCCGATCCCCCGCGAGTGTAGGGAACCCGGCAAGACCGATCCCGGGCCGGGGTGATGATTCGCACTGCCGAGCCCTCGTCTCACCGACGTAGAGTGGGAGGGTCGACCTGATGACCGGAGGAGTGGCAATCCGTACCAACCTCGACATCGCCCACCTCGGATACGTGGAGCTGTTCACCCCGACCTTCGACGAGAGTCTTCGCTTCTTCACCGAGGTCTTGTCGATGGATGTGGTGGAGTCGGCTTCCGATGTGGCCTATCTGCGCACATGGGACGACTACGAGGTGTTCAGCCTCAAGCTGACTGCCAGACCCCAGGCCGGCATCGGTCGGGTCGGGCTGCGCGCCACTGACCCGAGCGCTCTCCAGCGTCGCACCGAAGCCATCGAGGCGTCTGATATGGGGAGAGGGTGGGGGGAGGGCCAGCCGGGTCGAGGGTCGACCTACAGCTTCGTCGATCCCGACGGGCACGAGTGGGACCTCTACTTCGATTCGGAGCGGTTCACGGCTTCGGGTGCGGCTGCGCCAGCCCTGAAGAACCAAGCTCAACGCCGCCCCGATCATGGCATCGGGGTCCGCCGCCTCGACCACGTCAACTACCTGGCGGCAGACGTGGAGGCCAACCGCGACTTTCTGGTGTCGGTGCTGGGAGCCAAGCCCACCGAGCAGATACAACTGGACGATGGCCGCATCGCCGGTATCTGGCTGACCTTCACCAACAAAGGCTATGACGTGGTCTACACCGCCGACTCGACGAAGACCCGGGGACGGTTGCACCACATCGCCTTCGCCGTGGACCAGCGCGAGGACATCCTCCGCGGCGCCGACATCTTCCTCGAGAATGGCGTCTACATCGAGACCGGGCCCCACAAGCACGCCATCCAGCAGACCTTCTTCCTGTACGTGTGGGAGCCGGGCGGCAACAGGATCGAGGTGGTCAACGCAGGTGCCCGGCTCGTCCTGGCACCCGACTGGGAGCTCATAACCTGGACCGAGACCGACCGGGCCAAGGGCCAGGCCTGGGGACTGAAGACGATCGAGTCGTTCCACACCCACGGGACGCCTGCGCCGGCCCCGCCCGGTGAGAGCTGACGATCACCCCGGTGTTGGGCCTAGTGGTCTGTCGCTGAAATAGGGCGAGGGTGTCTCCGAGTCATCGGCGCCATCTGGCAAGGAGAAAAGCGCAGTCGCAGTCGGGGCCTGCGGTGAGCATTTTGGACGCAGCCAGGGGTGCCGAGGGCCGGAGAGACACCGCCAGTATTTCTGCGACGGGCCACTCAGTCAGGTCGAGGACGGACGTCGGGCATTCCCTGCTCGAGGAGACGGCGGTACTGGTCGATGACCGCGCCGGTCATGGTGGCGGGAACCCCCAGCTCGGTGAGCAGATCCCGTGCCGCCTCCATCTCCTCGAGACGGCGCCCGGCGTGTGACGCGGTGGCGAAGAGAAGTCGCTCCATCCAAGCTTCGTCGATAGAGCCGAGCTGGTCGACCAGGTGGCTCCAGAACCAATCCGCCTGACCGTATCGGGTAGCGGCCTCCGTGCTCTCGATGAGCAATGCGGCCAGGCCTTTCATCACCACACTTCGCAACAGCTTCCGCGCCGCCGCCTCGCCGGCGCTATCCCCGACCACTTCGACATTTCCACCGCGGGCATTGAGCAGGCGGGCGTAGTCGACTGCCCCGGTGCCCGATGCCAGCGCCGGAGTGGACAGACCGCGCCCCGGGACCGCCGACATCAATGCGACGTCGGCGAATGAGACTCCCGCTCCCGCGGCGACCTCGGATAGCTGGTACTTCAGGGAAGGCGAGCCGGTGGAGAGGTCGGCATAGATCGCGCCCTCCTGGAGATGGGGGGCGACCAGCTCCAGCACGACGCCGGCCTGGGAGCCCGGGGTCGCCGCCAGCACCAGCGTGCAGCCGGTGACAGCCGCCTCCCCCGTCTCATGACGCTGCACTCCGTCGATGTCCGGCAGCCTCGCCGGGTCGTAGCCATGGACTTCGTCACCACTGCGGGCCAGGTCTGCGGCGAGCAGGGAGCCGGCTTCCCCCAAACCGAGCACGGCCACTCTCATCGCCGCCTCACTCTTCGAGGGTGTCCACCCAACGAACCCCGAGCTCGTCCAGCCGCGAACGGAACCCGTACAGATCCACGCCGAGCTCGCCGGAGGCGAGGCGTTTCCTGGTCGCCTCCTCCCTGAGCAGTCGCCCTCGCGCCATCTCCAGGACCTCGACGGCCCGATCCCGCTCCACCACCGCCACCCCATCGTCGTCCGCGACCACGACGTCGCCGGGCCTCACCTCGACTCCGGCGCAGACAACGGGCAGGTTGACCGACCCGGCACCGGTCTTGGTGGTTCCGGCAGCATGAACCCTCCTCGCCCAGACCGGAAACCCCATCCGGCGCAGGTCGGCCACGTCGCGCACACCGCCGTTGGTGACCAGGCCTGCGCAACCCCGGCCGGCCACCGAGACGGCCAGCAGGTCCCCAAAGATCCCGTTGTCGGCTGGTTCCGTCAGCGCTACCACCAGGACATCACCCGGTTCGATCGTCTCCACCGCGGCGTGGATCATCAGGTTGTCGCCGGGAGGGCAGGAAACGGTCACCGCGGAGCCGGCGATGCGGGAACCTTGCTGGATCGGCTCGATATCCGGGTGGAAAAGGAGGGCGGAGCCGGCCTCGTGGACGGTGGCCACACCAGCGGCTCCCAGCCCTGCGATCACCTCCGGCTCCGCCCGTCGGATCTTCCTGACGATGACGCCTCCACCCATGTCTCAGCCCAACTCGGTGGCCACCTGCGGGTACATCCGCTGGTAGGCCTCCGCCTTGGTGTCGCCGCTCAACCCCAGGTTGGGGCCCGAATTGCGCCGCGCCTGGACCCCTCTTCTCGTGGCCACGTCGGTGTAGTAGTCCCATAGGTGCTGCTGGCCCTCGATGCACCGCATCGCCTCCAGCTTCCGGTCCCAGACCTCGGTGATGTCGAGCAGCACGTCGGGCATGAAGCCCGAATACTCGGTCTGATGGGGCTCGAACAGAAACACCGGTGGGGCGCCGATCACTTCGGTCTCCGGATCATGACCGGCCGCCTGGGCGATGATGCGGGCGTTGGTGACGATGGAATTGGCCACCTCGTGGTCCCGATTCCAGGGGTCACGCTCGGTGTGAGTGAGCACGATCGTGGGTCGCACCTCCCGGAACAGCGCGACCAGCCGGTCGAGGAGCTGGGGTGTCTCCACCAGCGGGTAGTCGTCGGCGTCGAAGGCGACGAGATTGGCGCCGAGGACCTCGGCGGCAGCCACCCCCTCCCCGTGCCTGGCCTTCTTCACCTGCTCCAGGGTCATGCCCTGCCGCCAGTACCGGGCGGACTCACCCCGCTCGCCGTAGGAGAGACAGGCCACGGTCACTTCGTCGCCTCGTGAGGCATACAGGGCCATGGCGCCACCAGCCCTCCACACGAAGTCGGCGACGTGGGCGCTGATCACCAGAATCGACTCCCTGCTCATGACCGCCAACCCTATCCGGCGCACTCCTCGCTATCTTCCCTAGTGCCCTGTCCGGCAGATCGTGCTTGTATTTCAACGGCCCTTGTCCCCCCTGGCAGCGTCCTCGTCCTTGACGAACGGCCCAGTGCGCCTGCGTCCTGCGTCCTTGCCAGGAACGACAATTTCTCGCCGAAATAGCAAGCGAATCCACCGGACAGGACACTTGGCGAAAAGCTGTCTACCCCGCTCAGATCTTTGGGAGCTTGAACCCGGATTTCTCCACGACGTAGTCGCGCGACTCGGACACCATGCGGCGTACCGCCGGCCAGTCGACGTGGAGCAGCTTGCCGCCGCGCTTCATTGCCCGACCGGCGATGAATACGGAGTCGACATTCGAGGTGTCCATCCCGGCCACCACGGCCGCCACCGGGTCGTTGATCGGGGTGACGTTGATCTTGTCGGTGCGGAGCATGATCAGATCGGCCGCCTTGCCCACGGTGAGGCTCCCCACCTTGTCCTCCAACCCGTTGGCCCGCGCCCCTTCCATCGTGGCGTACCAGAGCACGTCGCGCATGGTGATGGCGGGTCTGCCCGCCTGGTTGGCCAGGGCATGCTGGAGCGATATGACCGAGCGCATCTGGGTGAACATGTCATTGGGGACGTTGGTCTCGACGTCGATGCTGAGCGAGGGGTTGAGGCCACGATCGAGGAACTTCTGGATCGGTGGCATCCCGTGACCCATCATCATCTCCACCGGGGAGGCCAAGGAGACGGTGCCGCCGGTGTCGACGATCATCTGGATCTCGGTG
>DATKEA010000136.1:0-10436 GCA_035544615.1 Acidimicrobiia bacterium | reverse complement strand
GTCGCCGCGCCAGAAGTGGAAGGGGGTGCCGGGGCTAGGCGCCCGTGGCGTGGAATGTGGGGCTGAGCGCGGGGTAGAGGTCGCGAAACCGGCTGTGGGACTCTCGATAAACGGGTCCTTGCCCCGAAGGGTTGGCCGTGGGGGTGACGTCGACGGTGGCGGCACAAGCTTGCTCCACGGTCTCGAACCATCCGGCCCCCACCCCGGCCAGTAACCCCGCCCCATACGCCGCGCCCTCTTCGGTCGCCACCGTGGCGATCTCGGCATCGAGCACGTCGGAGAGGATCTGGCGCCACAGCGAGCTGCGTGTCCCGCCGCCCGAGGCCCGGATCTGATCGGTTCGGGCGAGACCGGAGGCGAGCATCAGGTCGAGCCCGTCGCGAAGCCCGAACGCCACCCCCTCCAACACGGCCCGGGTCATGTGCCGCAGGTCATGGCGCACCGTCAGCCCGACAAAGGCCCCACGGGCCAGAGGATCGGGGTGAGGGGTGCGCTCGCCGGTGAGATAGGGGAGGAACAAGAGACCATCGCTCCCGGCCGGCACCTCTTCGGCACCGCTGACCAGATCATCGAAGGACATGCCTGGGGCCAGGGCATCTCGAAACCATCGGAGACTTCCCGCGGCCGACAGCATCACACCCATCATGTGCCAGCGGCCCGGCACTGCATGGCAAAACGCATGAACCCGTCCCCGGGCCTCGATGGCCGGCCCCTCGGTGGTGGCGAAGACGACACCGGAGGTCCCCAGAGAGAGGGCGACGACTCCTGGGGACACCGCGCCAACTCCAACCGCATTCGCCGACTGATCGCCACCGCCGGCGACCACCGGGATCCCGGTCGGCAGGCCAGTGGCTTCTGCTGCTTCCCTGCTGATGGTCCCCGTCACCTCGGGGCCCTCGTACGTGGCCGGGAGGAGAGTGGGCTCGATGCCGAGAGCGGAGAGGATCTCGGGCGACCAGGTTCTGGCCGCGAGGTCGAAGAGGATTGTCCCTGAGCCGTCGGCGACGTCCACCGCCAGCTCGTCGGTGAGACGAAACCGCACATAGTCCTTGGGAAGCAGAACATGGGCCACCCGGGCCCAGTTGGCGGGCTCGTTCAGCTTCACCCACATCAGTTTTGGAGCGGTGAAACCAGTGAGGGCGTCGTTCCCGCTGATCTCGATGAGACGCTCCGGGCCGACAAGTCGCCGGATCTCGTTGCACTCGGCCTCTGTGCGCTGGTCATTCCAGAGGATGGCGGGCCGAACGACCTCCCCACCTTCGTCGAGGAGCACCGAGCCGTGCATCTGCCCGGTCAGCCCCACAGCTTCGATCTCGGACGCCGCGATCCCTTCCTGGGATATCACATCCCGCACCGCGGCCACCGTCCCTTCCCACCACAGGTGTGGGTCTTGCTCGGCCCACAACGGTCGGGGTGTCTCGTAGCCGTACGAGGCCGAGGCGACGGCGCTGACCCCTCCTCCCTGGTCGACGAGGATGGCTTTGGTCGCGGTGGTCGACGAGTCGATGCCCAACACCAGGCTCACGATGTGCCTCCCTGGCCGGCTGCTGGATTGATCAGTTGCCTGACGACCAGATCGTCTTGTTCACACGGTTCTCCAACAACTCTTGTCGCCCGGACACCGGCGTCGGGTCGATCTCTCCCGACGTCACTCTGGCCTCCAGCGTCTCCAAGCTCTCGGAACCGGTCAGGATCCCGGACCCGAGGTCGGCCGACCACCCTGAATAGCGCTCGGCTCGGGGCCCGGACAGGGTTCCGGATTCAACCATCGCGGCTCCGGCCAAAAGGGCGCGAGCGAGGGTGTCGATTCCCCCGATGTGGCCATGGAACAGATCCGTCCGGTCCATCGACTGGCGACGCAGCTTGGTGTCGAAGTTGAAGCCACCGGTGGTGAAGCCACCTCCGGCGAGGATCTCGAATAGGACCAGGGAGAGCTCGTCGACCGAGTTGGGGAACTGATCGGTGTCCCACCCGTTCTGGTAGTCACCCCGGTTGGCGTCGACCGATCCGAAGATTCCGTTGGCGACGGCGTAGGCCACCTCGTGGTGAAAGCTGTGCCCGGCCAGGGTGGCGTGGTTGGCCTCAATGTTGACCCGGTACTCGTCGTCGAGGTCGTATCGTGCCAGAAAGCCGTGCACCGTCTGGCAGTCGTAGTCGTACTGGTGCTTGGTGGGCTCGGCGGGTTTGGGCTCGATGAGCAAGGTGCCCTCGAACCCGATCTTGTGCTTGTGCTCGGCGACCAGGGTCAGGAAACGGGCGAACTGCTCTCCTTCCTGCTTGAGATCCGTGTTGAGCAGGGTCTCGTAGCCCTCACGACCGCCCCAGAGCACGTAGTTGGCCCCACCCAGCCGATGGGTGGCTTCGAGGGCGTGCTTCACCTGGGCGGCGGCGT
This sequence comes from Acidimicrobiia bacterium, assembly GCA_035544615.1. Lineage (GTDB taxonomy): Bacteria > Actinomycetota > Acidimicrobiia > Spongiisociales > ZC4RG35 > JARDZU01. The sequence goes on along the minus strand of DATKEA010000136.1, from coordinate 8,044 downwards.
AGGCGAAGACCCTGGGATCGGGGTTGGTGGCCGCGCCGGCCGCATAGCGGGGATGGGAGAACAGGTTGGCGGTTCCCCAGAGCAGGCGGACCCCGGTGTCGGTCATCTTCTTCTCCGCGTAGTCGACCATGGTGTCGAGGTTTTGGGCCGATTCGGCGAACGAGGACCCTTCGGGGGAGATGTCGACATCGTGGAAGCAGAAGAACGGGGTGCCCAGCTTTGAGAAGAACTCGAAGGCGACATCCATCTTCTCCCGGGCCGCGCCCATCGGGTCCGAACTCGCCCCGAGCCAGGGTCGATCGAGAGTGCCGGCACCGAAGACGTCGCTGCCCGGCCAGGTGAAGGAGTGCCAGTAACAGACCGCGATCCGCAGTTGGTCCTCCATTCGCTTGCCCATGACCAATCGATCGGGCTCATAGACCTTAAAAGCGAGGTCGTCGGTGGAATCGACTCCCCCGAATCCGACTCGCTCGGTCACATCCTCAAAGAAATCGACTGACATCTCTGTCCTTCCTAGAAGCCCGACAACAGTGGTCTTCCGCCGGGTCGGGGCCTGGCGACCACGGGCCGGACCGTACCCCAGCGGGAGAGCCCGAACACTATTGAGACGGGACGCCGGGAGCAAAGAATCAGCCCGGCGCCGATCGATTCACCGGACATCGGCCCAAGATCCTCGACACACGCCCGTAACAGAGTCGTTCCCGATCCGTAACAACGGAGACACCGGAACGAAACACGTCGCTCCCATCATCTCTTCCAGACACACAGAGTTGGCCGGAGGCAAGGGAGGAGCATTGGAAAATCGTGCGTTGATGCGGGGTTGGTTGCGACAGCGAAGGCTGTGGATCGCATTCTTCCTGCTCGTCTTTGGATTGATCCCGACCGGGATGGCCATCGCCCAGGAGGGCCCGACCGTCGAGTCGGTTGCCGCGGGCCTGGACTATGTCTGGGTCATCGTCGCCGCGGTCCTGGTCTTCTTGATGCAGGCCGGGTTCGCCCTCCTCGAGGCCGGGTCGACCCGATCGCGCAACACGGGATCGGTGTTCATGAAGAACCTCATGGACTTCTGTATGTGCGGGCTCGCATTCTGGGCATTCGGCTTCGCCATCATGTTCGGCACGGGCAACCAGTTCTTCGGCACCGAGGGCTTCTTTCTGGCGGGGGAGTATGGCGACACCGACACGGCTCTCCTCTGGTTCTTCCAGATGGTGTTTGCCGCCACCGCGGCCACCATCGTCTCGGGAGCCATGGCGGAGAGAACCCGGCTGGATGCATACATGGCGTACTCGTTCCTGATCTCGGCCATCATCTACCCGGTCTACGGGCACTGGGTGTGGGGTGGTGGCTGGCTTGCAGAGCTCGGCGCCTGGGACTTCGCCGGATCGGGCGTGGTGCACGCGGTGGGTGGCATTGCTGCCTTCGTCGGGGCTCGCATGGTCGGTCCCCGCAAGGGCAAGTACGCCTCTGATGGAACCCCCCGGTCGATCCCGGGTCACAACATGGGTTACGTAGCGCTGGGCACAATCATCCTCTTCTTCGGTTGGTTCGGGTTCAACCCGGGCTCGACGCTCTCCGGAAGCGACCCGCAGATCTCGGTGATCGCGGTGAACACCTTCCTGGCAGCGATCGCCGGTGGCCTGGTCGCCTACTACATCCAGCTGGCACGGACCGGCAAGGCTGACATCGCGGTCACCTGCTCGGGGATCATCGCCGGGTTGGTCGGGATCACCGCCCCCTGCGCCTTTGTCGACAACTGGGCGGCCCTGGTCATCGGCGGCGTCTCCGGTGCCCTCGTGATTGTCGGCGCCGGGTTCCTCGAGCGGAAGCTGAGGGTCGACGACCCGGTGTGGGCGATCGCCTGTCACGGCATCTGTGGGCTTTGGGGTCTGCTCGCACTCGGCATTTTCGCCAACGGCGAGTATCTCGAAGTGGCCGGTCTCATCGCCGGCGGCACCGACACCTTCGTCGCCCAGCTCGTCTCGATAGTCGCCGTCGTCGCCTGGACCGGTGTGGCTTCGTTCGTCATCTTCGGGTTCATCAAGAGGACGATCGGCTTGCGGGTGTCGGACCAGGACGAAGAGGCCGGATTGGACGCCACCGAGTTCACCCAGCCCGGTTACGTGCTCGACGTTGCCGAGGAAAGTCTGCGATAGGGAAAGGAGGAAGGAACCATGGAATTCGTAGCCATCGGAGCCTTCGCGGCCATGTTCATTGCCTTCGTGGTGGTGCCCAAGCGGCTGATCAATCGCAACGAAGAAGACTGACGCGAAACGAAGAAGCCTGACACGACGAGGCGAGGGAGGTCTCGAGACCAGCGCTGGTCTCGAGACCTCCCTTCGCGTTGTCGGACCTCTCACGTGATAACAATGGGTGACGTGACCCGGCGCACTTTCGTCATCCTCTGTCTCGCCACCGCTTTGCTCGTGCCAGTGCTGTCCGAATCGGCGGTTGCAGCCGACTCGTCGCCGGGGGCATTCACCGACGACGACGGACATCCGGGTGAGCCGTACATCGAATGGCTGGCCCAACGGGGGATCGTCGAAGGCTGCAACCCTCCGGCCAACACCCGATTCTGCCCCGACCGGATTCTGAACCGGGCAGAAGCAGCCAAGATCGTTGTGGGCGTCGGCCTCAGGGAGGCCGGCTTCCCGCCCATTCCCGGCACTCTGGCCGATCGTTTCGTCGACGACGACGAGATCTGGGCGGGCGCCGCATCGAGACTCGCCAACTATCTGGCCCATCTCGGTGTGATCGATGGCTGTGACCCTCCGGCCAACCGACGGTTCTGCCCCACCGAACCGCTGAAGCGGGGCCAGGTGGCCAAGATCCTGGTCGGGGCGTTTCAACTGACCAGCCCCGATTCGTTCGTGTCACCGTGGGTCGACACCGCAGGCCGTTTCTATGACAGGTCGGCCCGGATCGCCGCCTACCACAACATGTGGGACTCGACCGCCGCCAGATTTGCAGGGAACACTCCGGTCTCGCGAGCCGAGTTTGCGCGGGCGATCGTGGTGGCGTTGGGGGTCGATCTTTGCCCGGAAGATCCGTTCAACGCGGCAAGGAGCCAATCGCTGAACCGCAGGTTCCCCGGTCAGTCGTTCACCGCCTACGTCTATGACACCAGGTCGGGTTGCGCCTTTTGGATCAATCCGGAGGCGAGACTGCGCACGGCGTCGGTGTTCAAAGTGATGGTGATGGCGGGCACACTGCTCGAGGCACAATCGGAGGGGAGGGCTGTCACTTCGTGGGAGCGACGGCAGCTGGTGCCGATGATCACCGAGTCGGCCAACGACCCGGTGCGGGCGTTGTGGAACCATTTCGGAGGTTCCCCCTGGTTCCGCCGACAGGCACAGTTGTTCGACTTGACCCAGACCCGACCGGTAGGGGACACCGAGTTGGGGTGGGGACGAACCACCACCTCCGCCAAGGACCAGGGAGACCTCATCAGACGGGTGATTCTCGGCGATAGGGGCGTATTCGAGGACACCTATCGCGACTACGCGTGGTCACTCATGACTTCGGTCGTGCCCAGTCAGACCTGGGGAATAACCGAGGGCGTCCCTTCGGGATGGGTGGTCGGGCAGAAGAACGGGTTCGCCGGGGGAGTGGCCAACTCGGTCGGTTTTGTGCGTCACCCGGATGGGTCCAACGGATACGTGGTCGTTGTTCTGACCAACGGCTGGTCGACGTGGCAGAAGGGAGTGCCGACGGTGAATGAGATCGCAGGCTGGGTATCCCAGGCCCTGGCACAATGATTCGTCGATGACACATATAGGAGTGCTCACTGCAGGGGGCGACTGCCCCGGTCTCAACGGGGCGATTCGTGGCGTGGTGGTACGCGCCTGTGCCGCCGGTGCCACGGTGTCCGGGATCGAGAACGGCTGGCAGGGCCTGATCGAGGGAAGGCTCAGACCGCTCGGCCGTGACAACGTCAGGGGAATCCTCGCCCGGGGCGGGACGATCCTGGGGACTTCCCGGACAGATCCATACGTCCATGGTTCCGGTCTCGCCTCGATCACACCCACCCTGGAAGATGCGGGAATCGACGCGGTGGTCGTGATCGGAGGTGACGGCTCACTCCGTACCGCGGCACGTCTCGGTGAGGAAGGTCTGGCGGTAGTCGGTGTCCCCAAGACCATCGACAACGACATCAACGATACCGATGTGTCTTTCGGATTCGAGACCGCGGTTCAGATCGTGACCGACGCCATCGATCGACTGACCACCACGGCCGAGGCCCACAACCGGATCATGGTGGTCGAGGTGATGGGCAGGCAGTCGGGCTGGATCGCCGTTCACGCCGGCCTGGCCGGTGCAGCCGAGGTCATCTTGGTCCCGGAGGTGGCATACGACTTGGAGGACCTGGCGAGGCGGCTGATCGCCCGCCACGACGCCGGAAGCGCATATTCGGTGGTGGTCGTCGCCGAGGGTGTTGAGGCTCCAACCGGTGAGCGGGTACTCGCCGGCCGAGACCTCACCGGCTTCGAACGTCTGGGCGGCATCGGGTCGGTGATCGGGGCCGAGCTGGAACGACTCACAGGCTTCGAGACACGGGTGATGATCCTCGGGCATCTGCAGCGAGGGGGAACACCGACCGCGTTCGACCGGGTACTGGCTACCCGTTTCGGAGTCCGGGCTGTCGAGGCAGTCCTCCAGGGAGAGTTTGGGACGATGGTGGCGAGTCGAGGAACCGAGATCGTGTTGGTGCCACTGTCGTCGTCCGTCGCCGAGCCGAGATCAGTCCCGCAGTCACGACTCGACGAGACAGCGTGGTTCGGCATCTGACATTGGCGCGGCCTGACTCAGCGCTGGTCGCGCAACACCTCGATGATCCTCGCCGGGTATGGACCGCTTGGTGCGTGGATGATGACCTCGTCGCCCACCCGCCCGCCAAGCACCGCTTGGGCGAGAGGTGATTCCGCAGAGACTCGATTCATGTCGAGCACCGCTTCCGCCGGGTGGACGATCAGATGACGGTTGGTCTCGCCGTCCTCCGTCCGGATGCTCACCCAGTCCCCAACCTGAACCACATCTGGGTCGTCAGGAATCGTGCTGATGCTCCCGGCGGTCTCCAAGACGTACTTGAGCTGTTCCAGCTCGCGAACCGCAAGGTCGTACTCCAGTTGGAGGGAGAGGTCGTCCTCGGTCTCCTCGATGGCGGCAACCACGGTTGGGATTGTCTCTTCCTCGAGCCGGCGCGCTCGTTCTTCGAGGCGCCTTCTTCCTTCCTCGGTGAGCAGCGGTGGTTCGCTGGACGAGGTCATTCTCGACTCCTTGCCTGGGTGAAGCTCATGTGCCCTCCGACATTGTGGCTCGATTGCGGGAGAAATGGGAACGATCGGTTGCCGCCAGGGGTTTTCGACCACGACGGCAGTGACTTCCGGCCATGTACATGTTCCGGGCGATCGGCGATGATCGGAGAGAAAGGAGGTCGCGATGACTGTTGTCGTGGGCGTGGATTCCTCGCCTTATGCGGAGGAGGTGCTGGAGAGGGCCATCGTCGAAGCTCGGCTTCGTTCGGATGAGCTCCATGTGGTTCATGTGTTCAACGCCCCGGTGATCTACCTCGAGGTGCCGATCGATTTCGAGGTCGTTGCCGAGGCGGAACGCAAGGCGGTTTGGGGACCGCTGGAGACGCTGATGTCGGAAGCAGAGGTTCCGATTGAGCGAGTCGACCTCGAAGGCTATCCCCCCGACACTCTCGTCGCCTATGCCGACGAAGTGGGGGCTTCCTTGCTCGTCGTCGGAACCAGGGGCCGGGGTGAGCTGGCTTCGTTGATCTTGGGCAGCACCAGCCATCGGGCGATCCACCTTTCCCGGTGTGATGTGCTGGTGGTCAAGCCGACGAGCTCTGAGACTTAGGGGAGCTGTGGTGTCAGTCGAGGGCTAGCACGGTGACTTCGCCCGGTGTGTTCCCAGGCTCGACGAAGGCGAGCACGCGGTTGCCTTCCTCGACCGCAGCTTCGACTTCGGCACGGGGGATAGGCTCGGGTGACCGGTAGCTTGGTCGTTGATGGAGATCGGTCCCGAGCCCGTCCACGCCCACCCCTGGGGTGATTCCCCCACTCCTTATGAGGAGATTGGAGGTGACCGCTCCGTGCGCGCCCTGGTCGAGGAGTTCTACGACATCATCGATGCCGAGTCGCCCCACCTTCGAGCGATGCTTCCCAGGGACACCTCGACCTCGCGACAGAAGCTGTACGAGTTCCTCAGTGGATGGCTGGGTGGGCCGGCCCTGTACATGGAGCGACGAGGGCATCCTCGGCTGCGTCTTCGTCACATGCCTTTCGACATCGGCACACCCGAAGCGGAGGAGTGGATGCGTTGCATGGCGAAAGCGATCATCTCGGTCGGCATCGAAGATCCGGCCGCATCGTTCCTCTCCATGGAGTTGGCCAAGACCGCAATCGGTCTGCGCAATCGGCCCGATCCCGGGGTGATCACCCTCGAGGTCAACCACACCTGACGCAGGACCACCTCTCGGTCCATTCTGCTTCGCTCCCTGGGGGGAACGCTCAGATTCTCAGTGCTTGATATCGATACCGCCGAACAAGGCGGTAGCGCTGATCGGGAGGACGGGCGCGTCGGCAGGCAACTGCTCCTTGGCTGTGACATTGTCGATGCCTCCGAAAATGGGCAAGCCCCTGGTGATCACCTGCCAGCCCACCGGCACCCTGATCTCGACCCCGCCGAAGGCGGCGAAGACGTCGAGTTGGGCGTCCGCTGCGGGCAATGCGTCCCGTAGATCCACATCGGCGCCTCCGAACACCGCGGCGATGCTCCCGCCCTGGAACTGCTTGGAGTGGGAGGCGATCTCACTCCCCGAGAACACGTTGAAGCTGTTGACACGGTCACCGGCCTCGGTCCGGGATCCGAGCCCGCGTCCGAGGATGACCAGGATGCCGACCAGGATGATTGCCGCTGGGATGATGACCTCGCTGATGTCGACGATGTCGAGACTGGATAGCAGGAAGGCGGCACCCACTGCGGTGATGATCACTGCCACCGGCCAATGCCGTGGGTTGGCGACGAGGGTGAGAAGACCGGCTGCAATCACCGCTGCCGGCCACCAGGTGCTGAAGACATCGCCGGCGTCGAGGACATCGGCATTGTCCAAAAGCAGCAGCGTGCCGACCGCGACGATGAGTGACCCGAAGTAGAGCCGACCCCAGTTCATCAAACCTCCTTGTGCAGGGGGCGACTCTATCGGGCCGGCCAGAGATCGACCGACGAGATTGGTGGTGTCTCGATCGCCGCGACAATGAACCTCCACGCCCCTTCGTTGGCGATCCCGATCCGGCGGCGGGGGCAAGACCCGAAGATGGCCATCTGATCCGGCTCCGCCTGGCTGTGGATCTCGGGGTACCGACATAGAGTTCGGGACTAGATGGATCTGAACCGGTTGACCGAGAAGTCCCAACAGGCGCTCAGCGAAGCACAGTCGCTGGCGGTCCGACTCGGCCACACCGAGGTCGACGGCGAGCACCTGCTCGTGGCCCTGCTGGCTCAACCCGAGGGCCTGGTGCCTCGTCTCGTCTCTCAGGCCGGAGGCGAGCCCGTGCGTTTGCGTGACGAGCTCGAGACCGAGCTGGCTCGCCGCCCCAAGGTCACCGGCCCCGGCCTGACTCCCGGAGAGGTCCGAATCACCCAACGTCTGGCCCAATTGCTCGAAGTCGCCGAGAGGGAAGCGAGACAGCTCAAAGACGAATACATCTCCGTCGAGCACCTCATGATTGCCTTCCTCGGCGAACGCGACGACACCGCGGCCAAGCGCCTCCTCACCGGCCAAGGAATAACCCGTGACGCCTTCCTCGCCGCGTTGACGGCCGTCCGAGGCAATCAAAGGGTGACATCGGCGACACCGGAGAACGCATACGAGGCCCTGGAGAAGTACGGCCGCGATCTGGTTGCTGATTCACGTGCCGGGAAACTCGATCCGGTCATCGGCCGCGACGCAGAGATACGCCGGGTGGTTCAAATCCTGTCTCGTAAAACCAAGAACAACCCCGTCCTCATTGGTGATCCCGGCGTCGGTAAGACCGCG
>DATKEA010000135.1:0-29879 GCA_035544615.1 Acidimicrobiia bacterium | reverse complement strand
TCCTTGGGCTGACGGGGTGGCTGACACTGACATTGGAGGAGCGCGAAAACTCTAAGGTGGCTCTGGCGACACGCACCACGCTGCGAGGGATCGTGCAGGTGATGTCCGTCGGCTGCCGGTGTCGTCTGGGTCGTGTCCGGGTTAGGTGTCGCGGTACAGGTCGGTGGACAGAAAGCCCCTGTCGTTGGGAGGCTAGGAACCTTCCGAGACCTCGTAGATCTCCTGGGCGACCAGACCGTGAGCCTCCCGATGAACGGTTGCTGCTGTCTCAGCGTCGGGGGCGTCAACGAGGCAAAAAATCTTCCCCGCGGCTTCATCAACCCAGTACTGCTTGTAGCTGACGCCGTAGCTCGTCTGTGTCTCTAGATCGGCCTTATGCGCCCCCGCGACATCAGCGGCGGATACCCCCCCGTCCATCGTGTGCACGTCCATGTATGTCGGCATACGTCACATCCTCCTTCTCGTGGCAGATTGCCACACCCAAGCTACCTACCAGACCGACTCGGTGTGTGGGCGTGGCGTGCCACGCCTTGACAATTGTTCCTCAGTTTGGTGCTGGTATGACGAAGTCTTCGACTTACTCACCGAGGGGAATCCATGGCGGCCCACCAACCCATGCCGTTTCTCCGTGTTCTTGGCGTCCTCCGCACCAGACACGTCCCGTTTCCCTACGGCGAGTTCAGCGTGGTCGGTAGACGCGTGAGCGGTGGTCGATCCGCACTACCTCAACGGTCTCGGTCTCCTCGTTGATTCGGTAGATGATCCGATAGACGCCGCGTCTGGCAGCGAGGTATCCGCTCAGCTCGCGGAGCAACGGCTTGCCGACTCGATGTGGGTCATCGACCAAGGGTCCGACCATGAATTCAACTATGGCGGACGCGACCTTCGGTGGGAGTCGATTGAGCCCACGTTCGGCTGATGCTGAAACCACCAGCCTCCACCGAGTCATTCCTTGAGATACTTCTCTCGCAGCTCGTCGGCGCTCACTGATTTCCCGGTGTCGATCTCATGCTGCGACTTCTGGATCTCCTTGAGGGCTCCGGGGGTAGAGAGCAGGTCCAAGGTCTCCTCAAGAGACTCGAGGTCATCTGGACTCAGTAGCACGGCGGCAGGCCGCCCGCGCTTAGTCACCACTACTCGTTCGTGATGGTGTTCCACTCGATCCACCATCTCGGACAGACGCTTTTTGACCTCGGCCAGGGGAAGAGTCGCATCAGTCATGACCATAATCATAGTCACGTTGAGATTGGCTTGAAGCGTGTTCTGTCTCAGCCCGTCCCGTTTCCCTGGGGCCCGCTCGCGTCTGATATGCCTGCTCGCCCCATTTCTCAGGCCGAACTTGAACTAGCGCGCCCCTTCAAATCGCCGCAGACGGGATTGAGTCACTGAGACGTCGCCGACACGAATAGGAACCACTCGTTCCACGTCGTCTTCGTCAAAGATGGCAACCAGCTCAAGGCGAGCGCCTAGACCTTCCAGGTACGTCCGAAGAGTCGAGATCATCACATCGTCCGACCTTTCAAGCTGTGAGATCGCTGACTGAGATATGCCGAGCTCTGCGGCCAGCACGGTTTGAGAACGCTCAAGAGCACGACGAAGTTCAGAAAGGCCTATCTCCGCCAAAGTCCGTTCTCTTAGAGCTGCCGGCCGTTCGGCAGCGCCGAGACGACTCATAACTCTCTCTTGCAGTTCGCGATAGCTCTTAGTTGAAGGCATTAGCTCTTCTCCGTGTCGGTGAGACAACTCAATCGAGAAGTCCCTCGGCTTTCAGTTCCTCCAGATGTGTGTCGTACAGGTCGTCGGCACGTGGAACGGCTGTCTCGTACCACTCGTCCCACTGCCCCGACTTGTCGCCACCCAGCAAGAGAATCACGTGTCGGCATGGGTCGAACCCAAGGACTATAAGTCATGACTTCTAGAGGTCAAGCTAATATCTCCACGTCCCGTTTCTACAGCGTGTGGATGCTGGCGACATGTACGATTGGCCCGCCTGTTGGGTTTGACGGTGCGAGCTGGAGGAGCGGAAGGTTGGAAGACCAGGCTCTCGGCGGTCGAGGAACATCATCGGTTGCTCTCGTTCGCGGGGGCGGGATGGTCTTGGCCGCCGGTGGGCTGCTGTTGGTCGTGGCGACAGCATTGCACCCCTCTCAAGAGACCCCGGTCACCATCCTCGAGACCGAGCTGAGACTGGTTGCTTCTCACGCTGTGTCCGTGGTCTCCTATGTGCTGGTCCTTCTTGGTCTCCCGGCGCTCTACGTTGCCGAATCGCAACGTATGGGGCGGCTGGGGTTGATCGGTTTCTTGGTGGCTTTCACAGGCACCGCCCTGCTTGCCATTTCCAGCATGTTCGGCTTCTTCGCTCCGGTTCTGGCTGCGGAGGCACCCGCAACTATTGACGCCATCAGCGTGTATCCACCGGTAGTGGTCTTCAACGGCTTCGCCGCCAGTGGTTTCATGGCCGGCTTTGTGATGCTGGGCATTGCCGTGGCCACCTCGAGGGCGTTCTCCCGATGGTCAGGCTTCTTTATCGCAGTGGGCGCACCGTTGCAATTGGTGGGTTTTGCGATCGCCCTAATTGCATCACCTGCATTCTGGTTCGTGGCGATCCTCGGTGGCCTGCTCCTCGGCTCGGGTCTTGTCGGATGTGGCTATCGGATGTGGGCCAAATCGGGGCTTTGACTGGGTCAGGTTTTCGGCCGATTGCGTGCGGACATCTCATGTCATCCATGACCACGGGCGTCGCCGAGCACGGAGTCGCTCGATCGAGCGCTCGAGCGAGCCTCACGAGTCAACTGATCCACCCGAGCCGGCTCGCCTTGAGCAGCGCCTCAGTTCGGGTGCCCACGCCCATCTTTCTGTACATTGCCTTGAGACGCCGGTACATCTCGCGTTCGGAGTAGCCGGCAAACTGGCTGAGACTGACCACCGTCGCCATGCCGGCGAGCGACTGCAACCACGCGAGCTCCGCGTCATCGAGGCACGAAGGCGACTGATTCCCACAGTGAGCAGCCATGATCCGGGCCATGTTGGTTGGCATCAGAGTGCTCTCGGCGAGAGCCGCGTTGAGCGCGAGAATCAGCTCTCCGACGCCAGCATGACGGGAGACCGCCCCGGCGGCGCCAGCTGCCAGCGAGTCGCGGATGGAGCCTATGTCGACCTGATCGAGAAGCGTTACCACCACTGAGTCGGGGGCGTCTGACTTGACCGCAATGACCACGTCGAGGTCGCCGCGGTCGACGACCCCCGCGATCAGAACAGGTTGACCATGATGGTGTAGCCACTCGAACGGATTCTCGACGGTCTCGAACAAGTAACCACTGGCGGATGAAAGCCCAGTCAGCCCCAAGACGTAGATCGGCGGAGCGTTGAACACTCCGACTTCCTTCGCCATAGTAAACCCCTCGATGAGGTGCCTCCGGCCTCCCGACGGGAAGCCTACCGAACGCTCAAATGACTGCCCGGAGTCTGTCAGGAATCTGCCAGAGGAGGACCGGTAGCTTTCTAGAGCGCGTATCGGGACGGGTCTTCCTCGGGTACGGGGGTGTCCCATAGCGGTCGGTCGTCCACCCACACCGAGACTACCTTCGGATCACTGGCCAACTGGTGGGGGTGGGCTGAGGTGCCCTCGATCACTGCCACCGCGCCCTGTCGGCTGTTGCGGACCGGCACCAGACCGGTGCTCGCCGACTCGAAGTCGTCGATCATGATCTGGGGGTGGGTGTCCGAGACTGCCCCATTTCCCTTAGTCCACGGCTCGTCCGCTTGGCACACATCCCGTTTCCCTATGCCATTCTGCAACGCCGCGGTTGAATGCGGTTCGCGGGATTGTCTGGCTAGCCGTCATTACTCCGTCTCCTCGGAGAACACGGTGACGCGGCGGGGCCAGGATCGTCGCGAGCTGGCCGTCAACCACGGGCAAGGCTCGTTGGTGCGGTACGAGCCGCGACACGAGATGAGTTTCAGTAGTAGGTTTTGGACAGTCAATCGCTCGAGGTATCCAAATGGCACTCGGTACGAGAGGCGCAACTCGGCTCTTGGTGGCTGTCCCGATCGTCTATGTTGTCGCTTGGGTTTTGATTTGGATGGAAGAATCCCAAACTGAGGATTGGCTCTTTGAGCCGGGGAACTTTATCTGGCAACCAGCGGTGGTTGCAATTCAGCTCGGGTTTGGGGCCGTTGCGACGTTTATTGCTCTCTACTCGCTTGAGACGAATGAAGAGAGCCGAGTGAGATCTGCCATCACCGGAATGTTTGTGGTCCTATACGTCTTCTTACTGGTGGATGTGTTGACTATTCCGGGACTACGAGACATCGCAAACGCTGGCGAAGCAATCATCGGAGACGAGGAGAACATCCTTCTAACCGGCTCATTCCTTGCCTCCGCTCTGCGAACCCTTACTTGGACTGTCGGCATCATTGTTGGGTTCCACTTCGCATCGACAGCCGCAGAGAACGTTACAAAGAAGATTCAAGCGGCCGAGACCAAACGACTCAAAATGCAGATTCAGGCTGATCAAGAACAGCAGACCCAAGCTAATCGATCGTAGGGAAACCCTCCGGCTCCAACAGTTCTGGCCCATCGATACCAGAGATTGCTCAGGTTTTCCAGCGCCCGGTCGGTAGTGTCTGATGTGTTGGCAGCCACGCCAGACAGAGATTCCCTCGTTTGACCCGGCGTGCTGTTCCGCTTCCTATGCCTCACAAATGCGAGGCGATGACATCGACTCCAGCGGCAACCCAGCTTCGAGGCGATCAAAAGGTCAGTCTGGTCGCACCCATTGTGGTCGCCTTTCATCAACAGGCTCGTGCATGAACCGGCTCGTGGGCGTTCTCACGCATCTTAATACTGCTAGCTTCGGATCATATCCCGAGGCACCGAAAGGGAGCAGGCGACATGGACAGAAACGTGCTGAGGCACAAGCGCGGTATCGCTGGCACCGAAACCTTGGAGGATGAGCCTCCCGCACATGAAAAGCTGCTGAAGTATTTTCCCGAGGCGGCGCTTGCGCTATACATCGGTGCCGACCCCCTGATCCGCCAGGCCGCCTCTGGGAACGCGCTGAAGGTGGTCTTGTGGCTGGCTCTCGGAGCTGTAATTGTTTTCTGCTGGATATACCTTTCGCGAACATGGAAGGTCGATGCTGTCAGTCAGAAGCTGATATCTGTTACGGCACTTGTCCTTTATGTTGCGGCGATTGGGGGGCCGTTCACTGCGACATTCAGCGGCTACAAGACGGTCTGGGCATCAATACTTGCTCTGTTCTTCACCGCTTTCATGGCCTTCGGTAAGGCCCCGACCGAGCCTTGAGCCTAAAGCGCGGGTTTTGGCGCCCGCCGTGTGGGTTCCGGGCGATGTGAAGGGGTAGTTCTCGCGACGCCGAGAATGCCTCGCAATCTGTCTCAGAAGCAACCCGGCCCACGCCCGTAGCTAGTCGGTGGACTCAGTTTCTGCGCGAGTTTCTGCCCGCATTCCTGAAATCCGCGACGAGCCTTCCCGACCACATGTCCCGTTTCCCTACGCGTTCGGCCTGCGAATGTCGTGCGCAGGTCCCGAGGACTGCTCCGGCTGACAACGAATCGTCAGTAGGCAACTCCACAGCCTGCTCGGACTAGCTGGACCGTTCGACGGCGATGCTCGGCCGTCGAGCACGACACCGCATCGCTCGGAGAACACTGCTGGTTTATCGGCCTGAGAGGGCGATCCATCACAGGGTCTAGGGCCGATTCCCGGACACCTGAGCTGTATGTCGGGGTCCTTGGAGGTGTCGGCAGAGAGAAATCATGCCGCCCGGCGCCATCTCGCGCTGGCATACTCGACCGATGTCTAGGGGTCACCGAGAGCCCAGCGACCGCTGGTCCACCCTGGCGGCCGACTTCACACCCGGTCGGTTGCCGGCCACTTTGCTCACCGGCGTGGTGCTCGCGATGGTCAACTCCCTGCTGGTCATCGCATTGACGTCGCTTATATTCCGCGGCGAGCTCGACGAGGCTCTTTCGCTCGGAATCGGCTTCAGCCTGGTTGGATCGGCGGTCCTGGCTTTCGTGATCGCCCTCGGCAGCAGCTTCCCTGGCATCTACGCCGGTGTTCAGGACGCCAGCGCGGCGATTCTCGGGCTCAGCGCCGCTTCGATCGCAACTTCGGTGGTCGGACCCGAGGCGGTAGACACCGTGCTCGCCATGATCACCGTCACCTCCCTGGCGACAGGCCTGGTCTTCCTCCTCATGGGCTACTTCGGTCTCGGTGAGATCGCCAGATTCGTGCCCTTCCCGGTGATCGGTGGCCTTCTCGCCGGGACGGGTTACCTGATTCTCGCCGGGTCGATCGGAATCTTGGGGGTTGGGTCGGTCGCCGACCTGATGGCCGGCGACTCCCTCGGAACTTTCCTGCCCGGCGTTGCGCTCGCCGCGTCGTTCTTCATCGCCTCCCGTCGGAGGATGGCGTCCCGGATCTATCTGGGGTTCTTGGCCGGCGGCGTGATCGGTTTTCACGTCGTCACCCGGTTCGCAGGGGTCGACCAGGCCACTTCACTGGCACGAGGGTGGCTGCTCGGCCCGCTTCCTGAAGGTGGCCTGTGGCCAGGTCTGGTCACCGATGCCCTGGCCGGTGCCGATTGGGAGGCAATCGCCGGCGAGACCGTAAGCCTGGTCACGATCCTTCTCATCGTCCCGATAACGGTCCTCCTCTATATCAGTGCATTGGAAATCGAGACCAAGCTGGACCTCGACATGGGCGTCGAGCTCCGGGCGACGGGTTGGGCCAACGTCGCCGCCGTGGCCGTGGGCGGTCCGCCCGGGTACCTGTATCTGGCCGATACATTGATCACCCAGCGACTGGTGGGAAGACGTCGCGGCCCTGCGGTCGTTGCCGCCTTCGCGTTGCTCGCCGTTGTGATGTTGGGAGGTTCCATCCTCGAGCTGCTCCCGCAGTTTGTGATCGGCGGCCTGCTCTTGTTCGTAGGAGTCGACTTCCTTGTCGAATGGCTGTGGACCTCGCGCCGGCGAATGACACGCCTCGACTACGCACTCATGGTGGGAATCGTGGCGATCATCGCCACCGTGGGGTTCCTCCCCGGGGTTGCCGTGGGTCTCGTGGCGGCGATCGCGCTGTTCGTCGTCCGTTACAGCCGGATCGACGTCGTCAAGCACTCTCTCACCGCCCGAGAGCACCAGAGCAACATCGAACGGGCCCGCACCGATGCCGACTACCTGCAGGATGTGGGTGACTGCGTCCTGATCCTGGAACTCCAGGGCTTCATCTTCTTCGGTACGGCGAGCAAGGTCATCCGACACGTCAGGTCTCACCTGGAGACGACCGAATCGCTTCGATTCGTGATCTGCGACTTCCGGCTGGTGACCGGGCTGGATTCCTCGGCGGTGAACCTGTTCGAGAGGATCGCCTTGCTCGCCCGGGACCGCGGCCTGATGCTGACCTTCACCGGTCTGAGAGCCTCCCAGCGCGGCCAGTTCTCCGAGCTCATCTCCGACTATTCCGACGTGGTCAGGGTCGAACCCGACCTCGATCACGGGATGGCCTGGTGCGAGGACCACATACTCGAGAACGCCGGGCCCCGCTCCGGACCGGACCGACCCCTGCCCGAGGGGCTCGCCGAGGCGTTAGCCCCTTACCTGACGGCCCGCACCATTCCTCCGGGCGATCAACTGATGCGACAAGGCGACCCCAGCCCCGGGATCTTCCTGATCATGTCCGGGCGGGCGACCGTGCTCCTCGAAGGGGAAGACCGGGAACAGGTTCGGCTCCGGACCCTCCTCGGGGGAACCGTGCTCGGTGAGATCAGCCTCTATCGAAATGAACCATGCACCGCCACTGTCGTAGCCGATACCGAATGCCAGGTGCTTCATATCACCCCTGAGTCATTCGACGTGCTCTGCCGCACCGATCCGGCCGCGGCCGCCGACTTCCATGCTTTCGTAGTGCGAACCCTCGCCGGGAGGGTGAGTCACGCCAACCGCGCCATCAGGGCGCTCCAGGCCTGACCTGGTTCGCTCCACACCCCTCCTCTGCCCGGCGACGAGCCCTATCCTCAGCGGATGAGCGTCTCACCACGACCGTACCTGCCTCGCATGGTGCGCTACTGGGATCGAGACGCGCCAGGGGAGCTGCACCAGACCATCCAGGGATCGATGGTCTTCGTCGACATCTCCGGCTTCACCGCGATGGCGGAGCGGCTCGCCAAGAACGGCCGAGTCGGCGCCGAGGAGTTGACGGCAGTCATCGGGACCACCTTCAGCGAGCTGCTCTCCGCCGCCTACGCCTACGGGGCCAGCCTCCTCAAATTCGGTGGTGACGCTCTGCTCCTCCTCTTCACCAAGGAGGACCACGAGCGGCGGGCCTGTGCCGCCGCCCGGGCCATGCGGCAGACGCTGGCCGAGGTCGGGGTCTGTTACACCAGCGCCGGCAAGGTCACGTTGCGAATGTCGATCGGAGTGCACACCGGCGAGTTCGACTTCTTCCTCGTCGGTGGTTCCCATCGCGAGCTGATCGTGGCCGGTCGGGGAGCCACTCGCACGGTGGAGATGGAGTCGGCTGCCGGTGCGGGCCGGATCCTGCTCAGCCCGGAAACCGCTTCGACTCTCCCACGGGTGAATCGAGGCAAGACCCGCGGCCCTGGCATCCTGCTCAAGGGGGAGGTCGATGCCGAGCGATCCGAGGTCAGGCCGTCCGCTTCGGTCTTCGAGGAGCTGAACCAGTTCGTTCCGGTGAGTCTGTGCCAGCTCCTCTTGGGAGGACAGGTGGAGCCCGAGCATCGCCCGGCGACCGTGGCTTTCATTAACTTCAAACAGCTCGACACCCTCATCGACGCGGACGGCGCCGATGCCGCCGCCTGGCGGCTCGACGAGCTGGTGCGAGCGGTCCAGGAGGCCGTGGACCACCGGGGGGTCACCTTCCTGGCGACCGACATCGCCGCCGACGGAGGCAAGATCATCCTCACCGCCGGCGTCCCCTCCACCACCGGTCACGACGAAGAGCGCATGTTGCTCGCCCTGCGCCAGGTGATGTCGGCAGGTCCCCCCCTTCCCATCTCGGTCGGGGTTTCCTGGGGCCCGGTCTTTGCCGGGGAGGTGGGCACCCCGTTCCGGCGCACCTACACGGTCATGGGCGACACGGTGAATCTCGCCGCCCGGCTGATGGCCAGGGCGCCGGCAGGGGAGATCTATGCCACCGCCGAGGTCCTCGAGGGATCGCGGACCACCTTCGAGATGACCCCGATCGAGCCGTTCCAGGTGAAGGGCAAGAAACAGCCCGTCGAGGCGGTCTCGGTGATGGAGCCGAAGGGCACCAAGACCGGACTACACGGGCTCCCCCTCATCGGCCGCGACGACGAGCTGAGCCGGCTCGGCACCGCCTGGGAGGAAGCGGGACAGGGACAGGGGCGGGTGGTCGAGCTGTCGGCGGAGGCCGGGATGGGAAAGAGCCGTCTCCTCGAAGAGTTCCTCGGCGGCGACGGCGGGCCGGAGACGCTGATTCGAGCGGAGTGCCGTCTCTATCAGGCGGCCACGCCCTACTTCCCGTTCCGGGCCTTGCTCCGTGAGGCCTGGGGCTTTGAAGGCCTGGAGGGCGAGGCCCTGGCCAAGGTGCTGATCGAGATGGTCGACGAGGCGGCGCCAGAGCTGGCGCCCTGGGTGTCACTGATCGGCATGGTCGTGGGCATCGACCTTCCCGCTTCGGTCGAGGCCGCCCAGCTCGAGGACCAGTTCCGTCCTGCCCGCACCATGGCGGCGGTGGACGCCCTGCTCGAGGCGACCATCGTCGACCCGACCGTCTTCGTCATCGAGGACACACACTGGATGGACGAGCCGTCCCGGGAGCTGGTGGCAGGGCTCCTGGTCGGGCTGGATCGCCACCCCTGGTTGATCGTCCTGACCCGGCGTCCCGGAGAAGACGGATTCCTCGCTCCCGACATGCCGGCTGTGTTCCGAATCGAACTCGAGCCGCTGGGAATCGAACAGGCGAAGCAGCTGATCTTCCGCGCCACTGAGGAGGCCCCTCTGCCTCCCCAGCAGGTGGAGCGTCTCGCCCGTCAGGCCGAAGGACGCCCGCTGTTCCTGATCGAGTTGCTGCAGACCCTGCGACGCACCGGCTCGCTCGAGGAGATTCCCCAATCGGTCGAGGCCATGATCGCCGCCCGCATCGACACCCTGCCCCTGGCGGACCGCAACGTGCTTCGCCGGCTGGCCGTCCTCGGATCCGGATTCCGCATCGAGCACATGTCCGCCGTGATCGGGGAGGACCAGACCGGCCCGCAGTGGCAGACCCGCCAGGTCCGCCGTCTGCCCGAGTTCATCTCAATGGACGATTCGGGCTGGGTCCAGTTCCACCACTCCCTGATCCGGGACGTGGCGTACGCCGGCCTTCCCTACAGGATCCGAGAGGAGCTGCACGCCCGGGTGGGCGATTCGACCTTCGCCGCCTGCAGGGGACATCCCGAGGAGTTCTCCGAGCTGCTCTCGCTTCACTACTTCCATGCCAAGCGCTGGAGCCGGGCCTGGCGTTTCTCACAGATGGCAGGGGACCGGGCCCGTGAGATCTACGCCAATCACGAAGCGGCCGCCTTCTACCAGCGTGCTCTCGACGCGGTCCGACGTCTCGACTGGGTCACCTCCGCCGAGAAGGCTGAGGTGCTCACCAGCCGGGCCGCCGTCCTCTACGAGGCCGGCCGGTTCGACGAGGCGATCCACGACCTGCGAGAGGCGACCAGGCTCAGTCGTGAAGACCCTGTCCTCAGCGCCGGTCTGCGCCAGCAGTTGGCCCGGGCCTACCAGAAGCTGGGCAAGTTCTCCCAGGGTCTACGTGAGACCGCTATCGGCCTGGGGCTGCTCGCCACCCTCGACACCGAGGAGGCGAGACGAGCCCTGGCGAGGCTCAGGGCGCTCCGAGCCGGGATCCTCTCCGATCTGCTCCGGCCAAGGATGACGCTGCAGGTCGGGCTGCAAGCGGTGGCGGAGGCGAACGAGAGCGGGGAGTTGGATGCCCTGGCCCGGGCCTACACCTACATCGACGAGGCCTACCAGACCCTGGGGCTGCGTGACATGGCCACCCACGAGCAGCTGGCCCTCGAGATCTTCGAGCAGTTGGGGGACCTCTCCGGGATCTCCCTCATCGCCATCAACCTCGGGGTCCAGGCCTACGCCGACGGTGAGTGGGACGACGCCGTCGCCTTCTACTCACGGGCGCAGGAGGTGAGTCGTCGTAGCGGCAACGATCACGCTGCCGGGGCTGCCGCGGCCAACCTCGGTGAGGTCCTGATCAGCAGGGGCCAACTCGACGAGGCGGAGGCCGTCCTCCACGAGGCGAGGCGGGTGCTGAGGGCACAAAAGGACGTCCTCTTCGCCTTGTTCGCCGAGACCCAACTGGGCCGGCTGGCGATGGAGCGGGGTGAGCACGAAGCCGCCATTGCCGCCCTGACCCGTGTCGTCGACGAGGCGATCCAATCGGGGCAGTCGTTCATCGCAGTCGACTCCTCGGTCCATCTCGCCGACGCCCACATCCGCAACGACGATCCGACAATCGCCCTGAGGATCATCGACCTGGGGCGGGACATGGCCGGTGAGGACGCTGCGCTGTACGAGGTCTCCCTGGAGAGGGTTCGGGCCACCGCCCTGCTGGCGCTGGGCAGGTCTGATGAGGCGGCGGAACGGGCCGTGCAGGCACTGGATAGCGCACGGGCGCAGCGGCTTGGTTACGAGGAGGCGTTGCTCCTGCTGGTCACCGGCGAGGCTCGGGGCTCCGAGTCCGACGTCGAGCAGGCGGGCCGGCTCCTCGCGGACCTCGGAGCCATCGAGCCCTACGTGTACCGCTTCCCATCGCCGATGTTGTAGACGATGTCGACCTTGAGGAACGTCCCCAACGGGTGGCTCAGGATGTCCGCCAACCCGGTGACATAGCTCCTCGACTCGATGAGACACGAGGTGTGACCGACGGGCAGTATCTCCAAAGTGTCGACCGGATCCGACACGGTGCCCACCGGGAGGTCGCCCGATCCGTCACGGGGATCAATCAGACACCAGGGCATCAGACGCTTTCCGTCGCCGACATGGTCGTCGTAGCTCAGGGTGCGGAGCTGATCCTCTCCACCCGGCACGTCGGGCGGCCCGTCGAAACGCCAGGTGATCACTTCGAGGAACTGGGCGACGGTGTCCGGGTCGTCGTCTACCGGCTCGGTGACGAAGTCGACGAACAGCTCATCGCTCTCGGTCCCCGCCTCGAAGCTGAACAGCAAGCCGTCGTCGGGGCCCTTGCAGCCGCCGTCGAGATCGAAGCCTCGGGTGATCCTGAACGAAGCATCCTCGCCTTCGATCAGGATCTCGGTCTCGGTGCAGTCGATTTCACCGTCGAACGCCTCAACCAGCCCGAACAGCGTGTCGGTGATGCCCATGCTCGCACCAAGTGGGCCGGGAGGAGAGCCGTCGTGACCGCCCTCGAGGGAGACCGCCCCGGAGACCGCGGCCGCACCCGGCTTGACCACGATCGTGTCGAAGACGCCGGCGATCTCGAATGATTGCCAGTGGCCGGCAGCCGGAGCGTCACTCGGGTCGAGCCAGAGGATGACCCGTTCGTTGTCGTTGCCGCCCGAGTCGGGCCCGCAATCGGAGGTGCCGGAGCAGGGCACGACGACGGTGTCTACCAGAACGCCGCCACGACGAAGCTCGAGCGCCGCATCACCGTTGAACTTGAATCCCAGATCAATCTCGGCGTAGCCGACGCTCTGGTCTTGAAGGGCACCGGTGAGGCTCAGAGTGAGGGCTTGGCCGAGGTCCCTGTTGATCCGGGCGCAGGGCTCGCCGTTCCCCTCACCGTTCTGACCCACCCCCATGCGGTGATCCTTGAGGCCGGCGTATGGACGCTTGTTGGCTTCCGCTCCGGAGCCGACGACGCCGACCAGCGTGGCACCGCTCGACGAGAGCCGGCAGTTGGTCTCGGAGAGTGTTTGCACCTGATCGACTCCGGGCGCGGCGGGGTCGAAGATGAACCTGTCGCCGTCGGAGTTGAGATGCAGGCGAAGCACACCGACGTCTTCGGTGATCGGCCCCTGACCCAATGCCGGGAGCATCGACAGCGACACCGCCGCCACCACCGCGAGCAAACCAACCAATGACCAACGCCGACGTCTCACCTTGCCTCCCAGAGATTCCACACACCACGAGACTGTCGACGAAACGAGGCACCCTCCAACCCCAGTGCTCCAACCGTCCCCACACCATACACGAGTTCTTGGTCACAGCTCTCCCGATCGTTTGCCGGTCGGTTGGCCAGGGTCTTGGGATTTCTCAGCCGAGGGCGCTGAGTTTCTTGTTCGCCTCGCGGAGGCGCGCGGTTTGGGCCGCGAGAAGTTTTCTCGCAATCGACGGTCTGCTGTCGAGCAGCTTCAGGAATGAGGTTCGGTGCATGGTGATCCCTTCCACCGAGGTTTCGGCGATCACGGCCGCGGAACGGCGAAGACCGTCGATGAGAGCCATCTCACCGACGACATCGCCCGCCTTCACCGTGGCAACGGTGCGTCCGTCATGTGTGACCCGGGCCCGACCGGAGACGATCGCCACCATTAGCTGGGCGTCTTCCCCTTGCTTGAGGATCATCTTGCCGCTTTCGAAGACGTCCTCGAAGCAGAGCCGGGCCAGCTCCCGCAGGTCACTCTTGGCGAGAGTCGAGAACAGGGGAATGCCGCGCAGGACCTGGATCACCTCGGATCTCGTACGTCCAGCCATGTTCTGCTCTCGCTTCCCGCCGAAAGGGCGAGTCGAGAGTAGCCGTCGGCCATCAGGGCCGCCGCCAGCATCGTGATCCACCGCCTTCGGCTCGAGTCGGAACGGCGCCGTGCCGGTCACATGCCCGTCTAGCGATACATTGTTCCCCGCTATCCGGTCATGTTGGCGATCTGCCCCCCGGTCACGGGTCGACGGTGTCGGACATCCTCCGATCATTGTCGGCGAGCAGGCTCGGCCCATCGCCGATCGCCAATTCCTCGAGCGGCGCCGGTCGAGGCGACGATGTCGGTGAACACCAAGGTCACCAGCGCACTCTCATTCAGGGTCCCCAGGCCAGGAATCGAACGGCTCGTACCCGACCACGGACCCGTCGTGGCCGGCGGGAATGTCGAGCATGTCCCCGGTTGGAGATAAGTTGCTTCGGGTCCGATCCTGCCTGGCGAAGGATGCGCCCAGCCGGGGGAGCGATACGTCCATGTCGAGCTGGTTGTTGTCTGATCCCGGATCGTGATCCGGGGCCATCGGACACCTCCCGTTTCCCTACCGCGCGATCAAATCGAATTTCAGCACCCCGTCGTGTCGCGAAGTACCCCGCATGATTGGGCAATCCGCTCCGGGCTGAGTCGTGTGACCGGCCGCCGAAACGCTTCTCGGGGGAGGGTGTGGAGGTTATCGAAGTTGACCACGCAGTCTGTCGGTACTCCGTCTAGGTCCGGGGTCAGCTCGAGTTCGGATACGAGTCCTCGCCGAGTCCGAGTAAGTGCCGCGACGACGACGGAACCGAGGCGGTCAGCAACAGGATCGCGGGTCAGCACCAAGACCGGTCTGTCTCCGCCCGGGGTCTTGGCGAACCAGACCTCACCCTTCTTCATGGATCATCCAGTCCGTCCAGTCTTCAGCCGGACCCCAAACGGCGACCGCTGCAAGGCTGACTTCGTCTGCCGTCATTGGCTTTTTCGTCCAGGAGTCAATGTCTTGCTCGGCTCGGAGTCGGACTAGATAGCGATGTAGGGCGTCACGCAGGAGTTCGGACCTGTCCACACCCAGTTGTTCCGCCCAACGGCGAGCTTCTTCGGCTTCGTCCTCATCTACTCTGAAACTGAACATTGTCATACATGGAACGGTACTTGTATGACACAAGGAGTCAAGCCCCTAGGGTCACCCCCAAGTTGTCGCTAACGATCAGTCCCGTTTCCCTATGGGAGGTCGGCGCGACGGGTAACGCATGAGCGATCGTCGATTCGCCTTACCTCGATGGCCCGGACTCCTCGTTGCTCCTACGCCCCTGTGTCCGCCGGGCCCTGGTACGGCGGGTGGTCGCCCCCGTGGTCCCTCCCTGCCCCGACGCAGTCACCGATGGTGATGGGACCGCCACCGTCGCCCGCGGTTGGCGGATCGTCAGCACCACCAAGATGACAGCCAGCACTCCGAGCACTAGGCAGCCCAGGACCAGGCCGATGGAAATGGGCAGGAGTATGCCGACCCGGGCCCCTGCGTTGAAGTCTGCCGAAACGCCGGCCGACCCATCGACGTTCATGATCACTCCGGTCCATTCACCTGATTCCAGATCCCAGGTCTGGCGACCCGATCGGACATGAACGGACCGGCCAAACGGGTCGTTTTCGCATCCTGAGTTGCGCCAAGGCAGACCAGCGCGATCCAGGGCCGACGGGGTCTAGTCAGGACGGTCACACGTGAAATGGTGCGGATCGGGAGTAACCACGAGGTCGGATTCCGCCGATAGTCCTCCATGAACCGCCCCAGGGCCCTCACTGTTGCCTCGGTGCCGATGGCCATCGGGCTCGCCTGGCGTCAGCACCGGAAGACCGTCCGCGCAGTGGACGGTCACCCCAGCATCGCCCCCGAACTCCCCGGGGAGTGCAGGCAGATCGCCACCTCGTGGGGCTCGATCAGCTACCGCTGGGTGCGAGGCGATCCCGATCGGCCCGCCCTTGTCTTGGTGCATGGCTGGGGGAAAAGCGCCGACTCCACCTGGTGGCCGGTGGTGACCGCCTGTGATCGGACCATGGTGGTCATCGACCTGCCCGGGCATGGCCGGTCTCTGCTGGATCAGCCCTTCACCTTCGAGTTGGCCGCCGAGGTGGTGAACCGGGTGATCGAGGACGCCGAAGTGGAACGTCCTCTGCTGGTCGCCCACTCCATGGGCGGCCCCGTGGTGCTCACCGCCTTGCGTGGCCGGGATCCGGAGTCTCTCTCAGGGCTGGTGGTCCTGGCCAGCGCGGCCTACTGGGCAAAGCCTCGGCTTCGGGCCGTTCTGGCCATGGCGCCCTATGCGATGGCGCCCCGATCTCCCGTGTTGATCCACAAGGAGCTTGCCGAGCTGCGCCATGCTCCCGAACTGGCCCCACATATCGCATGGGCCTACGGTCTCCGGCCACTGCGCCACCTGCTCCGGGAGGCTGCCGTCGCTCTCAGTCGCTTCGATTCCCGGGGTTGGACCGATCTGGTGCCACCTTCAACCGTTTGGGTGGTGGCTACTCAGGATCGGGTGCTTTCGCCCGCCCATCAACGCGCCTCGGCGGCCCTCTTCGGCGCCGAAGTGGTGGAGCTCGACGTTGAGCACTCCATGTTGCTCCAGGCTCGTGAACAGATCCTCGGTCTGCTCGAACGAGCCGGGTGCGTCTGACAGGAGGTCACTGCCACGTGCTCGGGAGTTGCTCGGTCGGCCCGAGCGGTTATCTCACTGGACCACGCACCTACCATCCTTCTGTCAGGTCCTGACACGTGTCTGGTGTCGTCGGTCAGTTGCCTGAGCAACCCCTGCGTTTTACCAGGCTAAGAACCCATAAAGCTGACAAACTCTTGTGGAGTTGCTCCCCAGAGTGCGCACGCTGCGCTGCTAAGACTTGAGGCAGCGGGGATCGTCAGCGAACGAGCGTCCGCCCGGAGGCGATAGGGCCGGCCGCGCCGGATGGTCGCCGCGACGGAGTTGATCGATCTCATGGACTGAATCGCGGCCATGGGAACGTTCGTTCACTGGGTTCAGCCCAGTTCGGTTTGACACGATTACAGGGGTGGATCGTGCGCCTCCGACTCATAGCCCCAACCAGTCCCGTTTCTAAAGGGCCCGGGCCGCGTTCGGTGTGACTGCTTGTCCCCGATTCTCAGGTCATCCGTTTCTCGTACTGAATCAAAGTGATGTCTGTGAGCACCGTCTCGCCCACCCTGACAAACCCAAGCCTCTCGTAGAGGTGCTGATTGCGAGCGGCAAAGGTCGGTGTGTCCAGTGTCCAGAGGGTGGCAGGAAACGTCCGCTCGATGAACGCCATCGCTTGGGTGCCGAAACCTTTGTTGTGGTGGGCCGGATCGATGGCGAGGACGTCGAGATGGAAGTGCCCCGCAGCTTGATCAATGACAGTGATCGCTCCGATGATCTCGCCATCCAGAGAGACCTTGTGGCATTCGCTCCGGGCGATTTTGGCAAGCATCGTGTCGACCGAGTCGTAGCCGTCAGGGCCGCCGATCTCGACCCCTGGATGGAGGCGAGCATCATCGTGAAAAGCGGCGATCTGCACCTTGACCAGGTCCTCAGCGTCGGCTGGAGTCGCTTGCTCGAAGTTGGGATTCATCTCGGAGGAAATTTAGGCGTACTTCGATGGCGGGCACTTTGAACAGTTGGCGGAGACTCGCGTATCGGTTGCCGAGCCTTCGCGCTCTCGGCGACGATTCTCGGCATGTCGATGGGTCGCACCCGTCCAGTTTCCAAATCGAATCTGAAGTCGGGTTCGTTGCTAGTTGAGGCCGAGAACTGTGAGGAGGGCGGCATCAACGCCCCACTGTTCTTCGGGTGTGAGGTGCCCAGCGAGATCTCCGAGTCGGCTGAGATCAACCGCCCCTACGTGCTCGACCAGGACCCGTGTTTGAGCGTTCTCAACTTCTATCTCCGGTCTGAACGAGGCAGGTCTCGCACTGGTGGAAGTGGGGGCGACTAGAACAACTGAATGAGGTAAGAAGGCATCGGACTGGACGACAACACCGAAACGTCGACCGTGCTGTTCATGTCCGGCGCCCTTCGGAAGGCGCAGTGCGAAGACATCACCTCGGCGCACGCAAGCTCTCCATCAGGTCGGCAACCATGGCCATCTCTGCACGGTCAGCTTCATCGTTTTCCAGTGCAGCAACCTCGGCGGCCAATGCTCTCTTGTCGGCGAGACGTGATGCCGCCTCCACCAAAGCGATGCGGATCGCTTCAGAGCGGGTCAGACCGGTCGCCTCGAGCTGGCTGAGTGCCCTGAGCGCAAGGTCGTCGAGCCGCACGGATACTGCCTGTGCCATACTTGAAGTGTATCACGACTCGTCATACACGGCGATATTGTGACATCACGCTATCAAGACAGCATGAGCAAGCAGACGACAGTTCGACTACCAGAAGATCTCGCGCATGACGCAGAGGCCATCGCTCGTGTCACGGGCACAAGCGTCAACGCCCTGATCATCGACGCTCTCCACCATGAGATCGAACGGGTCCGACAGGACGAAGAGTTCACCAGTCGCGCGAAGCGGCTTCTCGAGCGTGATCGGGAGTTGCTCGAACGTCTTGCCCGGTGATCCGTTACCTCACCCTGGTGAGTACTTCTGGCTGGCGGAACAAGTCACCGGCGTTGACGCCAAAGTCTTGGCTAAAGCGTCCAGATCCGATCTCGCCGATTCAGCGTTGCACGCTCCACGGGCTGGGTTGTGTGAAGAGGAGTTCTACCCGGACACCTTCGACAAGGCGGCGGTGCTGGCTAGACGAATTATCGGAGGTCAGCACGCATCACTCCGGGTTGGCGGGTCAGGTGTGGATCGGGTTGCCCAACTCTCTCATCGTCGGCGAAAAGACACATCGAATTCGAGGGAAATGGTCCCGACGGCTTGGGACTTTCGACGGTGCTCGCGTCGGGCGCGAACTCCGATGATTGAACCGACCGAGGAAAGGATGAGAGATGACGGTTCGGGAGCTGATCGGAGGCGAGATCGCGTGGATCGAGCCCTCAGCTACTCTGCGCGAGGCGGCGCGGCGGATGTACTTATCGGATATCGGAGCCCTCGCGGTGGAATCGGACGGCGAGCTTCGGGGCATCTTCACGGAACGGGATCTGATCCGGGCCTTCGTCCTCTGCCGGGAGCCCGAAGTCGAACAGCTCGAGGATTGGATGACTCCATACCCGGATTCGTTCGGGCCTGAGATATCCGTGGAGACGGCAGCGACCTGGTTGCTCGCAGCCGGCTACCGGCATCTACCGGTAGTCGACGGACCATCGGCTATCGGCATGATCTCGATCAACGACATCCTGTGGGCGCTCACCGAGCCGACCCTCGCTTGACGATGGAACCGATGACGGTCGAAGAGGCGATTCGCTTCCTGAGCAAGGCCCTTGTGGCCCATCTTGGCCTCGTCTCGGAAGGCAAGCCCTTTGTCACCCCAATGTGCTTCGTGGTCGACGACGATCGGATTCTGTTTCGCACACAACCCGGGCCGAGCCAGATGTGGGTCCTCAACTTCGCCGACTGACCGCCTCACCCGTCATCGCGCTCCGTGCCGTTTCTAAAGGCGTCCGGAGCAGGCCTCCCATTTGTCTGTAGAACCCGCCTCCGGGCACGCTACATGTCGGCCGGGGCGGAGAGAGCTTTCTCTGTCAAGGCGAAGACCTTGACAGGTCGCTGGACGCCTTTCATCACCAGGTCTTCGACCGGTACCCAGTCGACCCGGTCCTGGACCGTTGCCATCGTTCGCTCTGAAACCAGGACTTGCCCTGGCTCGGCGGCGGTGGCCAGCCGGGCGGCCACGTTTACGTGGTTGCCGACCACCGTGTAGTCGGTCCGTGTCGAGGATCCGATGTTGCCCACCGTCACATAGCCGGTGCTGATCCCGACGCCGATGGAGAGGTCCTCCTCAGAGCGGATCCATGTCCTGCGTAGCTCCTCGACTTCGGTCAGCATCTCGAAGGCGGTCGCCACGGCACGCTCGGCGTGGTCCTCGAAGGGAATCGGGTCTCCGAAGAAAGCCAGGACGCCATCGCCAAGGTACTTGTCCAGCGTGCCGCCGTTGGAGAAGACCAACTCGGTCATGGCGCTGAAGTACTCGTTCAGCGCATCGACGAGTTCCTCGGGCTCCATCCTCTCCGCCATCTGGGTGAAACCTCGGATGTCCGAGTAGAGAATGGTCAAATTGCGCCGGACCGAGGCGAACGCCACCGGCGCCTCCCCGGTGAGGATCGCGTCGGCGACCTGCGGGGAGACGTATCGCCTCAGCCGATCGGTGCGCTGCAGCTGGGTGACCTGTTCCTCGATCGTCTTCTCCAGATTGGAGTTGAGTTCGCTCATTCCCTCATAGAGGGAGGCGAGCTGCCTACTCGTCCGGTTTAGGTTGACCGTGAGCCTCCCAAACTCGTCCCGGTTGGGAACCTCAACCTCCTGACCGAAGTCGCCGTCGGCGATCCTGCCCAGCGCCAGGTCGATCCTGCGCACCGGGCGTATGAGCGACCACGACAGGACGGCTCCCATGGCCAGCGCGGTGAGCAGGCTGACACCAGAGAACGCGGCGACGGTAACGGTCAGGAAGCTCCGATTCCTCCGGAAGTCTTCGAGTTCGGAAGCAATCGTGTCTCTGAGCGCGCCGATCATCAGATTGAGGTCGTCTTCCAGCTCATGTGATATCTCGTGCTCGGCCGAAATGTGGACCTCGGTAGCTCGGGTCAGATCACCTGCCTCGTAGAAGGCCAGCACTTCGTCGCTGGCCTCGGCGAACCGGACGTCGGTGGCGGCGATTCGATCGAGTACGACCAACAGCTCGTCGCTCGCCACCTCCCGGATTGCCTCGATGTCGTTCGTGAAGTTCTCTTTCGCCTGGGCGATCTTGTCATTCCACGAGTCCACCTGGGTGATGAGGGCCATCGCCCGGTAGTGGCTCTGGGCAGTCACTGCGTAGATGCCTTGCTGGGCGAGCTCCATCTGCTGTTGGTGCTCGATCACCCTGTCCATCTGCCGGTTCATGGCGTTGATGACGACAATGCTGAAAACGCCCATGGCCAGCAGCAGTAGCGCGCTCGAAAGGAACCCAGCAAGCAGCTTGGTGTGGATTGTCATTTTGGCCCGCGCCACCATGTCGACGAGCGGACGCGCCCACCGGACAGGGAGTGGCTCCGGATTTGCCTCCGGCACCCCCTGATCGACCGCGTCTGTCATGCGCCTCCCGCTTCGCGGTTACTCCAGCTCCACATCGATCCAGCTTATCCCCTCGAGGCGCCCAGCGTCAGGGTCGGTCATCGAACACCTCCGCGGGCGAAACGGGTAGACGGACTGGGACTCGGATCCGAGAACTCTCGGTTTCGCTGACTGCGACAGAGTTGATTGATTTCCTCGCCTGACTCGCTGAGCCGGTCATACGGGTTTCGAGTTACTCGCCCAGCGGAAGAATTCTCAGCTGCGGGTCGCTCAGGCGGCTCCGCGGCGTTGGCGCGGAGCCGCCGGGCGGTTAGCACGAACCACGTTGCAAACGTCAGAACGAGTATCCGCTGTGCGACCCCCCCTCCTGTTTCCCTGGTGGCTGCCAGACCACCGGCTAGGAATTCGGGGATCATGATGAGGGCCAACACCGATGCGACCCGATGGATCGGACGCCACCTCGCATCCTGTTTGAACCGCCGTGACACCAGGTTCGTGCCGACGATCAGACTCAGGAAGGTCAGCGGCCCGTTGATCGCATGGATAGTTTCCGCGAGGGTTTGTGGAGCCCCGTCCAATCGATCGGGAAGCGAGCCCAGCAGAACTCCTCTAGGCCCCGGCCTCAACACGTCCGTTCCCCTAGGGGACGGTCGGAGGCGCGTCGGCCTGCTCGTTCCGTTTCTCAGTTGGCTGTTCGGAAGGCTCGAAATCATTGAGAGAATGAGTCGACATCAGGAAAAAGGCCAGAATGCGGCGTTCTCCACAGCCTGCTCGACATCATTTACGGGCACATCGAGTTCTTCGGACACGACCTTGTAAGCCTCGGACTCCAGGGCGAGAACAGGCCTCGCGCCAGTGCGACTACTCGTCCCGTTTCTTAGCGCGATATCGTCGCCTTGCGCAACCTCCGTTGTCTGGAGACGAGGGTTGGTCAGACGCTGGGTGGCAGAAGTTCGATCGGGCTACCCCACTGCAATGTCACAGCATCCCGACGGATATGAACCACGCGACCGTCGGACGTTGTTGCTGCCACTTCAAGATTCCTGCCGTCTTGTCCGAACGGGCCTTGTACTACGACGACTCCGAGGTAGTCCGTATTGCGATCAACGATGACTGGTCCGTGCCAGCGGCGCGCATCGGGATGTTCTGGGTCGTTGTCTAGCCAAAACGCGCCAATTCCACCCCCGGTGAGCGGAGTGAGAAGCTCGAAATTCCGACGCTTGGCTCCGAATCTGCTCTGGAGCAAGCAGGGGTACCCGCTCGCATCAACAATTGGGGCGCCGTCCGCGACAATTGGCAATGATTCTGACCATCCCGCGCTGCCTCGCCAACAGAAGAGAAGCGTATGATCCTTGCGCATTACCACCTCGAGATGCCCTCGGTCCCCGTCGAGAAAGCTCGACTGGATCATTGTCACCGCATCCACGGAGCCTGCCTCAGCGGCAAAGGTTGGGGCGAGTCGCCAATCGGGGGTTAGCGGGAAAACGAGATCATGGTCCATCCACATGTGTCTCACACCGGCACGATCGTCGGGTACTACCAACTCAAAGTTTTTTCGGCGATCACCGAACGTCGACCTGATCAGCACTGGATTGCCCCGCACTCCTCTCAGCGGGAAGCGGCGGTCGTCTTGCTCAACGGCTATAACCGGAAACGGCCCTTTCCATGGCCATGGGGCCGCTCTATCGCGCCACATATAGACCACCTCGTCGCCGACGACGCCGGCGAGGACGATACGGTCCATACGACGCTGCCAAACGTCGACCCCACCGGCGATGTCTGGCACTGGTGATTGGGTCAGGGCAAGTGCGTCCAAAATCAAAGCAGGCAAGAAGGGCCCACCTTCGGGCACCGTGGCAACGGATCCCCAATTCGGCTGATCGCCATCGTTGTTGCAAGCACGAAAGTAGAAGCCGCTGCCCGCGCGCGCGACAGCAAGCTCCCAATTCCGTCGCCGCACCCCAAATGTGGATTGGAAGAGGGCGGGTGGACCCACAGCGCGTTCAGGATGCTTGAACCTGGGACCAAGAACATGGACCTCAGCCTCGGGGTGGCCGTCGATATGACCAATGTCTGACACCAGATCGTTTGTCGTGATTGGTCCCAGTGCGGCAGCCTCGGATTTTGCAGGGTCATCGATTGCGTCAACTCCCGATGCAACGTTCAAGTCCTCCTGATCTCTGAGTACGGCGGACTCGACCTGGGGGACAGCCCCAACGTCGTGGATGCCAGAGACCACGCTTCCAGTTGAAGCTCCGGAAGCAGTTCCGGCTGCTGTGTCCATGGATTCGCTGAGACCTCCGAACCCGGAGACAGTATGCTCCCAGAGCCCACCGAGTGTCAGAACTGAAGCCTGGGTCGGAGCGAATGACTCGACCTCCAACCTCACCCTTTCTTCCGCGCTGAACCGCATTCGCAGTCTGGCCTCGCGCCAGTCGTTCCCAGAGTGAACCGCGACCACCTCTGACCAGTGCGACGGCGGTAGTAACACCTCATCCCGAATGTCGTGGTGTACGCGCAGCTGGGCCGCCATCAGACTCACCTGGTAGGGGTTCCATGTCGATAGGGCAAAGAACACCTCAGCTGTGTTGTTGTCGACCCGACGCGTGTACCGGTCGACGATGTAGCCGCCGTAGGCACCCCCTCCTTCCTCACCCCGACCCCGGTCGTATAGGTAGTCGGTGCCCTTGCCGTCATGCCACCCAATGTGCATAGTCCTGCCGTAGCCGATCGGACCGTGTGAGTCGTACAGAAGATGAGGAGGATCCGACCAAGGGCCCCACGGCGTCGGAGAGGTCCGGAAGACGATGCCTGCCGGCTGCATCGCGTTGTAGGTCATCAGCCACCGCCTCAGAGGATCGATCCACGCAACCGACAACTCACCCACCTGGGGATGGTCGAACAATGGCTGGGCTTCACTCTCTTCATGACTCCAGGCAGGGGATCCTCCCTGTACCCCCGTCAGGTACCACCAGGACCCGCGGACTTCGGCAGACCGAAGGGGCACCACAGCGAGGAATACATTCGACTCCCGATATCGGCCTGAGCCCCACATCATCACCGCATCGCCTCCGAAGGGGAGACCCGGAATGCCCCCCCGAACGACGCAAGGAGCGATGTTGATGAAACGACCGCCGTTGGCTAGGACCGACACGTCATATACGTGCTTGAGGGCAGTTGGATCGTAGAGACCCGAGATTAGAGGCATCTCGCGTGCTCGGCCTAGGACGCTTCGACCCATGACCTCGCGGTCGGTATGGTCCGTCGCGAAGAACACGTAGACTCCCTCGTCCGTTGCGAATCCGCCGGTCGGTACCTCGAATACGCCGGTCGTGACGTTCCCACCAGTAAACGTCGGCGGACGCCAGTGATTGTCCCCGACGAAGTGAAGGCGAGGAACGTCTCCGGGTTCCAGGTCGGTGGTCCAGGCGACGCAATCAGACAGGGAGCCGTCGACGCGGGTTCGATTAGGCCAAGTGTCTCCAAACAGGAACCAGATGCGCGAGCCGTCGAAGAAGGAGATCCCAAGATCGGTGCCTTCCAGGCCGACTCGACGACACTCCGCTGCGTTCATGGCCGGCCGCGTTTCGGCGGGACCTCGCTCCCACTCGCCGGTCAACTGGCCCACGCGGCGCAAGCTCCCTGGCACGACCACGATTGCTTCGCTCACAGTTGATGTCTAGTCGATGCTCTCGATCCAGACGGCGTTACTGAGTCGAAGCGCGTGCGAATTGCCATCGTGGGTTGAGCCACGAAGATGTCCTTGTATTGACAATCGGCCCCGGCACTGGGCTCGGAGAGCCATCTGACGTGGAGTCGAATACGCACGGCTTCCCTGTGTCCGCCCGGCCACTTCGTCGTAGGGGTCACCGACCCTCAGGCCGAGCAGCATCCGGTCCCGGCCACCCTCGTCGAGCTGTTCCGAGCCCTTTCAACAGGAGCCTGCGGATCCGATAAAACGGGTGTCTTTGTGGCCGCGATGACCTTGGTCTCGTTCTGCACCCGTCGTCGCACCTGGTCGAGGCAGCGGTTGGCCGCCCTCACCACATGAAACGGGTCGGCCACCCTGATCGCATGGGTACCGAGACGGGCCCTTCCCAAACCGCCATTCCTATCCTCCGCGATTCCCGATAGGATCGGTTGGGGAACGCTCCTTTCCATCGGAGGACTCCCATGGCGCAGCAGATCTGGATCCAGGTGGTGGATGCGGACCACCAGCCCATCGAGAACGCCCAGGTGCGGGCCCGCTCCGGTGGGGAGCGGGACATCAAGCTGACGAGGGATGACCAGCGGTGGGTCGGGGAGGTCCGGGAGGGGGAGGAGATCCTCATCGAGAGTCGGGCCGAGGGATTCGAGGACGACACCCACCGGGTCCGGATCCGGGGGCGCGTGACCCAGGTGGTGCATGGTCTCCGCCGCCCGGGGCAGAAGAGCTACGAGCAGGGGGATCACCGCATGGCCGTGGCCCCCCGTGAGGATGCCTGGCTGGTGGACGTGGTGGGGGACGGGGCGCTGAAGCGCTTCACCGCCGTGGCGAAGGAGCTGGGCCTGGAGTGGTCACCTGTGGTCCCCCAGGCGGAGGATCAGCCCCGGCGCGGCCTGAAGCGGGACTCGGACAGCCTGTTCGCCCGGGTGGAGGGCCCCCTGGAGGGATCGGCCGCCCTGGTGGAGGCCCTCTCGGGGGAGGGGCTCCGGGTGATGGCCGCGGCTATCCTGCAGCATGGGGAGAGGCCTCCCCTGGGGCTCACCCCCGAACTTGCTGTGCGCTTCCTCCCGGAGGTGAAGCGCGACGAGGTGGAGCGGATCGCCGCCTCGGCGGGGCTCCAGGTGGTCCGCCCGGTGGAACACCTGGGGAACGGCTTCCTCCTGGTGGGTCCTGCCGTGGCCGGGTACGGGATCCTGGATGCCGCCGAGGCCCTCCGGAAGCACTCCCGGGTGGTCTACGCCGAGCCCAATCTCCTCTTCCAGCTGGAGCTGGACGCTTACACCCCCAACGACCCCCTCTTCAACCAGGTCCCCCACCTGGGCCTCATCCGGGCCGATGAGGCTTGGGACCGCCTGGACGACGTGGCGGTGGCCCTCCGGGGGGGCTCCCCCACCATCACCGTGGGTGTGGCCGACCCTCAGGGGGTGGCCCCGGACCATCTCGACCTCACCGCGACCCTCACGGACGGGACCGGGAAGCTGGTGGCTTCGGTGGACTTCTTCGCCAACCCCATGCAGGCTCAGACGGTGGCGGGGCTCATGGGAGACCACGGGACCCAGTGCGCCACCAGCGCAGTGGCCGCCTTTGACGACAATCGCGGGCTTCCTGGGGTGGCGCCCAACTGCCACCTCCTCGGGGCGCAGATCCGGAACCGCACCGACGCGGTGCGGATGTCCGACCTCTACCTCTGGATGGCCGGATTCGACAACGGCTCCGCCGATGCGGGCTTCCCGGCGCTCCCGGCCCGGCCGGCAGACATCATCACCAGCTCCTTCGGGTCCACGGGGCTGGCGCTGTCGAACACCATGCGGGACTGCTTCGACTTCCTCACCAGCTACGGGCGGAACGGCCGGGGGTGCGTGGTCCTCTTCTCCCTGGGGAACAGCGGCTACCGCGACTTCACCAACCCCACCGGAGGGGCGTTCCGCTCCTGGCCCACCTACGAGAAGACCATCGCGGTGGGCTCCAGCATCGACGTGAACCCCACGAACCCCGCCACCTCCTCCCAGGCCGATCCCACCGGGGCCACCACGGGGATCGCCACGGCGGTGGATACCCGGAGTCTCTTCTCCCCCTTCGGGGCCACGGCCTTCCTGAAGCCCGACCTGGTCTCCCCCTCCCACACCTCCTACGCCCTTGCAGGGAATGCGATTGTGGATCCCATCACCGCCGGGGTGCGGGTTGGGACGGGAAACATCGATGGCTGCCCTGGCGCCACGGTCTGCAACGACTACGCAGCGAGCTTCGGGGGAACCAGCCACTCCACCCCCACCGTGGCGGGGGCGGTGGCCCTCGTCCTCTCGGCGAACCCGAACCTCACCTGGATCCAAGTCCGGGACATCCTCCGGGCGAGCAGCGTGCGCATCGACGCCGCCCAGGCCAACGCCGTGGGGCAGTGGCAGGACCTGGATGGGGACGGCCTCATCGACTACAGCCAGTGGTACGGCTGGGGCCGGTTGAACGTGGAGGCGGCAGTGGAGCGGGCGCTGGACGGGGACCGCCCCCTGGGGGATGCCCACGTCCGCGAGAACCTGGCGGATATCGGGGACCTCCCCTCGCCGGGCTCGTGGTGGGCCAGCCCTGACATCTGGGTGCGGCAGGACGCCTCCACCCCCGTTCCCTCCCTGGCCTGGAACGCCAATCCCCCCCACCAGAACGCCCGGCGGGGGCAGGACAACGCCGTCTTCAGCCGGGTTCGGAACCGAGGCGCCGACGACATCTCCACCCTCTACCTCCGGGCCCTCCTCACCCATTGGGCCGGGCTGGAGTTCATCTTCCCGGCGGACTTCCAGCCCTCCACCAACGTGGGAGCGCCGCTGCCGTCCCCACTGGTCCCGGGGACCTACCTCATCGGGGAGGCCCGCATCGACGACCTAGCACCCGGTGCGGACCAGATCGTGAAGTTCACCTGGCCGGCCTCTCTGGTCCCCCCGGAGACGGTGGTGGTGGATGGAGCCACGGTGCGCTGGCACCCCTGCCTCCTGTTGGACGCCTCCCCCCACGATGGTCCCCCGGCGCTGGGTGGGCTGGCGGTGCCGGTGCAGGGGAACAACAACATCGCCCAGCGGAACATCGCCATCGACGCGGCCGATTCGGACACGGCGGACCTCTTCGTGGGAATGATCGCCGGTACGCGGCTGAACGCGGGGGTGGCATCGCTGATCCTGGATGCCTCCGACCTGCGGGGCGATGCCTCCATCCGGCTCCACGTGGCGGATGCGGAGCTCATGAGGCGCTTCGTGGCCGGGGCGGTGGCCGTGGGAAAGGGGTTGGGCGGCGGCTCAGGCTCCGGCGGCTCGGGCTCTGGCGGCTCGGGGTCCGGCGGCTACGGGGGCCACGGCGGCCGGTCCTGCGGTGTCATCGTGGAGACCCGCACCCGGATCCGCTTCGAGTGTGGTCCCTGCGACGTGGTGGTGGAGGTGGCTCCCGGCTCCCGCATCCTCACCGGTTGTGACGGGTCACGGAAGCCGGTGGAGATCCTGGAGGCTGTGCACCAGGAGCTCTGGTCGGTGGAGATCCGGAATCTCCGGGGCAGGGTCGAGATCCCCATGCGCATCGACGGGGGCCGCTTCGTTCCGCTCCTGGCTGCGGTGGTGGGCGACGCCTCCGGCGACCTGGTGGTGACCCAGCGCCGGGGCGACGGGGAGATCTCGGCAGGGTACGGGCTCCGCCGGGAGTAGCCGAGTGGCGCTCCAGCGTGCGCGTCCGGTCGCTTCCCCGATGACCGAGCGGGAAGTACCGCCGTGGCGCAATACCTCTGGGGTTACAATTTGTGGACACGGGCGCACCAGCTACGAGACTTGGCCCAGTATTTCGCCCGGTATCGGGGTCACCGGCCAGGAAGAACTCCCCGCCTGGGCTGCTCGAAGCCAGGTCAGGGCGACTTCGAGGGCAGGGTCAAGGGACTCGGAATCGCCGTGTACCTGGCTCGTCATGCGGCAGGGGGTCGACACAGTGAAACCCGATGTCCACGTCCGCCGCTTCGCCAGGACGCGAGCACTTCTTGCCACGTGCGCCAAAATAGTACGAAAATATAAGGCTGCCAGCGTCACCTTGACGAGACCCGACGGTTTGATCCGCGTTTGACCTGATCGGGAACAGTCTCGGAATGGCTACTGGACCCGGGCCTACTTCCCGCCATCGCACCCGTTTCCCTAGGGCCCGGCGTCCGGTGTGGTCACTCGTCCCGTTTCTCAGTTGGCTGTTCGGAAGGCTCGAAGTCATTGAGAGAATGAGTCGACATCAGGAAAAAGGCCAGAATGCGGCGTTCTCCACGGCCTGCTCGACATCATTTACGGGCACATCGAGTTCTTCGGACACGACCTTGTAAGCCTCGGACTCCAGGGCGAGAACATCGTCGCTTGTCAGGTCTGGGTCTAACTCGCTCATCACGTCCTCCCATCTGCTCCAGATCGTGACATCTTGTTGCGACGGTCGTTGGGACCAATCCTTTTCGTCAAGGAACGATCTTCCTTCGAACGTCGAATAGTTCCCCAGTTCAGCTTCGTCGGCCCGGCCCCAATCTCCGTACGGAGCGAACTCCCATCGTCCCATGACGAAGCCGAAGCCCTGGTACTCGCGGAAGTCGTAGAAACCAACAATGAGGGCTTGAAATGGGGCCTGAAGGCGAATCTCCTCCGAGATCCTTTCCGCGAGCAGGGTCAATTCAGCGACCGAGGATCCCGGTGCCGTCAAAACATGTGCCACATAACGAACGGCGCCCGGAAAGCTCACATCTTCGAGGTCAAAGATCTCATATGTGACGAACTGGGCAATTGTCGTTGAACTCGAGGTAGACATCGCCGGGGTGCTTGTTGTGATCGGCGCTCCGGTTGTAAGGGTCGTTTCGAAGTCGGTCGTTATTTCGACTGGGGCCGTAGTCGACGCATTGTCATCCGAAGAAACACACGCACTCAAGACGACGGCAATCGTGGCGAAATATCGCCGTCGTTTCCCGTTGCCGTGGCGGCTAGACATTGATGAGGACTGATGCTGCAAGGTCGTCGAAACTACCCGTCAGGCGAGTTTGTCAGATCGCGCCTCGTTTGACCAGCGCATGACACACGCCCCTTGTCCGACCTTAGAGACCACAACAGCTAGGGGCCTCCCGCGCCTAGCCAGTCCCAGTTCTAAATCGGATCGGAGGCCGACCTGCGTTCAATAGGAGATTGTCACATCAGCGTCCGCCGCCAGCCGAACTAGAGCCTCGGGCATGGCGAACTCGGCGGGCTTTCCCGCTAATAGGCTTTCGTCGAGGCCGCGGGCCTTCGCCGACATTCCC
>DATKEA010000134.1:0-8152 GCA_035544615.1 Acidimicrobiia bacterium | reverse complement strand
ACGCCACCAGCGCTCCCGCCCCGTCCCTCGCTCAGAGTCCTCTTTCACCAGACCGACTTCGGCCAACTGCCGGAGGTGATAGCTGGTGGCCCCGCTGTTGGTTCCGATTCGCTTGGCGAGTTGAGTCGCATTTGACGGTCCCTCGACCCGAAGGAGGGCGAGCAACCGTGCCCGGAGGGGATGGGCGAGGGCGCGGACCATGGCGGCGTCGAGATGGACGACTGATTCTGTATCGGCCATACCCACACCATATCGGGTACAAATAGATTATGCAAAGGAACTATGCATCATACTTCCGCAGTTCCAAGGTCAGCGGAGCAGACTGTGCGGGAACTGTGCACGAGTGGCCGGCTGGCGTCGTGTACGGGCTACCCGAGATCGACAGGACCTGTTCCTTCTCTCAGAGTCGTCCCAGGTCGCTACTCCCGACCTACCGGAATCGGGTGCCGACGCTGAGGTGCGCCGCCAGGTGCTCGGTCAGTTCCCGGGCATCGTCCTCCGCACCGTGGATGAAGCTCGACTTGCGGCGTCGGAGCAGGTTCAACCCGATGCGGTAGAGGCCGGGGGCGTTGGTGACGATGCCCGCATCGTGTCGCAGCCTGCCCCGGTGGTCGAGGACGCGGGCGTGCAGCCATGAGTAATCCGGGCGGAAGCCGGTGGCCCAAACGATGCCGGCGATCTCACCGTTGTTGAGATCGATGCTGAGCGGTGGCGATTGGTCAACTTGGGTCGCCGGGAGGCGATGGGGAGGATCGAGCTCGTCGTCGATACCCGAGCCGAGGGCCCACTCGTCGAAGGTGTCGAGCAGTCTCCCCAACTTGAGGTCAGCCAGATTGCACTTGTTCCGCAGCGAGCCCGAGAATTGTGCCCTCCCACCCGAGATGCCGGCGAGACGGCCGACCAGCCGCACCCCTTGGCTGGTCAACGCGTTCAGGTCGAGGGTCCGCCGCTCGGGTGTCCCCACCAATTGCGGTGAGGACAGGTTGCGCGCTCGCACCAGATCGTCGACCTCGTCGTGGCGCTCGTCGAGGATCCCGGTTTGCTCCAGCCACCACATGACGTCATTGCCCCGGTAGAGGCGGGGCATCCGGACATGCTCACCCACTGACAGGGTGACCGGTCTGCCCGAGAGGTGGACCTCTTCTGCGATCTGGATGCCGGTGGCGGAGGCGCCAACCACCAGCACCCCTCCCTCGGGAAGCTGATCGGGCCCCCTGTAGTCGATCGGTGTCACGCTCACGACCGTGGCCGGCACCTCGGCCGCCAGTGCTGGGACGTCGGGAAGGTTGAATGCACCGGTGGCCAGAACCACGGTCGGGCTGACCCAGACTCCCTGGTCGGTCACCACCTCATAACCGTTTTTGTTGGGGCGGAGCGAGGTGACGTTCGTGTTGGTCTGGACAGGCGCGTCCACTTTCCGGGCATAACGATCGATGAAGTCGACCACCTCGGGCATGGTCATGTATCCGTCGGGATCGCTCCCGGCGTAAGCCATCCCGGGGAGCCGGCTCTGCCAATTGGGCGTGAGCAGACGCAATGAGTCCCACCGCTCGGTGCGCCATGAGTTGGCCACCTCGCCGCGCTCGATCACCACATGGTCGATCAAGCGCTCGGATAAGAAATGACTGACGGCGAGTCCGGCGTGGCCGGCCCCGATCACGACAGTCGTCGTGCGCGTGCTCGAATTGGTCAGTTGACTTCGACTGTCACATTGGTCGGGTTGGTGATGGCGTCGAAGACCGCCGAGCGCTTCTGCGACTGTGCCACCAGCGCCTCGATCTCCTCGGGGGTGGCATCGGCGTCGATGTCGTAGTGCACCTTGATCCCGTTGAAGCCGTTTCTGACCTCTGGATCGCCGCCCAGGATTCCCAGGATGTCCATGTCTCCTTCGATCGTCGCTTTGACTGAGTTGAGCTGGATTTCTCGGTTCTGGGCCACTGCGGCAACTCCGGCGGTGAGACAGCTGGCGAGACCCACCAGAACGAACTCGACCGGGGTCGCTCCGTGGTCCTCGGAGGCGAACACCTCCGGGTGGTCTGCATCGAAGCTGAAGGTCGTCCGGTGCGTCTGTTCGCCGCCGAGACCGAAGAATCCTTGCACTTGCGACTGGCTGTGGGTACCGCCGACCCACTCGGTCGACGCCCGCCAGGTGAACTTGGCTGCGTCCGGGGCGTCGATCAACGCCGTTCGGGCGTCGAGCAGGGCCTGGACATTGACACCGTTGTTGACTGGTGTGCTTGTTGTGGTCATTTCTTTCCTCCTGATAGTTGGTGGTGAGTGCCTATGAAAGACACGGGACGGAGCGCCAAAAGGTGAGACTCCCGGGCGGCTGGCGCTCCTACGAGGCGAGTAGTTCGCTCGTGACGGCCGCCCGAGAGCGTGGACAGCACATCATGCCGAAGCAGCCCGTCACTCGGGTCTGCGGGGTCGGGATATAGGACTGGTTCCGGCTCACGGGTGCACCTTGGTGGTCGTGGCTGAATGCTCACCGCAGTAGAGCAGAACGCCCCTGCTCAGTCAACGCGATCGGATGGGGATTCGCCCCCACCTCAACAGGAGCTCAGACGTTGGCTTCTCGGCGACCGGCTCGGTCGGGCCGTTCGCCGGGCGCACCGAGACCCTCATCGTGTGTCGACCGAATCACGGTCGATAGCGGCAATGGCGACCAGAGCGCTCGCCATCTGGGCGCCGACGGCTGGGCGAGGGATGCCAGGGAGGTAGGCCCCATGATCGCCGCGATGTCACCATCCCGGCGCCAGGGGCGCTGATACCTCAGTTCTGTCAAGTGGGAGCCACTCAACCGCGGTCTTCCACTGCGACCAGCGCGATGACGGTCGACAGCAGACGACCCTATTCACCGAATGCCCGCTTGAGGAATGTCGCCATCTGACCACGAGTCACGCTCTGGTCGGGGCAGAACCGGTCGTTGGCCGGTGGGTTGCAGCCCACCGTGATCCCGGCCTGCGCCAGCCGCTCGATGGCACCCTCGAAGATGTTGCCGTCGTCGTCGCGGAACCGGTCCGGTCCGCTATAGGCGGGCAGGTTGAACGCCCTGGTCAAGAAGGCCGCCATCTGGCCTCGAGTCACTCTCTGCTCGCCGCAGTAGCGATTGTTGGTCGGCGGGTTGCACCCCTGGGTCACTCCGGCAGTGAACAGTCTGTCGGCTGAGTTCTCATAGAAGAGACCGTCGTCGTCGACAAACAGGTTCCCGCCGCCGTTGTCCGAGTAGCCGAACGCCCGAACCAAGAACACTGCCATCTCACCTCTAGTCACCGGATCGTTGGGGCAGAACCGGTCGTTGGTCGGCGGGTTGCATCCCTCGGTGATCCCCTTGCCGGCTAGCCATTCGATGGCGTTCTCGAATATGTGGCCGTTGTCATCGACGAAGCGGCCGTCCGGTCCCGGAGGCGGGCCTGCGGTCCCCTGCCGATCCACGATGTAGACATCTGAGCCGGTGGTGTCGTCAGCGTCGAAGGCCACGGTGGTGAAGAACGTCACGAAACGACCATTTCCCGAGATGGCCAGCTTGCCGGCCAGCGCGCTGGCACTATTGGACAGGGAGCCATCGTCGAACTTCGAGACAACCTCACCGATGCCTGCATTCCGGTCGTACACCACCGCATCCATCTGCCCGTTGCCGGGTGGAGGATCATAGATATCGCCCCTGGCCGCGAAGGCCACGAACTGCCCGGTATCGGAGATGACAGGTCTCGGGTGCGAGTTGTTGTTGGGGCCGAGGGAAGGGATTCGTTGCAGGGAGCCCGAGTTCGAGTCGTACACGAACACGTCGACGGTGGCTGGTGGATCCCCGGCCACGTAGTTGGTGTCGCCCGACCCGAAGGCCACGAACCTGCCGTTACCCGAGATCGAGACGTTGCCCCCGATTCGGCTCTGAGGTGCCTGCCCGCCGATACGTGGGTTGGCGACTTCCCAGGTGTCGGTGTTGCGGTCGTAGAGGATTAGGTCTTCGTCGTTGTTGAACTCTCGAGTGGTGAAGACCACATAGCGACCGTCGTCGGAAATATCGACACTCTCATAGACCGAGATGGCGTCCATCAGTCGCTCGACGTCGCCGGTTTGCAGGTCGGTCACATACACACCGAGCCCGGTCGGGCCCCCTGCCGTGTGTCCGGCCGCCACCATGGCCACGAAACGACCGTTCCCGGAAATCGCCCCGTCGTTGACGCTCCCCATTCCCTGAGTGCCGTCGTCGCGCAAGAGTCGGGTCGTGGTCCCGGTCTGCCGATCTCGAATGAACATGTCCTCGAGTCCGTTGGTGTCTCCTGCCACCAGGTTGGTGGCCGTCGATTCGAATATCACGTAGCGACCGTCACTCGACATGTCGATGATCGAAGCACCACTTACGTGGTTGGCCTGCTGACCAGACGAAGAGACATTGACTCTCTCGATGGCGCCGGTCTGGGTGTCCTTGACGAAGACGTCCAGTCGACCGTTGGTGTCTCCAGGCACCAGGTTGGTGGAATCAGATCGGAAAGCGACGAAGCGCCCGTCGTCGGATACCGCTAGCTCACCGATGTTGGCGCCTCCACCGCTCCCGTCCGCTGCCTCACTGACCCGCGTGATAGTCCCCGCGGCCAGGGCAGTTGTCGCCAATACCAGCACCAACGCCGACGTCAGCACCAACCGTAATCCAAGTCTCATAGATCCTCTCTCCTACCGACGCGTTGATTCCGCCTGTGCGAAGGTACGACCGAAGGGGGTGCGACCGATACTCAACCTCCCCGGTCCGACTACTCATTTGAGCGGCTTCGTCTCATCGACGCCACGTAATGTCGGTAGGGATGCGGTCCCAACTAGTCGCCAGAGGGAATGACCTTCGCCGCGCCCGGTTCCTATTGAGGACAAGGGGCGTGGTTGTCTTCGTTGGCGCCTCCGGGATCGGCAAGACCGCCGTCTGCGACGCGTTGTCGGCCGAGTGGAGATCACAAGGCGGTAGATCGTTCGAAGTACGGGGCTCGCACGGGCTCAGCAGTGTTCCCTTCGGAGCTCTAGCACTCTCCTTGCGCGTGGAGCCGAAGGACTCTCAGGCCGGCACCGTGGCGGAGTTGGCTGCCACCCTCAACGGGACACCGCCCGCCTTGGTAGTCGTCGATGACGCACACCTTCTCGACGCTCAGAGCGCGGCGGTCGTCGGTGGCCTGGCCCAAACCGATGGTGTGTCGTTGGCCATTGCGACCACGTCCGGTGAGGCCACCCCTGCCGATATCACCTCGATCTGGGCTCGATGGCCGGAGTGTCGCCTCGAGCTCGACCCGCTGACTCGTGACGAGGTGGACGAGATGATGACCGCGTTCATCGGGCGGCCGTTGCATGGCTCCCTCGTCGACGAGACATGGACGCTGACACTTGGATACCCGCTTTATGTGGCTGCGGTCGCGGCTGAGCTCTCGGATCAGGTGCGAGGGCTCGACCAACCCCAGATCGAGTCGGTCAAACAGCTGCGATCGGCGTCCGATCGACTCATTAGCCTGATGGAGCGACGATTCGCCCGACTCGATCGCGAAGAGCGACGCCTCTTCGATGTCATCGCTTTCGCTGAGTCGGTGCCTGTCGCACAGTTTGCAGATGAGGAGGCAAACCTGTTTCGGCTCGACGAAAAGGGGCTGATTCGAGTGGTCGACGGGCGTGCCCGGGTAGCCCATCCCTTGTTGGGAAGCGTTGCCCGCGACACATCGACCCCCGACGGCCAGAGGGCTTCAGCCCACAGGCTCCTCGATGCTCTAGCCCAGGGCGAGCCTGAAGACGTGTACAACGCAGTGCAGAGAGCCCTGAGGGTCGGTGCTACCCCTGACATCGAGAGTCTGAGAACGGCTGCCGAGGTCGCACTCAGATGGAGGGACTATGCGGGCGTGATCCGAATCTCATCCCTGGCTCCGGAAGACCCCCTGCTGGTGGTACTTCACGCCAGAGCCAGTCGGTTTATTGGTGAGATTCCTGGCGGAGACGTCCCGGTCGATCTCGACGATGCATCGCTCACCGAGTACTTGTCAGCGACGTCGCAGGCACTCGCTTACTCAGAACGCCGCTTCTCGGATGCGATCGAGTTCCTCCAGGAAGGGATGGCCGGTGTCGTCGAGACGCCGAACAGGGAGAGACTCGCCTTGGAACTGATGGTGCTCTCGGGCCTGGTGGGAGACATGGACGCACTGCTCGGAGCCGCCCGGACGGTGGCAGGACACGATGATCTCAACACCCGCCTCCTCGCAATCTCGGCGACACAGCTGGCCGAGGCACTCACGCTCACCACCTCCACATCAGACGAGACTTACTCGAGAGGGTTGAGCCTGGCCGGGTCGGGTGACGTCGAGGGGATGCTCGTCGAGCAACTCGAGATGAGCCGGGTGATGGTCGATCTGGCTGAAGGCGCGTTCGTCAAAGGTCGTGCCAGAGCGGCGGCTTTCGGCGAGAGGACCCTGGTGGGCTCGTGGCTGACCATCGAGTCGGTGATCGCCGACGCTTGATTGCCGCTCGCCGAGGCCAGCGTGCTCGCCGACTCCGCGGTCGAAGCCCTCGAGGCGTTCGATCCTCTGGCGAACCTGGCTCAGGCCCGAATCCTGGCCGAGCTACGTCGTGCGCAATCGGGAGAGAATCTGGAGTTCGCCCAGGGGGAGAACCCATTGGAGCCGGGCGTTGTGGCGATCGATCAGATCATGGGCCAGCGAGTGAACGCCTGGTTGGCCCGGGGCGTCGACGACCTGACTGCCGGGAAGCACCTGGTCGAGGTGGGGCGTGATGCGGTGGCTCTGGGTCACCGATTCTGGGGACTGTCGTCGTTCATCGACGCCATCCGACTCGGCGCCGGCGA
This sequence comes from Acidimicrobiia bacterium, assembly GCA_035544615.1. Classification (GTDB taxonomy): domain Bacteria; phylum Actinomycetota; class Acidimicrobiia; order Spongiisociales; family ZC4RG35; genus JARDZU01. Next base: position 1,326 of record DATKEA010000134.1, on the reverse strand, counting down.
AGCGGTCATCACTGACATCGAGCACCTCGTCATAACGAGGGGGCGGGTCTGGCCGTGTTGGCCGGGCGCTATGCCCGTTCGCAAACGGCCGATGATCTTTGGGCCGCCGCCCGCATGTGGTGGGACGCCGACGCTCCGACCTACGCCATCGAGGCTGCGCTAGCAGCCGCCAACCCGGACAAGCCGATCGACGGGGTACGAGTCCTCCTGATGGCTTCCCGCGGGGCCACACCGGTGGTTGGAGACGTCTCCCAGGTGGGGCGACCTCTGTCAGACCGCCAACTGGAGATCGTTTCGAGGGCCCTGGCGGGCGAGTCAAGCGATCAGATCGCCAGCAACCTCTTCCTTTCCAGACGCACCATCGAGAACCATCTTCACCGGGCGTATCAGGCAATGGGCATCAAATCGGGGCGCACCGGTCTGGCGGACGAGTTCGGTTGGATCCAGGAGGCGGGCCCCAGGCGAGCCGCCGAGTCGCACGAGCCTCGGCCCGCTCAAGTCGAGTAATCAGGCCACCGGCGACTCCATGTTCTCTCCCGAGGTCCCGGTGCTCTACGCATGGCGCATAGTCGTCCTCATCGTCGCGCTGGATCGCGGGCTGACTTTCCTCGAGCTCTCCTACAACTGGGTGATGGGGTTCCTCACCGGCTCACCGAGCACGTTGGTGCGGAACGGTGAGGTGCTCGAAGAGAATCTGCGGGCTGAGTTCCGGCGCCGCGAGGAGTTGATGGCCCTGCTCCGGTAACAGCAGGTCCCCGACATCGGCGAGGTCAAGTACGCCATTCTGGAGACTACGAGGGATCTCGGGTTGCTGAAACGAACCGACTCGGAGAGAGCCCAAGTGGAAAGCACCGGTCCGTCCGAGGCGTGAAGCGTCCGCTCCTCGTCGAACGGTCATCGAGACCCAGACAACACAAGAATCGGTTTCTCGTGGTGCCACAATGGGTATGAACACTGACGACCCGAGTCCCCCGGTTCGGTGCGTTGGTCTCCAATGATCAGCCTTGATCGAAGACGCCGGAGGAAAACCAGCAAAGGAGACATGGAATGAACAAGAACGTCGGTTTCGGAGGTTCGCTGTTCCTCATTGCACTGGGCGCCATCCTGGCATTCGCAGTGTCGGTGGAAGCGGAAGGATTCAACCTCAACACGATCGGGATCATCCTGATGGTTGTCGGTGCGCTTGGTGCAATCCTGTCCATGGTGGCATTGACCGCCACGAAGAAGGAGCAGCACACCGAATACGTGAAAAAGGACGTCGACGTCGACACCCGCGATCACTGACGCCTCCCTGCAGCTGCTGATCGCCCCTGCCGGTAGCGGCAG
>DATKEA010000133.1:0-3273 GCA_035544615.1 Acidimicrobiia bacterium | reverse complement strand
TGCCGCTATGTGCGCCCGTGGAACCGGCCCGTCGAGGGCGCGGTCGACATCCAGGAGTTCGCTGAGTTCGAGGACTTGGTGAAACGGGTTCGACCGGCGACTTCCGGGTAGGTACTCTCCCCGGCGCAAAGCGGGGCCGGGCCACACTGGTTTGTCCGCAGTCCCGGCGAGAAAGCTATCTCAGGAGATTGAAATGAAGACAAGGGCCATTTGGGCTCTGGTGGCCGTAATGGCGTTGCTGATCGCGGCCTGTGGCGACGGTGCTGCCGAAAGCACCACCACCGCCGCCGCGACGGATACCACCGCCGCCCCCGACACCACCGCAGCCCCCGACACCACGGCCGCCGAGGCCGAGCTGGGCTCGCCGGAGCGCCCGATTCAGGTGCTCTTCGTGCCTTCGGTGGACACCCAGGTGATCATCACCGGGGGCGAGCTCATGAAGCAGGCCCTCGAAAGCGCCACCGGACTCAGCTTCGAAGTGAGCGTGCCCACCTCATACGCCGCAACCATCGAGGAGATGTGCGCCTCGCCCGAGGACACCATGGGCTTCATTCCCGGGTTCGGATATGTGCTCGCGTCGAACCTCTGCGGCGTGGACGTCGCCTTCAAAGCTGTCCGGTTCGGATGGGGCGTGTACTGGGCCCAACTCCTGGTGCCCCGCGACAGCGACATCGACTCCATCGAGGACCTCGACGGGCTGACCTGGGCGGTGCCCGATCTCGGCTCCACCTCGGGCTATCTGGTGCCCCTGGTCCAGTTGGAAGAGGCCGGTGTCGAGCCGGCTGAGGTCGTGGAGACCGGAGGTCATCCCAACGCGGCTCTCGCCGTGTACCGCGGTGATGCCGATTTCGCCACCACTTTCTTCAGCCCGCCCCTGATCCTCGATGGGGAGCCTTGGGGGATCGGTGACGAGCCGGACGTGCCTGCGGACCTGGTCGACAGTTGCGCCCCCAACGAGGAAGGCCGCCTGTTCTGCGGTGACGGTTTCCGCGTCCTCGACGCCCGAGCCAGCGCCACCGAGGACGCCCCGGACATCATCCAGAAGCTTCGCATCCTGGCGATCTCGCCCGAGATCCCCAACGACACCCTGTCGTTCGGCCCCGACTTTCCCGCCGACCTGCGGGCCCAGATCGAGCAGGCGCTCATCGACTTCGCCGCCGAGTGCGAGGACAACGAGGACTGCGACTGGAACCAGTCGATCGGCCACCAGGACTTCTACTCGTGGACCGGAATCGAGCCGGCCACCGACGCCGAGTACGACGAGCTGCGCAAGGTCGTCGAGACCGCGGGCATCGACCTGGAAGACCTGTAGAGCGACGCTGTGCGGGCAACTGTGGTCGAATAGGCCGCAGTTGCCCGCACTCGACATCCCCCCGGGAGGGACATGCTCCGTGTTGAGCACCTGACCAAGGTGTACGACGACGGGACCGTTGCGCTCAAGGACGTCTCCTTCGAGGTCCCCGATGGCCAGTTCCTCGCCGTCATCGGTCTCTCCGGCTCCGGGAAGTCGACACTCCTCCGCTGCATCAATCGGCTGGTCGAACCCACGGAGGGGCGCATCATCTGGAACGGGGTGGACGTCACCGCCGCCTCACAGGAGGACATGCGACGGATCCGCCGTCGAATCGGCATGGTTTTCCAGCACTTCAACCTGGTCTACCGGTCCCGGGTGATAACCAACGTCCTCGCCGGCCGGCTCGGCTACACCAGCCCGGCCCTGGCGGTGGCCAACCGGTTCAGCAAGGCCGACACTCGCAGGGCCATGGATCAGCTGGCCAGGGTGGGACTGGCCGAGAAGGCCTTCAACGATGCCGCGGACCTGAGCGGAGGCCAGCAGCAGCGGGTTGGAATCGCCCGGGCGATGATGCAAGACCCGGAGATGATCCTCGCCGACGAGCCCGTGGCCAGCCTCGATCCAGTTCTGGCCCACTCCATCATGCAATACCTGGAGACCATCAACCGGGAGGAGGGCGTCACCATCCTGTGCAGTCTCCACTTCCTCGACCTGGTCCATCGTTACGGGCAGAGGGTCATCGCCCTCAACGAGGGCCAGCTGGTCTTCGAGGGCCTCCCCAACGAGATCGACGATGAGATGTTCAAGGACATCTACGGCAAGGAGGCCGAGCGAGTTGGCTGACCTCGAGGTTCGGGAGAAGACCGAGACTCCGGTGGAGCCGGAGTCGCCCAAGCGCGAGCGGCGCAGCAGACGGACGCTCTATTGGATCATCGGCCTCCTCGCCGGATTCGTGGTCTACGCCTACGCCTACGAGACGACCGACGTCAACCTCGACCGAATCACCGACCAGACCAGACAGGAGAGCCTGTTCCGGGTGCTGAGGGCGCTGGGCAATCCCGACTTGCTCACATACGAGACCACCCAGACCACGATCGACCTCGACTACCAGGTGCCCTGTCCGGAGGGCCCGGTCAGCGCTCAACTGAGCGATGGGCCGATCACCGTTGCCGTGGACCCGCCATGCGCCGCACCGCGCGACCAGGTGGTGGTCACAGGATTCGGATTCGTGCCCAACACCGGGCTGCGCGTGTTCTTCGTTCCCCCGAACGACACCATGCTCAGGCTTGCCGACATCCGGACCAATGCCGCGGGAGGTTTCGAGACGACCGTCCGGCTCCCCAACCGATCCGACACCGAGACGCAGACCATCCGGGTGGTTAGCAGGCAGAGCGTGGGTTCCGTCTTCAACCCGATCTCCGTGGAGACTGCGGGCGGGGAGGTAGTCCGTTCCCCCCGTTGGTCGGAGAACGCCAAGCAGACGCTGGACAAGATCATCGAGACGGTCTTCCTCGCCCTTCTCGCCACGACGGTGGGAACCCTGATCGCCGTGCCTCTCTCGTTCCTCGCCGCCAAGAACCTGATGCGTGACGTCCGCATCCCGGCTCTCCAGGTGGCAATGGCCCTCGTCGCCGCACCGGTCGGGATGGTGTTGGGTCTGCTCCTGTCCAATCTCAGCGGGTCGCTCGTCGACGCCATGCCCGGCTCCGTACTCGGCTTGGGTGCGCTCACGCTCGGGTTGGCCTGGGCCGGGATCCGGCTGGTCCGGCTTTCCGTCCCGGCCCCGGGAACCCCATCCAGCCGCGCCGCCAGGATCTCAGCCGCGATGGGCGCCGGGTTGGTGCTGGTGTTGGCGACCCAGGCACTGGCCCGCTTCGCCCTCCTCGCCGGCGCATGGATTGCGACGAACCTCACCCCCCTCGCCTTCCTCGGTCGCTTCATCGCCACCAACGGCGACATCCTCGCCACCGTCTTCGGGG
>DATKEA010000132.1:0-2689 GCA_035544615.1 Acidimicrobiia bacterium | reverse complement strand
GCAAGTTCTCGAAACTGGTGACCGCCCAGCCCCCGGCGAGAGCCGTTGACGCGATGGCCAAGAGCGCTGCGGTGGCGAGAGTAGTGATGGCTTTTCTCATGTTGTTTCTCCTCATTGGCTAGAGACGACGGGACGGAGCCTGGAGTTCACGAGACGTGTGGCGAGGAAGCCGACCAAGGCCAGCGCCGCCACCCAGCCGAGAACCGAAGGGGAACCCGTCGGGGCGTCGACGGGCACTCCAAGTGCCTGCAGTGTGTCCCCGAGCTCTACCGGGGCCCGGAACCAGCCGGTGACCTCGCCTCCCCAACCCTCCAATGCGGTCTGACCCTCAGGAGTGTGTATCACCGGACCACCGTCGGCGTGGAGATAGATGACCTGCTGAATGGTGTGCTCGCCCCCACCCCACCAGGCCAGCATCAAAGGCTGACCAGGCTCAACCGGCGGATCGACTCGCTCCAGAGATTGATTGGCGTACCAGAGCCCGGTCTGCTCTATGAGGTCGACGATGTGCTCATGCATCACCTGCTCGGACTGGCGCTGGTCGAAGAGCTCGATCGGCTCGTCGATCCCGGGCCCGCTGATGGTCGCCGACATCGGTCCCTTCGCGAAAACAGGGACGGCGATCAGAATCAGGACCACTGTGGAGACAAAGCGGATCGTCGATCTCATCACACCCCTGATACACCGGGGGGCCCCGGTTGGTTCCATCACGTCACCGGAACCCGATGCCAGTTGGCGGTGTACATGTGAGTGAGATGTCGGTGGAGGGCCGTCCACTGGAAGAGAAGGAGTTGATCGCTGATGCCAAGAGTGGTGACGCCTCAGCGTATGGGAGACTCGTCCGTCTTCATCAGGCGGTCGCGCTGCGCGTCGCCTATATCGTGGTCAGGGATCACGCCGAGGCCGAAGACGTCACCCAGGAGGCTCTGGTGAAGGCCTACCGGGCCCTGGGCCGCTTCCGCGAAGACGCCCCATTCCGTCCCTGGCTGCTCCGCATCGTTCGCAACGAGGCGCTCAACCGCCGTCGCAGCACCGGTCGACGGGAACTCCTGGCCCTGCGTGCTGCGGCTGACCCTGTCTCGGGAGGTGCGGCCCCATCTCCCGAGACGGAGGTGATGAGCGGTGAGGAGAGAGAGCGGGTGCTGGCCGCAGTCGACTCCCTTCCCGAGCGCTACCGCAGTGTGATCTCGGCGAGGTTCCTCGTCGGGCTCAGCGAGGCGGAGACGGCGGGGATGCTTGGGATCGCCTCGGGAACGGTCAAGTCGCGGACTTCCCGAGGATTGACCCGGCTTCGGGAGATGCTGGGGGATCGAGATGATTGATCTCGAGCGCACCCTTCGTCTCGCCGCCACCGGGATCGACTGGCCGGATGCCGACCTCACCGGACCGGTCGTGGCTCGGATAACCACGGCCGAGAAGAGAACCACGGGTAGCCGGCGGTGGATCCAGGTGGCGTTGGCCGCGGCAGCCATCGCGATATTCGTCGTGGCCACGCCGGCGGGCCGTCAGGCAGTGGCCGACCTGCTCGAGGTGGCCGGAATCCGGGTGAGCTGGAGCGAGCAGACCGTCACCCCGGTTGCCGAGTTGGAACTAGGGGAGCAGGTGAGCTTGGAGGAAGCGGCGGAGATGGCGTCCTTCCCGCTCTTGTCCCCCATTGGAGCAGAAGTGGGGGAGGCCGACGGGGTGTACTTCTCCGACTTTCCACCAGGTGGGGCAGTTCATCTCGTCTGGGAGTCGGACCGGAGTCTTCCCGCCGCGGGGGAGACCGGGGTGGGGTTGCTCTACAGCCAGTTCAAGCTGGAGGCTCCCGGCGGATTCACCAAGACGGTCCAACCGGGAAGCGAAGCCCGACGGGTCCAGGTCAGAGATAACGACGGCTTCTGGATCGAGGGCGTCCCCCACATCATCTTTTACGAGGACGAGACAGGTTCGCAGGAGCGAGCCCGGCTCGCGGCCAATGTCCTCGCCTGGGAGGAGGGCGGTGTCACCCACCGCATCGAGACCACTCTCGCTCTCGACGACGCGCTGCGGCTGGCGGAGTCTTTGAGACCGATCTCCTGACCGGACTGGGCTGCATAGGGTTGCGTTTTCCGCACCCTGGTGCAGCGCAAACGGTCGAAGCCGATGGAGACCGCCTGCCATATCATCACCCGGCGATGGGCGTGGTCGACCGAGTCGAGCGGGTGACCGAGGGGCGGTGGGTCCCCACTCGACCCCGACGTATGGTGTGGTGGGCGGCGGGGGCCTTCGTCCTGCTCTACGGAACCGCCATGGTCTGGCACTACAGCAACTTCGGGGTCCACGCCTTCGACTTCGGGATCTTCGACCAGGGTCTATGGCTGCTCAGCCGGTTCCAGGAGCCATTCGTGACGGTGCGGGGCCTGCATCTCTTCGCCGACCACTCCTCCTACGTGATGTTCCTGCTCGTCCCGCTCCTACTGGGTCCTGCCTTTCCAAGAAGTCCTCCTCGTCTTCACCGTGGCGGTCGTCGCCGCCGGAGGCCCGCTCACCTACGCCATCGCCCGTCGCGCCGGGGCCACCACCTGGTTGGCAGCCCTCCTCTATCTCCTCCACCCGGCGGTGGCCTGGCTCGCCTACGACAACTTCCACCCCGAGATCCTGGTGGTCCCACTGGCGCTCGGGGGGTACCTCGCCATTCAGGAGAACCGTCAGTTGCTCGGTCTCGCCC
>DATKEA010000131.1:0-21108 GCA_035544615.1 Acidimicrobiia bacterium | reverse complement strand
TCACCCTCGAGGCGGCGATCACGACTCTCGGCTCACTGCGAGCCGGTCTGTTGGCCGAGCCAGTCGAGTGCTTCGGTGAACCGATCCAGTTCGGCGACGTAGGCCTTGGAATCCTCTTTGATCTCCTCGGCGTGATGACCGTGCCGCAGACCCATCGCTAGGGCGGCGAAGCGGGCTCCCCGGAAATAGATTCGGAGACTGGCGGGCGGCAACGACCGCGGACCGGGCTCGGATGGTCCGACAACAGGAGGTTCCTGGGTCGTCGGGGGGAGGTTCAATTGCCGGACGGCATCAACTACGTCCTCTTCGGGCATGCGCTCGGCGAAGTCTCTCGACTCGAATCGGAAGGCTTCGTCCCGGTCAGGGATGACGACGACCAGGGCGGGACGGGAGATCTGACGCTCATCCTTGGCGTCGGCGACTCCAAAGGGAGAGATCGCCTTCGACCGGTCAGGATCGGAGAGGATGGGGAACGGCAGGGATAGTTTTGCGATCAGGGCGGCGTTTCGTTCGGGGCTGTCGATTGAGATAGCGAACAGCCTTACCCCGGCGGCGAGGAACTCCTGGTGTCGCATCGCCAAGCTGACCAGCTGGCCGTTGCAATATGGTCACCAATCGCCACGTAGGAAAACAAGTAGCGCGGCGGAATCGAGATGGTCGGACAGCGCCCATGGCTCCCCGGCCTGATCGATGACGGTGAAATCAGCACCCACGTGGCGACGATAGCCGGTGGCTCCCTCCTTCCCACCGTCCCGACTGCTCCCGCATTGTCCGAGCGACAAATGGAGTCTCGCCGTCGCTACGCAGGTATGTCATGGCTGAACGGTGTGTGAGCGTAGGTTGAGGCACGGTTCAGACTCTGAGCGGGCTTTCCGTCGAGGCGTGGCCGGGTTGCTTGGCGCACACCGAGGTCGAGGAGGGTACCGAGGATGCCGATCCAAATGATGATGGCCATCAGCTCGGGGTAGTCGAGCCGATCACGGGCGTCGAGGATGGCATAGCCGAGTCCCGAGTCGACTCCGAGCATCTCGGCAGGGACGATCACGATCCAGGCCGTTCCGAGAGCGAGTCGGATCCCGGTTCCGACGTGGCTCCGGATTGCGGGTAGGAAGACGTGGCGAACCGTCTCCAGGCGGGTGGCGTTGAGGCTCTTGGCGACGGCTACCCATCCTGGGTCGACCTGTTCGACACCGGCGGCGGTGGAAAGGATGACCGGCCACACGGCGGCCACGGCGACCAGAAAGAAGACGGGGGGGTCGCCGATACCGAAGGCAGCGACTGCGATCGGGGTCCAGGCGAGGGGCGACACCATCCTCAGGAACTGGAATACCCCGGAGGTGGCTTCTCCAGCGGCGCGGGACAAGCCGACAATCACCCCGACCGCGATGCCTGTTCCAATGGCTGTTCCCAGCCCGAGGAGAAGACGGCGCGTCGTGTCCGCGGTGTGCGAGATTCCGATGCCCGAGGTGACGAAGTCGACCAGGGCGGGAAGAGCTTCGCCTGGACCGAATCGGGCGAGGAGGGTCCCCGCCGGGGCCACGAAGGAGGCGAGCAGCCACCAGATCACGAAGGCGGTGATGACGCCGAGCGCACGCCATGCCGTTCCTCGAATAAGGCGTGTAGTGGGTTCAGACATCGATCACCTCGGTGCGGACCAGATCTGGTGCCTGGCCGAACACCTCGGGGCCGCCGACAGCCTCGATCGCCGAGCGCACCAGGCTCTCGTCCACGAGCTCTGCATGCACTGCGCCCGGGTCCAGTGCGTCGAGAAAGGTCCGGTCGCCGTCGACTGTGGTCTGTTGCAACCGGGTGGCCAGCTCGGCGGTGTAAGTGGGGTAGGGGAATGGTTGAAAGCCAATCCGGGATGTTTCCCAGTCGAGATGCTGTATGGCTCCGGTGGCTCCGTATTCGTCGTGGTCGTAGTAGGTGAGAGCCCGTCTTATCGCCGGCTCGGGTTGGGGAAGGTATCGGCCTCCGGCTTCGGAGAGAAGCGTGGCCGTCTCTTCACGGTTGGCCGCGGTGAACTGTTGGGCTTTGACCAGGGCGGTGACCGTGGCCTGGGCCCATTCGGGTCGCTCGGCGATTGCATCCTCGTGCATGACCGCCACGCAGCAGGCATGGTCGAGCCACATGTCACCGGTGAACCTGAGGACTTTCCCGATGTTGTTGAGCTCGGCCACTGCATTGAACGGGTCGGCGACGATGTAGCCGGCGATAGCGCCGTTGCCGAGAGCGGGTGGCATGTCCGGTGGGGCCATCACCACCAGCTTCACGGTGCCATCGGACTCGGACGCTTCGCCGTCGATGATGGCGGTGAGACCGGCGTCGGCGAGGATCATCTGCAAGGCGACGTTGTGGATCGAGTACCAGAACGGAACCGCGACTGTCGTCCCGGCCAGGTCGGCGACTGATTCGATGTGGTTGGCGACAGTGAGCGCCGACCCTCCGGTGTGGTTCCAGGCAACGACCTTGAGCGGGACGTCCTGACCGAACCGCATCTGGATCGTCATAGGCATCAGGAGATGAACCAGGTCCACCTGTCGGGCTTGGAACGCCTCGGCCACCTGGGCCCAGCTTCGTAGGAGGGTCGGGGTTTCCACTTCGAGACCTTCGTCTGCGTAGAAGCCCTCTCCGTGGGCGACAAGAAGCGGGGTGGCGTCGGTGATCGGCAGGTACCCGACCCGGAGCACCGCGTCTCCTGACAGTCCACCGCTCGACTGACCGACGCATGCCGCGAGCAGGGAGGGTGCGAGCACAGCTCCGGCACCAGCCAGTCCCATGGACTTTACGAGTTCTCTCCGAGTCAGGTTCATGCCACGGTCCTCTCCAAAGTGGTTCCACTCGGGGCACCGGTGACGTCGGTGCGGTAGGTACCGAGGATCTCGGTGGCGAGCGGGTGGTTCTTGATTTCGTCGCGGGTCAGTTCCGGTACTTGCCAGGTTCCGGCGAAACCCTTGGCTCCGGGGAGGAGCAGGGCGACCCGGTCACAGATGAGCAAGGCTTCGGCCACGTCGTGGGTGACCAGTACCAGGGTGATGTCGTGGGTTCGACGCCAGTCGCGTAGCCAGTCCTGGAGGGCGGCTCGGGACGCCGGGTCCAATGCGCCAAACGGCTCGTCCAACAGGAGTGCCTTGGGCCGGGTGACCAGGGCTCGGGCCAGAGCCACACGTTGTGCCTGTCCTCCAGAGAGCGACGTTGGCCTGGCGTCGGCGAGGGCGGCCAGACCGAACTCATCGATGAGCGTTTCTACCCGTGACTGGTCGACCTCGCTGTGGGCTGTGAAACGCCGGGCAAGCCCGATGTTCTCCCGGACCGTTAGCCACGGGTAGAGCAGCGGATTTTGAAAGGCGAGACCGACCCTTTCCGGTCTGAACACGCGGCCTGTGGTGGGTGAGGTCAGACCGGCCAGGATCTGGAGAAGGGTCGACTTGCCAGACCCGGTCGGGCCGATCAGGCCGAACGCCTCGCCGGATCGGATCTCGCCGTCGACTCCGTCAACGGCGGTAATGGTCCGTCGATGGTCCTGGTAGGTCTTGGAAACGTTGGTCAAGGCGAGCATTGCAACTCCCATCGCAGTTGAGATTCGGTCGGTGATTGGATGGGCAGGAACGCCGCCTCCCGGATACGTCGGGCGGTGGCACTGGAAGCGACATATCCCCGCCCGCCTTCCTTCCTGGCCTCGGCAGCGACCGCGGCCTGGGCGAACTCGGAGGCTTCCAACCGGTAGGCCAACAGCTCCCGTGCTGCGATCCCGGGACCGGTCAGAGCCACGATCGTGGTGTCGACCAGCCGGGAGTGACGGTCAATCAGGCGATCCCGGTCGGCTTCCAACACCGTGTCGGCGCCATGCAACGGCACGTCCAGGGCGGCGAGGGCTGTTTCGCCGAGACCGATGGCAAAGGCAGCCTGAAGGAGCATGAAGATCGGCCGCACTCGGGCGAGAAACGTCTCGAGATCCTCCGAGATGACACGTTCAGCCGGGACGTCGGCGTCCTCGACAACGACACCGGTCGAGGCCGTTGCTTGTAGGGCGAGCAAGGGAGGCGCCGAGCCGGCACTCACCTGATTCCCGTCGAGCAACAGCCCCAACACCACGTGGGAGCCGTCGGGCTTCTCCGCGGCGGCGACAATCAGCGTCCGGTTGGTATGCAGGTTCGAGGCCCAGGGAATCCGACCCCGCACCAGATACCCATTGGTTTCGGGCACGGCGGTCAGACCGACCCGCTCCAGACCGAGTTTGGCCCGGAGCGCCGATGCCATGGCCGTCGACCCGATCAGATCGGTCTTCTTCAGCGCTGTGAGCAGACCGTTGTGATGACCGGAGACGTTGACGTACTCGAGCACCATCCGATGCGCCCATGCGGAGAAGGCGACACTCATCGACCGGTTCGCCAACGCCGAAACGACCGCCACCTGGCCGTCCAGATGACGCCCGTCGTCGAGCCCCAGTGAGAGGAGGCCCAAAGCAGCCAGTCGTTCCAAGATGGGAACAGTCGACGTCGTTGCGGTCGCCTCGGGATCTGAGACCCAAGAGAGCGCCGAGTCGTCGAAACCGAGCCGGGTATGGAGAGGCTCCAGCATCAGCCCAGCTCCGTCAGCCGGTCCACTGGCGTGTCGACCACCTTTCGTGCCAGCAGGACGTCCTCCTCACAGTCCGCCCGGTAGAAGCAGAGGCATTTGTCCATGTCCTCCCGCACATAGGTCCGCTTGAACTCCACCTCCGGAACCTGGCTATAGAGAGGAGCCTTCTCGGCCTTGCGTTTCAGGTAGGCGTCCATGGATAGTCCATCGGGAAAGTCCCACTCGGCGAGAAAATTGCCGCCCCCCGAGGAGCGGGCCTCCTCCACAGTGGCGCCGACCAGACGGACCTCAGCAACGTCAAGATCAGTGTCGACGACCCGCAGGGCATCACGGAGCTTCTGCTCGTCGGCGTGCTCGAACACTGAAAACAGCCGACGCCCATCCCCGGTGACCCGGGCTTCCACCAGGTCTGCTCCGGATTCGATGGCAGCACCATGGACGTCCTCACGGATCGAGGTCAGTTGCTGGGTTTCGGAGATAGCGGTTTCGACTAAGAAAAGAGGCATGGGACGGGCTCCTGAGTACGGGTTCGACAGGGAAGTCGTCAGAGATGAGCTGGCGGCACGCGGCAGCCAGCTCGGGGGGAGGGGTCTCTCGGCGGGGTTAGGTGAGTGTCAGCAGTGAGACAGAGACGCCGGCCGAGAGTGCAGACAGCAAGTACAACATGCGCACCAGGCGGATGAAGTGGAAGTGCGGGTTGTGGCTGTGCTGCGGGTCATGCTTCTCCGTTGGCCCGGCATTATGACCAGCGGGGGTCGACCGGTCAAGGTGATCTGTCATGGTTGCGATCCGGCCGCGTCTCGTCCCGCGCACTTCGTCGACTCATTCCGCCCGCTAACGCGGCGTCTCGCTCGCCCATCGGCCGCGACATCCGTCGCAGTCCTGCCATATCTCCTGAGGTGTCTCACCCGCGAGGAGTCGGCTTGCCTCGTCTCGGAGCAAGACTCCTATGAGATGCCCTTGGGCGGTGGTGACGAGGACGTGGGGTGCGTTCCGGCGGTGCATCCGGTCTACGAGTGGCTCGAGAAGCCCGTCGGGTCGCACTGTGGCAGGACCCGGTTCCATGGCTTCCTCTGCCAGGAGATCAACTTGGTCGTCTATTCCTGGCCGCCGGAGACGGCCGACGACTATGCCGTCACAGTCCAGCACTACACAGACATCCCATCCGGCGGATGTGATGCGGGAGAGGACCTCTTCCATGGGTTCGTCGAGTCGGCAAGTGGGAACGTCCGAGCGGGCGGCGTCGGCGACACGTGGTGTGTCCCCGGCATTGCCTTCGGTGGGGAGGCCGGCCGCCCTCCAGTCGGCGATGCCCCCCACGTAGTCATAGACCTGGCTGAATCCGAGAGCTTCGAGCCGGCACGCGGCTCGTGGCGACATATCTCACAACCCGTCGTGGCAATAGACCACAACCGGTTTGTCGCGTGACAGCAACGAGACCGTTTCTCGCGTGAGACCTTTGAGGGGAATGCTGATCGCTCCGGGCAGATGCGATTCGTCGTACTCGCGGGCTGGTAACACGTCGACAATCTGAGCGTCGGCGGATTCGATCAGTCGGTGCAGCTCGTTGCGGTCGATGTCAGTCGTCATGAGATGAGTCCTTGGCTAGTGCGCCGGCGATGGCTTCACGAAGCTGGTCCAGGGTAGGTGAGCCGGCCAGCCCGGATTCCGTTTGGTAAAGCCGACAGGTCAACCCGACGAGGAGTCTCCGATCGGTGAAAGGGTCGACGCCGTCTATCAGCACGGTTGGAGACCCACCGAAGCCTCGCTCCACGGCCGCCTCGTAGCTCTGGATCAGCTCGTAAGCGATGGTGGCTTCCATGCCCTCAGCCGCAAGCGTCCCCAGGTGCCGGTCGGTTGTCTCCCAGTTGGGACAGCCATCGAAGTACTGCAACGTCACCTCCATCATTTGGCCGTCTGGTTCGGAGCGAGTTGGTTGAACGCAGTCCCAAGTCGCAACCGGTTGATGAGTTGTCCCAGCTCGAAAGCCTGGTCGACCGGGATCGAGAACATGCCTGGACGGTCGGCCATCCACTTCTCTGCCGACTCCTTTGATGCGAAGAAGTGGATGCGATGGCAGAAGCGCTGGATGGCATCGTCCGTGAAGCCATCCTCGGGGAGGAGAAGCGATACCACTGCCTTTTCCGGGTGGAGGTTGGTCACACCATCAGGGGTGACCGTGAGCCGGATCGTCGTCCCGTCATAGGGGTCCGTGGACTCCACAAGGGTTTCTCGGCTCAGGATCTCGGTGATGAACAAGGTGTCCAAGGCACACCAGCCGTACACCTTGGTTCCGTCCACCTTCATTGCATGGGTGGGTTCGATATGGTGGACGTGCAGACCCCAGAAGCCGATCACATCGTCTTGGTCGTCCCAAAGGACGAGAGGCCAGGAGCGGAGACGCTCCTCCACCCGCTCCGTGGCAAGTCCGGTGACGTCGGCGATCTGAGCTGTGGAGACGGGCTCGCCTTGGGCCAGCAGGTGATAGATATGGACTGTTATCCGTCGTTCCTCGGCGTCGAGATGGGGCGAGGCGGCAGCCACCTGCTCGGCCCATTCTTCGAGTTTCGCGGCATTGGTCATGGGTTCCTCCATGTGTGTGGATATCGCGAACGTACACCTTCAAGTGCACTTGAAGGTCAAGGCTAATGTTTGAGCATGCAGATAGGTGAAGTTGCTCGAAAGGTCGGGGTTGCCACCTCGGCCATCCGTTTCTACGAGGAAACCGGCCTCATCCCGGAGCCGGAGCGGACCCCTTCCGGCTACCGGGTCTACGACTCGGCGGTGATCGACCGGCTGGCATTCATCCGGGCCGGCCAAGCGGTGGGTCTCACATTGGGGGAGCTGGCGGAGGTGTTACAGATCCGGGATCGGGGCGAGGCGCCCTGCCGACATGTGACCGACCTGATCGGGATTCACATTCGAGAGATCGACGATCGCATCAGGGATCTGCGCAAGCTCCGCCAAGACCTTGCCGGTCTGGCGGAGACCGCCGCGGCCTTCAACCCGGCCGAATGCAGCCCGGAAAGTGTGTGCCGGATCCTCAACAGCCCCAACTGAGCCGACCATGCATGTACGACCGCTTGCCTGGTGGTTTCGTGGTCTTCTCTCATGATCACGAGTAGAGTCGTGAATGAGAGGAGCGCAGCATGCGTCACCTTACTTGGATCGAGACACTGGACGGCTGGATCAGCGGGCGTTACCAGATCGAGCTCGCCGCCCCACGGCTCTGGGTGCTCAGCCGGCGCCCGAAGACCACCGACGACACCACCAGGCCCTTGCCGGCGAAACTGGTGAGCACTGCCGGTTCATTGAGGGAGTTGAAGCACCTGGCCGGGGAGATTGACCGTCGACGTCAGGGACGGAAACGGTTGCTCACTCACCTGTTGGCAGCTTTCGTGTTGACGACGGCCGCCTTCTTCGGCTCGGCGATTGGGTGGGATCTGACCATCCCTGCTTTTGTGGCAGTATTCGGGATCACACTTCGTACCCTGGTGATGTGGGTGGACCATGTGACCGGGTGCGCCTGGTCGGTGGTCTCGGACAACTATCAGTAGCCGTCAGCCCGAGTCGGCCAGCGCATGACGCTTTGCCGATCGTTCGTACTTGAAGATCGCGTAGGCACAGGCAGCGAGAATCAAGAGCGGGCCGATCATGGTCGCCCCGCCGTCGAGGACTGTCCGGATCAGGATCTCCAGTATCAGCAGGGGAGAGAGGACCAGGTCGACCACAGCAGGCGGTAGGACCGTATCGAGCAAGCGCGCCATCCTGTCGGTAGCCCCCGACCCGCGCGCCTCGGACGTTTCGCCATCCGGCTCGAACCCGAAGGCGACGGGCTCGTTCGGGGTCCATTTGATCGAGAACTCGATCGAATCACTCGCCGGATCCTCACCAGGTGGGGTGGAAGCGAAAGGAGCCACCCTCTCCGGCGTTCCCGAGGGCCCCGATCCGTTGCCGTTGTTGGATGGGTTGGCGGTGGCGCGATCGGGTTGGCCCTCTGACGCTGCGGTGGTGGTGGTCGTCGGTGTGGTGGTGGTGGTGGTGGTCGTCGTCGGGGTGGTCGTGGTGGTGGTCGTCGTCGTGGTTGGTGCAGTAGTAGTCGTGGTGGTGGTCGGCGCGGGAGGTGACCAAGCTTCGGCCAGATCGGCGATCCGGGATCGAGCGGCGAGGCGCGCCTCCTGAATCTGCAGTTTGGCCTCTCCGCCGAGAGTCCCTAGCTCACCGGGGTAGAACTTGACGATATCCTCGATGGCGGCCTTTGCTGTGGTCCAGATCGCCTCTATTGCACTCTTCGCCTCGGCCTCTGCCGAGGAAACCTCGGCTTCGGTTTCGAGGCTGGAGATGTCCTCACTGAACGTGGCCACTACCCGGTCCATGTCTTTCTCGGCCGCGGTCACGATGGCTCGGATTTGATCGGCGGCATGGTCAGACGTGTGGGCGCCGAAGGCCGGACCTGCGACGAGGAACAAGGCCACACCGAGAGTTGTGATGGACAACAGCCGCCTGGTCAAGATCTCACTGTTGTACCCATCGTCACCGACGCCCTTTTCCTTGATGGCTGCTTAAAGCTGAACCTCCGCAATGCCGAAGACTTGATGAGTGCGTAAGGCCAACTCCGACTTCATCTACATTGTCCTGGTGGGCGCAACGCTCACGACGTTGCTGGTCCTGGCGGTATTCCTCGTCAACCGTGAGAGCTCAGGTGCGCTCGCCTCCGACGCAGGGGTGGCGGTTCTCTCCGAGTCGACCATGAGTGCGGCCGCCGGCGTCCTCAACGCCACCAACTTCGCCGTCGTCCTGGCGGTCAATGAGGCCCGTCCCAGCCTGGTCGACGAGGCCCGCCGAGGGACCGAGAACGCTGCCAGCGAGTTGAGGGCGCGGCTGGGGCGTCTGACGTCTGCGCTACCTCCAAGTCAGGTGACCTCGGTCCAGGAGGCGCACGGCCGGTTCGAACTGACTACCGACGCCGCGTTGGAGGCCCTCGGGAGCATCGACAACGACGAAGGCGTGGAGGTGTTGGCAGATCAGGATCAGAGCTATGAGTATCTGACCCAACTCCTGGCGGGCATGCGGGACACCAGAGCCGCGAAGATCCTCGTGGCAGGGGAGGGTGTGGGTCGAGCTGCCAATGCTGTCCGCTTCCTGGTGGTGGTACTTCTTCCGCTCGGTTTGATGCTCGCGGTGTGGAGAGCAACTCGCCGCACTGCAGCACAGCGTCTCCTCACCGAGGAGCTTCGTCATGCGAAGGAGGTGTCTCGCTCCAAGGATGCCTTCATAGCCGACGTGTCCCATGAGTTGAGGACACCACTCACCGGGATCTATGGCTTTGCCTCGGCGCTAGAGGATGAACGTGACGAGCTTCCTGAATCGGCGCGCGAGTTGGTCGGGTTGATCGTGACCGAGTCCGCCGAGTTGTGGAGGATGGTCGACGACCTGGTCGCGGCGGGCCGACTCGACGCAGGTGCCCTCGAGTACGAGATCGAGCCAGTGGAGCTCTGCTCTGAGATCGAGGAGGTAGTCCGACCCTTCCTACGTCAGGGGATCTCGGTGGAGGTCGATGACTTCGCGATCACGGCGATCGCCGACCGAGCGAGACTCAGGCAACTGTTGCGAAACCTGGTGTCGAACGCCGCCAAGCACGGTGGTGACGAAATCGCGATGACTGCCTACAGCCGTGACGGGATGGCCGTGATCGAAATCATCGACGACGGCCCCGGCGTTTCGGCTGACGTCGAGGAGCGCCTGTTCGATCGCTACATCCACTCCGACGGGACTGCTCTCCTCGAGGGCAGCGTGGGCTTGGGTCTCGCCATAGCCCGGTCCTTCGCCGAAGGGATGGGTGGCGCCCTCGATTACGACCGAACGGCTGATCTCACGGTCTTCTCGGTCACTTTGCCTCTGTCGTCGCCCGCCGAGACCCCGGTGCCCGAGACCGAGCTTCTTAGCGTCCTAGGTTGACCTCTGCCCTCGGTGGGTCGACGCGTGATCAGTGGGTGGGGTTGGTAACAGCGGGGCGTTGGCGTATCAGGTCAGCGCAGAGCCAGCCACAGAAGGCGACCCAGCTTGCGATGCCGAGGAATTTGGCCACGTCTTCGATGATCGCTGACAGCGGCGGTGTGGGCAGCCCGGCCTCACCGGCGAAGTCGAGGACCGCTGAGATCCCGAGCAGTGACACCGCGGTGACGAACACGATGAATTCGGGTCGGGAGCGCAGATAACGCCACGCGGGCCGGAACAGGACGATTGCCACGATCCCGTAGATCCCAACCGTCACCGGGGAGGGAATACCGATCTCGTTCTTGATCGTCTCGTGGAGCAGGTAGCCGTCGTCGGCGCCGAGGATGAAACTCATCACGGCGCCGGCGATCAGAAGAGAACGGGCTTCTCGGGATGGCTGGGCCGACAAGGTGAGCAGGCATAGGGCTCCGCCCACCGCCCATAGGGCGATACCTGTGGTGGAGAAGACCCCCACATACCAGGGCCCGTCGAGCACCGCACTCGGATCACGCAGGAGGTCGCTGACCGATACGTCGCCGGTGTAAGCAAGGCCAAGTGCGATCACCGTGAGCGCCGACAAAGGCAACAAGACAAATAGCAGCAAGCGTTTGAACGTCCCGACGTGATCACGGCTCTCGGTGATCCGTTCCATGCGACACCTCCCAGGTCCGGTCGAGAGCCTAACCGGGGGCGATGTGTCGTAGATGGTCTCGTCGTAACCCCTGGTTGTGGTTGGTGTGGCTGGGGGAGTGGTCGTGGTTATGCTGGCCAATCGCGGTTGTCGGTCGTGGCTGGCCGACAAAGGACTGGCAGCACCCAACCAGGAGGCATCACGCCAGTGACCACAACTCATGCAGCGGCGACCCGAGGTCGCTCGCTTTTCTTAGGAGTGTCGCCTAAACGCCGACTGACTCTCGTTTTGATCGGTCTGGCTGTCGTCGCCGTCGTGGTCCTTGGTATCGCCAATCGTGCCTCTGCGGCCAATCAGACTCTCAACTCGGGCAACTACCCCAACGGTTTCACCGTCCCCGCCGGCGATACCTGGACACTCAATCCCAACGCCGACACCACCATCACCTCAGGCGGAAACATCATCGTCCGGGGCACCCTGATCATGAAGCCGGCCAATGGAGACGTCGAACATCTGATCCGGTTCACCGGGATCAACGAGTCCAACTTCGTCGGGGGAGGGATGGATCCGATCGCCTCTGATGTCGGGCTCTGGGTCATGGGATCGGGTCGGATCATCCTCGAAGGAGAGTCGAAGCCGGCCTGGGCCTATACCTGGCAATCGGGGTGGACTGGCGACGAGGTCCGGGCGGCGCCAAACAGCCCCGGCAATTACTCCAACTTCCCGGTGGTCACCTCGACTCCCGCCAAGAACGCCCTGGGATACAGCACCGAGCTGTTGAACCTCACCCGCAATGTCCGGGTCGAAGGTACCTCCAGCGGTTACAGCCATGTCTTCATCCGTTCGACCCGTCCCTCGACCATCAAGAACGCCGCTTTCCGCTATGTCGGCCCTGACCCGGCCAACGTGGCCACGGCTGACGACGACCGAACCGGGCGTTATGGCCTCCATATACACATGTCGGGCAACGGGAGCCGCGGCACCCTTGTCGACGGTTTGGTGATCCGAGACACCAAGGCCCACGCTTTCGTCCCGCACGGTTCGCATGGCGTCACCTTTCGCAACACCATCGCCTACAACGTTCGTGCCGAGGCCTACTGGTGGGACGAGCCGGCGAGAGGCGTCCAGAACAACTCGAACGACATCGTGTGGGACCGGACAGTGGCGGCACTGGTGCGACGGGCGAACAGTGGTGACCACCATCGCCTCTCTGGCTACTTCCTTGGCGCCGGCCAGAACATCTCAGTCACCAACTCTGTGGCAGTTGGTGTCCAGAACGAGGGCGGCGCCAATCGATCCGGGTATCTATGGCCGGAGGACGCCGAAGGGACCTGGTTCTTCCACAACAACCGGGCCCACAACAACGAGGCGAATGGGATCTTCGTGTGGCAGAACAACGAGATGCCCCACGTGATCGACGGGTTCATCGCCTACTACAACCGTGGGGCAGGTGTCGAGCACGGCGCTTACACCAATTCCTATGTCTACAAGAACCTGATATTGCGGGGCAACGGCGTCGCCGTCCACTCCCACGCCCTTGGGGAACCAGGTGACGACAACTTCACCGACACCCAGATCTGGTCCAACGTCAAGACCGGAGGGGGCACCCTCCTCATCGACGAGCATGCCCGCGAACCGGAACGACCGGTCCGCTTCGTCGACTGTGACTTTGGCGAGGTGGAAGTCGACGATCGTGGCGGCCCCGAGCGCAGCCTCTATGACTTCATCAGATGCGGGCTCGAGCCCAACGACTTCGACCTGAGCGGCGCCCGGTCCGATTCGGTATTCCGGGTGCAGCGGGCCAACGGCACCGCCTATCGCTTGACGGGAACCGGTGCAGCCACTTCGATCTCGGCGTTCTACAGCGGAACCGTCCCCGGCACTCCGGGCGGCGCCCCGGGTGAGTTCACCGACACTGCCAACAGCGTGTTCAAGGACGCCATCGCCTGGCTGTACGCCCAGGGGATCACCCAAGGCTGCAACCCGCCGTCCAACACCAGGTTCTGCCCCAACGATCGGGTGACTCGGGGGCAGATGGCGGCATTCCTGGTTCGATCCAAGGGTTACTCGGCGATTGCCAAGGACTTCTTCGTCGATGACACGGGCCATATCTTCGAGAATGCGATCAACCGTCTTCGTACTGCGGGGATCACCGAGGGATGCAACCCGCCGCAGAACAACCGGTTCTGCCCCGACCGTTTCGTCACCAGAGGCGAGATGGCGGCCTTCCTGGTGCGCGCCTTTGGCTATACCAACGCCGGTAGCGGGAACTACTTCGTCGACGACAACGGGCATATCTTCGAAAATGCCATCAACCGGCTGCGGGTGGCCGGTGTGACGCTGGGTTGCAACCCACCGACCAACAACCGCTACTGCCCCAACGACTACGTGACAAGAGGGCAGATGGCCGCCTTCCTGAAGCGAGCGCTCACTGGATGAACCACGGCCCGGGGGCTGACGGTGCGACACACAACGAAGATCACTCATCTCGTGTTGGCGTTGGTCGTTTCAGCATGCACAGCAACGACCGACCCTTCGACGACCACCGAATCGGACTCGGATTCTGCGTCGACCACGACTCACGAAGACGGAACGACCAGTTCTCCGGTGACCACGGTTGCACCTGTCGTGAGGGAGCAGGTCCTGATCAGCGAGGATCAGACCTTCGCTGAGGGCGTAGTGATCCCTGCCGATGAGTCATGGGTCCTCGACCCGGAGGCGAGTATCACACTCACCGCCTCTGGCAATGTCGAGGTTCTCGGGGAATTGGTGATGCAGCCTTCGTCCGGGGACGTCGAACACGTGCTCCGATTCGAAGACGTCGACGAGGAGGCCTTCGAAGGGGGCGGGATGGACCCGATCGGCTCAGACGTCGGTCTCTGGGTGATGGGTGACGGCCAACTCGTGCTCGAGGGTGAGGAGAAGACCTCCTGGAGCTACGAGTACGACCCGGCCTGGGCCGGTGATGAGGTGGTGGCCGCGCCCAACACCCCGGGCGACTACACCAGTTTCGAGCCGGTCACCGCCACGCCACCGGTCAACCAGCTGGGATATCCCACCGAGTTGCTGAACCTCACCCGGAACGTTCGGATCGAAGGCACCCCCGAGGGCTATACCCATGTATTCGTTCGCTCTACCAAACCTCAGACCATCCGGTTCACCCAGATCAGGTATGTCGCTCCCACCGTTGGCGAGTCCGACGCCACCGGGCGTTACGGGCTTCACATCCACATGTCGGGTGATGGGAGCCGGGGGTCGATAGTCGAAGGTGTGGTGATCCGCGACGCCGGGAATCACGCCTTCGTCCCCCACGCGTCTCATGACATCACTTTCCGGGACACCATCGCCTACAACGTGCTCAACGAGGCCTACTGGTGGGACGAACCGGTCGATCGTGACGATGTGGCCAACGACACCCACGATCTGATCTGGGACCGAGCGGTGGCGGCAGGGGTCGACCTCGGCATCCCCGGCAACCGCTTCCGGCTGGCTGCCTTCTACCTTGGCAATGGGGACAACGTCGCGATCACCAACTCGGTGGCCGTAGGGGTTCAGGGCGAAGGCGGCGGTGACCGCTCCGGTTTCATCTGGCCGGAGAAGGCGGAGTCGGTCTGGCTCTTCGAGAACAACGTCGCCCACAACAACGCCAGCAACGGCATCTTCGTCTGGCAGAACAACCGAGACCGGCACGACGTCACCCGGTTCACCGCCTATTACAACGAGGGCGCCGGGGTAAACCACGGTGCTTATGGAAACGCGTATCAGTACACCGACCTGACCCTGCTGGAGAACGGAAATGCCGTCATCTCCCACGCCCTGGGCGAGGCAAACGAGGTGTCGTCCACCCAGACCTGGACCGACATCGTCTCCGGCGGTGGCGTGCTGATCATCGACGAACATGCTCGGGAACCTGAGGTCCCGGTCTTGTTCGTCCGATGCGACTTCTCTCAGGTGATCGTTGAAGACGAAGACGGCTCCGAGCCGAGTGAGTACGACTTCGTCGACTGTGACCTGGAGCCTGACGACTTCGATCTCGACGAGGCCGACTCAGACGGGGTGTTCCGGGTGCAGCGTGCCGACGGCACCGCCTATGAGCTGAGAGGTGACGGGGCCGTCACCGACATCGACGCCTTCTACGGTTGACCGCAGTCGGCGCGCGCCACTTCCCTGCGGCGGGCCAGCGCGCAGCGGGCGAACCAGGATGAGTCGCCGAGACGGCCGGGGAACCTCTTTCGTGCCATGCCTCTGGCCCGTCTCATCTCGAAGAGTGCGATCAGTGCCTGATCACAGCTGTCGATGACCCGGCTCGACCTTGCCGTGTACCCCTCCAAGAATGCGGCCCGGAGCTCGTGGAAGCGGCCCCGGACTGGCCGGGTTCGGGTGTACCCGTGCCCGGCGAGTTGTCGTCGCATCTCGAACATGAAGTTGCCGATGTCTTTGTGGACCAGGGCGACCATCGGGTCCTCGGGAGGATCGAGCAGATAGAGGTCTCCCTTCGCATTGCCGTGCAGATTGCCCGGTCCGAAATCACCAAACGACATCGCACAACGGTCGCGCCATCGGATCTGCCTCAGGAGCTGCTCGATCATCGCGGGTGAGAGCAACATCCCTCGACCGGCTCGCCGGGCCTCGTCGGCGGCAGGGGTGATGTCCGAGGCCGGGGGAGCGGGGTGGGACGTGTGGTAGGCGGCAATCATCTCACCGGCTCGGTACATCCAGGGCCGCATCTGAGCCCATTCCTCGCGCTCCGGGTCTCGTAGCAGTGTCACCAGGTCGGTGCCTTCGACGAACGGCATGACGATCGCCGGCGGTGATGACGACCAGGCAACGGGTCGAATGGCGGCGGCACCTTCGATCCCGGCGAACGAGATGGCATCGGACAGGTCGACCATGGCCCGGTGGAGGAGTTCGGTTTCCTCTGGATCCCAGACTGGCCCTGTCTTGACCAGCAGATCGGGACCTGAAGGTTTCCCCGTCATCCGGTAGAACGCAGACCCCGATCGGGCGCGCTCCCAATGGTCGAGCAACTCGTAGTGGTCGACGAGGTGGGACGGGTCCAACCGCTCCTGCAGCGAATCGAGAAGCGCGAAGATATCCGACGCGGTTCGATTGCCTTCGTTAGGCACCGAAGGCTCGTTTGAGGAATGCTGCCATCTGTCCTCTGGTGACGAAGTCGTTGGGACAGTATCGGTTGTTGAGGGGCGGGTTGCATCCTTGGGTGACCCCGGCGGTGCGGAGCCGGTCGATGGCGTTCTCGAACACCGAGCCGTTGTCGTCGATGAACCAGTCACCGCCGCCGTTGTCGGTGTAGTTGAAGGCCCGTCCCAAGAAGGCGGCCATTTGTCCTCTGGTGACGAGGTCGTTGGGGCAATACCTGGTGTTGTTGGGTGGGTTGCAGCCTTGGGTGACCCCGGCGGTGGCTAGCCGGTCAATGGCGTTCTCGAAGACGCTGTTGTTGTCGTCGATGAACAGGTCGCCGCCTCCGTTGTCGGTGTAGTTGAAGGCACGCACCAGGAAGGCGGCCATCTGGCCTCGGGTGACACGGTCGTCGGGGCAGAACATGGTGTTGGCCGGCGGGTTGCACCCTTGGGTGATCCCTTCGTCGGCCAGCCACTCGATGGCGGTGGCGAACAGATGGCCACTGGTATCGGTGAATTGTGTTGCCGGCTGGGGCTCCGGAGGGGGGGAGCCGGGCTGAGTCGTGGTGGTGGTCGGAATCGTTGTGGTCGTAGTCGGAACCGTCGTCGTCGTAGTCGTCGATCCCAATGTGGTGGTGGTGGTTGGTGGCAGGGTGGTGGTCGTCGAGGTTGTGGTAGTGGTCGGCGTGGTCGTCGAAGTCGTGGTGGTTGACGTGCTGGTGCTGGTCGGCGCGGTCGTCGTTGTCGTAGAGGTGCTTGTGGTGGTGGTAGTTGGGGGCGGGGGATTGCCGTCGGTGCTGAAACGGAACAGCCTGCCGTCGATCATGGATTCGGTGTGCTGACTGCCGGTGGCTCTGCGGTCGGCGACCCATATGTCGAGCCCGGTACCATCCGGGCCGGGCGAGGTGCCCATGCCGGAGATCCTCTCGAAACCCGGCGCACTGGGCACCACGATCTCCTGGACCAAGTCTCCGGTCTTGGTGACCATGAACATCCGACGGTCTCTGGTCCCCAGCAGCAGGTGACCGGTTGGAGGATGAAACGCCATGCCCTCGAAGTCGAGGGAGGAACCCAGATGCGAGATGTCGATCACCTCGATCAGTGCGCCGTTGGTCGGATTGATCTCGTAGATGTCGCTTCCGCTGACGAAGAACAGACTCCCGCTGACCGGGTCAAATGCCGGGTCCTCGGTGTCGTCGGCACCCATCGAATCGGTGTTGACCGTGAACGACCCGCCGTCGTCACCTGTGCCATATGAGCCGTCGGGCCCGATGTTGAAGATCCAGAGACGGTTGGGGCTATCGGTGGTGACGAAGAGCCGGTTGCCGGCCAGGTCGTACTCGACCCCGGTCGGCTCGTCCAGGGCCCCAGGCAGCGCGCTGGTACGGAGCACGTTTCCGTTGAGATGGATCTCCCACAGGTTGATCCCATCGATATCGAACTGGGAGTAGTTGGTGCGGTCGGTGTCGACCACGAACATGGTGTTGTTGTCGGCGTTGTAGGCCACTCCCGAAGGCCCCGGCGCCCAAACGCTCCAATGGCCGAGACCGGTGTCGACCATGGTGTAGAACGAAAGCGTGACATTGGCCCAGGCGAGGCCGACTCCGGTTAGCAACACACCGGCGATGACCAGCACGGTGAGCACCGACCCGCCACCCAGTCTCCTCGCCCTACCCGCTCTCATGTCGCCGCGCTATGCACCGAAGGCTCGTTTGAGGAATGCTGCCATCTGTCCTCTGGTGACGAAGTCGTTGGGACAGTATCGGTCGTTGAGGGGCGGGTTGCATCCCTGAGTTACCCCGGCGGTGCGGAGCCGGTCGATGGCGTTTTCGAAGACTGAGCCGTTGTCGTCAATGAACCAGTCACCGCCTCCGTCGTCGGTGTAGTTGAAGGCCCGTCCCAGGAAGGCTGCCATTTGTCCTCTGGTGACGAAGTCGTTGGGGCAATACCTGGTGTTGTTGGGAGGGTTGCAGCCTTGGGTGACTCCGGCGGTGGCGAGTCGGTCGATGGCGTTCTCAAAGACGCTGTCGTTGTCGTCGATGAACAGGTCGCCACCGCCATTGTCGGTGTATCCGAAGGCTCGCACCAGGAAGGCGGCCATTTGTCCCCGGGTGACACGGTCGTCGGGGCAGAACATGGTGTTGTCCGGTGGGTTGCAGCCTTGGGTGATTCCCTCGTCAGCCAGCCAGGCGATGGCGTTCTCGAAGACGTGACCGCTGGTGTCGGAGAACCCCCCATCCGGCTCGGGGTCCGGTGGTGTGGGATCGGCGGGCTGAGTCGTGGTCGTCGTCGGAACCGTTGTGGTCGTGGTCGACGGCACCGTCGTCGTCGTGGTCGTCGGTCCCAGAGTGGTGGTGGTGGTTGGTGGCAGGGTGGTGGTCGTGGTGGTAGTAGTAGTCGGAGGAGGAGGAGGAGGCGTGCCGTCGGTGCTGAGACGCCATAGTCGCCCGTCGATGTTCGCCGGGTCATCATTGTTACTGGTGCCCTGACGATCGGCGATCCAGATGTCGTATCCACTCCCCCCGGCGCCCGGAGTCGAGATGCCAAGACCCGACACCAAGTCGAGACTCGAACCATCGCCGTTGATGCCGGAAACATCGATCGCAGGCTGGAGCACCTCCCCAATCGTTGAGATGACGTGGATCTGCTGGTCCTCGTTGGCGCCTACCAGCAGCTCTCCGCTCGGTGTCATCGCCAGGCCTTCCCAATTGTCTGGGCCGAGATCGGAGATGTCGATCGTGCCCAAAACGTTCCCGTTGGCAGGATTCAAACGGAAGATGGTGCCTCCACCATCGAGCACAAAGAGGTTCTCACTCGTGGGGTCGTATACGGGGTCCTCGGTGTCGGTGCTTCCCGCGACGTTGATCGTGGTCATGCCGTCGTCGCCGGTCCCGAACAGCCCGTCTTGGCCGGGGGTGATGATGTGGTACTGCCCGTCGTCGTTGCTGACGAACAGGCGATCGTTGGTAGCGTCATAGTCGATGCCGGTGGGCTCATGCCCGGTGCCCAGGTTCAGCACCCCCGTCCTGATCACCGTGCCGTCCAGGTTGATCTCCCAGAGGTCGATGCCGTCTTGCCCCCATTCGTCGTAGTTGTTGCGGTCGGTATCGACAACCAGCATCCGGTTTTGGGGGGCGTCGAAGGTGATCCCGCTCGGGCCCGGTGCCCACACCTCCCAGTCGTCGGTCTCGACCACGTCGAAGAAGGTGACATTGAGGGCTGCCCAGGCGAGCCCGGCACCGGTAAGCACCACGCCCATCAGGACCAATAGCGTGAGGATCGAAGCTCCTCCGACACGCCTCACACTTTCCTCCTACTCACCAAATGCGCGTTTGAGGAAGGCTGCCATCTGACCCCGTGTGACGAAGTCGTTGGGACAATATCGATCGTTGGTCGGCGGGTTGCATCCCTGAGTGACGCCGGCAGTCCGCAGCCGGTCGATGGCGTTTTCGAACACCGAGCCGTTGTCGTCGACGAACCAGTCGCCGCCGCCGTTGTCGGTGTAGTTGAAGGCCCGTCCCAAGAAAGCAGCCATCTGGCCTCGAGTGACGAAGTCGTTGGGGCAGAACCTGTTGTTCATGGGTGGGTTGCAACCGACGGTAACCCCGGCGGTGGCCAGCTTGTCGATGGCGTTTTCGAAGATGTGCCCGTTGTCATCGACGAACAGATTGCCGCCGCCATTGTCGGTGTAGTTGAAGGCACGGACCAGGAAGGCGGCCATCTGGCCTCGGGTGATCCGGTCATTGGGACAGAACCGATCGTTGTTCGGCGGGTTACAACCCTGGGTGATCCCTTTGGCGGCCAACCACTCGATTGCGTTTTCGAAGATGTGCCCGTTGTCGTCGATGAACCGGTTGGTCGGATCCGGGTTGGGGTCGAACGCGGTGACGGTCACGGTGAACGTCTTCTGGTCGGAGAGGATCGGGCTCCCGTTGTCGGTGACCTTCACTGTCACCGGGTAAATCCCCGGACTGACATTCGGAGTCCACGTGAAGTTGCCGCCGGCGGTTATGGCCGCTCCCGCCGGTGGGTTGACCAGAGAGAAGGTGAGCCCGTCACCGTTGGGGTCGCTCGCAGTGGCCTTGAACGCCAGCAGTGAGCCTTGGGCCACGGTCTTGTTGCCGATGGCGGCGAGAACCGGGGATCGGTTGGTGTTGACAATCGTCCAGTTGAAGCTGACTTGATGGCTACGGGGTGGTGTCCCCGCGTCGGTTGCCTTGACCGTCACCCCGTAGGGGGAGCTTGAGGTGGCTCCGATACCGACCGTACCGGTGATCTGCCCGGTCGACGGGTTGATGCTGAGCCCGGTTGGGAGCCCAGTGGCGCTCCAGGTCAAGGTCCCCGGCGGCGTGCCGCTCGGATCTGGGTCGGTGCCGAACATGGCCACTGAAACGACGTCGCCCTCGCCGTGGGGACCCAGGTTGCCCGGGTTGATGACGGTTGGCGCCCGGTTGACCACGTTGATGGTGACCGTGGCGATATTGGAATCGGCCGTTCCGTCATTGGCGGTGAAGGTGAAGCTGTCCACCCCACTGAACCCGGCAGCCGGGGTGTAGGTCCTGTCGGCCCCGGTACCGGTCAGGGTGCCATTGGTCGGCCCCGGGGGCACCACCGAGTAGATCAGGGGGTCGTTGTTGATGTCCGTCGCCACCAGCGTGATCGTCTTGGCGGCGCCGACGTTGGTATTGACGGTCTGGTTCTGGGCGACCGGTGCCACCTGGGGCGCCGGCCCAAACGTGACCCTCAGCAGCCTTCCGTCGT
>DATKEA010000130.1:0-51659 GCA_035544615.1 Acidimicrobiia bacterium | reverse complement strand
CCGACGCGAATCCCGAGCGCTCCGGGTTTCTCCCCGCGATGGCGCTGGGTGTAGAGGGCGCTGGGAGTGAGCCGCAGGTAGTCAGCAGCCTCTTTCAGCGTGAGAAGCGGTTCTGGCATTCGACGCCTCCGGGTCCGGGCGCGTGGTCTTCAATCTCCTACATAAATATGGGGCGGGGTGAAGCCGATTTCACGACACTGGCTAGAGGGCGGGGTCTGGCATGGCATCCGGGACGATCCGCCGGCCTTGGCGACCCACTACGCAGCGTGGTGAGTATTCCATCCGACACCGCCCTGGAGGTGCCGATAGCGGATGGTTCAAGATGTGAGCGTTAGTGCTCGAGTAATTGTGATCTCGTGCGGTGGGCTGGCATCGGCTCAAGTGCGGCGGCTCATCGCCCTTGGCTGACTCCTGCAACGGTGCCTGTTGATGGGGTGTTGTTGGATTCCAGTTGCTGCAGTCGTTGAGTGTGTTGCTGCTGGAGTTCGATCCCCTCGTGTAGGAATGATTGGAGGAACTGAAGCTGCTGGCTCGTGTAACCGGCGAGAAGTCGGGTGCCTCCTTCTCCGATCGGACCCCATACGACTTGGATCTGCCGCCAAGCCGTCTCGGATGGTCGTACTAGCAGCCGTCGCCGATCGTTGGCGTCAGGGATCCGTTCGGCGAGCCCAGCTGTCTCTAAACGGTCCACGGCGATGGTGATAGCGGCAGGCGTTCGTCCCGTAGCCGCAGCCAACTGCCCGAGGGCCATAGGGGCCCGTCCGATGAGGGCGAGACATCGCAGATCGGTGAGGTTTACCCCGAGATAGCCGGCGGCGGCCTCGTCAACTGCCTGAGTTGTCTCCTGCAGCTCTGCGATCAGCCCCGCGACTTCTTGGATCAGCTCGGCCTTGGCGTTCATACGACACCATCGTACTACAGCAGCTAGATATCTTAGAGGCTTAACTATATAGTTATTGAATGACCAACAAGCGACAAGACCAGAACGAGCCTATGGGGAGGTTGCCCGGCTGGCTGCCTTTCGCCAACCTGATCGTCAAATGGCTACAACGCCGCGGGCTCAAGACCGGCACCATCCACATTCTGACCGTCCCAGGGCGGACCTCCGGTCAAATGCGGACTACTCCCATCTCGCTTCTCACCCTCGACGGTGTCGACTACACCGTGGGCGGGCTGGAAGACTCCGACTGGGTCCGCAATGTGCGCGCCGCCGGCTGGGGTTACCTGGCATATGGCAAGGAGCAGAGGAAGGTGAGAATCACTGAGCTTGCCCCTGATCAACGTGAATCCGTGCTTCGAGCCTTCCCCATCGAGATACCCCACGGCACACAGTTCTTCGAGCGGGTACATGGCATCCAGCCAGATCCCGACGGCTTCGCCTCCCTCGCCGACCGCTGCCCCGTGTTCCATATCCACACCATCAACGAAAACAGTGCCCCGCAGACGTAGACGAGACCTAAAAGTCGTAGACGAAGGGGGTCGGCACAAGACCCTCCTCCGGCTCACACAACCCGAAGCGCGGGACCTGGCCTCGTTGGAGAGTGCTGGCGGGAGCGGTAGGCCGCTCAGTCCCTGTTGGATTATGACGGCCGCCCATTCGGTCCCACGTTGATTCCATGGAACGTCCCGGTCGGCCCAATGCTCGAGACCGCGCAGGTTCATGAACGCGGATCGCTGCGTGTCGGTGACATTGGCTGTCACCCAGGCATGGGCAAGCTCGTGCTCGTAGACGGTCTTGATGTCGGGTGAGCAGATCAGGATCTGCCACGACTCCGGGGTAGCTCGGAAGGCGCCGTAGTACTCGTCGCAAGGCCTGCGATCCGTATGAAACCAGATGTCGAGGCTGGGGAGTTCGAGGTCAGCTGTGGCAAAGGCCATCACCGCTTCACCCAGCCTGCCAAGGTCTGCGGCTGTCGCATTGTGCACGGCTGGCGAGCCGGCTGTTGGAGGTCACCAAGCCGCGCATTTGGCTCGGCCGTGGCGTGAAGCGGCCCGGCGATGATGACTGGGATTCGATGGACCTAACACCAAGAGCCACATCGTCATTGCGAGGGCCATCCAGGTCGCCGTCATCAGCGAGCCGAGCCTCTGATCGGTTTCGCTGGCATTTTCGTCCTACTCCGACTCCGTTTGGGTGTCCCTTCCTATGAGAATTTCACCGATGGCGAGCATCCATGTGCCTAGCCAGTTCTTGAGCCTGCCTTGATGTGACTCGAGGTGCTGCCTTGGGCGTGCGTATCTCTGGGCCTCGGCAACCTTTTGTTCGGCCAACAGCCTGCTGAGCCTCGGATCGAGATATCTCACGTCAGTCTCCTCTTTCGTCGACGGGAAGCCCGCCTATCCAAATGGTCCGTTCGTCGCCCTTTGCGACCGGCTGATTCCAGAGATCACCTGAGGTGGATTGGCACATGAGTCGTTAGAAGAGAGTTGATCGTCAGCAGCCGTAGCAGTCGGTTGCCAAGTTGTTGGACAGGATGGGCGTCCACTCGTGTGTTGAGTCCGGCGCTTTCCTCTTGTGAAAGTTCATCCACTTCCGCAGGAAGTTCTGCTTCGGTCGACTGGTCTGTTGGGGTCCTACTCGCGCTCTTGTCGATGTCGTGTGCCGATGCGAACCCGGCTCCGACCAGCAACAAGAGGCCGATCACGATCCAAGCCCTGCGTCGTCTCATTGCTCCAACGTATGATCCTGAACCTTGCCTGTCATCGGTGTAGAGACTGGTTCAGATCTCAGGGTGTGCACTGAGTCGAGCAGGGGGACTTGATGGCAGGATTTGAGGTGCTGACTGTCTCCTGTACCGCAAGGATCGATCTCATGGGTGTCCACGGATCCGAGTCCATCAGGGCTGAGGTTCTGATCGACGAGCCTCCCGAGGTAGGTGTCAAATGGGCGACCGTGGGAGTCGGCTTAACAGGTCTGGGACTCGGCGTCCTCGAGTTGACTATAGGAATTCCTCGAGTTGATCCGGCCGACCACGTGTTGCTCATCCATGTTCTGGTGGGGTGGGCGTTCGTGGGGTCGTCGCTGCTGGCTCTCGCCCGCCATCCCGACAACAGTGTCGGCTGGCTCCTGGCCGCGGTGGGCTTGTTGTGGTTTGTCCCCCTCCTCACATTCTTCGACTCTTCGCTCGCCTTCAGCCTTGGATTCGTCGCGGAGGGACTGTTCTGGGCTCCGTTGGCTCAGCTGTTCATGTCCTTTCCTTCGGGTCGACTGGCGAACCGGTTCGATCGGGGAACCGTGGTGTCCCTCTACATCCTCCTTCCGCTCATGAACCTGCTCACTGTTGCATTCATGGACTTCGAAACCGCCGGTTGCCGCGGCTGCCCGGCGAACATGTTTCTAGTGAGCGATGACCTCGCCTTGGCCAGGTCAATGATGACGGTGGATTCGCTCATCGGGGCGTCGTTCGCGGTGATCGTCGTGTTCCGGTTCGTGCAGCGGTGGCGGAAATCGTCCGGACCGTCGCGCCGGGCCCTGCAACCGGTGATGTGGGGGATCGTCCCTGGATTCCTAGCCGCGGTCTACTTCGTCATCACGCCGGTAATCGGCATATCACCCGAACTGGAGGGCGCCGCACTCCCGCTGGTGAATCTGGCATTGATCGGTTTGCCTGTCGGCTTTGGCGTGGGCCTATTCCGATCCCGGTTGGACCGGTCGCTGGTGGGGGACCTCCTCGTTGAACTGAAGGAAGGAATGCGTCACGGCAGGCTGCAACAGGCGCTGGCGAGAGCCCTCGGTGACCCAATGCTCGAGGTGGCATTCTGGCTGCCCGCGTCCGGGAAGTATGTCGACGAGGAGGGACATGAGATGACCATGCCCGAAACCGGCCCGCGCCGCGCAACCCGTATCAGCGACTCGCAGCGCCAACCCCTTGCGGTTCTGGTCCACGACTCGGCCGTATCCCAGGACGAACAACGGGTGGAAGCCGTGGCCAGTGCCGCCCGCCTCGCCCTCGAGAACGAGCGCCTCCATGCCGAGCTTCGAGCCCAGCTCGAAGAGGTGAGAGCCTCGCGAATACGTGTCGTCAACGCCGGTGATGAGGCCCGGCGTCGTCTGGAGCGAGACCTGCACGACGGAGCCCAACAGCGCCTCCTCGCCATCTCGGCAGCCATCGAGAGAGCGAGGGCAATGAATGTCAGCGGCGAACCCGCTGCGGAGCTGCTGTCTGAGATCTCAGGCGAGCTGAGAGAAGCACTCGTCGAATTGCGGGACCTGGCTCGCGGGATCCACCCGTCGCTTCTCACTGACGAGGGTATCGGTCCGGCGGTCGAATCACTGGCCCGCCGCGCCCAGGTCCCTACCCGGATTGTCGAGGCAACGGCGGAGCGGTTCTCCACGTCAGTGGAGACTGCCGCCTATTTCGTCGTCGCCGAGGCTCTGGCGAACGCGGTTCGTCACTCCGGAGCCTCCGAGGTCACAATCGGTATCCGACATGAGCATGACGTGCTGCGAGTCTTCGTTGGTGACGATGGAAGCGGCGGGGCGACTCCTGGTGACGGTTCGGGCCTGCGCGGCATGGAGGACCGGGTGCTCTCCCTCGGAGGCTCGTTGCGTGTCGACAGCCAGCCTGGCTCCGGAACGGTAGTCACCGCCACCATCCCAATATCGGTGGAGGCAGGCCGGTGAACCAAGCCAAGGCCCCGCGTCGTCTCGTGGTGGCGGACGACTCGGTGCTGTTCCGCCGAGGCTTGTGTCTTCTGCTCGAGGAAGCGGGCTTCGAGATCGCGGGCGAGGCCGATGATCCTCACGAGCTCATGACCCGAGTGGGAGCCGATCAGCCTGACGTGGCGATAGTCGACATCAAGATGCCTCCGACCTTCACGGATGAAGGTTTGCGTGCGGCGGAAGAACTGCGAGACCTCTATCCCAATCTCGGAGTGCTGGTGCTGTCTCAGTACCTCGAAGTGCATTACGCCATGCGGCTGATCGAGAACCAGCTCAGTGGGGTGGGCTACTTGCTGAAAGATCGGGTCTCCGCGGTCGGCGAGTTCGTCGACGCCATCCATCGGGTCGCCCAAGGCGAGTCTGTGGTCGACTCCGGTGTCGTCGCCGAACTGCTGGCCCGGAAGAGGGCAGTAAATCCGCTCGACAGACTGACGTCACGAGAACGCGAGGTCCTCTCCCTAATGGCCGAGGGGCGGTCGAATCGAGCCATCCGGGAGAGGCTCTACGTCAGTTCACGGACCGTCGAGACCCACGTCCGGAACATCATGATGAAGCTCGGTCTCACAGAGACTCCGGATGATCATCGCCGCGTCATGGCGGTCCTCGCCTTCCTGCGATCTTGAACCAGCGGAAGGCGAGCTCGGTCCCGAAGAAAGAGTCAAGCCGACACCAGGAGCTCATTATTCCCTCGTATGCATGCATGGCTCGGTGATCTACAGGGTCGCTCGAAACAGTCGTAGCATGCAGATCCTTAGTGGTTTTCGAGTAGTCGCCCGACTCAGCGCTTCACAGCGCATAACGCGCGCCTGCCACCGCGAAAATCGCCCGAAACACCAGCGCGAGAACCGGCATTTAGTTGCACTTCGGTGAATCACGCTGGGTGTTAGCCATGAACTGGTCGGCTATAACCCGATGCCCCGTGAACGCTCCACGCGTTTCCGTCGTGCTTTTCGTTCTGCGACGAGTTCGAGTATTCGACTCTTCGTCTGCTCCTCGGTCTTGTCGCCTGGGCCCTCGGGCATGAGCTGTCTCGAATGCTCCTCGTTCTCGCCTCCCGGGCCCTCGGGTTCGAGTTGTCTCGATTTGTCGGGTGTGACCTGTCTCGAATGGTGGGGGTCAAGCTGGAGCCGGCGGGCGTGGGCGGGTTGGTCGATCCAGTCTCGGCCGAGAGCTTGGGTTAGCACGTCGACAGGCGTCTGGTTGTCTTGGGTGACCACGTAGGCGTGGTTGGCTTCCCGTCCTCGGGTCATGGGCGTGTAGACACCGCGGCTGTCTGTGAGGGTGTCGACGAGGAGGAGGGCGACATCGACGGTGCGGCCTTGGCTGGCATGACTGGTCTGGGCATAGCCCAGCTCGAGGTCACGGGTCACATAGTCGCCAGGGAGTCTGATGGTCCCGGTTCGGCCGGCGATCGTGATGCTGCCCTCTCGGTGGATGTTGGTGATGGTCCAGTGGTCCCGGTTCTTGACCATTAGCCCTCGGTCGGTGCGGAGCTGTCGGTTGTTGCGGCGGGTGACCACCTCATCCCCGACCAGCAGCGACACATCCCCTACCCGCCGCCTGGGTGAGGTTGGGTCGAGCTCCTTCGATTGGATGCGGGTCTGTTGGGCCAGCTGGTTGAGTCGGTCCACGGTCTCGGTGTTGTTGGCCATCAGCGCCACGATCTCTCCACGTTGACGTGCCTGCTGCCAGGCTCCGATGATCTCGACCTCAATGTGCTCTTGGCTGCCGCCGTGGATGCGATCCCGCAGGTCGTATTGGAGGAGAGCTGCTGGGTCGGCGGCGCAGAGTCCGAGACTGGCCTGGCGTTCCCAGTGGTGGCGGAACCGGTGCACCTGATCCAGTTCGACCGCCCCGTGGCTTTGGATGAGGTGGGCGAACATGCCACCTCTTCCCACCGCGGAGAACTGTCTTGGATCCCCGACCAGGACCACCCGCCAGTGATGTTGGTCAGTGAGACGAGCCAGCTCAGCCAGCTTCGGGGTCGAAGCGGTGCCCGCTTCGTCGACGATCACCGTTGTACCTGGAGCCAGGTCGTAGACAGGGTCGGGTGGTCTCGTCCCAAGCGTGTGTTCGGTGAGCAGCTTGTCGAGGGTGTCCGCTGGCATTCCGGTCTCGGTGGCCAGTACCTCGGCGGCGGCAGCAGTGGGTGCCACTCCGAACACTCTGCGACCCTGAGTTTGAAGGTCGCCGACACCTGCCTCCAGGGTGGTGGTCTTGCCTGCACCGGCGGGACCCACGATCAACTCCAAGCCCCTACGCCCGGCCACCGCAGCGATCGCCTCGGCGCGTCCCAGCGACATTCGGTTGCTTCTAACCATTGACGGCCACCGGGGCAAAGGTCGGTCACCGGTCAGACGTCGCCCCGCCCAGGCGATCAGCTGCTCCTCTTCGTCGAGAATGGACTGGGTGGTGAGGGTCCGATCCACTGCAGCTTCGGTGATCGGTCTCCCGTCCCTCCGGAGGGCTACACCGTCGGGGATGGGTCGGGAGATGTCGGCACAACGTTTCTTGGCCACCTCATCGGCCAGTGTCTCGAGGAACCCGGTCAGTTCCTTGGCATCCGCCGTGACCGTCGTTGGAACAGCAGCGGCGAGCTCGCGGACTAGTTCCGCTGGCCGCCACGACGACTGATTCTCCACCAGTGGCTGCAGCGCACCGCTGATGATTCGTGCTGTTTCGTGTTGGTCGATGACGCCGAGACGCCGTTGATGTCCGATAGTCCGTTCGACCAACCGTGCCGGGTCGAATCCCATCGCCGCCACCCGATGACGCCACTCTTCGCTCAGCTCGTCCGGAGATGGAGACCGGGGTTTGCCCGGCCGGCTATCCAACACAGCCTCTCGTTCCAACCTCCACCGCTCCTTGGCCGTCGGTTCACGGCCCAGGTTCTCCTCGAATCGTTCCAACTTCTCGGCCAGACGTCGTTCGATGTCAATGGTCCTCCGGGAGAACTCGGCCCGTACCTCCTCGGAAATACCTGCGATCTCAGCGATACCGTTCTCGGGGGTCTCCCACTCCACACCGAGACGGCGAGTCAGCTCGGCGCGGTTAGCGGCGTGGTAGAGAGCGGAAAGAGTCCGCTGGTCGCATATGAGAGGGCGGGCGTCCAACGCCAGCCATCGACCGTCCGGTCCGCGCACCTTGTTGGCGATCACCGCGTGAGTGTGGAGTTGGGGGTCCAGCCGGCGGCTGGTGTGCTGACGGAACACAGCCACCATGATCCCCTCAGCGTCCACATGCACGACATGTCCGTGATGGCGTAGCCGAGTGTGGGCATGATCCTCCACCCAGCCCAGTACCGCCCTCACCGCACTGTCATGTGACTCGACCACATGGTGTCGGACCTCGTGGTCTCCGAGGGCAAACAACACTGACACCGACTTGGGAGCCGAGAAGGTGGCGTCATAACCCCTCACCGACCCCTCCCCATAACGACGACCCAGAACCTCACCCGACACCGGATCCCGTCCCGCCATGACCGCCAGAAACTCCTCGGCGTCGATCTCACCTGAGAAACCGAGATCCTGCGCGGCACTCCCCCACCACCGACCCGGCGGCTCACTCCCATCCAGGTAATAGCCAGGAAGACGCTCCGTGTAATAACGGCCCGCATCGAGTCCCTTCAGCGTGGTCACTCGAACCGTCATCCCCTACCCCCTCCGACGCGTAGACCGCAGGTGTGCAATCGTCTGTCTGGGAAGGGCTCACGTTGTGGTTGGGCGTGTCTCATACGGTCTCCGTGGTCAGCTGGCTCCGGATTCGGGGTCAGAAGGGTCGAGCTGGCTCACCATGTCTTGCTCGACTCCACGAGTTCGACAGGACCCTGCCGGATGTTGTGAAGGTCTCTCGCCCACAGTTTCTGTCGACATCAGAAGCGGCAGTTCGGACGGCGCCGGGAGATCGGCGATGTGACGCCGTACACCAGCCACGGCTCTCCCTTTCAGGTTCATATACCTATGAAGGGGCGCGGTCGCGCGCTAAACGCGACAAGAATTTTCAAAATCGCGTGGGACCGCAGGTGGTTAGAACGGAAGGTCGCCCGAGTGAGCGACTTCCTTGGTGACGGCGCCGATTAGGGCCAGTCGACTCCCAGCGCTTTAGCGGTAGTACTGAGTTTCATGATGAGGCGATGCTCATTGCCGGGCAGCGGCTGGAAGTCGTGGTGTTGATGGAAGCGACGGGCTTCCTCGTTGATGGCATCCACCACAACCAATCGGCCTCCTACGCGCCGTGCCGCGTCGACGATGGTTGACAGTGCGAATACGAGCAGTTCCGATCCCAGACCGGAGCCTTGATGCGAGTGATCTAGTGCAAGCTTGGCTAGGAGGATGGCGGAGATCTGCTGTGGTGCGCCCCTGGCGATACGTGAAGGGGCCTCGTCGCGTTCCAGAAGGTGAGGAGAAATGGCGAAGTATCCGACGACTGAATTCTCGACGTCGACCATGACGTAGGTCCGTGTGCCCTGCCCAGTCGCCGTGCGTGCATGACGGATCAGCCAATCATCGAGCTCGCCGAAACCGCACCTGAAACCTTCTACATCGTGATCGCCGAGCGGCTCGACGCGAAGACTCACCGGCTCTGGATACGCTTGCTCCGAGCGGAGTCCTTTGCAGCGCGGGCAAGCCGCGGAGCCGGCTCAGCCACATCCAACGCCTCCAGGAGAGCGTCGAAGTAACCCGCCGGCACCGTGGTCGTCGTCGCCTCAGCCATAACCTTGTCAGCTCGATCGACCGCCGCGTTCACCATGAAGGCCGAAACAGACAAGCCCGCCACCGCGGCGGCTCGTTCGATTTGCTGCCGCTCCTCAGGCGACACCCGCGCTTCCATCCGATCAGTCTTCACAGCCATCTTCGTCTCTCAGCTCGATGTACGGACAATTGTACGGCCCCGGGAGAAATCTGTAATGGGCAGGAGTTGGCGACTCGGACCGGCGTTGCTCGCCCAAACTCGAGCTTCGACCGCGCCGAGGGGATGAGCTATTCGCTGGGCAGTGTCGCTCCCTGTGCCGCAGCGGCTCGTATGCCCTCAACGGTGAGCGTCGGGTACTGGACCAGGATCTGATCTTCGGTCATCCCGGCGGCGAGACAGTCCAGGACAACGCTGACGGGAATCCTGGTCCCTCGGATGCGTGCCTGGCCATGCACCACATCCGGGTCAACGGCGATCATTTCCATCTGCTGCCGGGTCACGGTGCAATTGTAGGTCCGACCGAGCACCCACAACGTCTGGGCTGCGGTGGACATGAGTCAGCCGTAACGTCCCTGCATCCGGTCGGCCAGGTCCTCGAGGTCGTCCTCGAAGAGACCGCCGTAGGTGTCTAGGGTCATCGCGGCGGAGGCGTGCCCTAGCGCTCGTTGCACGGCCTTGATCGAGGCACCGGAGGCGACCATCAGACTCGCAGCGGTATCGCGGAGATCGTGGGGTACCAGATCCGCCGGCATGCCTGATGTCTTCACCGCCGGGTCCCAGACTGACTTCCGGAAGTTGGAATTACGCAGCGGCCCGCCACGCGGAGCTGAGAAGACCAGCGAATCTGGTGGGCCTGGGGGTCCGAGGCGATCGATCACGAACTGAGGAAGGATCACCGCGCGCTCTTCATGTGTCTTGGGACTCCCCCACTCCAATCGGCCCGACACCTCGGTGGCCGAGACCTTCACCTCCACCCGGCGCCGACCAATGTCCACATTGTCCCAACGGAGAGCGACGGCTTCTCCCCAGCGCAGACCGGACCAGGCGAGGAAGAAGACGACAGCGCCCGCACCCGGCTGTCTGTCTTCGCAAGCGTCGGCCAGGGTCTCCACCTGGTCGGCGGTGAGGAACTGTTGTCGTCGGGGGCGTACCTTGAGGGGTTTCACTGACGCTGCCGGGTTTCGGACGATGAGCCCGTCTGCTACCGCCACTTCGAGTGCGGCGGACAGCACCTGGCGGGCCTGGCGAATCGATGCCGCGGAGAGGCCCTCATCTCTGAGGCGGGTCTGCCACTTCCGTACTGCAGCCGGCGTGATCCTGGCGAGCTGCGTGTTGCCAAACGAAGGGAGCACGCGGGATTTGAGGTTGGAGACATAGTTGGCGCGGGTAGCCGGTTTGAGGTCGAGGCCCTCGAGCCAGGTCTCCGACCATTCCGAGAATGTGACTTGGCCAGCAGTCGGGTCGACCCACTCGCCCCGATCACCTCTTGATTCCTCCGTTCGAAGCCACCGCTCAGCGTCCACTTTTCGTCGAAAAGTCTTCGAATGCTGCCGCCCGTCAGGTCCGCGGTATCGAGCGAGCCATGGTTTTGGCCGGTCTATTCGCTGGATGGAGCCCATTGAATCTGCCTTCTGCTGCACCAGTGTTGCACACTAAGAGAGAAATGTAGCAAAACAGCGTGAAACGACGAAAGTGGACGAAAGAATGGCGGGGAGCGATATTTCTCCTGGTCAGGCGGGAGAAATGGCCATCTCCCCTGGTCAGAATCTTGCTCCGCGGGTAGGACTCGAACCTACAACCAATGGATTAACAGTCCACTGCTCTGCCAATTGAGCTACCGCGGAAGGGTGCCGGCTGGCGATCAGAGGATACCAACACGAGGCTTGTATCCGGATCCCAGGGTCGTCTTATGCCACCATTCGCGATCACCTTCGGAGGTCGGTCAATTGTCCACCGAAATCGGCTGGCTGGAAGTACTCGGATCATTCGCCCTGGTCGCCTTGACCGTTGGCATCTCGCGCTGGAAGCAACTGGCCGTCGAAGGCTCGATCCTCTGGGCGGCTCTGCGCGCCGCGGTTCAGCTCTTGGCAGTTGGTCTCGCCTTCGACTTGATCTTCAACTCGGATATGGCTCTGGTCTGGGCTTGGCTCTGGGTGATCGGGATGACCACCATCTCCGCCACCGTCGTGCGGCGCCGGGTAAAAGCAATCCCGCGCGTGTTCGGTTACGGGCTCGCCGGCCTCGGAGCCACCCTCGCCGTCACCCTCGGTGTTCTCTTCGGGCTCGATGTGTTCCCTCTCGAGCCGGTGACCCTGGTCGTCCTCGCCGGCATCACGTTGGGCAACACCATGCCGGCCGCCGTGCTCGCTGCCGACACGGTCACGTCCGAGTTCGTGGAGCATCCCGAGCGACTGGAGGGCCTGCTGGCGCTCGGCTTCGAACATCGACAGGCATCCCGCTACCTGACCTCTGCCGCCGCCCGCCGCGCCCTCATCCCACAGATCGAGCGAACCAAGGTGGTCGGGCTAATCGCCCTGCCCGGAGCCATGACCGGAATGTTGCTGGCCGGTATCGATGCCTTCGACGCCGTGCTGGTTCAGCTGGTGATCATGTACCTGTTGCTCGGCTCGGTGGGCATGGCCGTCGTGATGGTGGTGACTGTGATCGCCGGGCGCGCCTTCACCCCAGATGGGCGTCTGCAGCAGTGGGTGACCAATCGGAATTGACCTGGGAGGCGGAGTTGGTGTCGCTCTGCCCGTCGAGCGTTTTCAAGCCCTTGGCCCCCGCCGACAAACCTGCCGCGGCCAAATAGCGCCCCGCGTCCACGATTCCGAGACCCTGGTCTGCCAGTTGGGCCATCGCCGGGTGTTTACGGGCCTCGCCCGCCCAGCGCTTGATCTGCTCGTATCGCTCGCGTCCGGCGCGGGCCCCGAGCACATACCCAATGGCGCCGCCCACCAGCATTCCCATCCTGAACCTCATGCTCGGATTGTGGCGAGAGCAAACCCGGATGGCAAGAGATCACGAGTTCTCGAGGAATCCTTCGAGTTTGTGTGACTTGTCGGGATGCCGGAGCTTGGCCAGTGCCTTGGTCTCCAGTTGGCGAATTCGCTCTCTGGTCACTTTGAAATGTGACCCGACTTCCTCCAGGGTGCGCATCCTGCCGTCGGCCAGGCCAAAGCGCATGATGAGCACCTCCCGTTCGCGCTCGTTGAGCCCTTCCAACGCCATCGCCAACTGGTCCTGAAGCGATGAGAAGGTGGCGACGTCGGCGGGACGATCCGAATCGAGATCCTCGACCAGGTCGCCCAAGGTCCCGTCTTCGTCCTCACCGACCGGTGTCTCCAGCGAGACGGTGTCCAGGGCTATCCGCTGCAACTCGGCCACTCTCGAAGGATCCAGGTCGAGCTCGACAGCCAATTCGTCGTGAGAGGGGGCACGGCCCATGGTTTGAGTCATCTCCCGCTGGGCCCGAGTCAGCTTGTTCACCGCGTCCAGGACATGGATCGGCATGCGGATGGTTCTTCCCTGGTCGGCGATGGCTCTCGATATCGCCTGGCGAATCCACCAGGTGGCATAGGTGGAGAATTTGAAGCCCCGCCGGTAATCGAACCTCTCCACGGCTCGCATCAGCCCGACATTGCCCTCCTGAATCAAGTCGAGGAGAGCCATGCCCCGGCCCACGTAGCGACGGGCTATGGCGACCACGAGACGAAGGTTGGACTGGACAAGTTGCTTGTGAGCGGCGTCGCCCATGTCGATCTCATGCCCGAGAAAGGAGCGGTCCTCTTCGGCGAGGCCGGGCTCCTCCAGTCTGGCCTGAGCCCGTCTCCCGGCCTCCATGTGCATGGCCAGCTCGACCTCCTGCTGGCTGGTGAGCAACGGGTACCGGCCGATCTCGTTGAGATAGAGGCGAACCGGGTCCGAGACGGAGATCTGGCTGACCTCTATGAACTCCTCGGTGACCCCGGGACCCTCCTCGGTGAGTCTCATCCCCTGGGAGCGGAGCGCGTCAGCCACCTTCTCGAAAGCCTCTCCCGACGCCTCGGCATCTTCCAGCTCTTGCTGGACCTCGGCCATCGTGAGAAATCCACGATGCTTGCCGCGTTTGACCAGAGCGGCCACCACTGTCTTGATTTCTTCGTTCACGGCTCCGTCGGGGAACGCTTCTCCTGCTGTAAAGCTATCAAGCGCCGCAAGTTGTCGGAATGGTCATCGCTGCCTTCCTCCATCTTGGCCAGCACCCGCTGCAGCTCTTCGATCTCTCTGTCGAGGCGGCGCTCCTTGACCCGCGCCAACATGTCCGGGCCCGAGGGCAGGGGTCGATCATCCATCGCCAGTGACCGGAGGAGTGACTGAGACTCACCGTCTACCACTTTCGAGATGTCCACCGGGCCG
The DNA here is from genome assembly GCA_035544615.1 of Acidimicrobiia bacterium. Classification (GTDB taxonomy): domain Bacteria; phylum Actinomycetota; class Acidimicrobiia; order Spongiisociales; family ZC4RG35; genus JARDZU01. Next base: position 37,906 of record DATKEA010000130.1, on the reverse strand, counting down.
CCGGGCGGAACCGACTCGAGCCCATCGGCTACGGCCAGAAAAGCCGATCGGAGACGATCGTCGGTGAAGTCGTCAGGGGCGACACCGCTCACCTCCGACGGGTTGGCCAGAAGAACCCGGAGGAGCTCGGCCTCCATCCGGTCGAACGGCTGGTTGGATGACCGACTCTCGGAGCGAGCTCGACCACGACCCCCCTCGACCGCGACCTCGACGGTTTCTAGGTCGACACCCACCAGCCGGGCGACGTAACGGCTGAACTCCCGACGAGCGATCTCGTCGTTGATCCGCCTCACCTGGCCCGCAGCGGCATGTAGAGCGCGGGCTCGCCCTTCGGGACCGGTCAGGTCATAACGCGACACCTCGTGCTCTATGCGGCGTTCCAGGAGGGGGCGGGCACTCCTGACCGCGGCTACCAGCTCGTCGCCTCTCCCCTTTTGCACCAGGTCCGCCGGGTCGAGGCCATCGGGCATCAGCGCCACTCGGAGATCGAGGTCGAGGCGAAACGGCGACTCGAGCTCATCGCCGCGCAGCGCCGCCTTCGAGCCCGCCTCGTCCGAGTCGAAGGCCAGTACCACTCTCTCGCCAAACCTGCGCAGGAGCTCGAAATGCCCGTCACCGAGGGCGGTGCCACACGTAGCCACGGCCGTCTTGATCCCGGCGAGATGCATGGCGATGACGTCGGTGTAACCCTCGACGATCACCGCCGGGCTCTCCTCCGAGATCTCGGCCCGCGCCCGGTCCAGGCCGAACAGGACCTGGGCCTTGTGATACACGATCGAATCGGCCGAGTTGACGTACTTGGCGTCCGGGTTGTTGGTCGCGTTCTCCTCGATCTCCTCGATCCTGCGGCCACCGAAACCCACCGGGTCGCCACGCAGGTCGTGGATGGGAAACATCAGCCGCCCCCGGAACACGTCGAAGAGCCCGTGACGACCCCGGCGGCACAGCCCGGCGTCGACGAGCACCCGGTCCTCCACCCCGGCGGCCTTCAACTCCTTGGTCAGTGTGTCCCAATCGGTGCCGGCGAAGCCGAGCCTCCACTCGTCGATGATGGCGAGGTCATAACCCCGATTCCTCAGGTAGGCGCGGGCAGGACCCGCCTGGGGTGCCTTCTTGAGTCGCTCGTGATAGACGTCGATCGCCCGTCGTATCGCCTCGACCGCGGCCCCGCGCCGGCCCCGTCTCTTGGCATCGGCGGGGTCGCGCACCAGGGTGATCCCCGCCCGCTTGGCCAGCATCTCAATCGCATCGCCGAAGTCGACGTTCTGTGTGTCCTGGACAAATGTGAAGACATCGCCGCCTTTGCCGCAGCCAAAGCAGTGGTAGAGCCCCCTGACCCGATCCACCGACATCGAAGGGGTCTTCTCCTCGTGGAATGGGCAGACCGCCATGAAACTGCGGCCCGAGCGTTTCACCTTGGTGACTTCTGAGATCAGCTCGACGAGGTCTGTCGACTCTCGGACCCGATCGATGTCTCCGCGTTCTGCCATGGGCAACCGATCATAAGGACGACCGGCGGGCTGAACTCACGAAGTGGCGACGAAATCCAGTGTGATCAGGACTTCGTCGGACACGTCCGTCACCCCCGGCGCGTTGGGGATGCCGATCCCGTAGTCGGAGCGGAGGACGGTGGTCGACGCCGACCCTTCGATTGTGCCCTGATCGACCAGTGTTGCGGTGACGTCAAAGGTCGCCGGATTGGTGGTGCCCCTGATGACGAGGTCGCCGGTAACGGTGAACCCCGTTGGCTCGCCGATGCTCAACGCCCCATCCAACGCGTCGACCGAGGTGACGTCGAAGGTAATGAGCTCGAACTCGTCGGATGCCGAGTTGAGGATCACAGGCCCTCGAATCGCCCGGTCGCGATTTCCGGATCCAGTGTCGAATGTCCTGGCATTGACGATGATCTGGGAGAAGCGGATGTTGGAAAGGTCCGTCGGGTCGAGTGAGACCTGCCCCGCGACCTCGGATGTAGTCCCCACCACACGTTGCGGAGAGCCCCGCAATACCTCGTCGATCTCGAACGAAGCGGAGGATTGCCCTGCGTCGATGGCAAACGCATCTGTCACGTTGGCTTCTGAGCCGGCCTCGGTGGACGACACGCCGGCACCGGTAGTCCCACCATCCGCGATCGACGGGGTGGTCAACTCGGTCGACGGCTCTCCCGAGCCACCCGCGAAATAGAGATAGGCGAGACCTGCGCCACCGCCCATTACCAGCACAACCAGGATCCAGCCCAAAATGCGTCTCATCGTATGCTCACCAAGTCTGGCGACTGATTGTCAACGCTGCGTTAAGGCCGTTCACGTCAGCTTCTCTGCGAGATATGCCTTCAGTCGATCCATCGCCACCCGGTCTTGGGCCATCGAGTCGCGATCCCGCACGGTCACCGCTTGGTCTTCGAGGGAGTCGAAGTCGACCGTCACCGCGTACGGCGTCCCGATCTCGTCCTGACGTCGGTAACGCCTCCCGATCGATTGGGTCACATCGAGCTCGATCATCCACTGCCTGCGCAGCTCGGCCGCAATCCTCTGCGCCGGCTCGATCAGCTCGGGCTTCTTGGATAGAGGGAGCACCGCAACCTTGTACGGGGCCAGTCGGTGGTGGAGACGGAGCACGGTGCGCGCCTCGCCGTTGACCGACTCCTCGTGATAGGCATCTATCAGGAAGGCGAACGTAGTCCTGGTGGCTCCGGCCGCAGGCTCGATCACGTAGGGGAAGAACCGCTCGTTGCTGTCCTGGTCGAAGTAGCGCAAGTCCTGGCCGGAGTGCTCCGAGTGCTGTTTGAGATCGAAATCAGTGCGGTTGGCCACTCCCTCCAGCTCGTCCCAATCCCACGGGAACCGGTACTCGATGTCGACGGTCCCCGCCGAGTAGTGGCTCAACTCGTCCTCTTCGTGGGGACGGACCCGAAGGTTGGCGGCCGTCATCCCCAGGTCGAGATACCAGTTGAACCTCCGATCCTGCCAGTACTGGAACCATTCCCCGGCCTCCTCGGGGCGGACGAAGTACTCCATCTCCATCTGCTCGAACTCGCGGGTCCGGAACACGAACTGGCCGGGGGTGATCTCGTTGCGGAACGACTTGCCGACCTGTGCAATGCCGAAGGGGAGCTTGAGCCGATTGGTGCGACGGATGTTCTCGAAGTTGGTGAAGATGCCTTGGGCCGTCTCCGGCCGCAGGTAGATGAGGTTGTCCTCGGAGTCCACCGGTCCCATGTGAGTTCGGAACATGAGGTTGAAGTTGCGTGGCTCGGTGAGGGTGCCCGACTTGCCGCATGTTGGGCAGGTGTCGGGATCTTCGAGCTTGTCGAGGCGGTGCCGTGAGTTGCAGTTCCGACACTCGACAAGGGGGTCGGTGAACACCTCCTCGTGGCCGGACGCCTGCCATACCTGGCGAGCCTGGAGGATCGCCGAGTCGATCCCCACCACGTCGTCCCTGGTCTGGACCATCTCCCGCCACCATTCATTCTTGACGTTGCGGAGCAACTCGACCCCGAGCGGCCCGTAGTCGTATGCGGATCTGATTCCCCCGTATATCTCGGAGGCCTGGAACACGAAACCCCGCTTCTTGGCGAGGTTGGAGATGGTGTCGAGTGTGGGTTCTGTCATTTCGAGGTGGGAACGGTGGCCCGCTCCGGCCGCTTAGTCAATCCGGGGAGCGTCCTGTGCGCCTCCGAATCGGCGGTCGCGGCCCTGGTAGTCGATGACCGCGTCGAGCAGACCATGGCGATCGAAGTCAGGCCACAGTATGCCGGGAAAGTAGAACTCGGCGTAGGCGGACTGCCAGAGGAGGAAGTTCGAGAGTCGATGCTCCCCGGAGGAGCGGATTATGAGGTCGACGTCGGGCATCTCGGGGATGTAGAGACAACCGGCCAACGAAGCCTCATTGATGTCCTCGGGGTCGATATCTCCGGCGAGAGCCATGCCGGCCAGTGATCTCGCCGCCTCGACGATCTCGCGCCGGCTCCCGTAGTTGAAAGCAAAGACCAGGTTCAGCTTGGTGTTCGAAGCTGTCATCGCGGCAGCTTCTGCCATGTGCTCGCGATTGCGATCGGGGATTCTCGGGTCGTCCATCGCCCCGGCGAACAGCATCCGCACCCCTTGGGCATCCAGGTCGTCCCGCCGGCGCGTGAGCAGGTCTTCGTTGAACCACATCAGGAACTCGACCTCGTCGGCAGCACGGGACCAGTTCTCGGTCGAGAAGGTGAACGCGGTGAGCCACTCGATCCCAATTTCCAAAGCGCCTTCGACCGTGTCGAACAGGGCTGCCTCTCCGGCCACGTGACCAGCGGTCCTGGGCAGGCCCCGGGCGTTTGCCCAGCGTCCGTTGCCGTCCAGGATCAGACCCACGTGTCTCGGGATCCGACCGGTCTCGACCTGCGACAAGTCGAGAGTCACTCCATCACCGCAAGCGAAGACAACTTTCGGTCGAGGTGGTATTCCACGAAACGGCGGGCAATGCCCATCGCCTCGCCGGCCAGATCGACGTTGGTGGCGGGCATCTGACCGAACTCGGAGCCGGCCAGAGCAGCGAGGTATCCAGTGACCCCGTCCCGAAGCCGAACCGCGCCCTCGGTGCGACAGCGATCACAGACGGCTCCCCCACCGGCGAACGAGAAACGGTGGAGGTCGTCGACTCGCCCACATGAGGCGCACACGAGAAGGGATGGCGCAACCCCAACCACGTCGGCCAGCTTCAGCAGATAGCTGGTGATCAGGTCGGCGCCGATCTGACCCGCTTCGAGGGCGCGCAATCCTCGGTGAAGCAGCAGGAAAAGCCGCATTGACGACTCGGCCTCCTGGGCCACGGCGTCGGCCGCTTCGACCATGGTGCCGGCCGCGACGACAGCATCGAGGCTGGCCCGAAGTCGTGGGAACGGCTCGATCACCGCCACCTGGGTGATGGTGTCCAGATTCCGCCCCTCGTAGAGCACCAGATCGACGTGGGTGAACGGCTCGAGACGGCCGCCGAAGCGGCTCTTCGTCTTGCGTATTCCCTTGGCGACAGTTCGGATTTTTCCATGGTTGGGGCTGAGCAACACCACCACCCGGTCGGCATCCCCAAAGGGGTAGGACCTGAGGACAATTCCCTGATCGTGCCGGATCGCCATTGGACATCAGGGTAGAAGGTCGACCCCGCGTTCCCGGGCTTGGCCTATCATTCGCCCATGACCGTTCTATCCGCCGGCGAGGTCGAAGTCTTCCTCGAGGCACACGGGGAATGGAGCAGGGAGGGTGATGCCATCACCCGGACTTTTGAGCTGGCTGACTTCAACGAGTCGATGGGGTTCGTCACCCGGGTGGCCCTGGCGGCAGAGAAAGCAGACCATCATCCCGACATCGACATCCGTTGGAACAAGGTGACCCTGACCCTGTCCACCCACTCCGAAGGCGGGTTGACCGCCAAAGACCTCGACCTGGCCGATCTCTTCGACCGACTTCGGTAGACCACCCGGGCCTCCGGTCTCGGCGAGCCTCCGGTCTCGGCGAGCCTCCGGTCTCGGCGGGCCCCGGTCTCGGCGGGCCTCCGGTGTGGTCGCCGGACCCCCGTTTTGGCGCGGAGATGTCGACCTATGGGTCGACATCTCCGCGCCAGAAAGCAATTGCCAGCCGGTCCCTCTCAGTCGAAGCCGAGGCGGTCGAGTAACTGAGGTTTGCGCTGCCACCCCGGCTCGACCGTCACCTGCAACCTCAGATTGACCCGGTTGCCCAGCAAAGCCTCCAGATCCACCCGCGCCTCGCTGCCGGCGGCTTTCAACAGCGACCCACCCTTGCCGATGACGATTCCCTTCTGGCTCTTGCGCTCCACAATGATGTCGGCAGCGATGTCGATCAGCCCGTCGTCGCGTTGTTCGAGATCCTCGACCACCACCACCAGCGAGTGCGGCAGCTCCTCGCGAAGTCGGTCGAGGAACTTCTCCCGCACGATCTCGGCTACCACCAGGCTCTCCGGCTGATCGGTGGTCATCCCCGCCGGGTAGTAGATCGGGCCCTCGGGCAGTCTTCCCACGATCTCGCCCACCAGCTCACCGACCCCGGTGCCGTCTATGGCCGAGACCGGGACGTAGCTTGCGAAATCCCACTCCCCCGCTTTGACCAACTGCTCGACGACGTCACCCTTGCCCGCGGTGTCGATCTTGTTCAGAACCAGGATGACCTCGGCCTCCGCCTTGCCGAGACGATCCGCGATCAGCCGGTCGCCGGGGCCGATGGGCATGGTGGCGTCGATCATGAAGAGAACCACGTCGGCCTCGCTCAGGGTGCCGTACACCAAAGAGTTCAACCGGGTCCCAAGCTCGTTGCGTGGCTTGTGCAAGCCGGGAGTGTCGATGAGGACGATCTGGTATTCAGGATGCTCCCGATCGGGACCATTGACCACCCCGCGAATGGCATTGCGAGTTGTTTGGGGACGGGCCGACGTGATCGTCACTTTGGATCCGACCAGGTGGTTGACCAGTGTCGACTTGCCGACGTTGGGGCGCCCGACCACGGGCACGAACCCCGACCTCATCTGCTGGCGGCGTCCTCCGACACCGAGACCGCCACGTCCCCGACACGCCGGCCTTGCATTCGGGTGACGGTCAGGGTCAGGGGACCGTAAGCGAACTCTTCTCCCTCATCGGGGACGCGTTCGGCCAGACCCAGGACCAACCCCCCCACCGTGTCCCAGTCCTCGTCGGGCAGGTCAACCCCGGCGACCTCGGCGAGGTCCTCGACGGCCAATCTGGCGTCGACATCCCAACCCCCGCCGGGCCGTTGGGTGATGAAGGTCTCGTACTCGTCGGTCTCGTCGACTATTTCGCCGACCAGCTCTTCGAGCAGGTCTTCGATGGTGACCAGACCCGCCACCTCTCCGTACTCGTCGACAACGATCATCTGGTGCAGCCGGCTGGCCTGCATCTCGCGAAGCAGGGCCGAAGCGAGCTTGGTTTCGGGCACGAACTCGGCAGGACGCATCACCTCGGCCATCGACAGGGGACGAAGACCGGCACTGAGCATCGGAAAGAGGTCCTTGACGATGACCATGCCGACGATGTCCCCATTGCTGGTCACCGGGATGCGGGAGTAGCCCTCGTCGGTGGTCACCGCGACCAGCTCGTCCAGTGAGGCGGTGACCGGCACGGTCACCATGTCCGGTCGTGGCGTCATCACCTCCCTGACGATCGTCTCCCCGAACTCGAGAACCGAGTCGATCAGGTTTCGTTCCTGCCCGGTGGCCTCTTCGGGAGAGGCTTCTTCATCCACGTCGGCCTCATCGTGGGAGTCGTAGATCAGGTCGTTGGCCCAGCCGCCGAAACGGACCGCCAGTTTCAACAGGTGGGCTGAGGCATAGGCGATGACACGCGGTTTGCGACGTCCCAACTGACGTGGAGCAAGATCGCCGAGCAGAAACACCACCAAGAAGACGATCATCGAGACTCCGATGGCGGCGCTGAGGGTCTTTCCCGCCGAGAAGACTGCGGTGCCCGCCACCGCTGCCACCACCAGCAGGGCCGAGCCGACCACCGCGACGGCGGGGGTGATCACCTCTCGATCCTCCAGTAGCTCGGCGACAACCTCTGCGCCCCGGACCTCGTCGGAGGCGTGGCGCAGGGCATCGGCCCGATGCACCCTGGTGATCGCTGATCCGGCTGACCGAAGCCATGCGGCCAAGCCAAGGGCAAACACCGCGGCAACGATGATTGCGGGACTCATCGGCGCGTCCGCCCGACCTTGGAGAGCAGTTCGGCTTCCCGGCGCTCCATCAACGCGGCGTCCTCGTCGTCGAGGTGGTCATAACCGAGCAGATGGAGGATGCCATGGGCGATCATCAGAGCCATCTCGTCGTCGAAGTCGATCTCGTTGTCGGCAGCCTGACGCCTCACGTAGGCCGGGGCAACGATCACGTCCCCGATCATCAGCGGTGGCCCAGAGGCATCGTGGTCGGGCGTGATGCCCGGCACCAACTCCTCCACCGGGAAGGCAAGCACGTCAGTTGGTCCCGCACGGTTGAGAAACCGCTCGTTGTACGAAGACATCTCGTCTTCGTTTACCAGGAGCACGGTCAGTTCCGATTCGGACGGATAGCCCTCCTCACGCAATACCAGCTCGGCGAGCCCGCGGAGATGCTCGAGATCCACCGATTCACTCTGTTCGTCGGCCATGAACACGCTCATCGGCCGGCGCTGGGTCTTCGACTGGGAGGGTCGTCCATCAAGTTCCGGGGAAGTTCGGGTACGCGATGCGCTGATGGTAATGGCCGACCAGCGAATCGAGGAAGGCCGTCCTGATCTGAGTGAGCTCGAAGAGGGTGATTGGCGACTCGGAGAGCTGGCCGTCGTTGAGCTTCTCGTCTATGACCCGGTCGACCACCTTCTCGATCGCTTCCGGCTTCGGCTCCTCGGTCTGGAAGACTGCCCGACAGGCGGCTTCGAGCGAGTCGGCCAGCATGACGATCGCCGATTCGGCGGTCCGCGGCTTGTGTCCGATGTGCCGAAAGTCGTTCGGATCCACGTTCTCGCCGTCTTGCTCCCGTGCCTTCTCGTAGAAATAGCGCATGATCCCGTCGCCGTGGTGGCTGACGATCCCGGTTGCGACATCGGACGGGATCTTGAACTGATCCGCCAGCAAGATCCCGTCGCTCACATGCCTGCGCACGATCTCGGCCGACTCTTTCGGAGTCAGCAGGTCGTGTGGGTTCTGCATCCCGAACTGGTTCTCTATGAACATGGTCGGGTTTTCGGTCTTGCCGAGGTCGTGGTAGTAGGCCATGGCTCGGGCGAGCAGAGCGTTGGCCCCGATGGCCCGGGCTGCGCTGTGGGCCAGAGTGCCCACCATGAGCGAGTGGTTGAAGGTCCCGAACGCCCTCTCTTGGAGCAGTTGCAGGGCCTCATGATTGCGATCAGTCAGGTCGAGAAGACTGAGGCTGGTGGTGATGTCGAAAGCCGACTCGAAGAACTGAAGGGCAGCCAGACCGACCAGCGAAGCCACGACAGAGACAGCGAATGCCCATGCCATCGAGGTACCGATCACGCCCAGCGGAACCTCCAGGGGCAGTCCGAACAAGGTGAAGGGCGTGTCGTTGGGCAGGGCGTGGAAGAACCACGATGTGGCACCCGCCGCCACGGCCGCAGTGAAAGAGGACAGCACGACCGCGTTGCGGAAAGCCCCACGACTGCTCACCGAGCTGACAAAAGGAATCGGCGCCATCGTGGCCAGTGCCCCGTAGACGGCAATGCCGGTGTCCAGTGTGCCCGCGGCCACCAAGACCCCCATGCAGAGCGCCATCAGCACCGCAATGCGTGAGTCGAAGAGGACGGCGGCCATGAAGCCAAACGCCACGGCCGGAAGGACGTACCAACTGGTGCTTGTCTGAAGAAGCTCTGTCGCCTTGACTGCCCCGGCGGCGAGCACGATGAGAATGCCGAGCAGGGCGACCATCCGGGGGCGGGCCCAGAACTCGGGGCGGAAACGCGAGAGGTACAGGCCGAGGACACCGATCAGAACGGCGAGGACCGCGAGCAGACCACCCTGCTGTTGGACTTCCGAGGCGCCACTCGTTTCCTCGATGGCGTCGATCTGGAACTGAGTGAGCGGCTCGTTCTCCCGGGCAATGATCTCCCCGGCGCGGAACTGTTGTATGTCATCCGGCACTGCTGCTGCGGCCGCGATCTGCTCCTGCTCGGTGGCATCGACATCCTCGAGATAGTTGGCCTGGAGATAGGTGGCCACGACCTCGCCGGCTGCCATGCTCGCCTCGGGGTTGATGCTTGTCTCGCCGGGCAGCAACACCGGGGGCGGTCCGGTGACCTGCTGTCCCTGGACACCCAACAGCTCATCGGGTGTGATCAGCCCTCCGAACTCTTGGAGGACGCGGTTGATCACCTCACGTTGCACTTCGGCCAGATGCAACGGGTTCTGCTGCCCCGCTGCGGCCCGAAGCACATCGCCTTGCGCCAACCCGACGAGCGTCGTGAGGGCGTCGGCTGCGAGTCGCGGGTTCACGGAACGGATCTCCGCGACCACCTCGTCCACCGGTCGCAGGTTGGGCATTACCGCTATTGCACCGAACTCGCACGGCTCCCCGGGCAGACAGTCCCGGCTTACTCGCGACGTGACATCGGCGAGCACGAACTTGTTGGCGTGGGGTGAGCCTTCGATATCCACGACGATGGTGACCTGCCCTTCCAGGGCTTCCGCCGCCACCATGCCGTCGGCACCGGTTTGGACGCTCACCGCCTCCCCGCCCGACCTGACGGTGACCGGGACACCTGACAATCCGAAGTCGGCGAAGCCCTGCTCGTTGAACACCTCGGGTCGAAACAGCCCGTCTCCGTCGACGTCGACGAAGACCTGACCGGATACCTGGACCAGCTCGGGAGGCAGGGTGGTATCGGTCGTCTCTTCCTCAGATGTCGGTTCCGACGTGGTGGTGGTTGTCGAAGATGTCGGAGGTGTGGCCTCGGCAGGCTCGGCCAGGACCTGGGCTTGGATGGTCTCGAACAGGCTCGTGATCCCACCCTGAACCGAGTTCTGCACCCCGGTGTCGATCCGGTAAACCGGTTCGACCGCGTTGCGGGCAGCTTCCTTCGCCGCCTCGGTGTTCGCGACGTGGATCACCTCTGCTTCGTTTTCGGCGATGTACTCCTGAGCCGCAAGGTCACCTTCCTCCCGGACCGAAGACTCCGGCTCGGCGCCAAGTGACAACACACCCCAGACTGCGACAACAGTGGCGACAAACGTGGCCAGACGAACAAAGGCTGGGCGGGGTATCACGTGACTTGGGTCTCGAAACGGGCATAGGCCTCGACGATCGAGGCCACTATGCGATGGCGAACCACGTCTCTCGCGCTCAGCTCCACGAAGGAGACTCCTGGGATGTCGCTGAGGATCTGACGCACCACCGTGAGACCCGAGCGTCGGTTCTCGGGAAGGTCCGTCTGCGTCATATCCCCGGTGATGATCATCTTGGAGTTGAAGCCAAGACGGGTCAGGAACATTTTCATCTGCTCCGGCGTCGTGTTCTGGGCTTCGTCGAGGATGACGCACGCATCGTTGAGAGTCCTTCCTCGCATATAAGCGAGCGGAGCGATCTCGATAGTTCCCTTCTCGACCAGCGAAGCGGTCTCTTCGGGGCCCAACATGTCCCAAAGCGCGTCATAGAGCGGCCGGAGATACGGGTCGACCTTGGCGGCGAGGTCGCCGGGCAGAAACCCCAGGCGCTCCCCTGCCTCGACTGCGGGACGAGTGAGGATGATGCGCCGCACCGAGCCGTTGACCAGACTGTCGACCGCCGCGGCCATCGCGAGATAGGTCTTGCCGGTCCCGGCGGGACCGATGCCAAAGGTGAGTGTGTTCTCCCTGATCGCCCCCATGTACTTCTGCTGCCCATGGGTCTTGGGTCGGATCATCCGACCTCGGCCTACCGGGATCCCGTCTGAAAGAATCCCTGAAGGGCTAGGAACGTCCTCGATGACCATTTTCACGATCTCGTCGACCCGGGGAGCGTCGAGCGCTTGCCCCTCCTGAACCAGGATCAGAAGCTCTTCGAGCACGGTGCGGGCTCTCTCCACCGAGGTGTCTGGCCCCTTGAGGGCGATCTCGTCGCCGCGCGCGACAAAGCGCACCTCCGGGAAGTGGGATTCGACCTGTCGGAGGTGTCGGTCGGCCTCCCCGAGAAGATCCAACATCAAATGATGGCTGGGGACGCGTAAACGCGAGTCGATTTGATCAGAGGACACAAGAACGACGCCCTGTTGGTGGCGTCTCGATGATTGTAGGGCGCCGCAGTGATTGAGCCAGGACTAGGACAATCAATCCGTGCCTGAGACGGCGTCGGCGGTCGATTCGAGCAATGAGGCGATCACCGCTTTGTCGGCATAGCGAACCTCGTGGGGGCTGCCGTCTCGACGGAGGAACTGGATCGCGGCCAGAAAACGATCGATGATGTCGTCGCCGCGGGTGGCAACGGCATCGAGATCGATGACCGCTCCTTGGCTCGATCCGGTGAGTGGGAGCAGATCGGCTGGGGGAACCGCGTAGATCTCTGCCAGTCTCACCAGACGTTGAACACTCAGCGCGCGCTCTCCACGCTCGTAAGCACCCACCACGGACGCCTTGAACTCGCCAACGGTGTTCGACTCCACTTCTCCCAGAGACCAACCGCGCTGACGTCGTGCCGTCCGAAGACGCGCACCCAGCGATGAGCTGAACTTGTCCACCAAGGATCGTTCTCCCTACGCCCTTGCACTATATGCTAACGCAGAGAACACGCTGGAGCCAACCTTCAACTCATCCGGGCGGCCGCCACCACCGCCGCCGTCTCCACACGCAGGATCGTGTCGCCTAGATCGAACAGGATCGCCTCTTCCGGCACCTCACCGGGAGCCCAGCCTCCCTCCGGTCCGATCACCACTGTCCGCGCGTGGGGTGGCTCCTTGCTTCCCCCCTGCTCACACACGGCGACAGGACCATCGAGACCGGACAGAGTGACTAGTTCAGTGGAGGTTCTCATCAGCCACACCCCCGCCGACTGCTCGAGACCGGCGACCGCCCAGGCGCGGAGCCGATCCGCACGGGGAGGTCGACCCTGCCCGTGTCGGGTCTCCAGAAAGCGCACCTCGGCCACCCCCATCTCGGAGAGCTTCTCAATCATGAATCGAGCCCGATCCCGGTTGCTGGGTGGGGCAACCACGACGACGAGGTCGGTCGGGCGCTCCAGTGTCGATTCGCCGCCACGGACAACAAGCCCGGGTTGATATCTGCCCTCACCCAAGGTTCCTAGACCGTCGGTGTAGGAAACCGGGTCACCTTCCCTCAACCGGAGGACACGCTCCAGGTGCGCCGCCTGCGCTTCGGAGACCTCGACCAGTTGCGAGTCCCATGGCGCCTCCAGCAACAGATGAGGGACGTGAGCCATTCAGCTCGTCGAGGCAGGACGATGCGTCTTCTCGCCTCTGAGGTCTGCCCACTGGCGGAGGAGTTGCTCCTCGTCATGAGATAGATCCGTGGGGATCTCCACCGAGACCACGACATGGAGGTCTCCCCGCGACCGTCTGCCGAGCCTCGTCACTCCAAGACCCGGGAGATGAAAGATCGAGCCGGGCTGGGTGCCGGCCGGGATGTCCAGGTCGACTTCCCCTCCCTCGAGGAGGGGTACCGCGCACCGGAGCCCCAGGGCGGCCTCGGCTATCCCCACCGAGACGTGGTGGATCAGGTCATCGCCCTGTCGGTCGTATCGCGGGTCGGGATCAACCTGGATCTCGACATAGAGATCCCCCGAAGGACCATTGCGCCCACCCGACTCACCACGTCCGGATAGCCTGAGGCGCGTTCCAGTCGAAACACCGGCCGGGACTTCGACCATCACCGTTGACTCTTCACCGACCGAGCCGGCTCCGGAGCATGCACTACATGGATCTGCGATCAGCACACCTTCGCCGCGACACGTGGGGCAGGTGCCCACTGTCATCATCGTTCCGAACAGCGATCGTCTCGCCATCCGAACCGAGCCGTTCCCTCCGCACTCGGGGCAGGTGATCCGCCCCTCGTCGCTCTCGGTGCCGGTGCCCGCACAGGTCGGGCAAGTTGTCCTGCTGTGGAAGCTGACTTCGGCTTCGGTCCCGAAGGCGGCTCCGGCCAAGTCCACGCTGACCCGAACCAGAATGTCCCGACCGCGACTCTGGCGATTGGCGGGACCACCTCCAAACGTCGCTCCATCGCCGAACACAGATCGGAGGAGATCGTCGAGACCGCCCCAGCCCGAGAAGAGATCGGACAGGTCGAGCGTGTCGCCGCGGTCGTAGCCTCGTCGTCGGTCGGGGTCGGACAGGACCTCGTAAGCCTCAGCCGCCTCGCGAAAGCCGGAGTCGGCACCCGGGTCGCCCGGGTTGGCGTCGGGATGTGTGGCCCGGGCGACGCGTCTGAACGCCTTTTTGATCTCGTCGCTGGTGGCGTCGCGTCCGACCCCGAGGATGTCGTAGTAGTCCTTGGCCATGGGTCAGTCCGGTTTGGAGCTGATCCGGTCCTCCAACTCGCGGGAGACCTCCTCAACCGCCGATATGGCCCGTTTGTAGTTCATTCGCATCGGGCCGATGACCCCAACCGAGCCACCAACCGACCCTGCTTCGTAGCTCTTGGAGACCACCGCCAGGTCGACATCATGGACCGGCAACTCGGCACCGATCTGGATCGAGGTGCCCGAGGCACCGGCCAGGATCTTCATCACTTCTGCCTCGCGCTCCAGCACTTCGAGGATTCGCTGCACGGCACTGAGGTCCTCCCAAACCGTGGCCAGCCTCTGGGTTCCTCCGATGAACATCTCCGATCCGGCGGCCCCGGCAAGATGCAACCCGTCGTTGATGGTGAGAACCGCTTCTCGGGCCGGCTCATCCAACTGGTTGATCGCCTCATCGCTGATGGCGAGATCGCTGCCGAGGTCCATGCCCACCGCTGCCGCGCTAACCAAACGATGGGCGGCCTCCAGCTCACCCGGTGAGACCGGCACGCGGACTCTCGCCCGTTGTTGGAGTACGCGACCGCCTTCGGTGACGACAATGAGAAGCATCTGGTCGGCCGTGATCTGGACGCTGTGCAGCGAGCTGACCCTGTCGCCCACCAGCCCAGGGGCAACCACCACCGCCGGCAGGTCGGTTACCTCGGCCAGGAGGTCCGAGGTCGCTTTGAGCAACTTCGACAACTCGAGATGGACCTCCCCGAAGAAACTGTTGATCTTGGCCTGGGCCGCGGAGCGGAGGCGACCGGGCCCCAGATGATCCACGTAGTAGCGGTAGGCGGCCGCGGTGGGGACCCGGCCAGCCGACGTGTGAGGCTGGATCACGTATCCCTCTGACTCGAGAGCGGCGAGATCGTTGCGCACGGTGGCCGACGAGACCGAGAGATGGGCGCGTTCGACTATGGCTCGGGAACTCACGGGTTCTCCCGAACGAATGTGCTCCTCGACCAGGGCGCGGAGAATCTCAGAACGACGGTCTTCAAGCATTTGTCTTCTCGTCGTAGAGGTTATCCGGGTTTGGGCGATCAACCCACCCCGCAGGTGGGGCGAGGCTCAGCACCTGTCGATGCACCGCATCGGTGAACAGCGGGCGTCTCACTACCAGTCGCCCATCCCGAAGCTCGATCACCCGCTCCCGAAGCAGCAGATCGCCCTCCTCCGATCCGAGCAGGGCCTCGACGCCAGGACCGGTCGCAACTCCGGCGGACCGGCGCAAACCCACGAAAAGACGATCCAGCTCACCGTCCCAGCCGGCAATCGGATCCTCCCCTGCCCTCGGCGCCATCCCTTGCTCTACCCGTTCCATGTAGGCCTCGAGCCGGCGGATGTTGTGGCTTCTCACGCCGTCTCGAAACCGATGGGCCCCGTTCCCGTAGGCCTCGTACTCGCCCTGGGCCCACACCGTCATGTTGTAGCGACATTCCTGGCCGGGTTTCGACCAGTTGGAGACCTCGTATCGACTCAACCCGGCCTGGCCGAGAACTTGATCCGCATATTCGTAGCGGTCCGCCTGGATGTCGGGGTCGGGAGCCGGAGCACCCGCCAGGACATCGCGGTTGAGCGGTGTCCCCGGCTCCACGGTGAGGGCGTAACACGAGACATGATCTGGCTCCAGTGCCACAGCCTGATGCAGCGTCGCCTCCCATGAGCCGTCACTCTCCACCGGTGTGCCGAATATGAGATCGAGCGACACGTTGACGAAGCCGGCGGTTCGGGCGTTGACCACTGATCTGGTGATGTCGGCACTCCGGTGCCGTCGGCCCAATCGGATCAGGACGTCATCATCGAAGCTCTGGGCACCGAAGGACACCCTGTTGAATCCGAGTGAAAGCAGCTGATTGGCTCGATCCTGGCCGAAGTCCTCGGGGTTGGCCTCGAGCGACACTTCGGCACTTGGTGCCAGGCCATGGCGATGCTGCAGCGCATCGAGAATCCGGCCCAGCAGTCTGGGATCGACGTGGCTCGGGGTGCCACCGCCGACGTACACCGCGTCGAGAGCAAACCAGGGGTCACCCATCTCGATCTCGGAGATGACGGCTTCGACGTATTTCTCGGCCAGGTGGTCGGATCCAGCCACCACCGCAAAATCACAGTAGGGGCACACCGCCGAGCAGAACGGAATGTGGATGTAGGCAGCCTTGTGGTCGACATGGAGGTCCACTGTGTGGCGACTCATAGGTTGTCATCGACCCTGAGGGCGGCCACGAATGCCTCCTGGGGCACCTCGACCGAACCCACCATCTTCATCCGTTTCTTGCCTTCCTTCTGCTTTTGCAGCAGCTTCTTCTTCCGGCTCACATCACCGCCGTAGCACTTCGCGGTGACGTCTTTACGTCTGGCCTTGACTGTCTCCCGGCTGATTATCCGACCGCCGATCGTGGCCTGGATTGGGACATCGAACATCTGCCGCGGGATGAGCTGACGAAGCCTGGTGGTCATGGTCTTGCCGTAGTCCGGGGCTTTGTCCCGGTGGACGATGGCGGAGAATGCGTCGACCGCCTGGCCATTGAGAAGGATGTCGACCTTGACCAGGTCGGCCTCCCGATACTCGATCGGCTCATAGTCGAGCGATGCGTATCCCTTGGTCCTCGACTTGAGCAGGTCGAAGAAGTCGAAGACGATCTCCGCGAGCGGGATCTGATAGTCGAGCTCCACCCGCTCCGGGCTCAGGTAGCTCATGTTGCCCAGCTCACCCCGTTTGCTGGTCACCAACTCCATGATCGGGCCTACGTACTCGCTGGGGGTGAGGATCATCGCACGCACATAGGGCTCGGACACACCGATCCGGGCTCCCGCATCGGGCAAGTCCTGCGGTGACTTGATCTCGGTCTCCTTGCCGTCGGGCAGAGTCACGTGGTAGGCAACCGACGGCGCGGTCGCCACCAGGTCGAGGTCGTACTCTCGCTCCAAACGCTCGCGGACTATCTCCATGTGAAGAAGACCGAGAAAGCCGACTCTGAACCCAAATCCGAGGGCCCGGCTGGTTTCCGGCTCCCACGTCAACGAACCGTCGTTGAGCCGGAGTTTCTCCAGCGCCTCCCTCAGCCGTTCGAAGTCGTCACCGTCGGTCGGGAACAAGCCGGAGAAGACCATCGGCTTTGGCTCGGCATAGCCGGGCAACGGCTCCGAGGCCGGGTTGCCGGCATCGGTGAGGGTGTCCCCGACCTTGATCCGGTCGATCTCTTTGACCCCGGTGATCAGGTAGCCCACCTCCCCCGCTTCCAGCGTGTTGACCGGCAGCGCCGTGGGTGTGAGCACACCGATCTCATCGGCGTCGTGACCTTCGCCGGTCGCCATGAACTTGACCCGAAACCCAGACCTCAGCCTTCCATCCACCACACGGACGTAGCAAACCACCCCCCGGTAGGCGTCGTAGTAGGAATCGAACACCAGTGCTCTCAGTGGCGCGTCGGGATCTCCATGAGGGGGTGGCACCTGATCCACCAGCCGCTGCAACAAGTCATCGACACCATCGCCGGTCTTCGCCGAGATTCTGATGATGTCGTCCGGCGACCCTCCGATGACATTGGTGATCTCACCCGCCACCCGATCCGGATCGGCAGCGACCAAGTCGATCTTGTTGATGGCCGGTATCACTTCGAGCCCGGCGTTCACCGCCAGGTAGGCATTGGCCAGCGTCTGGGCCTGAACACCTTGGGCCGCGTCGACCAGAAGGAGAGCCCCTTCGCAGGCGGCCAATGATCGGGAGACTTCGTAGGAGAAATCGACGTGACCCGGTGTGTCGATCAGGTTGAGCAGGTAGGTCTCGCCGTCCTCGGCGACGTGGTTGAAACGGACCGTCTGCGCCTTGATGGTGATGCCACGCTCCCGCTCCAGGTCCATCGTGTCGAGGAGCTGCTCTCGCATCTCGCGCCCGGTGACCGTACCGGTTCGCTCCAATAGGCGATCGGCCAGGGTCGACTTGCCATGGTCGATGTGGGCGATGATCGAGAAGTTGCGGATGCGCGTTTGATTGGTCACAGGCAAGCGGTAGCGACATTGTACCTTCGATTGGCCTACTGCTACTCTGTCGTTTCCGGCACACTCGTCCTCGGACGGGCCCGAAACCCCTATCGGATTTTGAGTCTTTAAACATGGCCAACATCAAGTCGCAGATCAAGCGCAACCGTCAGAACGAGGTACGCCGCGCCCGCAACAAGTCGGTGAACAGCGCTCTCAAGACCAGTGTGAAGAAGGTCGAGACCGCGGCAACTTCCGGCGAGCCGACCGACGAGCTGCTCAGGGATGCTCAGTCCACGATCGACAATGCCGTCTCCCGTGGTGTGCTCCACAAGAAGACCGCCGCCCGCAAGAAGTCACGTCTGGCCAAGAGAGCAAAAGCTTCGAGCTAGTTGGCGGTCGATCTCCTGCTTGGAGCGGAGCCTGCCCTTATCCGTACCAGCGGCACAAGGCCACCGTAAGCCGTTCCAGGGTCACGCGATGCACCTCTTCGGGTTGGGACTTGATCACCCGATCGGCGCGCACCAGGGCCTCCTGAGCTCGACGCAAAGACGACTCCCTGACCTTGCCCCGCTGACCCCAAAACCGTCCCGGACCGCGATCCCCGGCCCGGGCGCCCAGCCATTCCCGGAAGGTCGATTCGTCGGGTGCCGCCGCGGCCAGCGCCCTCTTCTTGAGGTCGGACTCGACCGCGGCCAGGAAGACCAGGGGATGACCGTGAACCAGAAAATCTGCGAGACGGCGCAGGGCCTCCCCCACCTCGCCTTTCGCTATGGCGTCGGTGATCAGAAAGGTCGGCTCGTCGGGCCTATTCTTGAAACGATCGAGGATGAGCTCCTTGGTGATCTTCCCACTGGTCTCCTCCAACTGGTCGAGAGCCTGGCCCATGGCTGCGGTATCGGAGCCGAATTTCTGAAGCACCGCTTTCTCCGCCCCCTTCTCGAATACGAGGCCGCGATCCCGAATCTCTGCTTCGAGCCATTGCCTGGCCTGCCGCTCCCACATCTTGGTGATCGATTGAGAGCTTCCCGACTTCTTGATCAGAGACGCGAGCGCCCTGGGCATGGCTCCCGCCGCCAAGAACACGATCTCTACCGATGAGAGGTCGACGGCACTGATAAGTGCGTCCAGCACCTCGCCCTCGCCCACCTGGAGATTCTGGGCATCGACCAACAACAGACCCTGGGCATCGCCGAACAGGGACCCGGATTGGAGCAGAGGGATCACTGGCTCGAGCTCGCCCCGGAGCGCACCGTCACCCTCTTCACCCGCTCCCCTCCCCGGGACGTCGAGCCTGAGCACGTTGGATCGCTCCAGACCCGCGCGGGCAAAGTGCTCCGCCGCAGCGTCCAACATCTGTTGACGTTCCCCCGGGCCGGAATTGGCGGGGGCGGAAATGAGAAACAGGGCCACGGTGGGACGCTAATCGCCGGGGCCGACAGGTTGGTCCCGCTAGGTGGGCTACACGCTCTAGACGCCCCGGTCGAAAAGTCGAGCGATGTCGCATGCCACCGCCACGTCGTGAACCCGGACAATGTCGGCCCGGTGCTCGAACGCCAGGGCCAGGTAGGCGACTACCCGATGAAAGTCCCGTTTGCGTGGGATCGGGATCAACAACGGGCAGCCCAACTCATGCAGCAGATCGGAGTCGGCGATCACCCGGAGCTGCATTCGGGTGTACGCGTCGTAGTCGCCCCGGTAGTTGAGCGCGATCCCCGGGTCGAGGATGACGTTGTCGACTCCGGACTGCGCCAAGTCGGCGAGCAGCAGCCGGAATCCGTCCGCGGTCCGCTCCGCCTTGTCGTCCCTGATTTCAACCTCGCCTACCGCGTGCGGGTTGGCGCCCTCCACATAGACCGCGATCGCAGCGACTCCTGTCGTGGCCACCACCTCTCGCATCTCGGGATCGGCCAACCCACCGGTATCGTTGACGATCACGGCCCCGGCTTCGATGGCCGCGCTCGCCACCTCCGGCTTCCATGTGTCGACCGCCACCAGATGGCCTTCGGCCGTCAGGGCTTCGACCACCGGTACCACCCGAGAGATCTCGTCAACCACGTCTATCGTCGGGTTGTCGAAGTGGGAGGACTGGCCTCCGAGATCGATCAATGACGCCCCCCAGGACCGGTACCGGTCCGCCATCAGCAGCGCCTCGTCCACCGAATGGGCGATGGTGTGGACGTTCTTCGAGTCGGGCGAGACGTTGATCACTCCCATCACGTAGGTGGTCGCCCCGAGCGGCAGCCTGACACGGCCCAGATCCAGGTTCTTGGTCATCGCCGGCAAGTTTCCCATCACTTTCAATCTCCGGATAGTGGCACTACCACATCACCGTCCTGGTCGGTTCTGAACAGGATGGTCCCGCTGCTCTCGAACAGATCGATGACCCAGTCTGCTGGATGGCCGAAGTCGTTGGGACCGACCGAAATCACCGCAAGGTCCGAGCCGACGCCCTCCAACCAGCCGGGCTCCGAGGTCGCCGCCCCTTGATGAGGCACCTTGAGCACGTCGGCCTGGAGATGACCCAGCTCTGCTTGGGCCACCCTCTCGATGTCTCCCGACAGGAGCATCGTCCGAGAAGGCCCACGCACCATGAGCACGATCGACTGATCATTGGGAGAGGCGTACCGACGCAACGGTCCTTCGACTGTGAGGTTCAGCTCACCCAGGGCGAACTGATCTCCGACTTCGGGACGCTCCAAAGCCACGTTGCCTAATTGGAGGGATTCGAACAGCTCGTCCGACGAGAAAGTCCGGTGCGGTTCCGTGTTGGCCCAGACCCGTCCAATCGGCATCCTTCCCACCAATGCGGCGAGACCGGTGGCGTGATCCGCGTGAACGTGGGTCAGGACAACCAGGTCGAGCTGACGCACCCCGTACCTGCTCAGCTTCTCGAAGAGACGTACCGGGTCGGGGCCTCCATCGACCAAGGCGAAACGGCCTCGCCCGCCCGAAAGGAGGATCGAGTCGCCCTGCCCTACATCGAGGACGACGGCTCCGGGAGTGGGTAGGTGTTCGGTGACCCCCACCACCAGGGTGGCGACCACAACCGCCGCACCCAGCACCAATCCTCCGCGCAGCCGGGGAAGCCGGAGACACAGCGCTACCGACGCCACGATGGCCCCGAGCCCGAGCCACCCGATCTGGGGCCATCCCGACGCCAGCCGGGCCAGACCCAGCACGAGCCCCGCCAGCCAGGCCCCGACCGTCACCAGTTCCCGTGGGCCCACGATCCCGATTGCGCCCAGCACCGTGGACGACGCCACCACCGGCGCCGCAACCAGGTTGGCCAGCGGCGACAGCAAAGGTACCAACCCGAAGTGAACGACCAGCAGTGGCGCAACAGCAACCTGAGCACCGGCCGTAATCGCAAGGGCGCGAGCCAACCGGCCTCGGGGCACTGGCCACCTGGCCCCGACGATGACCCCTGTGGTGGCTAACACCGAGAGTTGGAACCCAACATTTGTCACCAGGGTGGGATTCAGCAGAACCAACCCGATGACGGCCACGGACAGAATCTGCCATGCCTCCATGGTCAGGCCGATCAGACGCCCGCCGAGACCGAGCGCGGCCATGGCCGCCGCCCTCAGCACCGATGGCTCGAATCGCGTCGCCGCGACAAACACGGGAAGAGCAAGCAGGCCGACGATCGCCCTCCGTCTGGGGCCCACACCGATCGGACCGAGGACCACAAAGATGAGAGTGAGGTAGAGAGCGACGTTCGAGCCACTCACCGCGGTGAAGTGCGAAAGCCCTGCCCTCCGCATGGCTTCTTGGTCTAGCTCGTCGACACCCCGGGTGTCTCCTACCAGGAAGCCGGCGAGAAGGGCCCGGCCTCCCTCCAAGGGCGCCAGCCGCGCGACGACACGCTCTCTCATGGCGTTGCCCGCCACCATTATCGGGGACGTCGGGTCGGCAATCACCTCGAACTCGTCGACGCGTATCGCCCCGCGATGTCGTCGCCCGCGGAGCGAGCCCGGATCGCCGACCGGCAACCCGTCCAGATGCACCGCCTCGCCCTGAAAGGCCAGTGACCCTGGCGGCAGATTGGCGAGGACCAGGCCGGCCTCCATCGTGATCAACGCGTAAGGCCCGAACCTGCCGTCAATCGTGTCCGTGGCCATGACACCAACTCCGGCCAACCGCCCGTCGGGAAGGGGCTCGAGGGGGGTCGCCGCCAGGGTCGACACGACCGCGGTGACCGCTAGGAGACCGGCAAGCAGAGTCCGTCCCTTGAACGACATCCATAGGACAGGTATCGCCATCAGAAGCACCGTCGGCGCCCATTGGGGCACGAGCAGGGCGACCACGAACACGACAGCGGCCGCGACCACCCAGGGACGCGACACCGGGGGTGGCAACGCCGGATGCTCGAGGGTCACGGGACGGCGATTAGATCCCGGATCGATGACAGCTTGGCCTCACCGATGCCGGGGACCTCGAGCAGGTCTTCTACTTCTTGAAACGGCCCGTTGGCCTCACGATGGGCCACGATGCGCCCAGCCAGGACCGGGCCTACGCCGGGCAGCGATTCAAGGGCTGTCGCATCGGCACGATTGACAGAGATGAGGCCGGTGTCGGGTTGCCCCCCGGCGAAGGCGACGACCTCACCCGGGCCCGGGACTTGGACGTGGTCTCCGCCGGCGATGGGTGCAGCCAGATTGATGGCGTCGAGGACGGCTCCGTCTAGGGCGCCACCGGCGGCCGCCACGGCATCGGCGACGATCGCTCCTTCGAGGACCTCGACCACTCCGGGTGTGGCCACCCAGCCGGACACGTAGACGACCAGTGTGGCTGGTGCAACCGGCTGATCCGGGATGACGGTCGCATCGACTGGGGGCAACGGGGACGGTCCTGCCGACCTGCCGAGACCCGCCCCGATCAACACTGCGACCAGGGCAAGACCGATAGCCATTGCCTGTGACCGAGCCATCCCACCCCCAACTGAAACCCCGCAACCCGATACCTACCGGGGGTCGCCGCTGTCGGGAAGAGGGTCGTTAGTGTCCGAACATGCTCGAGATAGCGCCCTATCTGGTGGTTCCCGGAGACGACGCCGGGCTCGAAACGCGTGACCCTCGATCGAAGAGTGGGTACGAAGGGGGCAAGATCGAAGGGAAGGCAGCACTCCCACATCTCAACACCACCCTTGCCGAGCTGCAGATGCGCCTGTGGGCGGAGTCGACGCAGAAGCTGCTGGTCGTACTCCAGGCAATGGACACCGGCGGCAAGGACAGCACGATCCGCCACGTGTTCTCGGGCGTGAACCCTCAGGGGGTTCGGGTCTGGAACTTCGGTGTTCCCAGCCAAGCCGAGCTGAGTCACGATTACCTATGGAGAGTTCACCGGCGCATGCCGGCGAACGGAGTGATCACGATCTTCAACCGGTCACACTACGAGGACGTTCTAGTGGTCCGGGTCAAGAACCTGGTGCCGGAGGATGTCTGGCAGCGACGGTACGACCACATCGCTCAATTCGAGCGAATGATCACCGATGAGGGCACCACCATCGTCAAGCTGTTCCTCCACATCTCCGAAGGCGAGCAACGCCAGCGGCTCCAGTCACGGCTAGACGAACCTGAGAAACGATGGAAGTTCTCGATCGAGGACCTGGAGACGCGCAAGCTCTGGGATCGGTACATACAGGCTTACGAAGATGCCCTGACCCGCACCTCAACCGCATACGCACCCTGGTATGTCGTGCCGGCCGACCGCAAGTGGTATCGCAACCTGGTGGTCTCCAGCATCCTGATCGACACGTTGCGGAAGATGGATCCCCGATTCCCGCCGGCTTCGAGCGAGCTGGACGGAGTCACGGTCGATTGATCACGCCAGGTCGGCGAGCCTTCGGGCTTCGACCTCGAGCTCGATGCCGAGATATGCCTCACGATGGCCCAGACCACTCAACCGCCCTCTCAGATACCCACCCAGGTACCTCCACAGGAAACCGAGCACGCCCAGCTCGAACCACTGTCGCACGTGAACCAGTTCGTGGGCCAGCAGGGACCTCGAACCAACCATCTTCCCCCCGAGGACCGGAGGATCCACGAAGATTGTCTGGCGCAGGGTCATGGCCCGGATGCCCTCACCCCAGACTCGCCTCAACACATGGGGGGCGGGCAGAATCCGCACCGACTCCGGCTGGACCGGGTAGACGAGCAACCGGAGACGAAGCGAATCCCATTCTCGGTCCGCCAGGAGCTCGGCCGCATTCACCCCACTACGAAGTTGATCAGGTTCGGCGGGCGGGCGATCACCTTGCTCACCGAGGCACCGTCGATCCACCCTTGGACCTTCTCCAGGCTCAGAGCCAACTCCTCGGCGTCCTCCGGTGAGATGTCGGAGGCGACTTCGACCCGGTCGCGGACCTTGCCGTTCACCTGAACCACCATGGTGACCGTGGCCTCGGTGACCAAGTCCTCGTTCCACGTCGGCCACGGCTCGCGGGCGAGCATTCCTTGGTAGTTGCGGAGCTCCCAGAGCTCGTGGCTGATGTGGGGAGCAGCCGGAGCGAGCATCAGGATCATCGTCTTGTAGGCCTCGTCGAACGCCTCCGCGCGGGGCTCGCCCGATAGGTAGGTCTGGAACTCGTTGGCCAGGGCCATCAGCGAGGACACGATCGTGTTGAAATGGAAACGGTCGATGTCTTCGGTCACCTTCTTCACCGTACGGTGCGTCGCGGCGATCAACTCCGCGTCGGCATGGTTTGGCGCCCGCTCGGAGAATCCGTGGCTCGCGGTTCCCATCTTCCAGACTCGATCCAGGAATCTCTTGGTCCCCGGCACCCCGGAGTCGTTCCATACCGCGTCGTCGGTCGGAGGGCCGACGAACAACTCGAACAGACGTAGGGCGTCGGCGCCATACCCCTCGTAATACCGGTCGGGAGGGACGACATTGCCTTTCGACTTGGACATCTTGGCCCCGTCTTTGACCAGCATCCCTTGGGTGAACATCCGCATGAAGGGCTCATCGACCGTGCTCAACCCGATGTCGTGCAGGAACTTGGTAACGAAGCGGGCGTAGAGCAGGTGGAGGATGGCGTGCTCGACTCCCCCGATGTACTGGTCGACCGGCATCCAGTAGTCCGCCTTGTCGGGGTCGAATATCGCCTCGCTGTTGTTGGGGTCGGTGTATCTGAAGAAGTACCAGGACGAATCGACGAAGGTGTCCATGGTGTCGGTCTCCCGACGCGCCTCGCCACCGCACTCGGGACAGGTGGTGATCACCCACTCCTCGACTGTGGCGAGTGGGGACTGTCCCTGCGGGGCAAAGTCCTCCACGTCGGGCAGCTCCACCGGTAGATCGTCGCGGGGAACCGGGACCAAGCCACACTCGGGGCAATCGATCATCGGGATGGGACAACCCCAGTAACGTTGTCGGGATATCAGCCAATCGCGGAGTCGGTACTGGATGGCCCGATCCCCGATGCTCTGCTCCTCAAACCAGGCGATGATCCGCTCCTTGGCCGCCAGTTGATCGAGACCGTTGAGGAAGCCCGAGTTGATGGTGCCTCCGTCTCCGAGGTACGCCTGCCCATCCCAGTCGGCGGGGGGTTGCACGGTGCGAACGATGTCGAGCCCGTATTTGGTGGCGAAATCCCAGTCCCTCTGGTCCTGACCAGGAACCGCCATGATTGCGCCGGTCCCATACCCCATGAGCACGTAGTCAGCGATGTAGATCGGGACCGGTTGGCCGTTGACGGGGTTGACCGCGAACCTGCCGGTGAACACCCCGGTCTTGTCGCCCTCGGCCATCCGCTCGATCTCCGACTCTCGTGCCGCCCGGGTGATGTAGTCCCGTGCTACCCCCTCGTTCTCCCCACCTGCAATCAGCTTTCCGACCAAGGGGTGCTCGGGGGCGAGGACGCAGAAGGTCATGCCGAAAATCGTGTCGGGTCGGGTAGTGAACACCTCGAAGGACTCATCCATCCCCTCGACCTCGATACCGAACCGGGCCCCCTCGGAGCGTCCGATCCAGTTCCGCTGCATGGTGCGAACCCGGTCGGGCCAATCGTCGAGCCCGTCCAGGTCATCGAGCAGCCGGTCGGCGTACTCGGTGATCTTGAAGAACCATTGAGCCAGGTTCCGCTTCTCCACCAACGTACCGCACCGCTCACATGCCCCGTCCACCACCTGCTCGTTGGCCAGCACGGTCTGATCCCTGGGGCACCAGTTGACCGGCGCCGTCGCCTTGTAAGCCAGACCTCGGTCGAACAACTCGAGGAAGAGCCACTGGTCCCAGCGGTAGAAGGCGGGGTCGTGACTGGCCAGTTCCCGACTCCAGTCGAAGGCCGCACCCAGCTTCCGGAAGTGCTCTTTCATCCTGGCGATCTGGTTCTCGACGCTGATCCTGGGGTGGATCCCGGTTTCGATCGCCAGATTCTCGGCAGGGAGCCCGAAACTGTCCCAGCCCATCGGGCTCAGGACGTTGTAGCCCTGCATCATCTTGTAGCGAGTGATCAGGTCGATGTAGGTGTAGTTGCGCACGTGGCCGATGTGCAGCTCTCCCGACGGATACGGATACATCGCCACGTTGTAGAACTTGGGTCGGGAGGGGTCGACATGGGTGTGAAAGATCCCTTCGGATTCCCAGCGCTCCTGCCACTTGGCCTCTATCGCCTTGTGATCGTATGCCATTGGCTTTCAGGGTATAACGGCCGCGGGTGGTGCGCGTCGCTACCGATCGGCCGACGTCGAGCCCCGCGATCGAGCCGAGGGCGCGCCAAACCACTCGAGCGACGGTGACATGTAGTGGTCGCTTCGAACCATTCACTTAGGCGAAGCGCTTCTGATCGGAAACCGGTAGCGTGGAGCACTCGCCGGCGGTTTGCGTCGACGACAACCCAACAAGGGAGGACAATGAATATGAAAAGAGTGCGCTGGTTGGCGCTCGTCGCGGTATTCGCACTTGTCATCGCAGCCTGTGGTGAAGGCGACGGTGGCGATACGACGACCACCGCTGGCGGTGGTGAGACGACGACAGCGGGTGGGGACACGACCACTACGGTCGAGCCCGGATCGCCGTTCGAAGGTCTCGCCCTCGACTCGGGAGGCTGTGACTACGGTGGCAAGATCGCCTCGATCGAGGCCACAGCCGAGACCGAGGTTGTGTTCACCCTTTGCTCAGAGGACCCGGCGTTCCTGGCAAAACTGGCGTTCATCCCGTTCGCCGTGCAGCCCGCCGAGCACCTCGAGGCCACGGGTGGCTCACCCTTGGAGAACCCGATCGGCACCGGTCCGTTCGCCCTCGAAGAGTGGAGCCGTGGGTCGGAAGTCATCTACAGCACCAACCAGGACTACTGGGGTGATGTACCGGCATTCGACACACTCGTGTTCCGCTGGAGAGACTCCAGCACGGCACGGATCACCGAGCTCACCTCGGGCAACGCCGACTTCATAACCAACCTGGCGGCAAGCGACTACGCCGCCATCGAAGGCGACGCCAATCTGCAACTGCTAGTCGATGAGAACCCGAATGTCTTCTATGTCGGGTTCAACAGCGATTTCGCACCGTTCGATGACGTTCAGGTGCGACAGGCGGTTGCCATGGGAGTCGACCGGCAGCGGATCATCGACACCTTCTACCCGGAAGGTTCAGCGGTGGCGGACTACTTCACCCCTTGCATCATTGAGAACGCTTGCGAAGGCGAGCCGTTCTACGACTTCGATCCCGAAGCGGCCCAGCAGCTGCTTGCCGACGCCGGATATCCGGACGGGTTCGAGACCACGATCAAGCTGCGTGACGTGTTCCGTGTCTATCTGCCCGAGCCGGTTGCTGTTGCCGAGGACATTCGCGCACAGCTAGCCGACAACCTGGGGATCACCGCTGAGGTCATAGTCATGGAGTCGGGCGCATTCCTCGAGGAGAACGCCTCCGGGACTCAAGAAGGCATCCATCTCCTCGGATGGGGCGCCGACTACCCGCACGTGACCAACTTCCTCGACTTCCACTTCGGTGGAGGCAACCCGCAGTTTGGAACGATGAGCCCTGACATCGTTGACACTCTGGCCGAGGGTGCGAGGACGGTCGACCCGGCCGCGGCACAGCCGATCTACGAGCAGGCCAACAACCTGATTCGCGAGCATGCGCCGATGTTCCCGCTTGCTTGGGGAGCGGCAGCAGATGCCGCCCTGGCCACTCTGGAGAACGCGTTCGTGGCCCCGGTTGGAGCGCCACAGTTCGCCTCTATGAACCCCGGTGATGCCGATCTGGTGTTCGTGCAGAACGCCGAGCCCATCTCGTTGTTCTGTGCCGACGAGACAGACGGTGAGTCACTCTCGGCATGTGAGCAAGTGCTGGAGGGGCTCTATGGCTATGGGCCCGCCGGTGAGGTCATTCCCAAACTGGCCACCGAGTGTGCGCCAGACGATGCCGGCCTGGTGTGGACTTGCGCCCTCCGCGATGGAGTGGTCTTCCACGACGGCTCAACGCTGGATGCCAACGATGTGGTGGCTTCGTGGTCGGTCGGACTCGACGCTGCCCATCCACTACATGTGGGCAACAGCGGGGCGTTCGAGTACTTCGCCTACTTGTGGGGAGCACTAATCAACGGCTGAGTGATCTTCTGAGAACTCAGAAACGGCTCAGGGGGAGGCGCCAAGGCGCCTCCCCCTGTCCTACGCTCACAACCCGAACATGATCGGATACATCCTCCGCCGCCTACTCGTTGCCATCCCGGTGCTGATGGGAGTCGTGGTGGTGGTGTTCCTTCTCCTCAGATTGGTGCCAGGCGAACCGTGTACCGCCATCCTGGGAGAGAGGGCAACTCCTGAGGCGTGTGAGCGGTTCAACGAGGCGAACGGCCTCAACGAGCCGATATACGTGCAGTTGGCGATCTACGCCGGCGACGCGCTGACCGGGGACTTTGGGGAGTCAATTCGTTTCTCCCGGCCGGTGAGCCGAATCATCGTCGAACGCCTCCCGGTAACACTCGAGCTCACCGTCGCCGCGCTGTCAGCCGCGATCCTGGTAGGGATCCCCTTGGGTATCGCCGCCGCCCGGAGGCACAACACCGGTGTCGACGTGGCAGCGATGGCATTCGCCAATGTCGGAGTTTCGATGCCCATCTTCTGGCTTGGGCTCTTGTTGGCCTATCTCTTCGCCGTGATCCTGCTGGGGACACCCTTGGCCCTGCCACCGAGCGGAACACTCAGTCCGGGAAGCCGGCCGATGCCCTTCTACGACGTATGGGGCATGGAGCTGTCCGAAGGGTTGTTGGCCACTGGAGCAGAGTTCGTCTCCAACATGACGATCATCAACGCATTGATCAGCGCACAGTGGGCGATCGTTTGGGACGGGGCGAAACACCTGATCCTCCCCGCCATCACCCTGGCCACCATCCCCATAGCGATCATCGCCCGGATGACTAGATCGTCGCTTCTCGACGTACTGGGACGTGACTACATCAGGACCGCTCGGGCCAAAGGAGCGATGGAACGCCGGGTCATCAGACGTCACGCGTTGCGCAACGCGATGCTCCCGGTGGTGACGATCGTCGGGCTTCAGTTGGGTGGTCTTCTCGGAGGTGCCGTTCTTACCGAGACGGTCTTCGGTCTGGCCGGAGTGGGCACCGCACTGTTCGAAGCAATCACCGCCCGGGACTTCCCCATCATCCAGGGCTTCACCGTGGTCATAGCGGCCACCTATGTGCTCGTGAATCTCCTGGTCGACATCTCATATGGTTATCTCGATCCGAGAGTGAGGTTGGAGTGACACTGCGACCCGATATCAGCGTGCCTGATCCCGAGGCACTGCTCGAGCAGCCAGGCTCGATGTGGAGGATCACCCTGCGCCGATTCCTGCAGAGAAAGGTGGGGATCGCCGGGCTGATCCTGGTGACTTTCATGATCCTCGTCGCCGCCTTCGCCCCTCTGATCGCGCCCTACGACTTCCAGGAGAACTTCATCGGCCAACCTGGTGCAGAGAGATGGTTGCCGCCCTGCGTCAACTTCCTCGGATGCGAGGAAACCCAGCACCTGATGGGTCTCGATGGCAATGTCCGGGATTTCTTTAGCCGTGTCGTCTTCGCAGCTCGGGTCAGTCTTCCGCTTGGATTCACCACAGTTCTCGTCGCGATCGTCATCGGCACAGTCATCGGGGCCATCGCCGGATACTTCGGGGGATGGACCGACAACATCCTCATGCGGATCATGGACGTGGTCCTCGGGTTCCCATCGTTGATCCTTGCCATCGCGATCGTCTTCGTCCTCGGGCCCGGCATCAGAAACACCCTGCTGGCCATCGCCATCGTCACCATCCCCCAATACGCAAGGGTGATGCGGGCGTCGGTTCTCTCCATCAAGGAGGTGGACTATGTCTCCGCATCTCGCGCGCTCGGCGCGTCCTCATGGCGTGTCCTGACTACCAGAGTCGTCCCCAATGCCCTCACTCCTCTTGTCGTGTTGGGAACGCTCGGGGTAGCCACCGTGATCCTCGAGGCGGCCGCCCTGGGGTTTCTCGGCCTCGGCGCCCAGCCGCCGACGCCGGAGTGGGGGGCGATGCTGGCTGCGGAACGTGCCCGGATCTTCACCGCCCCACATCTCATGGTCTTCCCCGGCCTGGCGATAATGATCACGGTGCTCGGCTTCAACCTGATGGGTGACGGTCTACGCGATGCCCTCGATCCCACCCTGAACCGATGAGCGCAGCCCGGCCCCTTCCCGAGAGCCCGATCGACTTCGACGCCCCGTTGCCGGTTCCGGCCGGGGAGCGCCTGCTCGAAGTGAACGACCTCAGGACCCACTTCGACACCCGGGATGGGCTGGTGAAGGCCGTGGATGGGACCGACTTCTACGTGAACCGGGGAGAAGTCCTTGGTCTCGTCGGCGAATCCGGGTGTGGCAAATCGGTGACAGCGCTTTCGATCATGGGTCTCGTCCCCCACCCCGGGGAAGTCGTTGCCGGGGAGATTCTCTTCGGTGGAAGAGACATCGCCAAGATGAAGCTCAACGAGTTGCGACGTCTTCGCGGCGAGCACATCTCGATGATCTTCCAGCAGCCGAGCTCCGCCCTCAATCCGGTGTACCGGGCAGGGGTCCAAATCCAGGAAGTGTTCGAGCTTCATCGGGATTGGACCAGCGAGGTCGAAGAAGAAAAGGTCGTCGAGATGCTGGCCAAAGTGGGCATACCTGACCCGAGGCGGCGGGCCGAGGCTTATCCCCACGAGCTCTCGGGGGGCATGGCCCAGCGAATCATGATCGCCATGGCCTTGGCTTGTGAGCCGGAGCTCCTGATCGCCGACGAGCCGACCACCGCCCTCGACGTCACCATCCAGGCACAGATCCTGGACCTGATACGTGACCTCCAGCAGACCTCGAACACCGCAGTCATCCTCATCACCCACGACCTCGGCATAGTGGCCGAGATGGCCGATCGAGTAGCGGTGATGTACGCCGGCGAGATAGTGGAGGAGACAGGCGTCCGCACACTCTTCAAGAAACCGCTCCATCCTTACACCAGGGGTTTGATCGGTTCGATCCCGGTACTTGGCTCACGGCGGGACCGTCTCGAGGTGATACCGGGCGTGGTGCCTTCGATGATCGACCTCCCCCAGGGATGTCGCTTCGCTTCGCGGTGCGTTCCCCGGGTGGAGAATCAACTCCAGATCTGCACCGAGCAGAATCCGGATCTACGTGAGGTCGACCAGGACCATCACGTCCGATGTTGGCTCTACTACGGGCCGGAGAAAGTCGTGGACGTCGATGGCTGAGACTCTCGTCCAGCTCCGGGACCTGGTCAAAGAGTTCCCGGTTCGCGGTGGTGTGTTGCAACGGCAATTGGCCACGGTCCGAGCCGTTTCCGGTGTTGACCTGGACATCTTCAAGGGAGAGACAGTGGGTCTCGTCGGGGAGTCGGGATGTGGGAAGACGACCTTGGGGAGACTGCTGACCCGGCTTCTCGAGCCGACCAGCGGAACGATCAGCTTCGACGGCCTCGACATCACCCACCTCTCCGGCAAGGACCTAAAGCCGTTCCGTAGGCGCGTCCAGATCATCTTCCAGGATCCTTTCGGTTCCCTGGATCCCCGATCCCAGGTCGGCCCGGTGATATCCGAAGGGCTACGTCTTCACGGCGTCGGCGACAAGGACGAGCAGCAGGAGAGGGTCAAAGAGATGCTGGAGCTCGTCGGGCTTCGCGCGGCACATGCCTCCCGGTATCCACACGAGTTCTCCGGCGGTCAGCGCCAGAGGATCGGCATCGCCCGTGCACTGATATTGGGACCAGACTTCGTGGTCGCCGACGAGCCGGTGTCGGCCCTCGACGTGTCGGTGCAGGCACAGGTCCTCAATCTGCTCAAAGAGCTTCAGTCGGAGTTGAAATTGACCCTCTTATTCGTGGCGCACAACCTCGCCGTGGTCGAGCATATCTCCGACCGGGTGGCGGTCATGTACCTGGGCCGGGTCGTCGAAACGACCGACAGAGACACCCTCTACCGCCAGCCACTTCATCCCTACACCGAAGCCCTCCTCTCGGCGATCCCGATCGCAGACCCCGACCGTCCCCGCAATCGGCGCCTGCTCCAAGGTGAGATCCCTTCGCCGCTCAATCCACCGAAGGGCTGCCACTTCCATCCCAGGTGCCCGATCGCAAAACCGGGGCTATGCGATGTCGAGGATCCACCGCTGATGGACTCACCACAAGGCGCCCACCACCGGGCGGCGTGCTGGCTCCGAGCCGGGGAACGTGCCGACGCTGCGGTACCGGTCTTCGAGGGCGGCATCGACACTCCATGACCATCGATCGCGTCGGAGTGATCGGAGGCGGGTTGATGGGTTCGGGGATCGCCGAGGTCTGTGCCCGCGCCGGGAGCGACGTGACCGTCCACGAGATCGACCCTGCGGCCGCCGAATCTGCTCGGCCGCGGATCGAGACTTCGCTGGAACGCGCCGTCGAGCGATCGAAGCTCGATATCACCGAACGAGACACCATCCTGGGTCGGATCTCGCTTTCCACCGACCTGGCCGAACTGGCCGACAGACATCTGGTGATCGAGGCGGCAACCGAAAACGAGGACTTGAAGAAAAGACTCTTCGCCGATCTCGACGCCGTTGTCTCGCCCGACACCATCCTCGCCTCCAACACCTCCTCGATTCCGATCACCCGGATCGCTTCGGCAACCAATCGACCGGATCATGTCATCGGGTTGCACTTCTTCAACCCGGTTCCGGTGATGGGCCTGGTCGAGCTGGTGACCACGGTGATGTCGGCACCGGAGGCCGAGGCCCGAGCCGAGAGTTATGCCGTATCGCTGGGCAAGACCGTGATCAGGTCCAAGGATCGGGCGGGGTTCATCGTCAACATGCTGCTCGTTCCCTACATGCTCGGTGCGATTCGCATGTACGAGGCGGGATTTGCCACCAGGGAGGACATCGATGCGGGGATGCGGCTGGGAGCCAATCATCCCATGGGCCCGCTCGAGCTCTCGGACTTCGTGGGGCTCGACACCATGAAACATGTTGCCGACGTCCTCTTTGACGAGTTCAAGGAGCCCATGTACGCCTCTCCCCCCCTTTTGACCAGGATGGTCGAAGCAGGTCTCCACGGGCGAAAGTCAGGCAGAGGTTTCTACGACTATCGATGAGAAATGTTGGTCAGGAGGGTCAACCGGGTAATTAACGTGCCGCTCACGCCGAGCCCGGCATGGCGCCGGGACGGGGGAACCGAAAATTGGGGCGAATCCCGGACCTGTGCCGGGAAGAGCACCTTCCAGCTCGAGCCCGTCAGCTAACCCCGTAGGCCCATGAGGAAGGTTGGTTCGAATGGAGCCGTTGGCCGGCATATCTCATGAGGATCTGCTGAAGCTGGTCCTGTCCGTCGCCATCCTCCTCGGCACGGCACGCCTGCTGGGAGAGCTGTGCAATCGGATAGGCATCCCGGCGGTGGTGGGTGAGATCTTCGCCGGCGTCCTACTCGGCCCGTCGCTCCTCTCCCGGGCGTTCCCCGCCTTTGGAAGGCTGATCGTCCCGGAGACAACCAGCCAGGCTCAGCTACTCGATGTCGTGGGTCTGCTCGGGATCATGTTCCTCTTGATCGTGATCGGTATGGAAACCGACCTCGCTTTGATTCGGACTCGATTGCGCACGGCGGTAGGCGTCGGCCTCGGCGGGCTGATCGTCCCTTTCGCCTCCGGTTTGCTGGTAGGGGCGCTGATCCCCGTCGACCTTCTCGCCGACGCTGAGCAGCGACCGGTCTTCAGCCTGTTCCTGGCAGTGGCCCTCGCCCTTTCGGCGATTCCGGTCCTCGCCAAGATCCTGGCCGACCTCGGTTTGATGCGTCGCGAGTTCGGTCAGACAGCTCTCGCGGCCGGAATGATCGACGACATCTTGGGTTGGACCCTGCTCGGCATCGTCACCTCGCTCGCCGGCGCGGGCAGGATCGACGCGGTTTCGGTGGCGACCACCCTGGGAGCGGTTGTTGTCTTCTTCGCAGCCACGGTCATCGTGGGAAGACCGCTGACCCGGTGGGGCCTGAGCATCGTCCAAGACCGAATGGAGTCTCAGGACCGCATCCTGACACTCATAATCGTCCTCGCCTTCGGGTGGGGTGCGTTCACCCACGCTCTCCACCTCGAGCCCATTCTGGGAGCGTTCGCCATCGGGATCCTGTTCGGGCAAACCCGTCGCTTGCCGCTCGAGGTGAGCCGACAGCTGGAGAGCGTCACCTACGGTGTCCTGGCGCCGATTTTCCTCGCCACCGCCGGGCTACGGCTAGACGTCGGGGGTCTGCTGGAGCCCCGACTTCTCCAACTGACCGGAATACTTCTGGCCGTCGCAGCCGCCGGCAAGATCATCGGGGCCTACTTCGGCGCACGATGGTTGGCAGGGAGCGATCGGCGTGAGTCTCTCGCCTACGGCCTCGCCCTCAACGCAAGGGGTGTCCTCGGGATCATCGTTGCCGCAATCGGGCTATCGATGGGCATCTTTTCCATCGAGATCTATTCGATGATGGTCGTGGTCTCGGTGGTCACATCGTTGGTCGCACCGATCGGTGTTCGTTTCGCCCTGGGCGGGCGCTATCCCTCTGAAGACCACAAGAGACCCGCTGCGTTGGGAGGCGTGCGCAGAGTGTTGATGCCTGTCCGCCTCCGAGAAGCAACCGGGACCGATGTTCAGGAACTCGAGGCGGCGGTGCTGGCCCGCCTTGGCGCCGACGGTCTGGCGGTGACCCTGATGACCTCAGTGGAGAGAAGACAACGCAAGGACGCCGCCCGCTTCATGGACGGCCTGGCCAGTCTGTTTCCGCCCAACACCGAGATCACCAGACGGATGGTGGGCGGAGCGGAGCCGAGCCAGGCGATCGTGAACGAGGCGGCCAAGGGATACGACCTCCTCGTCCTGGGTGCCCCGGAGAGGATCGGCTCGCCCGAGCACGTGTTCTCGTCAGTCGTCGATGAGGTTGTCCGACTCGCTCCCTGCCCGAGTTTGGTCTTCAGGGCCGGTCAGGGTCAGTGGCCGCCACGCCGGATCATGGTGCCCACCGGCGGGACCGCGACGGCAAGGCGGGCAGCAGAGCTGGCGTTCGCGCTGGCCCACGACGATGGCGATGTCCTCGCCTTCCATGTGGTCGACACCGCTTCGACCACAGGCATGGCCACCGGTCGATCGTCTTCCCCGGCAGTCAGGCTCGCCATCGGGCAGGAAGTGGTCGAGGACATTCGTCAGCTGGGCGAGACCTTTGGGGCAAGCGTTGCCACCGAGGTGATGATCTGGAACGAGACGACATCCGGAATCATCTCTCGGGCCGGCAGCGACATCGATCTGATTGTTGTGGGTACCTCGGTCAGGGCGGGGTCACGACAGTTGTACCTGGGTCCCAAGGTGGACAGGCTGCTGGCCGAGGCCCCCTGCCCGGTCATCATCCTCAACATATGACATCGATGGACTAGCTCGGATGTGCGCCGGGAGAATAGGCCATGCGGCCCATGCCCAATTCCCGATTTCTTGTGAATTATCAATAGGACAGTTATCCACAGGACCGATCACGGGCGATTGCAGAAAGGGCAGGGAAACGGCGATGTTGTCATCAGACCATGTTGAAGCGGGCCAGCTACGGTCTAACCAGGTCGATGGTCTGGGGACGATTGCCGATCTGCTCGAGATCGAGCGCTTCCGCATCGGAGAATGGGACGAGACCTACGCCCGTCTCTACGCCATCGACTGCGCCTCGATCGTCTACCGGTACCACACTCCCGATCTCAACGAGACGGCACGCGATCTCGTGCAACGACTGCTACATCAAGCTCTGCAATTGGTGACCGCGGGTCGTGACAACGAGCTCGCCTCCATCGAACGTGCCCTGATGACCGGGCTGCAGTCGGCATCCCAGGTCACCCGGTCGGTATGGCTGGCCGCTCTGAACTCGGTCCTCCCGGACCCTTTCCGGGCCGCGGTCATGAGCACCGAAGCCGCCCTCCTCGCCTTTGGACGCGGACCGAACCCTCGGCGGGATGCAGTAGCCGAATCCGTGCGCCGTCGGCTCATATCCCGAACTGAAGAGGCGTCGCTGCTCGGCCCGGCCGCACCAACGCACCGCCTGCCCTACGCCGTAGCCTGACCTACAGTCCGGGTGGTGACCCGGCTCGAGGCGATCCTGGCCGACATCACCACGGTCGAAGTCGACGTCATGGTCAATGCCGCCAATTCGTCTTTGGCGGGTGGCGGCGGTGTCGACGGTGCCATCCATCGGGCCGGGGGGCCTGAGATCCTCGACGAGTGCCGCGCAATTGTCGCCGCTCGTGGCCAGCTGGCCACGGGGGACGCCGTCCTCACCACCGCCGGGCGCCTCCCGGCTCACCATCTGATCCACACAGTGGGGCCGATCTGGGGCACGTGGCCCGAGGATGAAGCAGTGGCTCTCCTTGCATCCGCCTATCAGAACAGCCTGCAGCTGGCCAGCCAGACGACGGCGAGGACGATCGCCTTCCCCAACATCTCAACGGGGGTCTATCGCTTTCCCAGACAGCTGGCCGCCGAGACGGCCGTCGGAGCGGTGCGAAGCTGGGTGAATGATCACAGCGGAGCATTCGAGAAGGTGACCTTCGTCTGTTTCGACGACGAGAATCTCGCCTTCTACCGACACCTTCTCCCCTGATCGCGTCACATCGGGTGAAATCGGGAAGGTCGATGTGGTTGTGGATGTTGTTGTCCCGTGTACGCAGAGCCGGAGGGAACTTTGGATTCGGAACTGATCCAGATAGAAGAGCAAGCCGTCGACAACCCCCAGCCTTGGGCCCGTGAGAACATCGAGCAATACCTGCGTTCGGACGGAGCCGAGGTCGAGCATCCCCGTGCAGATCGGATGATCCTGCTCTACACCAAGGGCCGAAAGAGCGGGTCCATCCGGCGTGTTCCCGTGGTTTATCTGCCCGACGGTGATGACCTGATCGTGATCGCATCCAAGGGCGGAGCGCCAGATCACCCCGACTGGTTCTTGAATCTTCGTGATGACCCCCAGGTCTGGGTCCGCAACAAGTCGGATCTCTTCGAGGCAAGGGCAAGCGTGCTCGAAGGCGAGGAGCATCACCAAATATGGGAGCGGGTCACCGAGTGGGCTCCAGGCTTTCAGGACTATCAGGACAAGACCGAGCGCCTGATCCCATTGATCAGGATCAGCCGGCTCTAGCCCCAGGGCCGTCTCGCCTCACCCGAGGTCCCGGAGGTACTCCTTGGCAAGATACCTGGGTACCTGATCCAGCCAGGCACAGCCACCAGGCGGATCCCTCCCCGCGACTCGCTCTCGCTCTTCGGCAATGCGAGGGCGATTCGTCGTACGGTAGGGCTGAGGCGTGTGGACGCCGGTCTCTCCACAGTATTAGTGGGGCGGGTCCGGGAAGCTCACGCCCGAGAAAGGTTATGCCTCGGTTACGACTTCCACAGGGCGTCTCGGCCGTCGTCGCCTCGCCAGCACATAGAGGGGGGCGGCCGCGGCGAGCACGACAGCTCCGACGTACATA
>DATKEA010000129.1:0-10038 GCA_035544615.1 Acidimicrobiia bacterium | reverse complement strand
AGCGTCGCACAATTACAATACGATACCGACTCGTTTCATAATTTGCTAAAACCTAAGGAGTGTCATGGACGCCGAAACAATTCACCGGAGACGCTGGCTAACGCTGGCCGTTCTGTCGTTGAGCCTGGTCATTATCGGTCTGGACAACACCATCCTCAACGTCGCCCTTCCCACCCTGGTCCGGGAACTCGGTGCGTCGGCGAGCGAATTGCAGTGGATGGTCGATTCGTACGTGCTGGTGTTCGCAGGTCTGTTGCTGACCATGGGTGCGCTCGGTGATCGGTTCGGGCGCAAGCTCGCTCTCAACGCCGGGCTGGTGATCTTCGGAGTCGCCTCGGTCTTTGCCGCCTTTGCCGACACGGCGAGCGCATTGATCATCGCCAGGTCGTTCATGGGCATCGGCGGTGCGCTGATCATGCCGTCGACGCTTTCGATTATCACCAACATCTTCAGCGGTGCCGAGCGAGGTCGGGCTATCGCGGCGTGGGCGGCCGTCGCCGGTCTGGGGATCGTGGTCGGCCCTGCACTTGGTGGCTGGTTGCTCGAGAACTTCTGGTGGGGATCGATCTTCCTGATCAACATCTTCATCGTTGGCGTCGCTATTGCCCTCGGTTTGTTCCTGGTGCCCGAGTCGAAGGATCCCGCGGCCACGCCGCTCGACCCGGTGGGTGCCCTGCTCTCGATCGTGGGATTGACAGTCCTTGTCTATGCGATCATCGAGGCGCCTGCCGCAGGTTGGACCTCCGGATTCGTATTGGGTACCTTCGCCGCTGCTGTGGTGCTGCTCGGGGCGTTCCTGTGGTGGGAATGGCGGGCCGAACACCCAATGCTCCGGCTCGAGTTCTTCAAGAATCCACGATTCAGCGCGGCAAGCGGTGCCATAACCATGGTCTTCTTTGCCATGTTCGGGACCGTCTTCCTGTTGACCCAGCATCTCCAGTTTGTCCTCGGATTCACTCCTCTGGAAGCCGGGATCAGGGTGATGCCGGTGGCGACGATGATCATTGCTGCTCCTCTAGCGGCTCGAGTCGTCGAGAAGGTCGGGACCAAGATCGTTGTGACGCTCGGTTTGACCACGGTGGCGGTTGCCATGGGTTGGCTGGCGACGATCGACATCAACTCCGGCTATGGCCACATTGCCCTCACCCTGTCGCTGTTGGGCCTCGGGATGGGCTCGGCCATGGCCCCGGCCACCGAGTCGATCATGGGATCGTTGCCGCTGGCCAAGGCCGGAGTGGGCTCGGCGATGAACGACACCACACGCCAGATCGGTGGCGCGCTGGGTGTCGCCATCCTCGGCAGCATCCTGGCGTCTTCATACGGCACCGCAATGGAGCCGGTCGTGCAGGACCTCCCGCCTCAGGCTGCCGAGATCGCCGGAGACTCCGTCGGTGGTGCGATCAGAGTGGCAGGGGAGATCGGTGAAGCAGGTGCCGCCCTGGTGGCAGCGGCGAACCAGGCTTTCGTTGATGCCATGTCGTCCGCGGTCTGGGTCGCGGCGGGGATCGCCCTGCTCGGGGCAGCCCTCACCTGGCTCTACCTGCCGGCACATGCGTTGACTCCGGACGACAAAAGGCACCTATATCGGGAGGATCAAGCACAGCAATCGTCGGAGTCCATTTGACGACGACCAAAGGCCCGGGTCGTCCCCGCGACCAGGCCGTCGAGCAGAAGGTGGTCGATGCCACCTTCGACCTGCTCAACGAGAACGGCTTTGCTGGTCTGAGCATCGAGGCGATTTCCGTGCGGGCCGGCGTCAGTAAAGCCGCCATCTATCGCAGGTGGGACTCGAAGGACGAGCTCCTCGTCGATGCCATGGCCAGCATCATCGAGACAGTGGAGATTGGCGAGACCGGAGACATCCGCAATGACCTGGTGGCGGCACTGCGCAGCATGCAGCTATTCATCACCGACACCCGGGCCGGGGAGGTCTTTCCCTGGTTGGTCGGAGAAATCGCCGCCCGCAGCGATGTGGGCCTGAGGTACGGCGCGGTGATCTCGAGGAGGCGCGAGTTGCTCTTTGGTCTCGTGGAGAGGGCGGTGCAGCGAGGTGACCTCCGTGCCGACCTCGACTTGCAGACCGCCCTCGACATGCTTTCGGGGGCGATGATCCTGAGAAAGATCACCGGTCTCGGCTTCCCCGACAACGGACCCGAAGACCTCGTCGACACGCTCCTGGAAGGTTGGGTCAGCGGGTGCTAGCGCAGAGTGATATCTCTGCAGGCTGAACGACATCGTGACCAGTCTGAGATCAGGCCCCGGCCCTTCCTGTGTTCGTCGGCCGCGTACATTCCGGCTGTGGTGAAACGGATTCTCATGCCAGTGGTCATGGGCTCTACTGGTTCTTGCTTTGATCTTTGCCTTTCGTGGCACGGCGTTCCACGAGGATCCGGGCACGACCACCAACTCCACCACCACACTTTGAGTTCGTGGTGGAGCCGTTCGAATCCCTACCGGGCTATCTCGGGGGCTGAGGGGTCAGGGCGTTGGTCTCCGGCGAACGGGTGGCCCGTCGCCCGCCTGACGTGACCCGGTAGCCGGCCCAGATCAGGG
Source organism: Acidimicrobiia bacterium (assembly GCA_035544615.1). GTDB lineage: Bacteria > Actinomycetota > Acidimicrobiia > Spongiisociales > ZC4RG35 > JARDZU01. The sequence goes on along the minus strand of DATKEA010000129.1, from coordinate 7,485 downwards.
TCACCGCGACCAGCAGGGAAAGCGCAAACGCACTTCCTTCTCCCAGCGCCAGACCGGTTCCCCCTGACGCTGCAGCGAAGGTGCCGGCGACGATGAGGAGGTTGCCCCATACGATCCGCCGATTCTTCTTCCAGAATCGGAGAACACTGACCAGGGCCAGGATGATCAGGATGGTCGATCCGGTGGCCCCACCGACGATTGCAAACAGCCTCGGGCCAAAACCTGAGGCGAAGACATCATGGGGCACTCCTGAGGCGGGGAGGGGATTGGCGAAGGGCACGGTGGCGGTGAGGGTGGTCGAGATTGCGATGAGCGCGCCGAGAGCGACCGCCATAGTGTGCCCGGAGCGTTTGCCTACGACCAAGAACATCGATCCCAGGGCGAGGAAGGGAATGTTGAGGATTGCCCCGAACAAATAGAAGGTTCGGTAGCCAATCCCGGTCCAGCCAAAACTCAGCCCGAGGTAGAAAGCCCAGGTGGCGACGGCGAACATGCTCATCCCGGTGGCATAGGCAGCGATATGGGGGCGGGGTCGCTTTCTGTGGTCCAGCCAGAGATCACCGCCGAAGGCTGTGGCCGCGATGGCGGCGAGCAGCGCGAGCACCGAGTCCATTGCCGTCAGGCTAGGTGCGGGCGAATATGCGGGCGTCGGTTGCCCGCACCCGGCAAGCCTGGCCCGCCTGATAGATGGGGCGGGGCCCGATTCTGGCCCGGACCCGGGTGCCCTCGTGAAGGGCCACCGTGACCAGTTGGTCATGGCCGAAGAACTCCGAGCCCGCCACAACCGCGTTCGATGTCTCTCCGAGGGAGATCTGCACGTTCTCCGGTCTGACAATCACCGAAACCCTGCCCCGAATGTCGGTCTTGAAAGAGCCGATCGGGGTCTCGGCCATCCCGTTTCGTGCTTCGGATTCGAGGACATCGGCATCTCCCAGGAACTCGGCGATCCAGGGATTGGCCGGGTTGGAATAGAGATTGGCGGGGGTGTCGGCCTGGAGTACCTGCCCGTCTCTCATCACCGCGACGATGTCGGAGGTGGCCAGAGCCTCCTCCTGGTCGTGTGTGACGAACACCGCCGTGGTGCGGGCCTCGGTCAGGATCAATCGGAGCTCACGTCTCACCCGATCCCTCAGGCTGGCATCGAGATTGGAGAAGGGCTCGTCGAGCAGGATCACCTCGGGCTTGGGGGCCAGGGCCCGGGCCAGGGCCACCCGTTGCTGTTGGCCTCCGGAGAGCTCGTTTGGCATGCGGTCTTCGAGCCCGGTCAACCCCACCAAGGCGAGCACTTCTGCAACTCGTGGCGCACGGTCGCCTCGAGGCAGGCCGTATGCCGCATTGGATGACACGCTCATGTGCGGAAACAGGGCGTAGTCCTGGAACACCATGCCAACCCGGCGCTTCTCCGGGGGCACGAAGACCCCCTCGTCGAGCACCTTGCGCCCGTGAATCTCAATCGACCCCTGGGCATTCTCGAATCCGGCAATGACCCGCAGCGCGGTTGTCTTGCCACACCCCGAAGGTCCCAGCAGGGTGACTACTCCGCTTTCCCAGACGTCGAGGCTGAAGTGGTCGAGGGCGACCACCTCGTGATAGGACCGGGACAGGTCACGAGCACGGATTGCTAGTCGATCAGTCGCTGAGCTCACGGGACATCACGAGGAAGAGTGGCACGATCGAGACCACTAGGAGAACCAGGCCGGCCGCGGAGGCCCGGGTCAGGAATCCCTCTGCCGTTGAGCTCCAGATGCGTATGGCCAGCGTCTCGAAGCCATTGGGGCGAAGGAGGAGGGTTGCCGGCAGCTCTTTCATCACGCTCATGAAGACGAGAGCACCTCCCGCCAGCAGCCCGGGCACCGCCAGCGGGAGGGTGATCCGCATCAGCGTTGCCATCGGGCCGCGGCCGAGCCCGCGTGACGCATCCTCGAGGTCGGGGCTGGCTCGTCGAAGCGAATCCTGGGCAGAGCCCACCGCCTGGGGCAGAAAGATGGCCACGTAGATGATTATGAGGAAGATCAAGGTCTGATAGAGAGGCCGCGCCCATTGCAGGGCGAATCCCACCGCGGCGACGCCGACGGTGATGTGAGGCAGTGCGTATGTGCCCCAGACCACCGACTCGACCCAGCCCGAGAGACGCCCCGGTTTGCGTGTGGTGACCATGGCGACTGGAAACGCAACCAGGGCGGTGGCCCCTGCCGCGAGGAAGGCCACACTCAAGGATCTCACAGCTTCGTTGCCGAGGGATCCCACGCTCTGGCCCACCCCGAGCCCGCGGACGACGGCAGTGGTCATCACCAGGATCGGTATCCCGAGGGTGACAACGGCATAGGTCGCCAGCATCGACAAAGAGATCCCGCGTTGCCAGCTCCGCAGCGTGAGCAGCGGACGTGCCCGACGGGGCCGGCGCGAGTGCAAGGTTGCCCGGCTCCGATATCGGCGTTCGAGGACGAGGATCACTACGGCGAGAGCCATCAGGATCAGAGAGAGGGTCGCCGACGGCCGGCGATCGAGCTGTCCCCGGTAGAGGGTGTAGATGGCACGGGTAAAGGTGTCGAAGCGGAGCAGCGAGACGGCGCCGAAGTCGGACACGGTATAGAGACCGACCAGGAGACCTGAGGAGACCAGCGCCGGTTTGAGTTGAGGAAGGGTGACCGTCATGAACACACGCCACCGTCCCGCCCCCAGCCCGGTGGCGGCTTCTTCCGTGGCCGGGTCGATGGCCCGAAGACCAGGGATGATGGTGAGATGTACCAGTGGAGCGGTGAAGACCGAGAGCACCAACCAGGCACCGGCGAAGCCGTACGGCGTCGGTATCTCGAAGAGCACCCCCGAGGCTCCCGTTGCTGCGATCAGGCTGAGGGCTGCCACATACGAGGGGACCACCAGCGGTAGGGCGGCGAGAGTCATCCATCCCTTGCGAAATGGCAAGTCAACCCGGGTCGTCACCCATGCTGTTGCCAGCCCGATGGCAACCGCGGTGAGGGTTACCGCCGAAGTCAGGAGGAGAGTGTTGGCGAACAGCTCGATCAGTCGGGCCGATGGGACGGCAAGAGCCGCCCCACCGCCCAACACTTGAATGATCAGGCTGACCGGGGGAATCAGCGCCGGGAGCAGAGCGATACCGGCCGCCGCCCACCAGCCCCGTCCGCCCCGGTACCGGACCGGACCTGCCCTCGAACGGGGCGCGGTGATCGGTCCGACGGTCACCTCACACCAGGCCAGCCTCTGCCACGAGTCGGGTCGCCACGTCGAGAACGTCTGCGAGGCCGCTCAAGTCGATGTCAGGTGCGTTGATCTCCGAGAGAGGGGGGACGCCCTCCGGCTGTGGGACGCCCGCGATGACAGGGAATTCAAAGGTGTCGGTGGCGAAGAAGGCCTGCGTTTCCTCAGAGAGCAGGAACTCGACGAACTCCTGGGCCGCCTCGGGGCGCTCTGTGGCTGCGAGGACCCCCACCCCCGCCGGCATCACGAGAGAGCCAACGTCCCCGGCGGGGATGAAGTAGTTCTCCGCGTTCTGCCCCAGACCTTCGGCGCGGAGACGGAGCAGGTAGTAGTGATTCACCAAGCCTCCGGCCACCTCACCGCTGTCGGTAGCTGCGACGATGGGCGAGTTGCCTTCGAAGTCAACCGGGTCGGTGGCAGCGAGAGCCTCGAGCCATTGACGCGTCCCGTCCTCTCCTCGCTCGAGGATCATGGCAGCGACGAAGGCGAGGAACGAGCCGTTGGTCGGCGCGACCCCGAGTTGGCCAGCCCAGGCAGAGTCGGTCACCTCGTCAATTGTGGCCGGGAGGGGAGTGTCATCGGCGGTGTTGTCGATGAAGACACGCACCCGCCCCGAAGTGCCGATCCAGCGACCGGCTCGGTCCTGGAATTTGGGATCGACCAACGCGAGGGTTTCCTGGGGCAGTTGAGACATCAACTCGACGACTGCCCCCAAAGAGGCCGGGTCCTGGGCAAAGAACACATCTGCCTCGGTCTCGTCGCCTTCGGCGAGGAGCGTGGCTGCGAGCTCGTTTGAGCCGGCGTAGCGGACATCGAGTGTGATGCCCGACTCGGCCTCGAATCGCTCGATGAGTGGGGATACCAGCTCCTCTCCCCTCCCCGAGTAGACAACGAGCGGTCCTTCGGCGTCCGATCCACCACACGCAGCAAGGGCCAGGCCACCGACGAGGACTAGAGATATCAGACGTCTCAAGATCGATCCTCCAAGATCGTTAGTTACCGAACGATCCGGAATCTATTAGCACTACGACGGTAGTGCAAATAGGAGAGTTGGGCCTCGTTTCTCGCCCAGAGTCGGGCCTGATGCCCGGTCAGCCTCCAGCTCGATCGACCTCGAGATGTCTTCCCCGGCGCGGGTTTGGTCCCTTGGCGACTCGCTCGGTCCCTGCCCAAGCGCGTAGCTCTTCCAGGGGTGAGCGCCCCTCCTCGTGTTGCCAGAGCAGGTGCTCGCTTGGTGGCCTCGGTCCGGGTTCGGTCCACGCTTCGACCAGGGCAGGATCGTGCCGGGTCATTACGAGCCGGGCCACGTCGGCCGATGTCTCGTCGGTCGTGTTCACCTCGACTGTCACCGCCCCCAGGTGGTCTCCGAGAAGCCGCTCGTCCCAATGCGGCGGGCTGGTCGCGGCGAGGGCGCTGGCGAGCGAACTGCCGACCGCTCCGAGCACTACCCCCAGCAGTCCGTAGATCATCCAGCGCTCCGGATTTCCCCATAGCAGGGCCGACAAAGACGACATCAGGCCGAGAATGATCGCGCTGAAGAACGCGACCTGTAGTGGATGATTGAGGAACAGCCACCGATCGCGACGAGGGTGGGCCACGGGCCAGGGGTTCATGATCATCACGTCGGCTTCCGCCATTCCTGCCCTCACCAGGTCACCGACGACCACCGGCACGGTGGACGCGTCGGTATACGCAGCCGCGATCTTGCGGATGTCTTCAGAGTGCTCGAGACGTTGTTGAGTATCGACAGCCATCAGATTTCTGACCTCAGCCTCCCATTTACCCACTGGATATTGGTGGCAAACCGGGAACTTGGAAGACCAGTCCTCAATCACCCCGCGATCGGGATGGGTGGGGAGTCCCTCAGACCTTGGGCGAACCTTCGATGTCGATCGTGGTAGTGGGTCCGAGGGTCTCGCGATATCCCGAACCGGGCAGAGCGTTTTGGTTGTCGACATCTATGTGAATGGTCACCATCGGCTCCTCCCACTGACCCGGGCCTCCCAACCGCATTCGGGCTTGTAGTGAGGCATGGCCGACCCGGGACAGCGATACAACTCGTTCCGAGAGAAGGGCGCGGCGCATCGGACCGAGCAGCGGGTCCAGCAGGTATGCCAAGGAAGCACCTATCAGGGCGCCCTTGACGGTGCTGAGTCTCACAATCCTGCAGCCAGGACGCCGGGATCGATTGTCATCGGGCTGGCCTCGCAGTCGGGATGCCCGCAGCCACAGAAAGGGCCGCCTTCCAGTCCCAACCGGCACGACTCGCTGCAGAACTGACCGAGTTCACCTACCTGGCAGGTACAAGGCTGATGTGAGCACTCCATGTTGCCTCCTTTGCTCGGATCAGTCAGATACCCGCGGAGTGAACAAGCGAAACCGGCCCCGGCGATTCACGCGCCGGGGCTCCAGATCGAGGTGGCGTCCAGATCGGGGAACGGACCAGGCTCGATGGTGGATAGGGGGGTGACGGTGACGAAGTTCTTGGCGCACAGCGCGGTGTCGCTCGCCGGGTCTGCGCCCGCCGACGACGAGCCGACCACGAACTGCAGTGTCCGGCCCTTGACATCGGCATGGGCCACCCTGAAGTATCCGAACTCGTCGAGATCGGCCCAGTGAATCCCCTCGAGTTCTTCGATAGGAACTGAAGGGACGTTGATGTTCAGGACGTGGGGGCTCCTGACTCTCGCCAGCATCCAATCGGTAGCGGACGCCGCAACCGCCACTGCGGTCTCCCAGTGCCAGGGGTCGGATTGAGCCAGGCTCACCGCCAATCCGCGGCCCCGAAAGGTCCTTGCAGTGAGAGCGGCGCCAACTGTGCCGGAGTGGATTATCGAGTGACCGGTGTTCATCCCGGCGTTGACGCCCGACACCACCAGATCGGGCGGGCGTCCGAACGCACCAAGCGCTGCGGCCATCACCGCCAGCCCCGGCGGCCCGGCGACGGTGAACGCGGTGATGCCGTCCAGGTCGACCGGCACCAGCTCGACGCCCGTCACCGGATCGAAGCCACCTATACCGGTCCCGCTCCCCGACATGTCAGAGGCCGGAGCGGCGACGACCACCTCGTGAGTGTCGGCAAGGGCGGTGGCGAGCTTCCTCAGCCCGGGCGAGTCGATGCCGTCATCGTTGGTGAGGAGAACGCATTGTTTGCCGGTCATCAAGATGCCGGGGCCAGTGCTTCGACTTCTACCCGTTGCGCCAGCCTGGGGATCAAGTCCTCCGAGGCGCTGCCGAGGCCGTGGCGTGTCGCGTTGGCCGCTCCCGCCCCGCAGGCCAGTCTCAGGGATTCCTCGGGGTCGAGGCCACGAATGATGGCGGCGGCGAGCCCGGCGGTCATCGAGTCCCCGGCACCTCGAGCGTCCGCCGGTTCCAGGGGAGGGGCTTTGGCCCGGTAGATGGTGCCGGAGAGGATGGCAACGGCGGGCAAGCTGGCTCGGGACAAGACCACGTTCCTCGCGCCCATCTCCACCAAGTCGTGAAGCGCCGACAAGGCCTCCTTTTCGTCGTCTCCCTCCAGCAACCCGTCTGCCACCAGGTCTTCGTCGCTGACCTTGAGGAGGTCGAGCGGCCCGCCTTCGAGCAAGGCCTCGAGCTCGCGGCCGTGAAGGTCGCCTACCACGGTGACATCTGCCGACGACAGATCGTGACCGAGACGGCGGTAGGTTTCCACCGGGAGAACCTCTGAGCGCTGACCGGCGATCACACATACTTCGGTGGTCATCGCATGATCGAGGAACCTGCCGTAGACGTCGTCCAGCTCGTGTCGGGCGAGACTCGGGGAGGCGGCTTCGGCGATCAGGTCGCGATCGCCGGAGCGGCGATCTTGCACGGTGGCTGGCGAGCCGGCAGTTGTATTCACCGGGCTGATATCGATGCCCCACATATTGACCAGCCCGTGGATCACCGCTCCCGTCTCACCTCCGATCGGACCACAGAGCAGTGGTCGCTCCCCGAGGTGGCGGAGCATGCGGGCGATCCAGAAGCCCTGGCCCCCGGGGTGGATATGTATCTCGTCGGGTCCGTCGTCGCGTCCCCCTTCGATGGTCACCGTGAGGGAGAGAACCGGGGCGAGTATCGCCACGGTGTGGGTCTCGTTGACGGCCAATGTCGCTTCTCCCTTGGGTTGGACCGAACTGGGGTGATCGAAGGGCTCTCATACCCTGTGCCGCGACGCACAAAACCCCGAATCAGCCTTCGCCGGATCCGTCTTCACCGATTCGATTGAAGGTCCACTCACCCAGTCGCCACATGTCATGGCCACCG
>DATKEA010000128.1:0-6891 GCA_035544615.1 Acidimicrobiia bacterium | reverse complement strand
GGCGGCCTTGGTTGCCCTGCTCAACGGTGATCCGTGGCAGGCGGTGTGGGCGGTGGTCGTCATGACGGCGGTCCAACAGATCGACAATCACCTCATCACCCCGATCGTGCAACGTGCCCGGGTCCAGCTCTCGCCGCTCGTCATCGTGCTGGCTCTGATCGTCGGCGGCGCTTTGGCGGGTCTGCTCGGGGTGCTCGTCGCCATCCCGGCCACTGCCGCCATCCGCATCGTGGTGGGTCATCTCTGGAGAACGCGGGTCCTCGGTCAGTCCTGGGAGGAGGCGAGCGAGGCCATGATCGAGATGACCGAGCCGCCGGAGCGGCTCACCCGGATCGGCCGGCGACAGGCCGAGCAGGCCCGGCTCTTCGATACTCAGGAGATGACAACTCTCGGAGCCGAGGGCGTCCCCGAAGAGGAGAAGGTCTAGAGGCGGGGTTTCTGTGCGGCCCAGAGCCGGTATACCGGCTCTGGTGCATTAGGAAACGGCTCAGACCTCGCCGAGATAGGCGTGACGCATCTGGGGATTCTCCAGAAGGCCCTTGGCGGTGTCGTTGAGGACGATCTGGCCGGTCTGGAGGACATATCCGCGGTCGGCGATGGAGAGTGCCATGTTGGCATTCTGCTCGACCATGAAAATGGTGGTTCCCGTGCCGTTGATCTGCTCGATGATGTCGAAGTTCTGCTGCACCAGCACGGGAGCCAGGCCCATGGAAGGCTCGTCCATGAGTAGCACCTTGGGGCGAGCCATGAGAGCGCGTCCTACGGCCACCATCTGCTGTTCTCCTCCTGACAGAGTTCCTGCTCGCTGCGAGAGTCGCTCTTTCACACGAGGAAACAGATCGAATACGCGCTCGAGGTCCTCGTCTATGTCGGCTTGATCGTCGCGCATGTAATGCCCCATCTCGAGGTTCTCCCGCACGGTCATCCGCTGGAAGAGTCGTCGGTTCTCAGGAACCATCGATATGCCGCCACGCACCACTTCCTGCGTCGGCATGCCGCTGATCTTGATGCCGTCGAGGAGAACCTCCCCCTGGCTGGGGATGACGTATCCCAGAATTGTCTTGAGCGTGGTCGTCTTCCCGCTGGCGTTCCCACCGAGGAGGCAGACGATTTCGCCTGGGTAGATCGAGATGTTGACGTCCTTGAGGATGTGGATCGGGCCGTAGTGGGTGTGCACCCCATTGAGCTCGAGCACCGGTTGACCGGTCTCGACGCTCATGACGCGGCATCCGTGGCTTTGCGGCCCAAATACGCTTCGATCACCTGCTCGTTGGTTGCCACCTCCTGATAGGTGCCCTCGGCGATCTTTCTCCCGTAGTCGAGGCAGATGACCCTATCCGAAACGCCACGCACCACCTGCATGTCGTGCTCGATCATGCAGATGGTTATCCCGTGGTCGTCCCGAAGCTTGCCGATCAACCCGGTGAGCTCGGTCGTTTCCTTCGGGTTCATCCCGGCTGTGGGCTCGTCGAGGAGGATCATCGTCGGGTCGGTGCCCATCGCCCTGGCAATCTCGAGTCGTCGCCGGTTGGCATAGGAGAGGACGAATGCCGGTTGGTCGAACCGGTATCCAACGAGGCGGCTTCCAAAGAAGCCCAACACCTCTTCTGCTCTAGCCTTGATCTCGGCTTCCTCATGCCGGAATTTGGAGGTGCGCAGTATCGAGCGGAGAATGCCCGACTTCGTGCGACAGTGCTGAGCCACCATCACGTTCTCCCGGACGGTCATGTTCGGGAACAACCTCACGTTCTGGAAGGTGCGCGCCAGCCCCAATTCGGTGACCTGGTTGGGAAAGAGGCCGTTTAGGCTCTGCCCGGCGAACAGCATTTCGCCCTCGTCCACCGGGAACAAGCCGCTGATCAGATTGAACAGCGTGGTCTTCCCGGCTCCATTGGGACCGATGATGGAGACGATCTCCCCCTCGTCCACATGGAGGTCGAGTCCCTCGATCGCGGTCAGGCCTCCGAAGGTCTTCCGCAACTGGTTGATTTCCAATAGTGCCATCGGGTCAGTCCTTGGCGGTGGCCGGGGTGGTCCGTGCTTCGTCGAGCTCCGATTCGGGCTCTGCCGTCAGCCATGCATCCTGGCTCATCTCCTCTTGGTGGAGCTCGGCGACGCGTCGGCGGGAGGGGATGATGCCTTCGGGCTTGGCCAACATCATGAAGATCAGGAGCGCTCCATACAGGAGGAATCGATACTCATCGAACTCTCGGAGCAACTGGGGCAGTCCCACGATGACCAGGGCGCCGACGGCGACGCCGGCGAGGTTACCCATGCCGCCGACGATGATGATCACCAAGACGATGATCGAGACGATGATGGAGAAGCTGTTGGGGAACACCGCGCCGATCTTGGAGGCGAATAGGGCTCCGGCGAAGCTGGCGAGGGCGGCTCCAACCACGAACGCCGACAGCTTGGCGGTGACGATGTTGACCCCCAGCGCCTCGGCGATAGGTTCGTCCTCGCGGATCGCATTCCAAGCACGCCCGATGCGCGAGTTGGCCAGGGCCCATGAGATGTAGGCAGCAACGAACACCATGACGATGATCGGGTAGAAGAACTGAGGCGGGGTGTTGATCTCGAATGGCCCGATGGACGGTGATGGGATCTGGGTGATGCCCTGTGCCCCACCGAAAACCGGGTCGAACCAATCGGAGAGGAAGAGGATTCGGGCGATCTCGCCGAAGCCGAGAGTGACGATTGCCAGATAGTCGCCGCGCATGCGCAACACGGGTGTGCCCACCAGCACGCCGGAGAGGGCCGCGGCAAGGACGACAAAGGGTAGGGCCGCCCAGAACGTGAGCTCGGGGGTAAGAGCCGGTGAGCCCGGGGAGGTGAGCACTGCCGTCATGTAGGCGCCCACGGCGAAGAAGGCAACGTACCCCAGGTCGAGCAATCCGGCGAAGCCGATCACGATGTTCAGTCCCAGCGCCATCAGTAGGTAGATCCCCACCAGGTCGAGGATCTCACTCATGAATCCACCCAGAACGATCGGGATGAGGTAGACGATCACTGCCGTTGCCGCGATGAGGATGATCGTCCACCGGCGACGCTCCGACTGATCGAGGGCTTGGTATCTCGCCTTGAGCCCCGGAGGCCGGCGCTGGAATACGAGCTGGAGAGAAAACACCAGGACGAACACGATGATCGCCCCGGCCGGTTTGAGTCCACCGCCGGGAGCGAAGAAGACACCGACGAGGGCATCGAGGTTGAGCCCTCGAAGCAGCTGGGTGGCCAGGTCTTCGAGTAGGCCCACCGTGAGCACCCAGAGCAAGCCGGTCATGACCGGGACGCGCCACCGGGCGGGAATGACGTTGACGCCAGCGCCCATGGCCCCGGCGACGAGACAGAGCACTACTAGGAGGAGGAGTCCCACTCCCAGGCTCTGGCCCAACGTGAGCGTGTCAGCCATCGCCGGCGACAGATTCACGAAGACGGAGCGAAGGTTGAAGTTGACCGCCACCAACGTGGGCACGAACAAAACCAGCCCGGTCACGGTGCCGGCGATGGCGCCTGCCAGCACATTCTTGGGGCCCACACGGACCGGTTCCTGACCCTCCAGGGTCGGGAGTGGCCGGGCAGCCATGTAACCGAAGGCGAAGGGAACGAGGAACAAGACCAAATAGCCCAGCGTGAGGAAGGGGTCGATCAGAGTGCGACCGTCGAAGTCAGGCACCATGCCGATCGCCGACACAAAGGTCGCTGTCGCACCGCCCACCAGTCCCCATTCCGCCGCCTTCACCAGATCGACGAAGTTCTGGCGCGTCGGCGGCAGATCCCCGGGTGGGGCGGCAGTGGGCGTCTTCGTGGTCTGTGCCATCAGGCGCGCTCCTCCGAGAGACGCTCCCCGAGCAATCCGGTCGGCTTGAAGATCAGGACGAGGACCAGAGCGAGGAAGGCCACCACGTCCTTCAGTTGGTGCGCCGAAGGGATTCCCAGTCCGGTCAGCACCAGGCTGGGACCGACAGACTCGAAGATGCCCAATGTCAGCCCGCCGAGCATGGCCCCGACGATGTTACCGATCCCTCCGAGCACGGCGGCCGTGAAGGCCTTGATCCCGAATAGGAACCCGCTGAAGAAGAAAACGGTCCTGAACACCACTCCGAAGAGGAGGGCCGCGGCGCCGGCCATGGCTCCGCCCACGGCGAATGTGAGAACGATGACGCGGTTGACGTTCACGCCCATGAGGGCAGCGATCTCTTTGTCCTCGGCCACCGCTCGCAGGGCGCGCCCCGCCTTGGTCCTCTCTACGAACGTGTACAGGCCGACCATCATCACCACCGCCGCCCCGATGACCATGATGTCGGCATAACGGATGTTGAGGCCCGCCACGCTGATGAACCCGTCGAGGATCGAGAGGGCCGGGTAGGTGCGGGTCTGGGCGCCGAACAATCCGAGGAAGGCGTACTGGATGAAGAATGAAGCGCCGATAGATGTGATGAGCGGGATGAGACGGGGGGCGTTGCGAAGTCGTCGGTAGGCGACCCGTTCCAGGAGGAGTGCAACCAGGGTGGAAGTCGCCATTGCAATCAGGAGCACGATGAGTATGGAGAGGATCGGGCTCGAGTTCCACATCCCTGCTTGTGCCAGCGAGTTGGCGGCGAAGGCTCCGACCATCGCCCCACTCATGAAAACCTCTCCGTGGGCGAAGTTGATGAAACCGAGCACGCCGTAGACCATCGTGTAGCCCAGGGCGATGAGGGCATAGATCGCACCCTGGCCGATGCCGATGACAATGAAGTTGAGCCATGCCGCCGCCGAGAGCCTTCCGCTGGTCAGCGAGACGAACGCTCCGATCACGACGGCGAGGATGGCGAGGATGCGGACCAGCCACAACACCGCACCGACGAAGTCGAAATGCAGTCTTTTCGGAGTGCCCTGCTCGGCTACCACGGGATCACGTTAGCCAGAGAAGGAGCGCGATTGAGGGTCGCGCTCCTTCTCAAATGGCTTGTCGATTTGCCGCTAATTCAGCTTCTCAGGATCGACCTGCTCGGCCAGGTTGGCTGTTCCAACCACGTTGGCCAGCACTCCGAGGATTCCCGCAGACGGGTCGTCGTTACGGAAGATGCCGATTGCAGGATTGGCGCAGTCACCAAATTCGTTGCAGGCGAGCGTGCCGGTCAGTCCCTCGAACCCTTCCAGGTCATAGAGGTACTGACGGAGCGCGGCCCTATCGATGACAAGACTGTCGCCGTCTTCCTGCGCGACTGCTTCGATCGCATCGAAAAGCATGTTGGCCGCGTCGTAGGCGTGGGCGTGGAAGGCCTGTATCGGAGGTGTACCGACCGCTTCCTCATACTTGGCCACGAAGTCCTCGTAAGCCGACCCGGCTGCCTGACCGGGACCCGAGAACACCATGCCCTCGCTCTCCGGAAGCACCACGAACGTGTCCGAGAGGATACCGTCAGCACCCATCAGCTGGGTGTCGGCCAGACCGGGGAACTCACCGATCTGCTGAACGATGAAGTCCGCCTCCGGCTGGAAGATGGGCATGAAGAGCACATCGGGAGCCAATGCCTCGATCTCCTGCAGGATGGGCCGCATGTCCGTGTCACCCTTGTTGACAGCCGTTGCCAGGACGACCTCCCCGCCACCTCCGGTGAAAAACTCGCCGAACTGTGTGGTGAGTCCTTGTGTGTACGGGTCTCCATCGTGGATGGTGACCGCGGTCGATGCACCCAGGTCCTCGGCCGCGAACGTAGCGGCACCGGCTCCCTGAAACTCGTCGTTGTGCGCGGTCCGGAAGTATCCGGGGTTCCAGTTCTCCTGGGCTTCCAGTGGCTCATCTGCGAGATAGGGCAATGCGGTCAAGGATGGAGAGGTGTTTGATCCCGAGATCATGACCAAGCCTGCCTCAGACATGATCTGCGACGCCGGCACACCGGCTCCCGAGCAGCTCGTTCCGAGGATTCCCACGACCTGTGGATTGGCCACGATCGCCTCGGCAGCTGTGGAGCCGCCGTCGGCGGAGCACAGCCCGTCCTCGCTTTGCAGCTCGATCGGATGCCCGAGTAGCTCGCCACCCCTGTCGGCGATGGCGACCTCGATCGCGTCCACCTGGTCTTGGCCAAGGCTGGCCGTGGCGCCGGAGATTGTCTGAATAGAGGCGATGATGACCGGCTCACCGGCTCCGATCGTCACCGAGCCGAGTTCACCCTCCTCCGGTGGGTCCGTCGTCCCGGGAGTTTCACCTTCTCCGGTCGTCGTAGTGTCGCCGGCAGTCGTCGTGGTGTCGCCGTCGGCACCTGTGGTCGTGGTGCTGTCTGCCCCGCCATCCCCGCAAGCAGCGATGAACAGGCTCAGCACGGCCACGAGCGCAAGTAGCTTGAGGCCTCTCTTGATTTTCATGTTTTCCTTCCTCGGTTGTTCTTTAGCGGTGTCGACGAAGTCAGCACCGCACCCCGACTCTAGAGCCAAATCGCGCATCCGTCACTCAGATCAACGAAGACTCGACCGCGCACGTGACATTTCCAGCCCATGAAGGCTGACCAGGAGAGCGCATGGTACGACGTGCCCATAGTCGATCCCTACTGGTGATCTCACCTAGGCACCACATCGATAGGACCGGCGCGATGGCGTACCGTTAGGACATGGCGCCCGAATCCATGGTCGTCGAGGACGGGGTCCGTGAGGTCGGCACTCGGCCGCGGGGCAGACCTGGTTGGGTTCTCGCCTCTGTCGGGTTTGGGCTGGGGCTCGCGTTGGGCACCCTGATCGCGGTTCCTGCATCCGTTCCGGTCGCACCAGACGCCGTGACCGAGCCGCCCGAAGAGAGCTCCGATCGCGGCGTCTCAGGGGAGGTGCCCGGGTTCCCTGATGCCTTGGTGGCGGTGGGCAACAGCATCGGGAGTGGCCACGACTACCTTCTCTGGCCTTTCGGAGGTCCCC
>DATKEA010000127.1:0-2290 GCA_035544615.1 Acidimicrobiia bacterium | reverse complement strand
CGGAGATTCGCGGGCACCCGAAAATGGGGATTCCGCTCGTCTTCGCCGGGCCACTAGATGAGACCGCGAGCCTCCTCGAGCTTGTCGACACCCAACACGACGCGGGTTTCGGTGGCCAGGTAGATCAGATCGACGTTGATGTCGGCATCGGCCATGCGGCGGGTGATCTTCCCCACGGCACCGGGACGATCCGTGACCTCGGCGACGAGCACTTCCCGCTCGCCCCGGATGGTGATCCCTGCAGATTCGAACGCATCTCGCGCCGCACCGGCATCGTCGACCAAGAGGTGGATGATGCCGACGCCCTCACAGGGAAAGCCACAGACTCCGTCCAGGTTCACTCCGGCGTTTCCTGCTGCCTCACCGACCTCGGCGAGGGTGCCTGGCCGGTTCTCTAGCTCGACCGTGATGTCCCAAGGCATTAGCGCCTCCTTTCGCCTCCAAAAGAACCGCAACGAGGTGGCGAACGGCCGGGTCAGTCGGATCCCACCGATCGGCCTCGGGTCGGTTGGGCCATGACATCCGCGGCCCGGCCCATGAGGAGGTAGGGCTCCATCTCCCCCTTGCCTTTCACCGCAACGGGCCCCCGCGGCCGGAAGCGGTACTTCTCGCTGAGCCGCCGGTAGAGCCTCGGTGTGACCTGGATCTCACCGGGGAGACCGTGCGACTCCATGCGGCTGGCGGTGTTGACGGTGTCTCCCCACAGGTCGTAGCTGAACTTTCTCCTCCCGATCACCCCGGCGACCACCGGGCCGCTGTCGATGCCGATCCGCACCTCCAGGTGGCGAGCCACGGCCACCTCCCGCATGGCAAGGGCCATCTCCGCCACCGCCTCGGCGTGGTCCGGCCGGGAGACGGGCACCCCGGCCACCGCCATGTAGGCGTCGCCAATGGTCTTGATCTTCTCAAGACCCCAGCGCTCCACCAACTGGTCGAAGACCGAGAAGACCTCGTTCAGCATCTGCACCGTCTGCTCGGGAGCCAGGCGGTCGGACATCTGGGTGAAGTCGACGATATCGGCGAAAAGCACCGTCACCTCGGAGAAGGCATCGGCTATCGGTTCCTCCCCATCCATCAGGCGTCTCGCGATCGGCTCGGGCAGGACGTTGAGCAGCAGTCGCTCGGACTTCTCCTGCTCCAGCTCGAGGGCGGCCCTGGTCCGCTCCAGCCCGCGCATGAAGTACTGGAGGAGCAGGTAGACGAGCGCGGACAGAGCCGAGATGTTGAACACGAAGAAGGCGATCACCCTCCCTTGAGACACCTCCACCCCGGGTATGCTCTGGTCGAGGAAACCGGACAGGCCGACCAGGGCGACGAAGCCGACGAACCACGGAACCCCGTGCCGGGTTCCCGCCAGGACCAGGGCCCCGATCGGAGCCATGAACGACCACATGACCATGGCGCCAGAGGCCACGAATCCACCCATGCTGAGCTGGAACAGAAACGGCAGTATCAGCATCAGCGAGAGATGGATCGACCGGAACAGGGGGTATCGCTTGGTGCGAATGAAGAAAGCAAGGCTCAGTGAGGCAAGGATGCTGTAGGCGAGAGGCACCGACGCGGGCAGGCGGTAGCCCAAGAAACCGAAGGCCGCTGCCCAGACCAATCCGAGGATGATCGTGACGCCCACCGAGAGAAGGAAGGTCGCCTTGCGGAGTCGTTCATCCTGAGAGTCGTCGGGGAGCGCGACGATCTCGGCAAGCTCGGCTATCGATCTCGGAAGACGCCCCAACCCCATGCCGGAATGCTACCTGCGGCCCGGTCAACTCTTCTCGGCTAAGCGATATCGGCCCGTTCCGTCTCGACCCGATCGACCAGCCAACCGCCCACCTCGGCGAACGAGATCTCCTCCTTCTCCATCCCCCGTCTGATGGTCAACTCGGCTCGGTCCTCGGCGACGCCCTTGGGGCCGACGGTGATTCGGTAGGGGATGCCGATGAGCTCTGCGTCGGCGAATTTGACACCGGGACGCTCGGGGCGGTCGTCGAGCAAGACCTCCACGCCGGCCTCCTGTAGGGCCTCATAGAGCTGCTCGGCCTTGGCCATGGTGGCGGCGTCGTCGGGACGGACCACGGTGACCACCACCTCATAGGGCGCCACTGACACCGGCCAGATGATCCCGTGCTCGTCGTGGCTCGCCTCCACAACCGCGGCCATGGCCCTCTCCACGCCGATCCCATAGGACCCCATGATGATGGGGTGGCTCTTCCCCCCCTCATCCTGGACATAGACCCCGAAGGCCTCCGAGTACATGGTGCCCAGCTTGAAGATGTGGCCGACCTCGATCCCC